>NZ_JCALCQ010000010.1:0-183477 GCF_059812425.1 Mycobacterium sp. NGS56
TGACCCGACTCATCTGTCACCTATGTCGTGAACTCAGACACCCCAGGCGGCTCCACAGTTTCAAGCGGGCGCGACGAACCCCACCGGTCCCGACGCGATGCACAACGCCAGGGCGGCGGTGTTGGCGCGCACGGTGATCGCATCGCCGGCGCCCGGGAGCCGGGCGAAGACCCGATTGAGTCCGGGACGCACCGGCACTTTGACCTCGGGACCTTGCGTCATCGACAACGTCATCGAGCCGTCGCTGTTGGCCAGGTAGTTCAGTTCGACGGTCCAGTCGGCGGGCAGCAGCGGACCGTCGAGCACCAGCCGGGCCGGCTTGTCCGGTTGGGCGAAGTAGCCGCACCGCGGCATCGGCCCGGGCGCGATGGTCCGAACCCAGCTGACCCGTGCCTTGATCAGCCGACCCGAGCTGTCGATCATGCGCAATTGTGTTGTCGCAGGCGCGAATTCGGGCCTATTTTGCAGCAGGGCAAACAGGTGGCTGGCCAGATTCTCCGGCGCGGCCACCCGCTGCAGCACGAACGGGTCGACCTCCTGATCAAGCAGCGGCGCGTCCGAGGACGCATGCGCGGCGGCCAGAGAAGCCCGGGCGTTCTGCAGGTAGGGCTTGGCGGGGTTGTCACGCCAGCTGGTCAGGAACGTCGATGTCGAGTACAGGCTGCTGGCCGCGAACAGCATCGTCAACCCCGCGGCCGCCGCAGTGCGTTTCGGCGACGCGTCGAGCCAGCGCGGTCCGCCCTGCCGGTTGGGGGCCCTCGATGCCACGGCGGCCAGCAGTGCCAGCACCACGACCAGATCCGGCAGGTAGCGCAGCGTCTGCGCGAGTTCCAGTGCGGTCTGCTTCGACGACCGCATCAGGTAGATGGGCACCTGGCAGGCCACGGCGTAGCCGACGGCGATCAGCCACACCGGCCCGATGCGTGCCTTGCGAACCAGCGATACCCCCAGGGTTCCGGCAAGCACCAGCCAGCCCAGCGCCATCACCGACAGCGGGGGCGTGGCCCACGGCGAAGCCGGCGCCCACCGATCCCAGTGCCACGGCCCGCCGGCCAGCCCCGGCACGATGCCGTGCGTGATCGAGCGCATCAGCAGCTGCCACGTCATCGACAGGTCGGAACTCCACCGCTGCTGATCGACCACGGCCAGATACAGCGCGATCCAGGCCGCGGTGAGGGCAAGGGCACCGATCCACAATCGCCGGCCGGCCCGCCACGCCGCCCGCAGCGCCGACCCCGGGCTTGGATCGCCGGTCACCCGGCACAGCAGCGCGACGACCGCGAACGCGACGAACGGGATCACCGCGGCCTTCTCGAAGAACAGCAACCCGCCGAAGTACACCAGCACCCCGGTGACGGCGTAGCGCTGTTTGCCTGTGCGCACCAGCAGGATGGCGTCGCCGCACACCCAGGCCAGCGCGGCGAGCATCGGTAGCGAATTCAGCGCCGCCGCCCACCATGCGAATCCCGGCACGGCCAACGGCGTGAACAACGCGAACGTGAACGGGATCAGCAGCACGGGGCGCCACCCCGCGATGACGTACAGCGCACGCAACAACGCCAGCGACGCCAGCAGTTGCAGCACCACCAGGCTGACCGCCGGCCAGGTCCAGTTCAGCGGCGCCAGCCGGATGATGGTGCCCGCGACCAGAAATGCCCCCGGCATGAGATGCCCATCATGGTCATCGAACAGGTACGACGGCGCGAGCAGGTTGTGGGTACCGGCCTTGCCGATGAGGATCAGGTCGTCCCAATAGAAGTAGCCACCGAACGCCAGCACCGCGCGCACCGCCAGCTGCACCGCGACGAGCGCGACGGCCAACACCGCTATGTATGGTGGGCCGGTGCGTGCACTGGTTACCGGGGCGGCCGGATTCATCGGCTCGACGCTAGTCGACCGTCTGTTGGCCGACGGTCACGCGGTGGTGGGCCTGGACAACTTCGCCTCGGGCCGCGCGACCAACCTCGAGCATCTGGCCGACCATCCGGCATACGCCTTCGTCGAGGCGGACATCGTGACCGCCGACCTGGAGGGCATCCTCGGCGAACATCGCCCGGAAGTGGTGTTTCATCTGGCAGCTCAGATCGACGTGCGGCACTCGGTGGCCGACCCGCAATTCGACGCGTCGGTCAACGTGATCGGCACGGTGCGCCTGGCTGAGGCCGCGCGGCGCGCGCAGGTCCGCAAGGTCGTGCACACCTCCTCGGGCGGATCCATCTACGGCACCCCACCGCGCTACCCCACTCCCGAGACCGTGCCGACCGATCCAGCCTCGCCGTACGCCGCGGGCAAGGTGGCGGGCGAGATCTATCTGAACACCTTCCGCCACCTGTACGGCCTGGATTGCTCGCACATCGCGCCGGCGAATGTCTATGGCCCCCGCCAAGATCCGCACGGAGAGGCCGGCGTGGTGGCGATCTTCGCCCAGGCGCTGCTCTCGGGTAAACCGACCAAGGTTTTCGGAGACGGCAGCAACACTCGCGATTACGTTTTCGTCGACGACGTCGTGGACGCCTTCGTCAAGGCATCCGGGGACGCCGGCGGCGGGCAGCGTTTCAACGTCGGCACCGGCGTCGAAACGTCGGACCGGCAACTGCATTCGGCGGTGGCGGCCGCCGTCGGGGGGCCCGACGATCCGGAGTTCGCGCCACCGCGACTTGGCGACCTCAAGCGATCCTGCCTCGACATCGGTTCGGCTGCAGAGGTTTTGGGCTGGAAACCGAAGGTCGACCTGTCCGACGGGGTGGCCCGCACGGTGGAATTCTTCCGGCGGACTCAGGCCGGTTAACGGCCGCTAGCTCGCTTCGGGCGCCTGCGCGGACTCCATCGCCACCGCGCGGGCAAGCCGCGCGTAGCGCAGCTCCAGGTCCTTGAACCGCATGTAGGTGCTGAGTGTGGTGAAGCAGAACGCCATGATCAGCGCGTAGAGCATCAGGTCGGTGCCGCGGCGCACGCCGAACCATTGCGCCACCACCGTCGTGTCATCGGGCCGCAGCACGGCGTAGATGCCGGCCAGCACGAACACCACGTAGCCCACCTTGACCCACGCCCGGGAGCGCGCGTTGCGGCGCGAGCGCAGCAGATAGACCAACAGTGCGACAATCGATCCGATCAGCAGCACCTGAATCCAGTTCATTTTGCAACCCTTTTCATCTCGGAAGCCTGCCGCGCAGGAACCCGTCGAAAATGATGTTGACGCCGTTGAGCAGGGGCTGCCCCTTCGACATCGAGTACGCGGTGTAGAGCACCTCGATAGGTTCTTCGGCCACGCGCCAATGGTTTTCGTCGATCAGCATGATGATTTCGTTGGCGTGGCTCATGCCGCTCATCGTGATGTCCAAGCCGTCGGCGACCTTCTTGTTGAATACTCGAAGCCCATTGTTGGTGTCGGTCAGGCCAAGTCGGCGGCCGCGTCGGCTCAGCCGCGCGGCGGTCTGCAGCACGATCCGTTTCACGAACGGCGGCCGGGCGCCGTGCTGCGCGCCGAACCGGGTGCCGATGACGACGTCGACGTCGCCGGCACGCAACCGGTCGACCATCGTCGCGAGGTCTTTGACGCGGTGCTGGCCGTCGGCGTCGAAAGTGGCGAAAATCTGGGCGCCCGGCTGCTTGCGGGCGTATTCGACACCCGTCTGAATGGCGGCTCCCTGCCCGAGGTTGATCGGATGCCGCACCAGGTGAGCGCCGGCGCGCAGGGCGATCTCACCCGTTTCGTCGGCGCTGCCGTCGTCGACGCACACGACATGGTCGAACACCGAACGCACATCGGCGACCACCTCGCCGATGACAGCTGCTTCGTTGTAGGCGGGAATGACCACCCAGACGGCATCTGTTTCAGTACCCATTTAAGCCCACAAGGTACACGCTGGTGCAGGCCAAATCAGCCGGTAGAGCGCGCGACGCGCGACAGAGCCAGCAGATGAACGCCGATTCCCACCACCGGGCCGCACAGCAGCCCGATCACGGTTCGAGTCTGCAGCGACAGCGGCAGCAACAGTAGCAATCCCGACGCGACCGTGGCGCTCACCCAACCCAGCGAGTAGGCCCGGTGCAGGGCGGCCGCCACTGCCGCCGCACCCGTCAATGTCAGCATGGCGATCGCCACCGCGGCCGCGGTCAGCCACGCCAGCAGCGCGCTGCTGGCGTGGTACTGCGGCCCGAAGGCGACCCGCAGCAGCCACGGGCCCACCGCGGCCGCCGCCAGCACCCCGACCGCACCGATCGCTCCGACGATCGCCGCGGGGGCGAGCAGGGCACGAATCCGGTCGCTGCGCTCGTCGACGAAATGGGCAATCAGGTTGCCCTGCATGGCCGTCAGCGGCACCAGCAGCGGCGCGCGGGTCAGTGTGACGGCCAGGATGATCACCCCGCCCTGGGCGCCGAGCTCCGCGCTGGTCAGCTTCAGCAGCACCGGAAATCCCATCACCAGGATGGCGCTGGCACCGGCCGCGGTGATCGAATGCGCCGCGCCCCGTAGAAATGTCGCGGTGCCGCCGGGGGTCAGCAGGCGGGCGGTGTGCCTGGTCGCCGGCGAGGCGATCAGCAGGATCAGCCAGGCGACCGCGCCGGCCACCGTGGCCCACAAGAAACCGACCAGATGCCATCCGAGCGCCACGGTTGCCGCGGCCACCGTCACGCGGATGATGGCGTCGGTCACCATCAGCGCGCCGTAACGGCTCCACTGGTTGGTGCCGGCCAGCATGCCCAGCAAGGTGGCGTGCACACAGAACCCGGCCAGCCCGACGCTGAGCAGAGCTACCGACAGCAGCCGCGCGTCGATGAACACCCGTGCGCTCCACAAGGGCGAGCTGCCCGCGATCAAGACGGCCGCGGCCACCCCGACCAGCATGGCGACGCGCATCGGGTGGGTGCGGGGTTCGCCGGGCACCGGCAAGGCGGCCAGGTCGCTGACATAGGGCCCACCAACGGAGCAAGAGCGCACTTCCCGGGTGGTTTCCTGCAACAGGCCGTTGGCCGCGCCCGTAACCAATCCGAATGCACCCCAGAAGACCCCGAAAACCGAAAAGCCGCCCGGCGCCAGGTCGCGGGCGGCCAGGTAGATGACGGCGTAACCGCACAGCGCCGTGACGGCGGTGGCGGTGCCGACCCGGGCCATGCTGCCGCGCGCCACCGGCCCCTGTGATGCGCTGATTTCGGTCATCGGGGCGGCGGCGCTTTCGGCCGGGTGTCCCGATGATTCGCCACAATTTGAAAATTCTATGCGGCCCGCAGCGATCGCCCGTGGCGCGATCCGGTTCGCTAGTGTGTGGCGGGCCGTCGGAAAGGATCCATGTCCGCTTTGCGCACCTTCGGGACCTCGCTGGTGGTCACCGCGGCGGCCCTCGGCATCGGATATGTGTACGGCGGGTTCAAAGGTCTTTATCTGCTGCTGGTGCTGGCCGCCCTCGAGGTGTCGTTGTCGTTCGACAACGCCGTCATCAACGCTTCGATCCTCAAACGGATGAGCCGCTTCTGGCAGCAGATGTTCCTGACGATCGGGATTCTCGTCGCCGTATTCGGCATGCGACTCCTGTTCCCGCTGCTCATCGTGTGGACAACAGCTGGGCTCGACCCGGTGCGCGCGATGGAGCTGGCTCTGCATCCGCCGCCGCACGGCGCCCTAAAATTTCCGGACGGCTCGCCCAGCTACCAAAAACTCGTCATCGCGGCCCACCCCCAGATCGCCGCCTTCGGTGGAATCTTCCTTCTGATGCTGTTCCTGGATTTTGTTTTCTATGACCGAGAAATCAAGTGGCTCAAGTGGATTGAGATCCCATTTGCGCGCCTGGGCCGGCTGGGGCAGGCGTCGTTGGTGGTCACGGGTTTGGTGCTGGTCCTGGTCGGTACGCAACTGACGCACTCGGGTGACGAGGCGGCGACGGTGCTGACCGCCGGGCTGCTGGGCATGGTGATCTATCTGGTGGTCAACGGAGTGAGCAGGGCGTTTCGGCCATCCGACACCGAAGCGGTAGCAGCCGGCGCGGCGGCGGGCCGTGCTGGCCTCACGCTGTTCCTCTATCTCGAAGTGCTCGATGCCGCCTTTTCGTTCGACGGCGTCACCGGCGCGTTCGCCATCACCTCGGACCCCATCATCATCGCGCTGGGCCTGGGACTGGTTGGCTCGATGTTCGTCCGGTCGATCACCATCTACCTGGTCCGCCAGGGGGCGTTGGGCCGGTACGCGTACCTGGAACACGGCGCGCACTGGGCCATAGGTGCGCTGGCCGTCATCATGTTGGGCTCCATCGAGCCCAGATTCGAGGTCCCCGAAGCCGTCACGGCCTCGGTCGGCGTGGCTTTCATCGCGGCGGCGGTGGGTTGGAGCATCCTGCGCAATCGCCGGGAGGCACGCGCCGGGGACTAGTGCCCCGCGGTGGGGTTCAGTGCCCTTCGGCCTTGAACCGCTCGATCGAGCGCTGGATCTCCGCCTCCGCTTCGGCCCGGCCGACCCAGTCCGCGGCCTTGACGAACTTGCCCGGTTCCAGGTCCTTGTAGTGCACGAAGAAGTGCTTGATCACGTCCAGCTCGAACTCCGGCACGTCCCCGATGTCTTGAACGTGGTCCCAGCGGTGGTCGCCGGCCGGCACGCACAGGACCTTGTCGTCGCCGCCCTTTTCGTCGGTCATCCGGAACATGCCCACCGGACGCGCCTCGACGATCACGCCGGGAAACACCGACTGCGGCAGCAGCACCATCGCATCCAGCGGGTCGCCGTCCTCGCCGAGGGTGTCTTCGATGAAGCCGTAGTCGGTCGGGTAGGCCATCGCGGTGTACAGGTAGCGGTCCAGGCGTAGCCGTCCAGTCTCGTGGTCGACCTCGTACTTGTTCCGCTGACCCTTTTGAATCTCGATGGTCACGTCGAATTCCACCGCGTGGGCTCCTTGTCGGTTAGGCAGGCCAATTTTGCTCTGTCACACCCTAGTCGAGCGCATCCGCGCCGATTCGGCAGAATGGGTTCAGACAGTCAGGAGAGTCATGGCCCGTACTCGCTGGCAAAAATCCACCCCAGTGCTCATCGGGTTGGGCGTGCTGGCGTTTGTCGCCGCCGTAGTGGTGGCGGCAACGTTTTTCACCACGGCCGGGCACGGCGCCAACAGCACGCGTGCCCCGATACCGCCCCCGCACGCGCCGACCGTAAAGCCCGGCATGACCCCGGTGAGCGAGACCGCCGAACTACCGAGCGGTCCCGGCGTCAGCGCGATGCTGGCACCAGTGGCGAGCGACCCCAATTTGGGCCGGTTAGGCGCACGAGTCACCGACGCCATCACCGGAAAAGAGTTGTGGCAAGTGGCGGGCGACATGCCGTTGGTGCCGGCCTCGACAAACAAGGTGCTTACGGCGGCCGCGGCCTTGCTCACGCTGGACCATCAGGCCCGGATCAGCACCCGCGTGGTGGCCGGCAGCCAGAACGCCCAGGGGCCGGTCGTGCTGGTGGGTGCCGGCGATCCGGCGCTGTCGGCGGCGCCCCCCGGCGTGGACACGTGGTACCGGGGTTCGGCCCGGATCAGCGACCTCGTCGAACAGATCCGCCGCAGCGGCGTGACGCCGACCGCGGTGCAGGTGGATACCTCCGCATTCAGCGGGCCGACCATGGCGCAGGGTTGGGACGCTGCCGACGTCGACAACGGCGATATCGCGCCGATCGAGTCGGTGATGATCGACGCCGGCCGCATCCAGCCTTCGACGGTGAACTCGCGGCGGTCCCGGACCCCGGCCCTGGATGCCGGCCGGGAGCTGGCCAAGGCGCTGGGCCTGGACCCGAACGCGGTCACGATCGCGACCGCGCCGTCGGGGGCGCGCCAGCTGGCGGTCGTGCAGTCGGCGCCGCTGGTCCAGCGGCTCTCCGAAATGATGGATCACTCGGACAACGTGCTGGCCGAATGCATCGCTCGTGAGGTGGCGGCCGCGATCAACCGACCGCGTAGCTTTGCGGGCGCGTCTGACGCGGTGACCAACCGGCTGAGCACTGCTCACGTTGACACCACGGGCGCGGCGCTGCTGGATTCCAGTGGACTCTCGGTCGACGATCGGCTGACGGCCAAGACGCTCGACGGCGTCCTGCAGGCCGCGGCCGGGCCCGACCAGCCGTCGCTGCGGGCGCTGCTGGATCTGCTTCCGATCGCCGCCGGCAGCGGGACGCTGGCGGATCGCTTCACCGACGCCTCCACGGCGCAGGGCCCGGCGGGCTGGTTGAGGGCCAAAACCGGCTCGCTGACCGCCATCAATGCGCTGGCCGGGGTGCTCACCGACCGCAGTGGCCGGGTGCTCACTTTCGCGTTCATCTCCAACGATGCCGGCCCGAACGGCCGCAACGTGATGGATGCGCTGGCGACCCGGCTGTGGTCCTGCGGGTGCTCATGACGCCGTCGTCGGACCTGACCCTGGGCACCGCCGTCGACTGGACGTTCGCGGCCGCGGTCGGTCGGCGCTTGGCCAGGCCGGGTCCGCCGTCCAGCGACTACACCCGCCGCCGGGTGGTCGACGAACTCGCCACCGCGTCCACCAAAGCCGAACCGTTGGTGCGAGACGTCACCGGCCTGGTCACCAACGGCACGGTGCCGGCGGCCCGCATCGTCGACCGTCCGGATTGGATCGCCGCGGCGACCGAGTCGATGCGGGTGATGATGCACGGGGCCGAGAAGCCGCGCGGGTTTCTTACGGGTCGCGTCACCGGCGCGCAGACCGGCGCCGTTCTGGCATACGTGTCGTCGGGGATCCTCGGCCAGTATGACCCGTTCGCCACTGATAACGGGGCCAATCCAGGCTGTCTGCTGCTGGTGTATCCCAACGTCATCGCGGTCGAGCGGCAGCTTCGAGTCGATCCGTCCGATTTCCGGCTATGGGTGTGCCTGCACGAGGTCACCCATAGAGTGCAGTTCACCGCAAACCCGTGGCTGCCGGACTACATGTCGCAAGCGCTGGGTCTGCTGACCCGTGACGGTGGTGAGGACATCAGGGAGGTGATGGCCCGGCTCGCCGACTACGCCCGCAACCGCGGAGATAAAGCGTCGGAGTCCGACGCCAACTCGTCGGGGATTTTTGGGCTGGTGCGCGCGGTGCAGTCTGAACCGCAGCGCCAAGCGCTGGACCAGTTGCTGGTGCTGGGGACCCTGCTGGAGGGGCACGCCGACCACGTCATGGATGCCGTCGGACCAATGGCGGTGCCGTCGGTGGCCACCATCCGCCGCCGGTTCGACGAGCGCCGCCACCGTAAGCAGCCGCCGCTGCAGCGGCTGTTGCGCGCACTGCTGGGGCTCGACGCGAAGCTCAGCCAGTACACGCGCGGCAAGGCTTTCGTCGATCACGTCGTCGGGCAGGTGGGGATGGCGCGGTTCAACGCCATCTGGACGGGTCCCGAAACGCTGCCGCTGCCCACCGAGATCGAAGAGCCCCAGCGATGGATCGACCGGGTGCTGTAGGCGAGCTGCGCGCGGCTGTCGAGGCGTTCATCAAGACGCACCTCGCCACCGTCGAACAGTGGTGCGTGGCGCTGTCCGGCGGTCCAGATTCGCTCGCGCTGACCGCGGTCGCGGCCCAGCTGCGACCCACCACTGCGGTGGTCGTCGACCATGGCCTGCAAGCCGACTCCGCGGCGGTCGCCGAGACCGCCCGCGCGCAGGCCGTCTCGTTGGGATGCGTTGGGGCCCAAGTGGTCCGGGTGCAGGTGGGCAACCAGGGCGGTCCCGAGGCGGCGGCGCGCGCGGCGCGCTATGCCGCGTTGAGCGCCTACCGTTGCGGTCCGGTGCTGTTGGGCCACACGCTGGACGACCAGGCCGAGACGGTGTTGCTGGGGCTGGGCCGCGGGTCCGGGGTGCGCTCGATCGCCGGGATGAGTCCATACGATCCGCCGTGGTGTCGGCCGTTGCTCACGGTACGCCGGGCCGTGACGCATGGCGCGTGCCAGGAACTCGGGCTGACCCCCTGGCGGGATCCGCACAACACCGATCGCCGTTTCACCCGGGCCCGGCTGCGCACCGAGGTGCTGCCGCTGCTGGAAGACGTGCTCGGCGGTGGCGTGGCCGAGGCGCTGGCCCGCACCGCGACCTCGCTGCGGGAGGATTCTGAATTCATCGACGCGCTGGCGGTTCGGGCGCTGCCCGAGACCCAGGCCGACTCGGGCCTGCGGGTGCGGGCGTTGGCGACGCTGGACGCCCCCGTGCGGCGGCGCGTGATCCGGACCTGGCTGCTGGCCGGCGGTGCAACAAACCTGACCGATAAGCAGATTCGTGCAGTGGACGCCCTGGTCACCGGCTGGCGTGGGCAGGGTGGAGTGGCGGTAGGGTCGTCGCAGCCCGACGCGCGATTGTTCGCGGGCCGCCGCGAGGGCGTGTTGACGTTGTGGCGCGAGCCGGTCGGCAAGCCAATCCACTAGCCGCAATATCGGGGCTGCCGTTGGTTATTCGCCCGCCATCGTGGCACTCTGTGGGCGTGGCCCAGATCTCCTCGGCGATCACCCCCGCCCAACCCGCGGAGCTGTACCCCGGGGATATCAAGTCTGTCCTGCTGACGTCGGCGCAAATTCAGGCGCGAATCGCCGACCTGGGCCGCGAAATCGGGCAGAACTACCGGGACGCCGCAATCGAGACCGGACAGGACCTGCTGCTGATCACTGTGCTCAAGGGCGCTGTGATCTTTGTCACCGACCTGGCCCGCGCCATTCCGCTGCCCACGCAGTTCGAGTTCATGGCCGTCAGTTCCTACGGGTCATCGACGTCCTCCTCGGGCGTGGTGCGGATTCTCAAGGATCTGGACCGCGATATCGAGGGCCGCGACGTGCTGATCGTCGAGGACGTCGTCGACTCGGGCCTCACCCTGTCCTGGCTGCTGCGCAACCTCAAAACGCGCCGTCCGCGTTCGCTGCGGGTGTGCACCTTGCTGCGCAAGCCCGACGCGCAGGGCGCCCATGTCGATATCGCCTACGTGGGCTTCGACATCCCCAACGACTTCGTCGTCGGCTATGGCCTCGATTACGACGAGCGCTACCGCGACCTGTCCTACATCGGGACCCTGGATCCCAGGGTCTACCAGCAGTAGACGCCGCTCCGATTCGCCGGGCTCAGTCCGATGGCGGCGACCCGCTGCGCCCGGCTACGCCGCGGTTGCGATCGCCGTTAGTCCAACTCCCATAACGCTGTCACCGAGAAGTTCACCGTCTGCTGGCCGGGTTCCAGCGGAACCATCGACGGCATGGCCCGCGGCGCCCCGACCGGCGGCGGGGTGTTTCCGAGGTCTCCGAAATCGACAGCACCCGGCCCAACCGGAGCCCGGACAGGTGCGCGTACTGCTCGGCGCGGTCCTTGGCGTCGTTGAACGCCCGCGAGCGAGCGTCCTTCACCAACTGCGAATCGTCGGCGATGGAATAGCGGACGGACTTGATCCGGGTGGCGTCACCGCCCGTGCCGACGATGAGGGCAAGCAAGCGCGACGCGGCATCCGTCGGGTGAATCTTGACCGCGACGGCGTTGGTCGCGCGGTACGCGGTGATGGCGGCAGTACCGCTGGGCCCGGGGTTGTTGTATTCGGGCGACAGCGTGACCTCGGTGGTGCTGATGTCCTTGTGGTCGAGGCCGGCGCCCGTGAGTGCGTTGATGACCGCCTGTTGCCGATCGTTGGTTTGGTTCATCGCCGTGGTGACGTCGGGCGCGGTGGATTCGATGCCGACATCGGCGGTCAGGGTGTCCGGGACGCCTTGCACCTGGCCGGTGCCCACAACCGTCACCTGACGGGGGTTGGCCCCGGGCTGCGGCGGGTTGTGCTTGTCGCAGGCCGGGATTGCCGCGATTGCCAGACCGGCCGCGGCCACGGCGATCGATCGGCGGACAAGTCTTTCACTCCTGGGTATCGGCATGACTGGACCCTAGCGCCTAGGTTGCGTCAGCAGGCGTCACCGACGCAATGGCGATCCCGATTATCATTGCGTGAGTGGGCGATTGGGGCACTGACTTGTCACGGTGGGCCGCCGCCCTACAGAAGCGGCAGTATCCTTCCGCCCGGACCCTCGTCGGGTGGTCCGGTCCGATCGGACCTGAATCCACGAATTCCGCGGTCCTTCGTCCGTTTATCCGCGAGTCGACTCTGGACGTCGTCGGGGAGGCGCCCAATGCGGTCAGGCGAATTCCACAGTTCCCAGGTTTGAACCGCCCAGTACACCGCGAACTCGAGGATCACCGCAGATTCCAACCAAATGACCCATGGCTCCCATCCGGGATGCTTGAGATGCACTGCGACAACTGCGATTAACGTCACCGCCATCACAAGAGCAATGATCCGGTAGAACCATTTATAGCGGTCCTTGTGCGGCGCCTTCTCAGAGTCCTCTTGCCCCACGACGTATGCGGCGCAGAACACGGTGATGATGAAGGACAAGAGCATCAAGACACCGGAGACGCCGTGGATATGCGCATAGAACTGGTTCGGGAAAAAGATAAGGACAATGAGGCCGACCGCCATAATCACCCAGAAAATCAACAGCGCTACGGCTCCCAACGGGCTTCTCTTATGCCGAGTGTGGTTGCGCCAGTGCAGCACGGCCATCACCGACCAGCCTACAATCAGTGCAGCAACGACCGTCCAGACGTTAGGCTGAATTGCGGGCACGAAGTCAGACGGCAGACCATATGGCCCACACCGTTCCTGGGACGTGAGCGGACCCTGTGGCACCATCGCGATCATCAACGCGGACACACCAGCCAGAGTCAACAACGCATCCTCGGTGTCGTTGCTGCCCTTGTACATGATGAAAAGCGCGCCGAGCGCCAGAAGCGCGGCGATCAGGATGCTGTGCGCGGAGGTGTAATAGTAAGCACTGAGAGTGAATTGCCAGCAGGTTGCCGCTAGCTGCTCAAAGACAATGGCCAGAAAAACCATCAGCGTTACGATGACCATGCCGACGCGTAGGTCACGGTAGATGGCAAGTGTGATGGGCGTTGGTTTCTGGTTGTTCATGCTGCCCACTTCAGGCTGTCCGGTATTTGTTCGGGGACAATAGCCGGTGATATGGCGCTTCGTAGCGGATTTAGCGGAAGCTCCTTGATTTCAGAGCTTGAGCCAACGCCTTAAAAAGGTGGGTCTTCCGGCAAGGGTTGCAGGACCGGCTCATCGGGCATCCAATCCGGCGGCAGCTCTTCGGCTTCTCGCGGTTCATTCACCCAGGTGCAATACGGGCTGGTGCTCGGCGTGCCCTTGAATAGGAAAAGCATGTCGCGCATATGGTTTCGGAACTTACGCGACTCGATTTCCTGTTTTCGCGCCTGCTCCAGTTGTGCTCGCGCCGCGTTGATCGGCCGTTGCTCACGATTGTGCCTGCGCGCTTGGGCGATTCGTGCGCCGCGACGCTGTGATCTGGTTCGCCGTTGCGGGGCGGGCGTCACGCAAGCCGGACGGTGCGGCTGGGGGAACAGGTCGGCGCCGGCCGGCGAGGTCCGATAGGTCCGTCCGCTCGGCGACGTCCACACCACGGTGCCGTCGGCGAGTTGCCTGTCGCGCCAGCCGCCGAAGGTCTTGAGTCGATGATGTTGCCGGCACAGGCATTTGAGGTTCTCCGCCGTAGTCCGCCCGCCTGCCGCCGGATCCCGATGATTGAACGGAATCGTGTGATCGAGGTCGCAGACCTTTGCTGGCCGGCTGCATCCGGGGAATCGGCAGGTGAGGTCCCGAAATCGAATGGCCCGTTCCAGCGCGGCGGGCGGTTGATAGCGCAGCGCCTCGACCGGGCTGGTCACCGGATTGGCGATGAGCACGGATGCGGCGGCGGCCAATTGGCGCACCTGCTCGGCATCGATGACGCCATAGCCTTCCAGATAACCGGGCTCCGCTCCGTTGGCGTAGACGGTTTGTTCGCTAGCCACCACGTTGATGACGACGCGCGCCCCGGTGCGATCGCTCTCGAAACCGGCGCAGGCGCCGGGAACGTCGGCGCGGGCGGGACACTGCGCTTGCCCGCAGGTACAGGCCAATCCACGGCCTTCAGCGAGCGCGGCCAACGCGTCGGCTCGGCGCTGATCCATGGTTCGCGGGTCCGCCGTGCACACCTGCTTGGCCAGCTCGGAAAGCCGTCGATCGAAGGCGACGGCAGCCGAGGCCGCCACCGAGCCGTGGATCTCGGCCATGCCATTGTCCGCAGCACTGACTCCGATGCAACGATCGTCCTCGGCGGCAAGCCGGCGCTCACGGGCCGCGTCGGGATCGGCGGCTCGCACGGCGGCGTCGACCGCGTTCACGATGCGCTGCCTGGACCAGCCGTGCCAGTTGCCAATGCGCTCGGCTAGCGAATGGTCGAGCTTGGCGATCAGCTTCTCATCGGTGACCAGATCGGTACGGCCGATGATCAACCGCACTGTGCGCCAATCCGTTCGGCCCTCGGCCAGCAGAGCCGCGACCTTGGGCAACCTGGTGTCGAGCGCCTCGGCGTAGGACACCACGTAGCTGGCGCCCATGGGGGAGAGGTTCATCGCGGCGGCGATTTCGGCGGCGGTCTGCTCGAAGCCGTCGATTTCGGCGTGGTCGCGTTCTGGCCGCTCGGAGGTCGCCACCCGGTGCCGAAGTAACGCGGCCACTGCCGCGAGCCGGCGTGCTATCAGCCTCGACTCCTCGCGGTGGGCGGACTCGATGACCCCCACTAGCGATGCGGGGCCTGAGGGTAACTCGAACATAGGTTCGATTCTAGGACGACCCGGTGACAACCTCAGGGGGTGACGAGGATCTTGCAATGCCGCTCGGGGTCGGCGAGGTCGTCGAACGCCGCACCGACCTCGTCGAGGCCGACCTCGCCGGTGATCAGCGGGCTGACGTCGATGTCGCCCTCGGCCAGGGCGCGCAGCGAGTCACCGAACTCCTCGGGCGTGTAGGCGAGTACGAATTGCACGTTGATCTCTTTGGCGATCGCAAAGAACGGGTGCATCGTGTCGGGCTGCATGCACACGCCGGCGACCACCAGGCGGGTGCCGGGCCGCGCCCGAAGCAGCACGTCATCGATGATGCCCGGCACGCCGACCGCCTCGAAGACCACCGCGGGCTTGGCGGTGTCGAAGGGCGAGCCCTGTGCAGGATCCAGCGTCTGGTGGGCTCCCATCGCGTTGGCCAGCTCACGGCGTGTAGGCGAAAAATCAGAAGCCACAATGGTTTCAACGCCACGGAGTCGAAGGGCGGCGATGATGGCGATTCCGATCGGGCCGCAGCCGAGCACCAGGGCCGGCTCGCCGCGGGCGATGTTGGACTTGTTGACGGCGTGCAGGCCCACCGCCATCGGCTCGGTCAGGGCGGCGTGTTTGAAGTCCAGGCCGTTGGGGATGGCCAACAGCAGCGGCGCCGAAAGCAGCATCCGCTCGGCGTAGCCGCCGATGGTGTTGTTGCTGTAGACGATCGGCTCGACGCCTTTGGCGGACAACAGCACCGGCAGCGACGTGACCAGGGTGCCCGGCGGATGGGTCTCGGTCTCTGGCCCGGCTTCGAGTATCTCGGCGCTGAACTCGTGCCCCATGAAGATGTCGTGGTCCAGGTCGACGTGCATGGCGCCCGAGTCGCCGGCCACCCGGTCACTCATTTCCAGCACCTGCGCACCGTGGGCGGCGAAATGCAGGTCGGAGCCGCAGATCCCGCACGCCCGCACGCCCACCAGCACCTGGCCGGCTTCCGGTATCGGCTCGGGTACGTCGTCGCGGTAGGCCATGCGGCCGTCTCGCAGCACCGCCGCGCGCATCAGTGCACCGCGTCCTTCTGCTCGTCGACGTGTTCGGTGATGGCCTTCACGACCGCCTCGCCGGCCCGGCCGATCAACTGGTCGCGCTTGCTCTTCGCCCAGTCATGTGACGAGCGGGATGCCTCGAGTTGTCGTTTGAAGTGCGGAATCACCTTGCGCGCCATCAGGTCATAGCTGTGGTACGTCGCTTGGGGCGAGGCCCAGTCGTGGCCGAGCATCAGCAAGGTGCCGAACCCGCCAGAGCGGTCGAGCAGGTCCTCGATGTGGGCGATGGCGTCCTCGGGAGTGCCGATGCAGCAATTTCCCTTCGCGGCATAGTCGGCGACGAATTCATGTGGCGTCTGGGCGTCTTCCACGCTGTTGGCCAACGGCACAAATCCGGCGGCGCCAAAGTAATTCGCGAAGTCCTGCAGCCCGTACGTGCAGTCGTCGATGGCCTGCTCACGGCTGTCGGCGATGTGCATGATGCTCAGCACGCGCCAGCCGGCCCGGTCGGGCTCATCCCGGCCGACCTTGGCGGCCTGTTCGCGGACCACGTCCCAGGTGGTTTCCAGTGCCGCGTAGCCGCCGGGGACCGACATCGACAACGACAGCAATGAGGTGCCGAGCGCTCCGGCCAGCCGCGGGCCCGACGGCGAAATCATTGCTGCCGTGGAGATTTCGGGGTAGGGCCAGGTATAGGGCCGGATGTGCAGCTGCGCGTCTCGCAGGGTGAACCAGTCGGAGTGACGGTCGATGCGTTCGGTGGGTGCGGCGCGGAACAGCGCCAGGATCGCTTCGAGAGATTCCTGCATCATCCTGCGCTGCTCGATGGGGTCGATGCCCATCATGTATGCGTCCGAGGGCAGCGCACCGGGACCGGTGCCGAACATCACCCGCCCGCGGGTCAAGTGGTCCAGCAGCACCCAGCGGTCGGCCACCATGAGCGGATGGTGGTAGGGCAGCGATACGACGCCGGTGCCCAGCCGGATGTGTTTGGTCCGCTCGGCCGCCGCCGCGATGAACACCTCTGGGCACGCGATCAGCTCGTAGCCACCGGAGTGGTGTTCGCCGAACCACGCCTCGTCGAATCCGAGCCGATCCAGGGCGACGACGCGTTCCATGTCGTATTCCAGTGCCACGGTCGGGGATTGGCCCACGGGATGAAACGGGGTGATAAAGACACCGAAACGCAGGGGCGCGCTCATCGCAGCTCCAATCCATTGAGGAATTCCAGTAAGGCCGCATTCACCTCGTCGGGACGCTCTTGCTGCAGCCAATGCCCTGCGCCGTCGAGCATCACTTGTCGGTACGGGCCCGAGATCGCATCCGCAGCGCGATCGGCGCGGATGAAAGTCAGGACGGGATCGGCCGTCCCGCCGATGAACAAGCACGGGACCGAGATCTTCGCGCCGTCGAGTTCGGCGGTGGTCTCCCAGTTGCGGTCGAAATTGCGATACCAGTTCAGGCCGCCGGTGAAACCCGTGCGAGTGAACTCGGCGATGTAGTAGTCCAGCTCGTCCTGGCTTATCCAGTCCGGCAGCCCGTCGGGTTCGGGCAGCCGGTCGATCAAACCTTCCGGACCGGGGGCGACCATCCGTAGCGCCGCGGTTTCGTCATCTGATATCCGCAGGCCGCCCATCATTCGCCGCATCACCCGAGCGGGATCGGCGTTCAATTCGGCATCGGCGACGCCGGGCACTTGGAAGTACAGGATGTAGAAGAAATTCTCGCCGAACGTCTCGCGCCACGCCGTCGTCGGCGCCACCTGCGAGCGTGGGGTCACCGGCACGCTCATCGCGGCGACGGCGGCGACCCGGTCCGGGTGCAGCAGCGGGGCGTTCCAGACCACGGCTGCACCCCAGTCGTGCCCCACCCACACGGCGCGCTCCGCGCCCACGTCGTCGAGCAGACCGACCAGGTCGGCGGTCAGCTGATGGATGTCGTAGGCGTCGACGGCGTCGGGGCGATCCGAACCCCCGTAGCCGCGCTGATCGGGCGCCAACACGTGGTAGCCGGCCTCGGCGAGGATGGGTATCTGGTGACGCCAGGAGTAGGCAAGTTCGGGGAAACCATGCGACAGGAGCACCACAGGTGCGCCTCGCTCGCCCGCTTCGGTCACTCGCAGCCGCACACCATTGGTATCTACTAACCGCTCGGTTGGGGGCACCGTCCCACAAAAGCACAATGGTTGCTGGCTGAGAAGACCCCGAACGATCGTGGCTTACCCGAATAGCGCTCGGTCGGCGACCAAGAGGGCGGGAGGCGGGAATAATCGGTTCGATGCGACTGGACCATGTGGTGCTTTGGACGAAAAATCCGCGGGTGTCGATGGACTTCTACACCCGGGTCGTAGGGCTGGAACCGGTGCGCTTCGCCGAGTTCGAAGCCGGAGACGCGCCGTTTCCCAGCGTGCGGGTATGTGCGGACTCCATCATCGACTTGATGCCCGCCGAAAGCGTTTCCGCGACAGAGTCATTGACCCGCATCGAGGGCAGCGCCGGCCACCCGGTCAATCACGTTTGTCTGGCGCTGTCGAAGGCCGAATACGATGCGCTGGACCGGCGGTTGCAGGCCGAAGGTGTGGACACCAGCGCGCGCCTGAACCGGAGCTTCGGTGCGCGGGGATGGGCGCCGCAGGGGTACTACTTCGTCGATCCGGACGACAATGTGGTCGAGGCCCGGTATTACGACTAGCCGGGAACCGCCCGTCGTTAACTGAGAAGGACCGTGTCGACCCGCTGCGCCCCGGCTCTGCCGGAGCTGGCGATCGCCACCGGAGACGATGGTGTCGACCCGCTGCGCCCCGGCTCTGCCGGAGCTGGCGATCGCCACTAGCGGTAGCCTGGACTTTTTCAGCTGCGTGTATATCGGGGAAGGACCTGGCCGGCAAGGCCGATGATTGATGAACCGGAAAAACGTGATTCGCACCATCACGGCGATTGCTGTCGTGGTGCTGCTCGGTTGGTCGTTCTTCTATTTCAGCGACGACACCCGCGGCTATAAGCCCGTCGACACGTCGGTGGCGATGTCTCAGATCAACGGTGACAACGTCAAAAGCGCACAAATCGATGACCGCGAACAGCAACTTCGCCTGACCCTGAAGAAGGGCAACAGCGACACCGACAATGCCGACAAGGTCATCACCAAGTTTCCCAGCGGCTACGCGGTCAACCTTTTCAACGCGCTGAGCGCCAAGAACGCCAAGGTCAGCACCGTCGTCAACCAGGGCAGCATCCTGGGTGAGCTGCTGGTCTACGTCCTGCCGCTGCTGCTACTGGTCGGCCTGTTCGTGATGTTCTCCCGCATGCAGGGCGGCGCCCGCATGGGCTTCGGATTCGGCAAGTCGCGCGCCAAACAGCTCTCCAAGGACATGCCCAAGACCACGTTCGCCGACGTCGCCGGCGTCGACGAGGCGGTCGAGGAACTCTACGAGATCAAGGACTTCCTGCAGAACCCCGGCCGCTACCAGGCGCTGGGCGCCAAGATCCCGAAAGGCGTGCTGCTATACGGCCCGCCGGGAACCGGAAAGACGCTGCTGGCCCGCGCGGTCGCCGGCGAAGCCGGGGTCCCGTTCTTCACGATTTCGGGCTCCGACTTCGTCGAGATGTTCGTCGGCGTCGGTGCGTCCCGGGTCCGCGATCTGTTCGACCAGGCAAAACAGAACAACCCGTGCATCATCTTCGTCGACGAGATCGACGCGGTGGGCCGCCAGCGTGGCGCGGGCCTTGGTGGCGGTCACGACGAGCGCGAGCAGACGCTCAACCAGTTGCTGGTCGAAATGGACGGGTTCGACCCGCGGGCCGGCGTCATCCTCATCGCGGCCACCAACCGACCGGACATCCTGGACCCGGCGCTGCTGCGGCCCGGCCGCTTCGACCGGCAGATCCCCGTGTCCAACCCGGACCTGGCGGGGCGCCGGGCGGTGCTGGAGGTGCATTCCAAGGGCAAGCCGATCGGCCCGGACGCCGACCTCGCCGGGCTGGCCAAACGCACCGTCGGCATGACCGGCGCCGACTTGGCCAACGTCATCAACGAGGCCGCGCTGCTCACCGCTCGCGAGAACGGCACCGTCATCACCAGCGCCGCCCTGGAGGAAGCGGTGGACCGGGTGATCGGTGGGCCGCGCCGCAAGGGACGGATCATCAGCGAGCAGGAAAAGAAGATCACCGCTTATCACGAGGGTGGGCACACGCTGGCCGCCTGGGCGATGCCCGACATCGAGCCGATCTACAAGGTGACGATTCTGGCGCGTGGGCGCACGGGCGGGCATGCGGTGGCGGTACCGGAAGAGGACAAGGGCCTGCGGACCCGCTCGGAGATGATCGCGCAATTGGTTTTTGCGATGGGTGGGCGCGCCGCCGAGGAGCTGGTCTTCCGGGAGCCGACGACGGGCGCGGTGTCCGACATCGAGCAGGCGACCAAGATCGCGCGCGCGATGGTCACCGAATTCGGGATGAGCTCCAAACTTGGTGCCGTCAAGTACGGTTCGGAGCACGGCGACCCGTTCCTGGGCCGCACCATGGGCACACAGCCCGACTATTCGCACGAGGTCGCTCGCGACATCGACGACGAGATCCGCAAACTGATCGAGGCCGCCCACACCGAGGCGTGGGAGATCCTCACCGAATATCGAGACATTCTCGACACTTTGGCCGGCCAGCTGCTGGAAAAGGAGACCCTGCACCGGGCCGAGCTGGAGGGCATCTTCTCCGGTGTCGAAAAACGCCCACGGCTGACCATGTTCGACGATTTCGGTGGCCGCATCCCGTCGGACAAACCGCCGATCAAGACGCCCGGCGAGCTGGCCATCGAGCGCGGCGAGCCCTGGCCCCCGCCGGTTCAAGAGCCCGCCTTCAAGGCGGCCATCGCCCGGGCCAGCCAAGCCGCCGCGGCCGCGCAGGCCGAGGCAGAGCGAAACGCCAACGGCAGCAATGGTTCTCACGGCGCTCAAGGCGGGAATCGTCAGGGGGAGCCGCAGGGGCCCACGCAACCCGACTACGGCGCCCCAGCCGGGTGGCGCGCGCCGGGGTGGCCGCCGCAGCAACAACAGCCGAATTACTGGTATCCGCCAGCCCAGCCTGGTCAGCAGCCCTACTGGCAGCAGCCGGCACGCGGTTACGCCGGCCCGCAGGGCTATCCCGGACAGCAGGGCCACCCGGGCGGTCAGCAAAGTTATCCCGGTCAGCAGGGCGGCGCTGGTCATCCCGGTCAGCCGCATCCCACCTATCCGCCGTATCCGCCGTATCCGCCGCCGGGTCAACCCGCGCCGGAGGGCGGGTCGCCCGACCGGCAGGATGACGACGTAAGCCGGTCCAACCCGCCGGCCCACGGCTGAGCAAACGGAGGATTCGATGGCGCTGCCGCATACCGCGATGCCCACGGCGCGGGTGTTCGATCGGGAACGCGCCGAGGCCGCGGTCCGCGAGTTGCTGCACGCGATAGGCGAAGATCCCGACCGAGATGGCCTGCGGGAAACGCCGGCCCGGGTCGCCCGCGCCTACCGCGAGATGTTCGCGGGGCTCTACACCGATCCCGACAGCGTGCTGAACACGATGTTCGACGAGGATCATGACGAGCTGGTGCTGGTCAAGGAAATCCCGCTGTACTCCACGTGCGAGCACCACCTGGTGTCGTTCCACGGCGTCGCCCATGTCGGCTACATCCCGGGCACCGACGGCAGGGTCACCGGCCTGTCGAAGATCGCGCGCCTGGTCGATCTGTACTCCAAGCGGCCCCAGGTTCAGGAGCGGCTCACCAGCCAGATCGCCGACGCATTGGTGAAAAAGCTGAATCCGCGCGGCGTGATCGTCGTGGTGGAGGCCGAGCACCTATGCATGGCGATGCGCGGGGTCCGCAAGCCCGGAGCGATCACCACCACATCGGCGGTACGCGGGCTGTTCAAAACCAACGCCGCTTCTCGAGCCGAAGCGCTCGACCTGATCTTGCGTAAGTGAGTCTGGCGCCTGTGCAGGTAATGGGAGTTTTGAACGTCACTGACGATTCATTCTCCGACGGCGGCCGCTATCTCGACCCCGACAAGGCCGTCGCGCAGGGTCTGTCCCTAATCGCCGACGGCGCAGACATCATCGACGTCGGAGGAGAGTCGACCCGGCCCGGCGCCACGCGGATCGACCCGCACGTCGAGACGACTCGGGTCGTTCCCGTCATCAAAGAGCTTGCAGCACAGGGCATCACCGTCAGCATCGACACCATGCACGCCGACGTCGCGCGGGCGGCGCTGTGTGCCGGAGCGCGGATAGTCAACGACGTGTCCGGCGGCCGCGCCGATCCCGCCATGGCGCCGCTGCTGGCGGAAGCGAAAGTGCCCTGGGTGCTGATGCATTGGCGCTCGGTCTCGGCCGCGCGGCCGCACGCGACGCCGGATTACCGCGACGTGGTCGAAGAGGTGCGCGACGAATTACTGGCCAGCGTCGATGCAGCCGTGTCTGCCGGTGTCGACCCCGGCCAGCTGATGATCGATCCGGGACTGGGATTCGCAAAGACGGGACAACACAATTGGGCGTTACTACATGCCCTTCCGCGATTGGTCGCCACCGGCATCCCGGTGCTCCTTGGTGCATCGCGCAAACGCTTCCTCGGTACGTTGTTAGCCGGGGCCGACGGTGTGCCACGACCGCCCGATGGGCGTGAGACGGCCACCGCGGTGATTTCGGCGCTGGCCACCTTGCATGGGGCGTGGGGGGTGCGTGTGCACGACGTCCGGGCCACGGTCGATGCCCTCAAGGTCCTAGCGGCTTGGACCGACGGAGCGCACCCGGAACTGGCTGGAGACAATGGCTGATC
Organism: Mycobacterium sp. NGS56; assembly: GCF_059812425.1. Lineage (NCBI taxonomy): Bacteria > Bacillati > Actinomycetota > Actinomycetes > Mycobacteriales > Mycobacteriaceae > Mycobacterium > Mycobacterium sp. NGS56. Next base: position 22,484 of record NZ_JCALCQ010000010.1, read on the forward strand.
GAATCGAGTTGCGCGGCTTGATGGTTCGCGGACAACACGGGGTTTTCGACCACGAGCGCGCCAATGGTCAGGACTTCGTCGTCGACATCACGGTGTGGATCGACCTCATCGGCGCCGCGGCCAGTGACCAACTGGCCGACACCTACGACTACTCGGCGCTGGCCCAGTTGGCCGCCGATGTGGTCGCCGGTCCCGCCTGCAATCTGATCGAGACCGTCGGAGCCCAGATCGCCGATCAGGTGATGGACGACGAACGCGTGCAGGCCGTCGAGGTGGTGGTGCACAAGCCGCAGGCTCCGATCCCGCAACAGTTCGCCGATGTCGCGGTCGTGGTCCGGCGGTCGCGCCGCGGCGGGCGCGGTTCGGTGGTCCCGGCGGGCGGGACACTATGACGCGCGGCGACCATGATGCCGGCGTCACCGGGATCGTGGGGGCGCCGCCCGCATGCGGGGGAGAGCGGCGCCCATGACCAAAGTGGTGCTGTCCATCGGCTCGAATTTGGGTGATCGGCTGGCCCGGTTGCAGTCCGTTGTCGACGGGCTGGGGGAGACGGTGCATGCCGTGTCGCCGGTGTACGAGACCGACCCCTGGGGCCGGGTCGATCAGGCGCCGTTTCTCAACGCGGTGCTGATCGCTGACGACCCGTCCTGCGACGCGCAGGACTGGCTACGCCGGGGACAGGAGTTCGAGCGCGCGGCGGGCCGGGTGCGCGGTGAGCGTTGGGGCCCGCGCACTCTCGATGTCGACTTGATCGCCTGCTACGGCCCAACCGAGGTGATCTCGCGGGAGAACAACCTGACGTTGCCACATCCGCTAGCCCACCTTCGGGCGTTCGTGCTCATCCCCTGGCTGGACGTCGACCCGGACGCTCGGCTCACGCTGGTCGACGGGCCGCAGCCGGTCGCCGGTCTGCTCGCTCAGCTGGAAGCGGCCGACCGGGACGGCGTGCGACCGACCGGCCTGACACTTGGGCTGCCGAACGGGAAGCGGTCGGCCGACCGCGGGCCGACGCGCTGATGGTGCCCACCCGCAAGCGTGACTTGACCGCCGCGGTGGTCGGCGCCGCCATCGTAGGGTATTTGCTGGTCAAGGGGCTTTACCGGTGGTTTCCGCCGATCACGGTGTGGACCGGCCTGTCGCTATTGGCTGTGGCCATCGTCGAGGCGCTGTGGGCGCGCTACGTGCGAACCAGGATCAACGAGGGCGAGATCGGGTCCGGTCCGGGTTGGCTGCACCCGCTTGCGGTGGCGCGCAGCCTGATGGTCGCCAAGGCCTCGGCCTGGGTCGGTGCGTTGATGCTCGGCTTCTGGGTCGGCATCTTGGTGTACTTTTTGCCCCGCAAATCCTGGTTGCGGGCGGCCGCCGAGGACACCTCAGGCACCGTGGTGGCGGCCGTCAGCGCGTTGGCCCTGCTGATCGCCGCGCTGTGGCTGCAACATTGCTGCAAATCCCCGCCGGATTCGACGGAGCACGGCGAGGGTGCGGAAAGCTAGTTCGGCGCCGGGATTGCCGGGAACAGGCTGGCGGTTGACCGGCGCGCGGCCGACGACAACCCGCGCGAGAATCGCCGACGCCGCCCGACACGCGGATTGACCTCGCACAGGTAGTCTCAGGCCATGACCGTTCTGTCCCGCGGCGCCCGAGTCCGGCGCGGCGGCCGCAGGCCGGGGTGGGTGCTCTTGACGGCGTTGCTGGTCCTCGCGATGGGGGCCAGTTCGGCGTTGGTTTTCACCAATCGGGTGGAACTTCTCAAGCTCGCTGTAATCCTGGCGCTGTGGGCCGCAGTCGCCGGCGCCTTCGTCTCCGTGCTCTATCGCCGCCAGAGTGACGCCGATCAGTCCCGGGTCCGCGACCTCAAGCTGGTTTACGACCTGCAGCTGGACCGGGAGATCTCGGCCCGGCGTGAATACGAGCTGACCGTCGAGTCGCAGCTGCGTCGCGAACTGGCCTCCGAGCTGCGCGCTCAGGCCGCCGACGATCTGGCCGAGTTGCGCGCGGAGCTCTCGGCCTTGCGAACCAGCCTGGAGATCCTCTTCGACACCGACCTCGCGCACCGGCCCGCCCTCGGTGGCACTGCCGACGGGGAGCCGCAACCGGAGCGCGCGTACAGCGAGTGGGATCGCAACGGCGAGAACCCGCGAGACACCCCGGTCGACTGGGTTTCCAGCGACCGCGTGACGGCGGCGCCGCAGGACACCTCCGGCCGCACCGACGACGCGATCATCGACGTGCCCGAGGAACCGCTGATCCCGCCTCGGCAACAGCCATCGCCCCGGCGGGAGCGGGTCCGTCAGCAGTACGAAACCGCCCATGAGCCGGCGTACGCCGAACAGCCTTCGTACGCCGAACAGCCTTCGTATGCCGAGCAGTCCCCGTATGCGAGGCCGGCGGAGCCGCAATTCGAGCCTCGCCACCAACCGCCCCCGGCCGAGCCGGAGCCGCAGTTCCAATCGGAGCCGCCCCCGGAGCCCCAACCGGAACCGACGCCGGAACCACCACCACAGGCACAGTGGCCGGGGCAGGGTTGGCAGCCGGTCGCCGCCGACGGCCAGTGGTTGCCGCCGGGCGCCCCGGGCAGCAATTGGGCCGGCGCCGACTCCCCTACGGACGCAACCGGTGGGCGGCGGCGTGCCCGGCATTCGGGCATCGACGAGGCTTGGGATGGCCTACCCGTCGAGCCGGTACCGCCACCGCCGTACGGCGACTCCGGCCGTCGGGCACGCTCTCGCCACTCGGCGGAGTACCGCGACTTCGGGGGGAGCAATTTCTCGGACCGCAACGAGCCGTCGCCCGGACCCTCCGCCGCGCCGCCGCCCGCCGCCACGACGCCGCCACCCCCGCCACCGGCTCCCCCGATACACCAGGACCCATCCGCGCCCCCACCACCTCGCCTGGCGCCGCCGCCGCCAGCGGAGCAAGCGCCGCGGCACGGTGGTGACCCGCAGCAAGAGGACCCCTCCCGCGCGGGAGAAGGCACCTCCACGGGCGGCCAGTCGGTGGCCGATCTGCTGGCCCGCCTGCAGGTGCAGCCCTCCCAAGGCGGCCGTCGACGTCGCCGCGAAGGCTGAGCTGGGAGCTTCCTCACATTGGGTAACGCCTGGTAATCGACTACAGTCGTAGTGACCGAACGGTACCCACCAGGTGGGACCGGAACGAACAAGATATCTGTGAGGTCGTCTGCGATGGTGCAGTTCGACGGTTTGCGCCCGGCTCGGCTGAAGGTGGGAATCATCTCGGCCGGCCGCGTCGGCACCGCTCTCGGGGTCGCGCTGGAGCGCGCGGACCATGTCGTGGTGGCGTGCAGCGCCATCTCCCGTGCGTCGCGGCAGCGCGCACAACGCCGGTTGCCCGACACGCCGGTGGCAACGCCGCCGGACGTGGCCGCCGGCGCCGAGCTGTTGCTGCTTGCGGTCCCGGACAGCGAACTCGCCGGCCTGGTATCCGGATTGGCCGTGACGTCGGCGGTGCGGCCCGGAACCATCGTGGTCCACACGTCCGGCGCCAACGGGATCGCCATTCTCGAGCCGCTGGCCCAGGACGGCTGCATCCCGCTGGCAGTTCACCCGGCCATGACGTTCACCGGCTCCGACGAAGACATCAGCCGGCTGGCGGATTCCTGCTTCGGCGTCACCGCGGCCGACGAAATCGGATACGCGATCGGACAATCGCTGGTCCTGGAGATGGGCGGCGAACCATTCTGCGTGGCCGAGGACGCCCGCGTCCTGTACCACGCCGCCCTGGCCCACGCCGGCAACCACATCGTGACCGTGCTCGCCGACGCGCTCGACGCGCTGCGCGCCGCACTGCGCGGCAGCGAACTGCTCGGCCAACAGACCGTCGACGACCAGCCGGGCGGCATCGCCGAGCGCATCATCGGACCGCTGGCCAGGGCGGCGCTGGAGAACACCTTGCAGCGCGGGCAGGCAGCGCTCACCGGTCCGGTCGCGCGTGGTGATGCTGCCGCGGTCGCCGGGCATCTGGCCGCGCTGCGTGAGGTCACGCCGGAGTTGGCGCAGGCGTACCGGGTGAATGCCCTACGGACCGCACAGCGCGCGCATGCCCCCGAAGACGTCGTGGAGGTGCTGGCCCCATGAGACCCGGCAAACCCCCTGCCTTCACGGCGGGCGAACTCAACGTCTACGCCGCCCCGCGCGACGTTGCCGATGTCAGCCGCGCGCTGCGCCACACCGGGCGCCGAGTGATGTTGGTGCCCACCATGGGTGCACTGCACGACGGGCACCTGGCGTTGGTGCGCGCCGCCAGGCGGGTGCCCGGCGCGGTGGTGGTGGTGTCGATCTTCGTCAACCCCCTGCAATTCGGCGCCGGCGAGGACCTCGACGCCTATCCGCGAACCCTGGACGACGACGTCGCACTCCTGCGCGCCGAGGGCGTCGAAATTGTTTTCACCCCAACGGCCACCGCGATGTACCCGGAGGGTCTGCGCACCATCGTTCAGCCGGGTGCCCTGGCCGCCGAGCTCGAGGGTGCCGTCCGGCCGACCCATTTCGCCGGCATGCTCACCGTCGTGTGCAAGCTGCTGCAGATCGTGCGTCCGGACCGGATCTTCTTCGGGGAGAAGGACTACCAGCAGCTGGTGATGGTCCGTCAGATGGTCGTCGACCTCAACATCGACGTTCAGGTCGTCGGCGTGCCGACCGTCCGGGAATCCGACGGCCTGGCGATGTCGTCGCGCAACCGCTACCTGAACCCCGCGCAACGCGAACTGGCCGTGACGCTCTCGGCCGCCTTGACGGCGGGTGCGCACGCCGGGCACCAGGGCGGTGCGGCCGCGCTGACCGCGGCGCGCGCGGTGCTCGACGCCGTGCCCGACCTCACCGTCGACTACCTCGAGCTGCGCGACGCCGGGCTGGGCCCGGCTCCCGCCCACGGTTCGGCCCGGCTGCTGGTTGCGGCCCGGCTGGGCACCACCAGGCTGCTGGACAACATCGAGATGCAGATCGAAACACCCGCCGGCACCGCTGGGCCGGACGGACACCCCGAATACGCCCAATCACCTTGGAGGAATTGATGCACAGGACGATGCTCAAGTCGAAGATCCATCGGGCCACCGTCACGCAGGCCGACCTGCACTACGTCGGCTCGGTGACCATCGACGCGGACCTGATGGAGGCGGCCGACCTGCTCGAGGGCGAACAGGTCACGATCGTCGACATCGACAACGGCGCCCGGCTGGTCACCTACGCGATCACCGGCGAACGCGGCAGCGGCGTGATCGGAATCAACGGTGCGGCGGCTCATCTCGTCCACCCGGGCGACCTGGTGATCCTGATCGCCTACGGGACCATGGAAGATGCGGAGGCGCGGACGTATCAGCCGCGGATCGTCTTCGTCGACGCCGACAACAAGCAGATCGACCTGGGCAGCGATCCGGCGTTCGTGCCCGACGATGCTGCCGAACTGCTCAATCCCCGGATCGTTGCGCGGTAGCCGTGCTGCTGGCGATCGACGTCCGTAACACCCACACCGTCGTCGGGCTGATATCGGGCTCCAAAGAGCACGCAAACGTCGTGCAGCAATGGCGGATTCGCACCGAGGCGGAAATCACCGCCGATGAACTCGCGCTGACCATCGACGGGCTCATCGGCGACGATTCAGATCGGCTCACCGGCGCGGCGGCGCTGTCGACCGTCCCCTCGGTGCTGCACGAGGTGCGGCTCATGCTCGACCAGTACTGGCCATCGGTGCCGCACGTTCTCATCGAACCCGGGGTGCGCACCGGCATCCCGCTGCTCGTGGACAACCCCAAGGAAGTCGGCGCCGACCGAATCGTCAACTGCCTGGCCGCTTTCCACCGGTTCAACGGGCCCGCCATCGTCATCGACTTCGGTTCTTCGATCTGTGTGGACGTCGTGTCGGCAAAAGGTGAATTCCTCGGTGGCGCGATCGCGCCCGGACTGCAGGTGTCCTCCGACGCCGCCGCGGCCCGCTCGGCCGCCCTGCGGCGGGTGGAATTGACCCGTCCCCGTTCGGTGGTCGGCAAGAACACCGTCGAGTGCATGCAGGCGGGGGCCGTATTCGGTTTCGCCGGGCTGGTCGACGGCCTGGTCGGCCGCATCCGCGAGGACGTGGACGGATTTGCCGGCGACGACGTCGCGATCATCGCCACCGGCCACACCGCGCCGCTGCTGCTGCCCGAGTTGCAGACCGTCAGCCAATACGACCAGCACCTGACTCTGCACGGCCTGCGGCTGATATTCGAGCGCAACCGCGACGCCCAGCGCGGCCGGCTGAAGACGGCACGCTGACCCACCGGCTTCGCACCGCAGCGCATACACAAAGCCGTCGGCACAAGCTCAAAGCGCAGTCCTTTAAGCTGGCACGTCGTGAGTGCCGACGACCTAGACATTCCCGAGCAATACCGAATTCGGCGCGACAAGCGCGCTCGGTTGCTCGCCGAGGGGCACGACCCCTACCCGGTCGCCGTCGAACGCACCCGCACGTTGGCTCAGGTCCGTGCCGCATACCCCGACCTGCCGGTCGACACGGCGACCGATGACGTCGTCGGCGTCGCCGGGCGGGTGATCTTCGCCCGCAACTCCGGCAAACTCTGCTTCGCCACGCTACAAGAGGGCGACGGCACCAGCCTGCAGGTGATGATCAGCTTCGACAGGGTCGGCCAGCAGTCCCTGGACGCCTGGAAGACGGACGTCGACCTCGGTGACATCGTCTACGTGCGCGGCAACGTGATCAGCTCACGGCGCGGCGAATTATCCGTGCTTGCCGACGAGTGGCAGATGGCGTCCAAGGCGCTGCGTCCGCTGCCCGTCGCGCACAAGGACATGAGCGAAGAGGCGCGGGTACGGCAGCGCTACGTCGACCTGATCGTGCGCCCCCAGGCGCGCACGGTCGCACGGCAGCGGATCGCGGTCGTCCGCGCGATACGCAACTCTTTGGAACGCCGTGGGTTTCTGGAAGTCGAAACTCCAATGTTGCAGACGCTGGCCGGTGGCGCGGCCGCGCGGCCGTTCATCACGCATTCGAATGCACTAGACATCGATCTCTACTTGAGGATCGCGCCGGAACTGTTCCTGAAGCGCTGCGTCGTCGGTGGTTTCGACCGGGTTTTCGAACTAAATCGAGTGTTCCGAAACGAAGGTGCGGATTCCACTCATTCTCCGGAATTCTCCATGCTGGAGACCTACCAGGCGTACGGAACCTATGACGATTCGGCAGTAGTGACACGTGAGCTTATTCAAGAGGTGGCCGATGAGGCGATCGGAACCCGACAACTCCCGCTTCCCGACGGCAGTGTCTACGACATAGACGGAGAATGGGCTTCCATCCAAATGTACCCGTCATTGTCTGAGGCACTCGGTGACGAGATCACGCCCGCGACGTCGGTCGAACAGTTGCTGTCCATCGCCGATCGGCTCGGCGTCGAGATCCCCGCCGGCCGGGGCTACGGACACGGAAAAATCGTCGAGGAACTGTGGGAGCACACCGTGGGCAACGCGCTCACCGCTCCGACGTTCGTGAAGGATTTCCCGGTCGAGACAACGCCTTTGACGCGCCAGCACCGAAGCATCGCGGGCGTCACCGAGAAGTGGGACCTCTACGTGCGCGGAGTAGAACTGGCCACCGGGTATTCCGAATTGAACGATCCCGTCGTGCAGCGTGAGAGGTTCGCCGCGCAGGCGCGCGCGGCGGCCGCGGGCGACGACGAGGCCATGGTGCTCGACGAAGATTTCCTCGCCGCGCTCGAGTATGCGATGCCCCCATGCACCGGAACGGGAATGGGCATCGACCGGTTGTTGATGACTTTGACCGGCCTGTCAATTCGAGAGACAGTTTTGTTCCCGATTGTTCGGCCCCACTCGTAGTTGTTAGTTGCAATGTGCGGCTTCCGTACAGATTGAGTATGCTTCAGTCCTATGGCACATTGGTGAGCCAGGGAAGTTTGATCCGATCTGCTCAGTAACTGTTCAGGACGAAATGCGAGGATAAGTCAATGGCAAAAAAAGTGACCGTCACCTTGGTCGATGATTTCGACGGTGCCGGCGCAGCCGATGAAACGGTGGAATTCGGGCTTGACGGAGTGACCTACGAGATTGATCTTTCGTCCAAGAATGCCGCGAAACTGCGCAGCGATCTGAAGCAGTGGGTGGAAGCCGGTCGCCGTGTCGGGGGCCGTCGGCGCGGGCGCTCCGGCTCGGGACGCGGCCGTGGCGCGATCGACCGCGAGCAGAGCGCGGCCATCCGGGAATGGGCCCGTCGAAACGGGCACAACGTGTCAACGCGGGGCCGCATCCCCGCCGACGTGATCGACGCATTCCACGCAGCGACCTAGCAGTTCTCAAACCGGCGCCCGGGCTCGATGCCGGGCGCCGGTTTTGTCATTTCGCTGGACGCGAAACAATCGTCGGACGGCTCGGGGAAACGAATCAGCGCGTCGCAACGTTTCTTGGGTTATGGCGTGCAACACGCAGGCAGCTATGGGTGAGAGTGGCCCCGAAAGCCGAGCGGCTGCGCAGCCGAAGAACGCGCGGCAAGGTTAGGTCCGCTGGCAAGCCGACCACTACAGTGGAGACAGGTACGCGATTCCGGCCACAGGGACCGGCTTGGTTAGTGGGGCCGCCAACAGGTTTGTACCGATGTGAGGGAGAGCAGGTAACCCGATGTTTGAAAGATTTACCGACCGAGCACGGCGGGTCGTCGTCCTGGCGCAAGAAGAGGCCCGGATGCTCAACCACAACTACATCGGCACCGAGCACATCCTGTTGGGTTTGATTCACGAAGGTGAAGGCGTCGCGGCGAAGTCGCTGGAGTCGCTGGGCATCTCGCTCGAGGGCGTCCGCAGCCAGGTCGAGGAAATCATCGGCCAGGGCCAGCAGGCCCCGTCGGGGCACATCCCGTTCACGCCCCGCGCCAAGAAGGTCCTCGAGCTGAGCCTGCGTGAGGCGCTGCAACTCGGCCACAACTACATCGGCACCGAGCACATTCTGCTGGGACTGATCCGCGAGGGTGAGGGCGTTGCCGCGCAGGTGCTGGTCAAGCTGGGCGCCGAACTGACCCGGGTGCGCCAGCAGGTGATCCAGTTGCTGAGTGGCTACCAGGGCAAGGAAGCCGCCGAGGCCGGTACCGGTGGCCGTGGTGGCGAATCCGGCAGCCCTTCCACGTCGCTGGTGCTCGACCAGTTCGGCCGCAACCTGACGGCCGCCGCGATGGAAGGCAAGCTGGACCCGGTCATCGGCCGCGAGAAAGAAATCGAGCGGGTGATGCAGGTGTTGAGCCGGCGCACCAAGAACAACCCGGTGTTGATCGGCGAGCCCGGTGTCGGTAAGACCGCAGTCGTCGAGGGCCTGGCGCAGGCTATCGTGCACGGCCAGGTTCCCGAGACGCTGAAGGATAAGCAGCTCTACACGTTGGACCTGGGTTCGCTGGTGGCGGGCAGCCGGTACCGCGGTGACTTCGAGGAACGCCTGAAGAAGGTGCTCAAGGAGATCAACACCCGCGGCGACATCATCCTGTTCATCGACGAGCTGCACACCCTGGTCGGTGCCGGCGCCGCCGAGGGCGCGATCGATGCCGCGAGCATCCTCAAGCCCAAGCTGGCCCGCGGCGAGCTGCAGACCATCGGTGCCACGACGCTCGACGAGTACCGCAAGTACATCGAGAAGGACGCCGCGCTGGAGCGCCGCTTCCAGCCGGTACAGGTGGGCGAGCCGACCGTGGAGCACACCATCGAGATCCTCAAGGGTCTGCGCGACCGCTACGAGGCGCACCACCGGGTGTCGATCACCGACGGAGCGATGGTGGCCGCCGCCACGCTGGCCGACCGCTACATCAACGACCGATTCCTGCCCGACAAGGCGATCGACCTGATCGACGAGGCCGGCGCGCGGATGCGAATCCGCCGGATGACCGCTCCGCCAGACCTGCGCGAGTTCGACGAGAAGATCGCCGAGGCGCGCCGGGAGAAGGAATCGGCCATCGACGCCCAGGACTTCGAGAAGGCAGCCAGCCTCCGGGATCGGGAGAAGCAACTGGTCGCTCAGCGCGCCGAGCGTGAAAAGCAATGGCGCTCAGGTGATCTCGACGTGGTCGCCGAGGTGGATGACAACGAGATCGCCGAGGTGCTGGGTAACTGGACCGGCATCCCGGTGTTCAAGCTCACCGAGGCCGAGACGACCCGGCTGCTGCGCATGGAGGACGAGCTGCACAAGCGGATCATCGGTCAGGAGGACGCCGTCAAGGCCGTCTCCAAGGCGATCCGCCGCACCCGGGCCGGGCTGAAAGACCCCAAGCGCCCGTCGGGTTCGTTCATCTTCGCCGGCCCGTCCGGCGTGGGTAAGACCGAGCTGTCCAAGGCGCTGGCCAACTTCCTGTTCGGCGACGACGACGCGCTCATTCAGATCGACATGGGCGAGTTCCACGACCGGTTCACCGCGTCGCGGCTGTTCGGAGCGCCCCCGGGATACGTCGGGTACGAGGAGGGCGGCCAGCTCACCGAGAAGGTGCGGCGCAAGCCGTTCTCGGTGGTGCTGTTCGACGAGATCGAGAAGGCCCACCAGGAGATCTACAACAGCCTGTTGCAGGTCCTCGAGGACGGCCGGCTCACCGACGGTCAGGGCCGCACGGTGGACTTCAAGAACACCGTGCTGATTTTCACCTCGAACCTCGGCACCTCCGACATCTCGAAGCCGGTCGGGCTGGGCTTCACCCAGGGCGGCGGTGACAACAACTACGAGCGGATGAAGCAGAAGGTCAACGACGAGCTGAAGAAGCACTTCCGCCCGGAGTTCCTCAACCGCATCGACGACATCATCGTCTTCCACCAGCTGACCCGCGACGAGATCATCCGGATGGTCGACCTGATGATCGAGCGCGTCGGCAAGCAGCTCAAGACCAAGGACATGTCGATGGAGCTGACCGACAAGGCCAAGGCGTTGTTGGCAAAGCGTGGTTTCGACCCGGTGCTGGGTGCCCGCCCGCTGCGCCGGACGATCCAGCGCGAGATCGAGGACCAGCTCTCCGAGAAGATCCTCTTCGAAGAGGTCGGTCCGGGCCAGGTCGTCACGGTCGACGTGGACAACTGGGACGGCGAAAGTGCCGGCGAGGACGCGACATTCACCTTCACCGGTACCCGCAAGCCGCCGGCCGAGCCCGACCTGGCGAAGGCCGGGGCACACAGCGCCGCGGACCCGGGGCCCGAGGCGCAGTAGCGAGCCAAGGAAATCGGGCGGTAGTTCTCCGGAGCTACCGCCCGATTTTCGCTGCGCCGCACGTTAGCGGCCCTGGTCTGATCGCCGTTTGCCCGGCTAACCGCGGGGTTTACACTGACCGTTGTCATCGACGTGTAACGGAATCTGGTGAAAGTCCAGAACGGTCGCGCCACTGTTTATAGTCAGACCCGAGGCTCGTCATACCCAGCGGGGACGCGTTATCCCCAGAAGGAGTCGATTGTGTCCCACCCGCAGCTAACTGGCAGCCGCACCCGATCGGTTGATCTGTCCGCGGCGCGAACCGCGCTTTGGTTGGCGGCGACCGTCTTCCTCGCGTTGCTGGCGCTGTACTTCGTCGGCGTCGACCAGGGGGCGGTTTCGCTGTTCGGTAGCGATTCGCACGTGCACGAGTTCGTGCACGACGCACGGCACCTGCTCGGCTTCCCCTGCCACTGACCGCGTCTCGTGGAGAAACGCCTGATCGGCGGCGGTCTTCTGGCGGGTGCGATCGGAGCGGTGCTGGCGTTCGTTTTCGCCCGCCTGTGCGCCGAGCCCGTCATTGGTCGCGCGATCGCTTTTGAAGACGGCCGCACCGACACCGAGAATGCGCACGGCGTGCACGAGCATGGCGCGGAGTTGTTCACCCGCAGCGTGCAATCTGGGCCCGGACTGGGATTCGGTGTGCTGATCTTCGGGTTGGCTATGGGCGCACTGTTCGCAGTGCTGTTCAGCGTCATCTATGCGCGGGCGGAAGTAGCCGAGCCGCATAGACTTTCGGTGCTCTTGGCGGCCGGCGCATTCGGGGCGGTCTACGTGGTGCCGTTCGTGAAATATCCGCCGAACCCACCGGCGGTCGGACAGGCCGACACGATCGCAGCGCGCACCGGCTGGTACCTGATGATGGTGCTGGTGTCGGTGGTGCTGGCGATCGGGGCGGTATGGCTGGCGCGGCACCTCGCCGCCCGGTTCGGAGCGTGGAACGCCGGACTGCTGGCGGCCGGGGCGTATCTGGTGGCGGTCGCGGTGGTGGCGGTGGTGCTGCCAAGTGTGGACGAGACACCCGGACCGCTGCGCGACGCCGCTGGGACGATCATCTATCCGGGTTTTCCGGCCGACGTCCTCTACGAGTTCAGGTTGCTGTCGCTGGCCACACAACTGGTGCTGTGGGCGGGCATCGGTCTGGTGTTCGCGACGATCAGTGGACGCCTGCTTTCGGTGCGGACGCGGCAGGCGGCGAACATCGCGGCGTGACCAGTGTGGTCCGGCTGACCCTGATCTCGCATGGCATGACGGAGGCCATGGCGGAGGGACGCTTTCCGGCCGACGAACCGCTGAACGCGATCGGCCGACGTCAGGTTGCGGCGACGGACGGTGTCGCCCGCGACGGGCAGCGCCAGCTGTCCGGACCCGAGCAGCGCACCCGGCAAACCGCGAGACTGCTTGGCCTGCAGGCCGAAACCGAGCCAGTTTTGGCCGACCTGGACTGTGGACGGTGGCGCGGCGAGACGCTTGCGGCGCTGCCGCCCGATGAAGTCGAGGCGTGGCTGAAGCGACCGGGCGTGGCGCCGCACGGCGGCGAGTCGATCGTCGACCTGATTTTCCGGGTTGCGCAGTGGCTGGCGTCGTTGACGGCCAGCCCACTACGCACGGTGGCGGTGACGCACCCGGCGGTGATCCGGGCGGCGATCGTGGCGGGGCTCGACATCACGCCGGAATCATTTTGGCGGATCGATGTCGGGCCGGTCGGCCGCGTCGTCATGCACTTCCGGGGTGGCCGTTGGACGCTGCGCTTGTAAGCTTCAGCGCGGGGCGATCAGCGCGAAGGTCTGCTTGGCGATCTTCAGCATCCAGCCGGTCACCGTCGGCCCGTGATCGCGCGGCCAGTGCAGCTGATAGCTGACCACCCACGGTTGCTGTGTCTTGTCGACGGCATACCAGCTGAATGTCAGATCACCCGGCAGGCCACCGGCTTTCGCGCCGATATACGGCCAGATGTTGTGGTCCAGCTGGATTCCCGCAACCGCGGAAAGGATTTCGCGCACCGGCGCGGCCTTGCCGACCGCGTCGGCCTGCAGCGCGGCATGGACCCGGCAGATGTCCTCGGCGTTGCCGTACCACTCCGCGCCGTAAGAGGACGCCGGCGAGTGGGCCCGCATCGGATCCGGGTCATACGGCGTGGAGTTCGCCTGCTCCAGCAGCTGTGCCCGAACCTGCGGTGACCCGTGCTCCCATTGGGTGCGCAGGTCGGGCCTGCCCCAGCCGACGGAGAACAACTCGTACATGGTGGGGAACGGGGTCATGCTGGCCGGGTCGTGATGGCCGGCCGTGGCCAGCGCGTCCTCGACGGCGTGCGTGCCCATCCTCTCGATGAGCAGGTCCGTCGCCATGTTGTCACTGGTCGCGATCATCTTCTCGGCGGCGGTGCGAACCGAAACCTGCGCTCCGGCAGGCAAAGCCAACCCCGACGAGCCGACCGCCCGGCTCTTGTCGGTGACCGTCAGCTGGTCATCCCAGGACACCGTTCCGTTCTTGATCGCACCCGCCAAAGCGTGCAGAACGTAAAGCTTGAAAATGGATGCCAGCGGCAAAGATTCGTGTGTATTGGTGCCCGCCACGGCCTCGCAACGCCCGTCGCTGACCTTGGCGACCTGATAGGAGTAGCGCGCACCCGTCTTGCCCAGCACCGCGTCGATGTCGTGCCACGAGTTGATGGTGGGCGCCCGGGTCTCGAGATCGAAGTGATCCACCGAACCGGCGTCGTCGGTGTGAATCCGGATGTCCTGACGGGCACCGTAGGACGAGGTCAGGTGCAGGGTCGCCACGCTCGCGCCGAGGTCGACGCCGTCGAGCGTGAAGGGACGGTCCCACCACAGCGCCTCCATGGTGGTTTCCACCGACTCGACCTTGTCGGGCGCGGCGAGCGTCCGCACCCCCACGGGACCGATGGGCCAGTCCGAGTTGAGCATGTCCAGCGTCTGCTGGGCCCGGATCCCGGGCGGGGTCCGGGTGTCGATCTGCCGTCCCGGATTCGCCGCGTTCGCCTGCGGGGAGGGGTTGGGGGCACAACCGGGCGCCAATGTCACTACCAGTGCGGCGGCCGCGCTCAGCACCCACGCGCGGCGCCTGGCCGATAGCCTGCTAGCCAGCCTGCTTGTTGCCGGCAACGTCCATCACAACCTCGAATTCCAGCAGCGAGGCCCCGGTCGCCACCGGCTTCGCACGTTCACCGGAGTGCGCTTCGATGGCGGGCCCCTGCGCCCACGCCTGGAAAGCCTCTTCGGACTCCCACTGGGTCACCACGAAGTAGCGGTTCTCGCCCTTGATCGGGCGGAGCAGCTGAAAGCCGAGGAAGCCGGGCTGGTTGTCGACGGCGTGCGCCCGGTGCGCGAACCGCTTCTCCAGCTCCGGGCCGGCGTCGGCGGGTACTTCGATTGCGTTGATCTTCACCACTGGCGACATGCCGCTAGGCTACCTCGCCTATCCCGATGCCGGGGTCCAGGGCGGTGCTCGCAAGATTGGTGCTATGCCCAGCCAACTGTTGACGTGCCACGGAGGCGACGGCGAGCCGCTGGTGCTGGTGCATGGCCTGATGGGACGCGGGACCACCTGGCCGCGACAACTGCCCTGGCTGAACCGGCTGGGTACCGTCTACACCTATGACGCGCCGTGGCATCGGGGTCGCGACGTCGAAGATCCGTACCCGATCAGCACCGAACGGTTCGTGGCCGACCTGGCCGACGTGGTGAGCACGCTGGACGTGCCGGTCCGGATGGTCGGGCATTCGATGGGCGCCCTGCACTCCTGGTGCTTGGCCGCCGAGCGCCCCGAACTGGTTTCCGCCCTGGTGCTCGAGGACATGGCACCGGACTTCCGTGGCCGCACCACCGGACCCTGGGAACCGTGGCTGCACGCCCTGCCGGTCGAATTCGACTCCGCCGAGCAAGTTTTCGCCGAATTCGGGCCTGTCGCCGGCCGGTATTTTCTGGAGGCCTTCGACCGCACCGAAACCGGTTGGCGGCTGCACGGTCACACCGCGCGGTGGATCGAGATCGCCGCCGAATGGGGCACTCGGGACTACTGGGCGCAGTGGCGGGCGGTGCGTTCCCCCGCGCTGCTGATCGAGGCCGGCAATTCGGTGACCCCGCCGGGGCAGATGCGAGCGATGGCCGAAACCGGGTTCGCGGCAACGTATTTGAAGGCCCCGCAAGCCGGTCACCTGATTCACGACGAGGCGCCCCAGCTGTACCGCACGGCCGTCGAGTCGTTTCTGGCGACGCCGCCTGCAGCTGACTGAGCCTTTGAGGACCCCCCCGCCGATGCGCCGCACCGCAGCAACTTATGATAAATTCTTCAATTGTTAGAACATAGAAAGCTTGTAATCTTCAGGAGATTTGTGTTGACGGAACCGCTGTACAAGCTCAAAGCGGAGTTCTTCAAGACGTTGGGCCATCCGGCGCGGATCAGGATCCTGGAGCTGCTCGTGGCCGGCGACAAGTCGGTCGCCGAACTGTTGCCAGAGGTGGGGCTCGAGGCATCGAATCTGTCGCAGCAGCTCGGCGTCCTGCGCCGAGCCGGTGTCGTTGACGCGCTGCGGGACGGCAACACGATGATCTACTCGGTCGCCTCCCCGGACATCGCCGAACTGCTGATGGTGGCACGCAAGGTTCTCAGCCGGGTGCTCAGCGACCGCGTGGCGATGCTGGAAGACCTGCGCGCCGGCGGTGCGGAGTAGCGCCCGTGGGTTGGATCAGCAAGGCCTTGCGCGTCGGTCGGATCGCCGAACCGGCACCGCCCGAACCGGGGCAGACGGCCAAGCCGCCCGCCGGAGTGCGTGGCTCGCTCCAGATCCGCCACGTCGACGCGGGCTCGTGCAATGGCTGCGAGGTGGAGATCGCGGGCGCGTTCGGGCCGGTCTATGACGCCGAGCGGTTCGGTGCCCGCCTGGTGGCCTCGCCGCGGCACGCGGACGCGCTGCTGGTGACCGGCGTCGTGACACACAATATGATCGGCCCGTTGCGCACCACGATCGAGGCCACTCCGCGGCCACGGCGGGTGATCGCCTGTGGGGACTGCGCCATCAATCGAGGCGTCTTCACCGACGCCTACGGTGTGGTGGGCGCGGTCGGCGAAGTGGTGCCCGTGGATGTGGAAATCCCGGGCTGCCCGCCGACTCCGAGCCAGATCGTCGCGGCTCTGCGGTCGGTGACCGGCAAGTGACCGCGGATCTGGCGACCAAGGTCGTCTCTGAACCAAACCTGTTGTCCCGCAATGACTCCTTGGCTATCTGCGCGGGTGTGCTGACCTCGCTGCTGGGTGCCGGTGGGGTGTGGGCGGGCGCGCTCGGAATGTTCGGTTCGGTGCGCGCCGTCCGCATCGGATGGTTGCTTCCGCTGGCGGGTGTCCAGCTGCGTCTCGATCCGCTGGGCGGATTCTTCATGACCCTCACGGGCGCGGTCGCGGTGGTGGTGGGGCTGTACACGATCGGGTACGCCAGGCGCGAGCAACTGGGACCCCTCACCCTCGCCGTCTTGCCGGCGTTTGTCGCTGCGATGCTGCTGGTGCCGGCCGCGGGGTCGGTCACCACCTTCCTGCTGGCGTGGGAATTGATGGCGGTCGCGTCGTTGGTGTTGGTGCTGACCCACCACACCGAACCGCAGGTTCGCTCGGCCGCGTTGGTGTATGCCGTCATGACCCAGTTGGGGTTCGTGGCGATATTGGTCGGACTGATGGTGTTGTCTGCGGCCGGCGGCGCGGATCGGTTCGCCGACCTGCACCGGATATCGCAAGGTGCGCGCACCGTCGTGTTCTTGTCGACGCTGGTGGGATTCGGTTCCAAGGCCGGACTGGTACCGCTGCACGCGTGGTTGCCGCGCGCCCACCCGGAGGCACCGAGCCCCGTATCGGCGCTGATGAGCGCGGCGATGATCAACCTTGGGGTGTATGGCATTTGCCGCGTCGATCTGCAGGTGCTCGGGCCGGGGCCGCGTTGGTGGGGACTCACCCTGATGGCCGTCGGCGCGGTGTCGGCGCTCTACGGCGTGGTGCAGGCCTCGGTGGCCACGGATCTCAAACGGCTACTTGCCTATTCGTCGACCGAGAACCTCGGGCTGATCACCTTGGCATTGGGGGCCACCACGCTGTTCGCGGCGGCCGGCGCGCACGGCCCGGCGACGATCGCGGCCGCCGCAGCTATGCTGCACCTCGTCGCGCACGCCGCATTCAAGAGCCTCGGATTCCTCGGGGCGGGATCGGTCCTCGCCGCGACCGGGCTGCGTGACCTCGACCGGCTGGGCGGTCTGGCCCGCCGCATGCCGGCGACGACAACCCTGTTCGGGGTGGCCGCCCTCGGGGCGTCCGGGCTGCCGCTGGGCGCCGGGTTCGTCAGCGAGTGGCTGCTCGTGCAGTCGCTGATCCACACGGCGCGAGAGCATTCCGTCGTGTTGGCATTGACCACGCCGCTGGCGGTGGGCGCAGTCGCGCTCACCACCGGTCTGGGTGTGGCGGCTATGGTCAAGGCGTTCGGGATCGGCTTTTTGGCGCGGCCGCGTTCCGAGCGGGCCGCCCTTGCTCGAGAGGCGCCTGGTACGATGCTGGCCGCGATGGCGATCGCCGCGGCGGCCTGCCTGATGCTGGCCGTGACACCCGCGTTTCTCGCACCCGTGCTTCGCTCGGCAATCTCCGCGCTTCCGGCCGCCCGGGCAGTGCAATTCACCGATTTCGGGGCCGTGGTGGGCCTGCCGGGGCTACGGGGATCGATTGCCCCCGGCGCGATCGCCGCCGGCATTGTCGTGGCCACGCTGGCCGCTGCGACGCTGGCGCGCTGGCGCCGGAGCCGACGTCCGGCACCCGCAACGTTGCCCCTGTGGGCCTGTGGCGCAGACGATCTCACCGCGCGGATGCAGTACACCGCCACGTCCTTCGCCGAGCCGTTGCAACGGGTCTTCGACGATGTCCTGCGTCCCGACACCGACATCGAAGTCACCCACACCGCCGAGTCGCGTTACCTGGCCGACAAAATCACCTATCACGCCAGAATCGCCGATGCGATCGAGGAACGCTGCTACGCGCCGGTGATCCGGGCGGTCGCCGCCGCTGCGGGTTTGATGCGGCGCGCCCACAGCGGCAGCGTGCACCTGTACCTGGCCTACGGTGCGCTAGGCGTGCTGATCGTGTTGGTGGTCGCCCGATGAACGTTTTGTCCCACGTCGCGGGCGCCGTCCAGATCGGCGGCGCGATGGTCGGAGCACCGCTGGTGGTCGGCCTGACGCGGCAGGTGCGCGCTCGTTGGGAAGGCCGGGCCGGCGGCGGCATCTTGCAGCCGTGGCGCGACATCGTCAAACAGCTTGGCAAACAACAGATCACCCCACATGGGACGACGGTGGTGTTCGCGGTTGCACCCGCGATCGTCGCCGGAACCACGCTGCTGATCGCCGCGATCGCACCACTGGTCGCCACCGGATCGCCCCTCGATGCCAGCGCCGACCTGTTCGCCGTGGTCGGCCTGCTGTTCGTGGGCACCGTCGCGTTGACCCTGGCCGGCATCGATACCGGCACCTCGTTCGGGGGCATGGGCGCCAGCCGCGAGATCACTATTGCCGCACTGGTCGAACCGACCATCTTGCTCGCGGTCTTCGCCCTGTCCATGCCGGCGGGCTCGGCCAATCTCGGTGCCCTGGTGGCCCATACGATCGCCCATCCCGGGCAGGTGGTGTCGCTGGCCGCAGTGCTGGCGTTCGCCGCGTTGGTGATAGTGATCGTCGCCGAGACCGGACGACTGCCGGTGGACAACCCGGCCACCCATCTCGAACTGACGATGGTTCACGAGGCGATGATCCTCGAATACGCCGGCCCTCGGCTGGCCCTGGTGGAGTGGGCGGCCGGTATGCGACTGACCGTGCTGTTGGCGCTACTGGCAAATCTGTTCGCGCCCTGGGGTATTGCGGGGGCCCGGCCCGGCGTCCTCGACATCGTCATCGGCGTTGTGGCGGTGGTGGCCAAGGTCGCGTTGTTGGCGGGACTGCTGGCCACCGTCGAGGTGTTCGTAGCCAAGCTGCGGCTATTCCGGGTACCCGAGTTGCTGGCCGGATCGTTCCTGTTGGCGTTGCTCGCGGTGGTCGCCGCCAACTTCTTCGTGGTGCCGGCATGACGTACAGCACGTTTTCGGTCCTCGTCGACCTCGCCGCCGGCGGGCTGCTCTTGGCCGCGGTGCTGATCGTGTGGCGCCGCGACCTGGTCGCCATCATCCGCCTGCTGGCATGGCAGGGCGTCGCTCTGGCGGCCATCCCCATCCTGCGCGGGGTGTACGACGGTGACGGTGCGCTGATCGGTGTCGGCGTGGCCGTGCTGGCCTTGCGGGTCGCGGTGCTGCCGCGGCTACTGGCGCGCGCGGTCGGTGCCGAGGCGCAATCGCGCCGGGAAGCCACCCCACTGGTGAACACCGCCACGTCGCTACTCATCACCGCGGCGTTGACGCTGGCCGCGTTTGCCGCGACCGGGCCCCTGGTGAATCTGCAGCCCGCCGCGACCACCACCGCGGTGCCGGCCGCCACCGCCGTGGTGCTCATCGCGCTGCTCGTGATGGTCACGCGACGGCATGCGGTGTCGCAGGCGGCGGGATTTCTCATGCTGGACAACGGAATCAGCGCCACCGCATTTTTGCTCACCGCAGGAGTGCCGCTGATCGTCGAACTCGGCGCCTCGCTGGACGTGTTGTTCGCGATCATCGTGATCGGCGTCCTGACGGGCCGGCTCTCTCGTGCCTTCGGCGGCGCCGACCTGGACGTGCTACAGGAGCTGCACGACTGATGACCGGTTTATTGCTCGCCGTGATCCTCATCCCGGTTGGCGCCTCGATGGCCGTCCTCATTGCCGGCTGGCGCCGGACGACCGCGACGTTGATCGTGCTCTCGGCGGTGACGGTCCTCGCATGCGCCGCGGGACTCGCATTCCGGGTCGGATCGGGTACCCGGTTCGCATTCGGCGGGCTGCTGCGAGTCGACGCGCTCACCGTGACCATACTGATCGTCATCGGAACAGTTGCCACACTGGCCACCTGGGCCAGCATCGGCTATCTGGACGCCGAACTCGCGCACGGTCACACCGACCAGCGCGGTGCCCGGGTATACGGCGCGCTGACTGCGGCCTTCCTGGCGGCGATGGTTGTCGCAGTGTGCGCCAACAACATCGGCGTGACCTGGATCGCGATCGAAGCGACCACCGTGATCACCGCCTTCTTGGTCGGCCACCGCAGAACCCGCACCGCGCTCGAAGCGACCTGGAAGTACGTCGTGATCTGCTCGGTCGGCATCGCGATCGCCTTCCTCGGCACCGTGCTGCTCTACTACGCCGCCCAGCATGCCGGCGCGCCGGCCGCCGCGGCCCTGAACCTCGACGTGCTGACGGCACATGCCCGCGTGCTGAACCCCGATATCGCCCGGCTGGCGGGCGGGCTGTTGCTGATCGGCTACGGCGCGAAGGTCGGGTTGTTTCCGTTCCACACCTGGCTGGCCGACGCCCACAGCCAGGCTCCCGCACCGGTTTCGGCGTTGATGAGCGGCGTGCTGCTGTCGGTGGCCTTCTCGGTACTGATTCGCCTCAAGCCGATCGTCGACGCGGCCGCCGGGCCTAGGTTCATGCGATCGGGCCTGCTTGTGATCGGGCTTGCGACGCTGGTGGTCTCGGCCCTGATGCTGACGGTGACACCGGACCTCAAACGCATGCTCGCCTATTCCTCGATGGAGAACATGGCTCTGATCGCGATCGCCGCGGCGGCCGGAACCACGCTCGCCATCGCCGCGCTGCTGCTGCACGTCCTCGCCCACGGCATCGGCAAGACGATCCTCTTTCTGGCGAGCGGCCAACTGCAGGCCGCCCACAACTCCACCGCTTTCGCTGACATCAGCGCGGTGCTGCGGCGCTCACGCCTGATCGGGGTGTCGCTGGCCGTGGGCGTGATCGTGCTACTCGGCCTGCCGCCGTTCGCGATGTTCGCCAGCGAGCTGGCCATGGTCCGGTCGCTGGCCGACGCCCGGCTCACCTGGGCGCTCGGCGCGGGCATGCTGTTGGTCGCGGTCGCCTTCGCGGCGCTGGCCCGCAACTCGGGCCACATCCTGTTGGGCGGCGCGGCCGCCGCGCCCGAAATCCCCGTCCCGCGAACGGTCGCGGCCGCGCTGCTCGTCGGCATTGCCGCATCGATCGCCCTCGGTGTCACCGCCGGCCCCCTCACCGACTTGTTCACCGCCGCGGCCGGCGAAGTCCGGGGACCGCGGTGAGGCCGCAATGGCAGTGCCACCGGCTTTCTCAGGAGAGGCTGGCCGAGATGGCGGAGGACCTGCTGGACAACGGTTTTCGTCTGGGTTTGGTGGCCGGGCACGACGACGGTGACGCCTTGCGCGTCGTTTACCTGTTTCTTGCCGGCCGGCCAGATCGGCGTGTCGAGCTCGAATGCGTTGTGCCGAAGGGCGATCCGGTAATTCGGTCGCTGTCGTATGTGTCGTTCGCGGCCAGCCGGTTCGAGCGAGAAATGGCCGACCTGTACGGGATCCGGTGCGCCGGGCATCCCAAAGCGCGCCGACTGGTGCGCCATGCCCACTGGCCCGAGGACTGGTACCCCATGCGCGGCGACGCGCCACCTATACCCCGATTCGATGGTGACGGTCATTTCCCGTTCGTCACCGTCGAGGGGCCAGGGGTATACGAAATCCCGGTGGGCCCGGTGCACGCGGGGTTGATCGAACCCGGACATTTCCGCTTCTCCGTCGCCGGCGAAACCGTGCTGCGACTCAAGGCCAGACTGTGGTTCGTTCACCGAGGGCTGGAGAAGCTGTTCGAGGGCCGGAATCCCGGCGGCGCAGTCGATTTGGCCGAACGCGTCAGCGGTGACACATCCGTTGCCCACGCGCTCGCCCACTGCCTCGCCATCGAAGACGCGCTCGGGATGGAACTCCCCGACGAGGTGCACCGGTTGCGGGCGCTGCTGGTCGAACTCGAACGGCTCTACAACCACGCCGCCGATCTGGGCGCGCTGGCCAACGACGTCGGCTTCGGGATCGCCCACGCGCACGCCCAACGCATTCGCGAACAACTACTCCGGCTCAACGCCGCCGTCACCGGGCATCGCCTGCTGCGGGGCGCGACGCGCCCGGGCGGGGTCGCGCTGCAGGCGCTGCCGGACGTCACCGCGCTGCGACGTATCGCCGCCGACGTCGCCGAGGTCGCCGAACTGACCCTGCAGAACACCGTGGTGTACGACCGGTTCGCCGGGACGGCCGTCCTGCAGCAGGACGACGCTCACGCACTCGGGTGCCTGGGCTATGTCGCGCGGGCCAGCGGCGTGCGCACGGATGCCCGGCTCGAACACCCCACCACCGCACTGCCCGTCACGGAGATCGAGTCCGCCGCGGGCGACGTGCTGGCCCGCTATACCGTGCGGCGCGACGAATTCGCCGCGTCGATCGAGCTGTCCTGCCATCTGATCGAATCACACGGCGGTCCAACCGAACACGCCTCGAGCGTGCCGATGCCGCGTGCAACCCGCAGCGGCATCGGCATCGTCGAAGGCTGGCGCGGCACCATCGTCCACCGCGTGGAAATCGACCCCGCCAATCGGATCACCCGCGCGAAGATCGTCGACCCGTCATGGTTCAACTGGCCCGCACTACCCGTCGCGATGGCCGATACCATCGTCCCCGACTTCCCATTGGCCAACAAGAGCTTCAACCAGTCCTACGCCGGCAACGATCTTTGATACCGGCTACCCCTCCCCGGCGAGGGCGAACCGGCCGTCGTGCGTCTGCGTCACCAGGCCGTCGGCCAGCAGCGAATACAGCGCCCGGTCGCGCTGGGCGGTGTCGGTCAGCCACGCTACGTCCAGCTCGGCTCGGGTGACGGGAGAATCGTTGGCGCGCAACACATCCAGCAGTCGTCCGCGGACCTGACGGTCCGTCCCGGCGTAAGTCTGAACGCGGCGGGCCGGGCCCTGCGGGGGCGGATAGCCGGCATGCCGCCACGCGCAGCTGTCCAGCGGGCACAGCCCACAGCGCGGCGCGCGCGCCGTACACACCGTCGCGCCCAGCTCCATCAGCGCGACGGAGAACCTGGGTGCCGTTCGGTCCCCGGGCAGCAGCGCCGACACGTCGGCGTGGTCGCGCGTCGCGGATGGTGCGCCCGCGTCGGCCAGGCCATGCACCGCGCGCGCCACCACCCGGCGCACGTTGGTGTCCACCACCGGCACCGAC
Organism: Mycobacterium sp. NGS56; assembly: GCF_059812425.1. Taxonomy (NCBI): domain Bacteria; kingdom Bacillati; phylum Actinomycetota; class Actinomycetes; order Mycobacteriales; family Mycobacteriaceae; genus Mycobacterium; species Mycobacterium sp. NGS56. The sequence continues at coordinate 45,903 of NZ_JCALCQ010000010.1, forward strand.
TGGCCATAGGCGAAGCAAGCGATCGCGCGGGCGGTGTAGCCGCCGACACCGGGCAACGTGAGCAGGGTGTCGACGTCCTCGGGCACGGTATCGCCGTAATCGCGCGCGATCACGACGGCGCACTCGTGTAGCCGCTTGGCCCGCCGCGGATAGCCCAGCTTGCCCCAGGCGCGCAGCACGTCCGCGGCGCTGGCGGCGGTCGTGGCCGACGCGGTCGGCCAGCGCCGCACCCAATCCGTCCAGACCGGCAACACCCGGGATACCGGTGTCTGCTGCAGCATGAACTCGCTGACCAGGATCTGCCAGGCGCTCACGCCGGGCTCTCGCCACGGGAGGTCGCGGCGGGATCGGTCGTACCAGTCGAGAAGATTTGTGGCCGATATGCGTTCCGGGCGAGGCGCCCGCGGCTCCGGCATGATGTGTGCCATGCCCACTACCAGTCCGGCAACAGCGTGGAAAACACTCAAAGAGGGTAACGAGCGATTCGTCGCGGGCAAGCCCATCCACCCCAGCCAGAGCGTCGAGCATCGGGCCAGCCTGGCCGCCGGCCAGCAGCCGATCGCGGTGATTTTCGGCTGCTCGGACAGCCGGGTGGCGGCCGAGCTCATCTTCGATCTGGGGCTGGGCGACACGTTCGTCGTGCGCACGGCCGGGCAGGCCATCGGTTCGGCGGTGCTGGGATCCATCGAGTACGCGGTGAGCATCCTCGATGTGCCGCTGGTCGTGATCCTCGGCCACGACAGCTGCGGGGCGGTCCAGGCCGCCCTGAGCGCGCTCGACGACGGCGCCATTCCCGGCGGGTTCGTGCGCGACGTGGTTGAGCGGGTGGCGCCGTCCATCCTGATGGGCCGCCGCGAGGGCCTCAGCCGCGTGGACGAATTCGAGGCGCGACACGTGAAGGCGACGGCCGCCCAGCTGATGGCGCGTTCGTCGGCCATTTCCGAACGGGTGGCGGCGGGGACCTTGGGAATCGCGGGTGTCACCTACCACTTGGCCGACGGGAAGGCGGTACTGGTCGACCACCTCGGTGATATCGGCGAGTAAACCCGTTCGACGGCTCCGCGAGCCCCCTACACGGCGTCCGACCAGCTAACTCGGCGACACGCCGGGGTGGATCGGACAAATCCGCGCTACCTGGGCCTACGCTGCGAACGTGCTCGATCTGGAACCGCGTGGCCCGCTACCCACCGAGATTTATTGGCGGCGCAGAGGCCTGGCCATTGGTGTCGCGGTTGTCGTGATCGGGATGGTGGCCGCCATCGTCATCGCTTTCATGGGGCATAACGCGGGAGCCAAGCCCGCCAACGCCGATAAGGCCACTGCCGCTCAGAACAAGCCGGCAGCGCCTGCGCCGCAGGCGCCCCCACCGGCGGGACCCGAGGGCCCCGCTCCGGCGGTGCCGCCGGCGCAGGGACAGAACCCCGAGACCCCCACGCCCACCGCCGCGGTGCAGCCACCGCCGATTCTTAAAGAGGGCGACGACTGCCCCGACTCAACGCTGGCGGTCAAGGGCCTGACCAACGCGCCGCAGTACTTCATCGGTGATCAGCCGAAATTCACCATGGTCGTCACCAATATCGGGTTGGTGGCCTGCAAGCGCGACGTCGGCGCCGCGGTGCTGGCCGCCTACGTCTACTCGCTGGACAACAAGCGGCTGTGGTCGAACCTGGACTGCGCCCCGTCCAACGAGACGTTGATCAAAACCTTTACGCCGGGAGAGCAGGTCACCACCGCCGTGACGTGGACCGGAATGGGTTCGGCGCCGCACTGCCCGCTGCCGCGGCCGGCGATCGGGCCGGGCACCTACAACCTCGTGGTGCAACTGGGCAATCTGCGCTCGATGCCGGTTCCGTTCATCATGAACCAGCCGCCACCGCCGCCGGGTCCGGTGCCCGGACCGGGGCAGCCGGGCGCGGTGCCGCCACCCGAGGCGCCGCCGATGCCACCGTCGCCGGCCGGGTGAGCCACCACTCGCCAGCGCGCACTTAGTTCAATGAGTCGGTGATCGTCGACTCGGCCAGCTGCGACAGTCCTTCCCGCACATGGCGGGCCCACATCGCGCCGATGCCGTCGACCGACTGCAGGTCGTTCGCGCTGGCCGCCAGCACGTTCTGCAGCGTCCCGAATGAGCGAACCAGTAGGTCGGCGTGGGCGAACTGCAGCCGGGGAATGCCGGCCAGCGCACGGTAGCCGCGGGGGCTGACCGCCGAATCCTGCGCCTCGGCGGTGGTCGGATACCCGAAAACCTTTGCCAGAATGGTGAAGTCGAGCAGCTCGGTATCCGACAGCGCGTCCAGCTCGTCGAGCGTGGCCGTCACCGGCGCCTCGGACAGCGGCTCCGGGCTGGCGTGATAGTCGCGCACGATCAGTTCGCGGGCATCCTCGTTGCCGCCCAGCAGCTCGTCGAGCTGCAGCCGCAGTTGGCGGCCGTCGGTGCCGAGTTCCACCACGTCGTTGTCGATCACCTCACCGATCCTGCGGACCAGCTCGAGCCGCTGCACCACGGTCAACACGTCACGCAACGTGACGAAGTCCTCGATCTCGGCGCGCGACAGCTGCCTGCTGACCTCGTCGAGCCGGATCTTGTAGCGCTCCAGGGTGGCGATGGCCTGGTTGGCCCGCGACAGGATGGTCGCCGAGTCGGCGACCACGTGGCGCTCGCCGCCTACGTAAACCGTCACGATGTTCATCGAGTGGCTAACCGAGATCACCGGGTAGCCGGTCTGGATCGCGGCCCGCTCCGCGGAGCGGTGCCGGGTTCCCGACTCGTCGGTAGCGATCGATGGATCCGGTACCAGCTGCACGTTGGCCCGCACGATGCGGCTGCCGTCGGTGGACAGCACCACGGCGCCGTCCATCTTCGCCAGCTCACGCAGCCGGGTGGGGGCGTAGCGCACGTCCAGCGCGAATCCGCCGTCGCAGATTGCCTCGACGGCCTCATCGTTGCCAAGTACGATCAGCGCGCCGGTACGCCCGCGCAGGATGCGTTCCAGGCCGTCACGCAGTCCGGTGCCCGGAGCCAGGCGGGCTACAGTTTCACGCAGCGTCGGACGGGTCACAGAAGGTCATTCTTGCGGCCCAACGCGCCATGCGTCCAGAAATCGCAGGTTTGCGGGCGCGCCACCGCGGTGGTCGGCGATGTCGATCATGTGCGCCAGTGCGGCCACGATGGTGGGCGCGCGCAGCGCTCGCATCCCGGTCGGAACGATCTCGCGCCGGGGATCGTCCCCGTCCGGGATGAGCGCGACGGTGAAACCCTGTCGCGCGGCTTCGGACAGGCGCCGCTGCATTCCGCTGACGCGCCGGAGGTCTCCGGCCAATCCCACTTCGCCGATCATCACGGCCGTGGTGGGCAGCGGCAGGCCCGCGTACGCCGAAGCCAGCGCGACCGCGACCGCCAGGTCCGACGACGGATCGGTCAGCCGCATGCCACCGACCGTGGACAAGTAGATGTCGTTGGCGGCGACGGGCAACTTGGCGTGCTTTTCCAGGACCGCGGTGATCATCGCGGCCCGGGAGTGGTCGATGCCGCTGACGGCGCGCCGCGGTGAGCCCCCGGCCGGCGTGGCAAGCAGCGCCTGCACCTCGCCGATGAGCGGCCGCTTGCCGTCCAGTGTCACGGTGATCGCGGTGCCGGGAACCGGGGCGGGGCGCTGATCCAGGAACAGGTTCGACGGGTCGGCGACGCCCTCTATCCCGTTGTCGTGCAACAGGAAACACCCGACCTCATCGGCCGCCCCGAACCTGTTCTTGATCCCTCGGACCATGCGCAGCGAGCCGTTACGGTCACCTTCGAAGTGCAGCACCACATCAACCAGGTGCTCCAGGGAACGCGGCCCGGCGATCGCCCCGTCCTTGGTGACGTGTCCGACCAGGATCAGCGCCACCCCATTGGTTTTGGCCGCCGCGGTCAACGCCGCCGTCACCGCGCGCACCTGCGTGACGCCGCCGGCTACGCCGTCCGCCTCCGCGGTGGACATGGTCTGCACCGAGTCCACGATCACCAGCGCGGGCTTGACCGTCGCGATGTGCTCGAGCACGGCGTGCAAATCCGATTCGGCTGCCAAATAGAGTTCGTCGCCGCCGCAGCCGATGCGGTCGGCGCGCAGCCGGATCTGGCCCGCGGACTCCTCGCCGGAGACGTACAGCGCGCGGCGGCCCGACTGCGCGCAGCGATGCGCGACCTCGAGCAGCAGCGTCGACTTACCCACCCCGGGATCACCGGCCAGCAGGGTGACCGAGCCGGGCACCACGCCGCCGCCGAGCACCCGGTCGAGTTCGTCTACGCCCGTCGTACGGTGCCGGCTGGTGCTGGGCTCGATGGAAGTGATGGGCACGGCCTGCGAGGCCACCACCTGGCCGCTGCGACGGCCGGCGACCGCGGTGAGAACCGGGACCTCGTCAACGGTGCCCCAAGTGCCGCATTCCAGGCAGCGGCCGACCCATTTCGCGGTGACGTGCCGGCATTCCGAACACCGGTATTGGGAGCGCGCAGTTGCCACGCCATGACGGTATCGAGCCGGTACGACAAGCCCGCGTCACGACAGGCGCTTACCCCGCTTGGTTTTGCTGCGGAGGCATCAGCCCGGCCGAAATCGGCACGGCGACGGTGGCCTGACCGGCCTTCTCGAAATTGAAGGTGAAGTTGTAGGTGAGGCCGTTGGAGATCGGCTTCGCCAGATTGATGGTCGCTTTGGCCGCGGCGGTGTTGGAACCGACCGGTCCTGGCGCTACCTTCTGCCCCTCCGGCGTGCCGACGAACAGCGATCCGCCGGCCGGCAGTCGAGCGTCGCCGCTGACAGTCACCGTGCCGATGTCGCTGGTGATGCCGAGCAGCCTGTCGGGCGTAGTCGCGGACTGGTTGACAGCCACCAGCACCAGGTCCACGGTGCGTCCCGGCTGCAGATAGTCACCGGCCTGGCTGGCCTGGATCCGGATGTTGCGCAGCGCCACGTTGTTGAACGTGACCTTGTTGCCGTTGATGGCGGGCTCCTGGACCGCCATCTGCGAGACCTGACCGGCTCCGCAACCGCTCAGCAGGGCGGCCAGAACGGCCATCGCGCCGGCCATGGCGAGCGCGGGGAGGCCGAGTCGGATCTTGAAGCGGTTCACTCTGCCTCCTGCTGAGCCGGTTCGACTAAATGCAACTATGCACAGTAGTAGCTAGGTCTCGCGGGCGATACCGCGGGGCGCCAGACCAGCGCAGGAGCTGTTTGTAAGGCCGCCGCGGGGTGGGTCCGGGGGCGTTGGTAATGTGCAGCACTGCACGACTTGATCCGCATGTCAACCCCTAATCTGCGCGTGTTGTGCCCCTGACCTGCATCGTTGCTTCGCGCGTAGTTAGGTGGCCGTGTTAGGATGAAGTAACGAAAGGGGCTCGAATCAGATGATCTTCAAGGTCGGCGACACCGTTGTTTACCCGCATCACGGTGCTGCGTTAGTCGAGGCGATCGAAACCCGGACGATCAAAGGGGAGCAAAAAGAGTATCTCGTCTTGAAGGTGGCGCAGGGAGACCTCACAGTCCGAGTTCCCGCCGACAACGCTGAGTACGTGGGTGTCCGTGACGTCGTCGGACAAGAAGGTCTCGACAAGGTCTTCCAGGTGCTGCGCGCTCCGCACACCGAAGAGCCGACGAACTGGTCCCGCCGCTACAAGGCCAACCTCGAAAAGCTTGCCTCCGGCGATGTCAACAAGGTCGCCGAGGTAGTCCGCGATCTCTGGCGTCGCGACCAGGAGCGTGGTCTGTCGGCCGGCGAGAAGCGGATGCTGGCCAAGGCCCGCCAGATCCTGGTCGGTGAATTGGCGCTGGCCGAGAGCACCGACGACGCCAAGGCGGAGACCATCCTCGACGAGGTTCTGGCCGCCGCTTCCTGAAGGCCCTGACACTTCGGTGGCCCTGGAGACGGGCGCCTCAGGCAAAGTAGTCGCAGTCGTCCCCGCCGCAGGGTCGGGCGAACGACTGGCCGCAGGAATTCCCAAGGCATTTTGTTTGGTTGACGGCCGCACGTTGTTGCAGCGCGCCGTCAACGGTTTGCTGGAATCCGGGGTTGTCGATCACGTCGTGGTGGCGGTACCCGCCGACCGAATCGATGAGGCCAACCAGCTTTTGGATGAGCACGCCGGCGTCGGACGGGTCAGCGTCGTCGCTGGTGGACCCGATCGGACCGGGTCCGTCAACCTGGCCCTGGCGGCCCTGCCCGCGGCGTCTGAGTTCGTGCTGGTACACGACGCCGCGCGGGCGCTGACGCCCCCGGCCCTGATTACCCGCGTGGTGGAGGCGCTGCGGGCCGGTCACGACGCCGTGGTGCCCGCGCTACGCCTGCATGACACCATCAAGGCCGTGGACGCCAACGGGGTGGTCCTGGGGACTCCGGAGCGCGCCGGGCTACGCGCCGTGCAGACCCCGCAGGGCTTTGCGACCCAGTTGCTGTCGCGTGCCTACCGGGCCGGGGCCGGTATGCCCGGTTTCACCGACGACGCGTCGCTGGTCGAGCATGTCGGCGGCCAGGTTCAAGTCGTCGAGGGCGACCCGCTGGCATTCAAGATCACCACCCAGCTCGATTTGTTGCTGGCCGAGACCGTGGTGCGCGGGTGAACGCGCCAGATCCTTTTCCGCGGGTCGGACTGGGCGTCGACGTGCACCCGATCGAACCCGGACGGCCGTGCTGGCTGGTGGGTCTGCTTTTCGCCGACGCGGACGGTTGTGCGGGACATTCCGACGGCGACGTCGGGGCGCACGCGCTATGCGACGCGGTGTTGTCGGCGGCCGGGCTGGGCGACGTGGGCGCGGTGTTCGGGGTCGACGATCCGCGCTGGAAGGGTGTCAGTGGCGCTGACATGCTGCGCCATGTCGCGGATCTGGCGTCGCACCAAGGGTTTCGGATCGGCAACGCCGCGGTGCAGGTCATCGGCGACCGGCCGAAGGTGGGTCCACGCCGCGACGAGGCGCAACGGGTGCTGTCGGAATTGCTGGGCGCGCCGGTCTCGGTGTCGGCGACGACGACCGACGGGCTCGGGCTGACCGGACGTGGCGAGGGTCTCGCCGCCATCGCCACCGCGCTGGTAATCGCCGCCGGGTAAGCACGCGCAGCGCCGGACGCTGGGGAACTACCCGGTAAGCTGGCACGTCGTGACCGATCACGCCCGCTTGCGGCTACACGACACGGCAGCAGGTGCCGTGCGTGATTTCGTTCCGCTGCGCGAGGGGCACGTCTCCATCTACCTGTGTGGCGCCACCGTCCAGGGACTGCCGCACATCGGCCACGTCCGCAGCGGGGTGGCCTTCGACATCCTGCGCCGCTGGCTGATCGCCCGCGGCTGCGACGTCGCGTTCATCCGCAACGTGACCGACATCGAGGACAAGATCCTGGCCAAGGCCGCCGCGGCCGGCCGACCGTGGTGGGAGTGGGCGGCCACCTACGAGCGCGCATTTTCGGCCGCCTATGACGCCCTGGACGTCATGCCGCCGTCGGCCGAGCCGCGAGCCACCGGGCACATCACCCAAATGGTCGAGTTGATGGAACGCCTGATCGAAACCGGCCACGCGTACGCCTCGGCCGGCGACGTCTACTTCGACGTGCTCAGCTACCCGCAATACGGCCAACTGTCCGGGCACAAGATCGACGACGTCCATCAGGGCGAGGGCGCGGCGACCGGCAAGCGCGACCAGCGCGACTTCACCCTGTGGAAGGGTGAAAAGCCCGGCGAGCCGTCGTGGCCCTCACCGTGGGGCCGCGGACGCCCGGGTTGGCACCTGGAATGCTCGGCGATGGCGCGGACCTACCTGGGTCCGGAATTCGACATCCATTGCGGCGGAATGGACCTGGTCTTCCCGCATCACGAGAACGAGATCGCGCAGAGCCGCGCCGCGGGCGATCGATTCGCCCGCTACTGGCTGCATAACGGCTGGGTGACGATGGGCGGCGAGAAGATGAGCAAATCGCTGGGCAACGTGCTGGCGATACCGGCGTTGTTGCAGCGCGTGCGCCCCGCCGAACTGCGCTACTACCTGGGCAGCGCCCACTACCGGTCGATGCTGGAATTCTCCGACAATGCCCTGCAGGACGCGGTGAAAGCCTATGTCGGCCTTGAGGAGTTCCTGCACCGCGTGCGGGTGCGGGTGGGCGGCGTCGAGCCGGGCCAGTGGACGCGAAAGTTCGCCGACGCCCTCAACGACGACCTCGCCGTGCCGGCCGCGCTGGCCGAAGTGCACCAGGCCCGCGCGGAAGGCAACCGCGCGCTGGATTCCGGCGACCACGAAGGCGCACTGCAACACGCGCGCGCGATCCGCGCGATGCTGGGCATCTTGGGTTGCGACCCCCTCGACGAGCGCTGGGAGACCCGCGACGAAACGTCGGCGGCGCTGGCCGCGGTCGACGTGCTCGTCCAGGGGGAGCTGGAGAATCGGCAGAAAGCACGCGAGGAACGCAACTGGGCGCTCGCCGACCAGATCCGCGATCGGCTCAAGCAGGCCGGCATCGAGGTCACCGATACCGCCGACGGGCCGCAGTGGGAGCTTTTGGCCCACGAGGAAAAGCGCGACAAGTAGATGGCGGGGAACTCGCGCCGCCGTGGGGCTATACGCAAACAGGGCACCAAGAAGGGCCCAACCGTGGGTTCGGGAGGCCAGCGTCGCCGCGGTCTGGAGGGACGCGGCCCCACCCCGCCGGCGCATATGCGCCCCAACCATCCGGCCGCCAAGCGCGCAAAGGCCCAAGCGCGCCGGCCGGCACGGGGCCGAACCGACGAATCCGAGACCGTGCTCGGCCGCAACCCGGTGCTCGAATGCCTGCGGGCCGGGGTGCCGGCAACCGCGCTGTACGTGGCGCTGGGCACCGAAGCGGATGAACGCGTGACCGAATCCGTCACCCGCGCAGCAGATTCGGGCATTTCCATCCTCGAGGTTCCGCGCACCGATCTGGATCGGATGACGAGCAATCACCTGCATCAGGGGATCGCGTTGCAGGTGCCGCCATACGACTACGCCCACCCCGACGATCTGGTCGCCGCCGCGATCGCCTCGCCGCCGGCGCTGCTGGTCGCGCTGGACAACATCTCCGACCCCCGTAACCTGGGTGCCATCGTGCGTTCGGTGGCGGCATTCGGGGGCCACGGGGTGCTGATCCCGCAACGGCGATCCGCGTCGGTGACGGCCGTTGCCTGGCGCACCAGCGCCGGGGCGGCGGCCCGCATCCCGGTGGCGCGCGCCACGAATTTAAATAGGACACTGGCGGATTGGGCCGAGCGCGGGCTGCGGGTGGTCGGCCTGGACGCCGGCGGCGACACCGCGCTCGACGATCTCGACGGCACCGACCCGCTGGTGGTCGTCGTTGGCTCGGAAGGCAAGGGACTGTCCCGTTTGGTGCGGCAGAACTGCGACGAAGTCGTCTCCATTCCGATGGCTGGAAACACCGAATCGCTGAACGCGTCCGTGGCCGCCGGGGTGGTGCTCGCCGAAATCACGCGCCAGCGAAGGGGGTAGGTGATCGCCCGCCTCGCCGCAGCCCTGCTGGCGCTGGCGCTGCTACTCGCATCGCCGGCATTCGCGCAGGCGCCGGATTTCGATCTTCAGGCACACCGCGGGGGACGCGGTGAAACCACCGAGGAGTCGTTGCGCGCGTCCGGCAAGTCGATCGAATTGGGCATCAGCACACTCGAACTCGACATCAACATCACCCGGGACGGGCAACCGCTCGTGTGGCACGATCCGACCATTGACGCCGAAAAGTGCGCCGACACCGGACCGGCATTCCCTGGCGACCCGGCATATCCCTACGTCGGCAAGCTGGTACACGAACTGATCATGGCGCAGATTCGCACCCTCGACTGCGGAAAGCGGCTCGATGCGTTTCCCGACGCCGAAGTGGTGCGGGGCAACAAGATAGCAACGCTGCCGCAGGTGTTCGCGCTCGCCGACTCCTATCGCGCCGAGGCGATCCGCTACAACATCGAAACCAAGGTGGAGGCCGGTCAACCGGGCACGTCCGCCGAACCGCAGGAGTTCGTCGACGTGATACTGGCCGCGGTCCGATCCGCGGGCAAGGTCGACCGCGTGGAGATCCAGAGCTTCGACTGGCGGACCCTGCCGTTGGTGCGCGGCGTCGAACCGTCGATTCCGTTGGTGGCCCTGTACGACGGACGGACCTGGGCGGCGGGCTCCCCGTGGCTCGCCGGCGAGAACCCCGCCCTCATCGGTGATCCCCTGCTCGGCGCGCGCATGGTGGGTGCCAGCGTCGCCGCACCGGACTACCGGCTCGTCACTGACAAGCCCTACGTCGACCACGCACATGCCTTGGGGCTCAAGGTGATTCCTTGGACAGTGAACGACGACGCCGCCATGCGTCAGCAAATCGGTTACGGCGTCGACGGCATCATCACCGACTTCCCGGCCCGGTTGCGCGGCGTGCTCGCCGAACTCGGGATGCCGTTGCCGCCCGCCTACAGGCGAGGCTAACGGGCTACGCTACCGGCCAGGTCTTCGTCCGTGCGCACCTGATGGTCGTCGCCGCCGCGCGGTCGGCGGCGGTTGGCCAGGGCGGCCCGCCACATCATGCCCGGACGCAGCAACCGGGTAGCGGGATCGATGAGCGCGGTGACTTTGACGAAGCGATCGACCGCGACGGTGTCGTATTCGATTGCGGTGAATATGCGGTCGATGTACCTGTTGAGCAGCCGGGTGAAAAGCGGTGGCGTGCCCTCGATTTCGGGTAGACATAGGTCCGGGTTGGCCGACAGCTCCCACGCCTGCCGAATCGGCACCGCGGCGGCCCGGAAGAATCGCCGCGCCAAATCCCGTGTGCCGGCGGCCAAGCAGTCACGCAGCGCCACTCCCTCCAGCGCGGCAACCGTCATGCCCTGACCGTAGATCGGGTTGAAGCTGCAGATCGCGTCGCCCATGACCAGCAGGCCTTCGGGGAAGCGTCGGATCTTGTCGTAGCGGCGCCATTGGCTGGACGGCTGACCGTGCCGGGTGGGCTCCCCGACGGGTTCGGCGGCCAGCACCGCGGCCAGCAGCGGGGGCGGCACGCAGTCCCACACGAATTCGCACATCGATATCAGGTCTATCGACGCCGGAGCGTGGTTCGCGACGCCGAAAACGGTGAACATCCAGGTGTCGTTCTCCGCGCGCAGCATGCCCAGCCCGCGCGGCCGGCCCGGCACCGGCCCGACGACGAAACCTAATTCGTGCAGCGCATCCGGTGCCATGCGCAGGCATTGGCTCGCATAAGTCAGGTGCACCGGCACATGGACCTCGGGCGGGCGCTCGTAGCCCAGGGCGGTCAGCCACGCCGGCGTCCGGGCGCTTCGCCCGGTGGCGTCGAGCACCAGGTCCGCGCTCAGCGTGATGTCTTCGCGGGTCCGGCGGCTGGCAACCCGGACGCCGGTGACGCGGTGGCGGTCCGCCGTCGTGGTCGGCTCCACGATGTCGTGCTCATCGAGCAGCGTGACGTTGGCGATGCGGCGCAGGCGCGAGCGGACGTGTTCCTCGAGGAATGGCCGCGTTGCGAGATACGCAGAGAACGAGGGGGCGCCGCCGGTGCGCACCATAAGGTGCCCGCCCAAGTTGTAGTACAGCCGCGAGAGGTCGCGGCCATCCAGGTAATTCGCGCCGTTGCCCGCCATCTCGTCTAGGAGGCCGGGGAACAACTGCTCGAGCACCTGACCGCCGCGTGGCAGCAGGGCGTGGAGGTGGCGACCCTGCGGCACGCCCCGGCGAGCGGCGGCGGTCTCGGGAGAAATGTCGGGCAGCGGATCGCGCTCCACCACCGTGACCGTGTGGAAGAACTCGGAGAGCGTTCGCGCGGCCACCAGACCGGCCATGCTCGCTCCCAGTACCACTGCGTGATTTCCGACCTTTGCCATAGCCCACCGCCTATCTCGAGCGCCTATCTGACAAAAGCCATGCTCACGGTCCGAAAACGGGTTCGACAGCGTAGTGGACTACGTAATTGCTACGGGGCGGCTACACATGAGGCCGCCGAAACACGGCAAAGCCTCGCGTTCGACGCTCGCGCGCCGTTATAGTCGCCGAGTGATCGGCGCCGAGCCGCTGACCGGGCGTGAGAGCGAATGGGGGATTATTCGCCGCGCCCTGAGTCCGGGCGGCAACCATAGGGGCGTGGTGATCGCCGGAGCCGCCGGAGTGGGCAAGACCTGGCTCGCCCACGAAGCGCTGCGGCGCGCCGAGGCGGCCGGCGAGCGGACCAGGTGGATCGTCGGCACCGACTCGGCGCAGGCGCTGCCCCTCGGGGCGTTCATCGGCGTGATGACGGAGGCGATGAACGAGGCGCAACCGGATCCGCTGACCGATGTGCGACGAGTGATCAATTCATTTGTCGCCCAGCAGCGTCAGCGTCGCGTGGTGGTGGGGATCGATGATGCGCACCTGCTGGACGGATTGTCCGCGCTCGTCGTGCACCAGCTGGCGCAGTCCGGTGGGGTCCGGCTGGTGGTCACCGTCCGCAGCGGCAGCGACGAGCCCGACGCGGTGACGGCGCTGTGGAAAGACGGGCTGTTGGAAAGGCTTGACCTCAAACCCTTTTCGGCCATTCAGACGCGCGAAGTCATCGAAAGCAAGCTGGACGGTCCGGTCGATGCGCGCAGCGCGACCCGGTTCCAGAAGTTGACCGGGGGTAACGCGCTATTCCTGCGGCAGCTGGTGGCCGACCAGGTGGCCGCAGGCCGGATGCGCAAAACGGCCGGGGTATGGATGTGGGACGGCGACGTTGCGGTCTCGGCGAGCCTGTCCGACACGGTAGGCCGCCAGATGGGTCGGCTCAGCCCGGAGATGGCGATGGTGATCGACACGTTGTCGCAGTGCGAGCCGCTGGCCGTGGAGGTGCTGTGCGATTTGGCCCGGCGCAGCGACGTGGCGGCCGCCGAGCGGATGGGGTTGGTGAACATCGAACGTACCGGCGCCGGGTTGACCGCAAGGCTCGCCCATCCGCTGTTCGGCGAGCTGCGCCGCGCGGGCGCCGGCGAACTGTACCTGTCGGAAATCCGGGGCAGGTTGGCGACGCGGCTGGGCAAGGACCCCGACGCCGACGTGCAGGCCACCGTGCGGCGCGCATTGCTGCGTCTCGAGTCCGACCTCGATCCCGACCCCGCGCTGTACCTGGAAGCGGCACAGCATGCGATGACCCTGTTGGATCTCGATCTGGCCGACCGGTTCGCCACCGCCGCCGCTCAGGCCGGTGCGCCCGGGGCGGCCGGAGTGCGGGCCATGAACCTGGCGCTACTTGGGCGGGGGGAGCAGGCCGAGGCGGCGCTGCGCGAGATGGCCGACGCTGACCTGCCCGACGGCCGGCATTGGGCGACGGTGCGGGCGGCCAACCTGATCTGGCATCTCTTCAACCCCAAAGCCGCGGCCGAGATCCTCGACGGCCTAGCGGCGCTCGACGAGACCCCGGCCCAGCGAGCGCAGCGGTTGGCGGTTCAGGCGTGCCTTGATGCGGTGGCGGCGCGCTGTGCGGCCGCGGCCGCGAATGCCCGGGCGGCCCTGGCTTTTCCCGAACTGCCCGGTTTCCACGCGATGATGGCGTCGCTGGCGCTGATCATGGCCATGGGCGCGCTGGGTCAGGTCGATGAGCTCGCCGACTTGGCCGAGCAGACGCTGCGGCGGGCGATGACCTCGTTTCAGGCATCCCATATGCGGTTCTGGTTCGGCGCCGTCTATGGGCGTGCCTGCCGGTTGACCGGTCGGATCGACGAATTTGTCAGCACGGCGCGGCAACTGGCCGATTCGTCCCGTGACATTCCGGGCCTGGCGTATGCGAACCTCGCCCTACTGACGGGCAACGCCGAGCTGGCTCGCGGCTCCGTCGCCGAGGCGGCCCGCCTGGTGCACGAGGCGGTGGCCGGGGTGCAGATTCACTACGTGACGACGGGTTTGCGCCCGGCGAGCTACTTCGCCTTGGCCGAGGCGCACGCCAAGCTCGGGCAGGCCGGCGATGCGAATGAGGCGGTCGCCGCGGCGCGCTCGTGCGTGCCGGCCGACTTTCTGTTCATGCACACCGGCCTGTCATTGGCCGACGGGTGGGCGATGGCGGCCAGCGGGCGGTTGGTCGAGGCCGTGGCATGCGTGACGGGGGCGGCGCGGCTTGCCCGCGATCGCGGCCAGCCCACGCATGAACTGGCCTGCATCCAGGCGGCGGCGCAGTGGGGTGACGGCTCACAGGCGGTGCGGGCGCGGGAGCTGGCCGACGCGTTGGCGTTGCCACTTTCCGCTGCCGTCGCATCGCACGCGGAAGCGTTATCGGCCGGGGACGGTGAGGGCCTGCTGGCGGCCTCGGCGGCCTATCGGGGGATCGGTGATCGGGTCGCGGCCGCCGATGCGGCGGCGCAGGCGTCGGTGGTGTTCCAGGAACGTCAACACCGGCGCCGCGGGTTGTACGCCGCGGCATTGGCTCGGGAATTGGCCGACGATTGCGGTGGCTTGCACACGCCCGCGCTGCACACCCCGACGGGCCTGAAGTTGTCCGGCAGGCAGCGCGATGTCGTCGAACTCGTGGTGGCCGGCCTGTCCAACCGCGAGATCGCCGAGAAGCTGGTGATGTCAGTACGCACCGTGGAGGGCCACGTGTACCGGGCCTGCCAGCGGGTGGGGGCGCAGTCGCGCGAGGAGTTGGCGTCGATCATCCGTTCGGGCCCCTGCGGCCCGCCTGCGCCCTAGAGACCTAACAGCCACGCCGACGCCCACAACGCGAGCACCGCAACCACCAGCGAGGCGGGCACGGTGCACACGCCGAGGCGGGTGTATTCCCCGACGCCGGCTTCGACGGCATGCTGCCGCAACACCCGCCGCCACAACAGGTTCGACAGCGAACCGACGTAGGTCAGGTTAGGGCCGATGTTCACTCCGACCAGCACCGCCAAGACCGCCACCGGCCCGCTCGGCGCAACCAACGGCAGCAGCACCAGTGTCGCGGGCAGGTTGTTGATGATGTTGGCCAGCACGGCGGCTGTCACGGCGATGGCGAGCAAAGCGGGCAGGCCCGAGCCCGACGGCAGCACCGCCGACATCGCCCGCTCCATCCCGTTGATCATGACCGCACGCACCACGACACCCAGCGCCGGCACGAACACCAGGAACGACACATTCGCCGAGCGCACGATGTCGCGGACGGAGGTGTGCCGGTGCCGCAGGCTACGCACGGCGAGCACCGCCGCGCCACAGAACGCCACCCAGGCCGGGGCGACCCCCACGGACTGGGCGACCCCGAACCCGGCGAGCGTCAGCGCCACGACCGCCAACACGAACACCGGTGGGCGTGGCGGAGCACCCGCCCGCTCCGGGTCCGGCTGCACCCGCAGGTCCTCGGCGAAAAACCACCGGAAGATCAGGTAGAGGACAGCCACCGCGCCCACCCACGGCGCCGCCATCGCCAGCGTGAACCGGGTGAACGAGATGTGGGCCGTGTGAAAGGCCAGCAGGTTGGTCAGGTTCGACACCGGCAGCAGCAGCGAGGCGCCGTTGGCCAGATGCGCGGTGGCGTAGGCGTACGGTCGCACCCGGGCGCGTTCTCGCCGAGCGGCCGCCAGTACCACCGGGGTCAGCAACACCACGGCCGCGTCCAGGCTCAGCACCGCGGTGATCACCGAGGCGATGACGAACACCCGCCGCAGCAGGGCGCCCGACCCGACTCGCCCCCGCGTGATCACCGCGCCGGCAGCTTCGAACAAGCCCTCGTCGTCGCACAGCTTGGCCAGCACCAGCACCGCGCCCAGGAATGCCACAACGCCGGACAGCTCGGCGATCTGTTTCGACGCCTGGTTGATCGAGATCGCGCCGGTCGCGATCAGGATCAGGGCCGCCGGGACCGCCGCCAGCGCCTCGGGCCAGCCGCGGGGGCGCGCCACGGCGAACGCCAGGACAACAGCAAGCAGCAACAGCGCGAGCGTCAGGGCCAACGTGTGAACCGCTTCACTTCCAAGGGTTTTCGCGCCGCCACACCGTGGGCAGGTGAACGGCGACACTGTCGCGGGCGGCAAGCTCGTCGAGGATGCCGATGGATACATCCAAGTCGTCACCGGCATAGGGCAAGGTGCGCAACGGTTTTGTCAACGGGCGGAAGAAGTCGTCCCAGTGAATGAGGATCACCCGGCGAGCCCCCACAGCGCGCACGGTCTCGTTCCAGTAGTCGACCAGGTACGGCCGCGGCTGCAGCCCTAGCTGCCCGACCGACAGGTAGACAGCGTCGGTGTGCTGGCCGGTCAGGGCGCCCTTGACGAAGCCGGCACTGCCCTGGATCAGCAGTCGGTGGCCCGTCGGACGGTGGCACACCAGCGTCGACCAGGACTCCCCGCAGCGATACGCCGACGCCTTTACCGGCGGGGTCACCGGTTCGTCGATGACGCCGGGAAACCTGTCGGGCGGGCAGTGGTGCGATTCGATCAGGGTGACGTCGTAGGCGCCCAACCGAATCGGCTCGCCGTTGACCGCGACGACGATCCGGTTCTCGGCCAACCCGTACCCGCGCCCGACATTGGCCGCCGACTGCCCGCCGACCAGCTGCGCGCCGGTGCGGTCGGCGACCAGCGCGGAGTCCAGAACGTGATCGACGTGGGTGTGCACCGGTATGACCGCCGCGAGCCGCGAGACCTTCGCCCGCGCAAGGCATCCGTCGACACGTGCGGGCGAGGGCGCCACCTTGCCGGCCGCGACTTTGGCCAGGCTCGGCCGGGAGAAGTAGCCGTCGGTCATCAATGCCGACGAGCCGTCATCGATCAGCAGGGTGGCCACACCCATCCAGGTCACCGAGAGCGCGCCGGGCTCGGCGGCGGGCGCGTCGAACCGGTCCGCGAATCGGGCGATATCGGGGCGACCGAGTTTGAGCCGCATCAGCAGAAGGCCGCGATCTCGACGCCGGCTGCCACGAGGCTGTCGCGAACGGCGGTGGCGATCTGTACCGCTCCCGGCGAATCGCCATGCACACAAAGTGATTCCGCTTTCAAAGTGAGCCGGGTCCCGTCGATCGCGGCGACCTGTCCCGAGGTGACCAGGGTTGTCACCCGGGCGGCGATCGCCGCGGGGTCGTGCAGGACCGCGCCCTGCTCACGACGGGACACCAGCCGGCCGTCCGGCCGGTACGCGCGGTCGGCGAAAGCCTCTGCGACGGTGCGTAATTCGCGGCGGCTGGCTTCTTCGAAAAATGCCGAGCCCGCCATGCCCAGCACCGGAAGCCCGGCATCCACCAGGCGCACCGCCTCGGCCACGGCGGCCGCCTGTTCGGTGTGGGTGACGATCGCGTTGTACAGCGCGCCATGCGGTTTGACGTAGGACACGGCGGTACCGGCCGCGTGGGCTATCGCCTGAAGCGCGCCGATCTGATACACCACTTCGGCCATGAGTTCCCCGGCGGCGACGTCAATGAAGCGCCTGCCGAACCCGGCCAGATCGCGGTAGCTCACCTGCGCTCCGATCCGGACCCCACGCCGGGCAGCCGACCGGCAGACCTGCAGCAGGCCCGCAGGGTCGCCGGCATGAAAACCGCACGCGACGTTGGCGCTCGTGACGATGCCGAGCATGGCATCGTCGTCACCCAGGCGCCAGACGCCGAAGCTTTCGCCCAAGTCGGCGTTGAGGTCGATCACGGCCACCCGCCCAGCTTATGGGGGCGCCCGTGCGGCGACCTAGGCCAGGACGGGGTGCGGGCGTCCGGCTACTGCCGGGCGACCTTGGCGGCGATCTGGTCGGTGAGGTCGACCGCAGCGCCGCCGGGCAAGAGCCGCACGTGGCGACGTCGACGACGACGTTGTTGCGCACCGTCAGTGCCCGCTGGCATGCCCAGCCGTTGCTGGCTTCCTGTACTTCGGACGTGCTCAAAGTGCCGCCGACCTTGTGGGTATCGCCCACCGTCCACGCGATTTCGGGCTTGTCCGGCTTAGGCCGCAGCCTCTCGTCGGCGTCCGATCGACCAGCAGACCAGATAGATCAGAAACGAGATGCCGGCGACGAAGACCGACACCGGCACGCCGGGCGCCAGCGACAGCACCAGCCCGCCCACGGCGGACACCTCGGCAAACACCACAGAGGTCACCATCGCCGCCGCGGGCGAGGCGACCACCCGGGCCGCCGCGGCCGCCGGAGTGATCAACAACGACATCACCAGCAGCGCCCCGACGATCTGCACCGCCTGGGCCGCCACCACGCCGACCAGGGCGGCGAACACGATGCCCAGCGGATAGACGGGCACACCGCGCGCCGCGGCGACGTCGGGATCGACGGTGGCGAACAGCAGCGGGCGGTAACACGTCGCCAGCACGGCGATGACGAGCAGGCAGACCAGCGCCAGCATGGTCAGGCCGGTGTAGCCGACCCCGACGATCTGGCCGGTCAGCAGGGCGAAGCTGGTGGAGGTGCGGCCCGGGTAGAGATGAATGAACAACACCGCCAGGCCCAACCCGAACGCCAGGACCACGCCGATCACCGCATCGCGCTCCCGGTCGCGGCGCCCCAGCACGCCGAACAGCGCCGCGGCAAGGGCGCTACCGACGAGCGCGCCCACCCCCACGCCGAAGCCGACCAACAGCGCGAAAGCGGCGCCGGTCAGCGACAATTCGCTCGAACCGTGCACGGCGAACGACATCTGCCGCATGACGATGAACGGCCCGATCAACCCGGCCACCAGCCCCAGCAGGGCGGCCGCCACCAGCGCCCGCTGCACGAAGTCATGGCCGAGTAGGTGGGCGGTGATGTCGAAGGTGAGCAGATTGCCCAGCAAGCCCTCGAGCCGATGCTCCATCAGCAATGCCCGTCGTCGCGGGCGCCGGCAACCACGTAGCCGTCCTTGACCTTCACCACTTGGATGTCCGATTGATACAGCGCCGAGAGTGTCTGGCTGGTCATCACCTGCTCGACGGTGCCGATCTCGAACCGGCCGTCGACCAGATACAGCAGACGGTCCACGTACGGCAGGATCGGGTTGATCTCGTGGGTGACGACGATGACCGTGGTCGCGGTGTCCTGTCGGTGCCGTTCGATCAGCGCCGACACCAGCTTGGCATTGGCGGGGTCCAGCGTCAGCAGCGGCTCGTCGCACAGCAACAGCAGTGGGTCGCCGACCAACGCCTGGGCGATGCGCACCCGCTGCAACTCCCCGCCAGACATCATTCCGACCCGGACGTCGGCCAGGTGTTCGCCGTTGACCTGGCGCAGCGCCTTCCGGACGGCCGCGCGGCGGCGTGCCCGTTCGGCGGACCGCAGCGGGAAGGCACCCCAGCGAGGCCCGTCGATGCCCAGTCGAACCAGGTCGCGCCCGCGCAGCATCACGTCGGCGTCCATCGGATGGTGTTGGGGCACATAGCCGATGCGCCCGCTGCCCGAGGTGATCGGCTTGCCGTCCACCAGCCCGGCCCCGGCGCTCAGTCTCAGCTGCCCGAGCAGCACCTTGAGCAGCGACGTCTTGCCGCTACCGTTCGGTCCGAGCACCGCGATGAACTCGCCGCGCGCCACCGACAGATCCAGGTGATCCCACAGCACGCGGTCGCCGAACGACAGTCGCGCGTCGCGCAGCGACACGGTCTCGAGGGCCGGGACGGGTTCGAGGGTCATGACCGTACGGGCCGTCCCGATTGCAGCGCGGACTGTAACTGGGTGACCGTATTGCGTTGCCAGGCCAGGTAATCCGTGCCCTGGGCCAAAGTTTCGGGTACGTCGGCGACCGGCACACCGGCGCGCCGGGCGGCGTCACGCAGGCCGTTGATCGCGGTCGTGGCGGTCTGCGGATTTACCAGCACCGCCGACACCTGACGCCGGCTGATCAGGTCAAGAACCATGGCCATATCCGCGGGCGCGGGATCGGTCTCGTTCTCGATGGCCGCCTCGAACGCGGGCGGGGCACGGTTGATCAAGCCCGCCGCCTTCAGCAGGTAGAACGCGACCGGTTCGGTCGCGACCACCGAGGCGTTGGGGTACCTGGCCGCGATTGCGTGTTCGGCGCCGGCGATGGAGTCGGCACCACGGCCGAACATGGCGGCGTTGGCCCGATAGTCGGCGGCGTTGCCCGGGTCGATCGTCGCGAGGCGGTCGGCGATAGTGGCGGCAACCGATTTGGCGACGGTCAGGTCGTAGAAGACGTGCTCGTTGCGGGGTTGGCCATTGGTCTCAAAGGAGTAGGCGATCACCGGCTCGGCGTCGCGGTGATGGGCCAGCACGTCGTCGACCCAGCCGTCATAACCGCCGCCGTTGTAGACCACCAGTGGGGCGTCGGCGATCGCGGCGACGTCGGCCGGGCTGACCTCGTAGGAATGCGGGTCGATGTCCGCCCCGCTGAGAATGGATTTGACGGCGGCATGGCGGCCGGTGACGGCACGCGCCACGCTGCCCCACACGTCGGTGGAGGCGACGACGGACATCGCGCGGGAGTGCGCCGTAGCGCCGCAGCCGGAAAGCAGCGCGCCGGTCAGAACCAGGGCGGCCGCCAGCCATCGTGTCGCATCGGCGGTCCCGGCCGTAGCCGTTCGCTGCCGCGTCAGTGCCATGCGCGTCCGAATTCCTCCCGCCGGCCAGTCAGCCGATCCACCATACTAATGAAAACCGTTTCCATTACAAAGCCGCAAGCTGAAGCGCATACCCGGGGCCGCCGGTCCGCTGTAACCTCACCGAACGTGAGCCCCCCACCGCGCCGGCGCGCGACTCTGGCGTCGCTGGCCGAAGAGCTCAACGTTTCGCGCACGACGATTTCGAACGCCTTCAACCGGCCCGATCAGCTCTCCGGGGACCTGCGTGAGCGGGTGCTCGCGACGGCCAAGCGGCTGGGCTACGCCGGCCCCGACCCGGTTGCACGGTCGTTGCGGACCCGCAAGGCCGGCGCCGTCGCTCTAGTGATGGCCGAGCCGCTGACCTACTTCTTCAGTGACCCCGCCGCGCGGGACTTCGTCACCGGGGTGGCGCAGTCCTGCGAAGCGCTGGGGCAGGGGCTGCTGCTGGTGGCCGTCGGGCCCAGCCGCAGCCTCAAAGACGGGACCGCGGCTGTGCTTTCGGCCGGCGTGGACGGCTTCGTGGTGTATTCGGTGTGCGACGAAGACCCCTACCTGCAGGTGGTGCTGCAACGGCGACTGCCGGTGGTGGTGGTCGACCAACCCAAGGGGTTGGCAGGCGCTTCGCGGGTGGGCATCGACGACCGCGCCGCGATGCGCGAGCTTGCCGACTACGTTCTGGGCCTCGGACATCGCGAGATCGGGCTGCTGACCATGCGACTGGGCCGGGACCGACGCCAGGGCCTGGTGGACCCCGACCGCTTGCGTTCGCCCGCCTTCGACGTGCAACGCGAGCGCATCATCGGCGTGTGGGAGGCGATGACGGCCGCCCGCATCGACCCGGATTCTTTGACCGTGGTGGAAAGCTACGAGCACCTGCCCGAATCGGGCGGCGCGGCCGCCAAGGCGGCCCTGGAAACCAACCCGCGGATCACCGCGCTGATGTGCACCGCCGACATCCTGGCCTTGTCCGCGATGGATTATCTGCGGGCGCATGGCATCTACGTGCCCGGGCAGATGACCGTCACCGGTTTCGACGGCGTACCCGACGCCATCAGCCGGGGCCTGACCACGGTGTCGCAACCCAGCCTGCAGAAGGGCTGCCGGGCGGCGGAGCTGTTGTTGAAACCGCCGCGATCGGGTCTGCCGGCCGTCGAACTCTTGGACACCGAGCTGATCCGCGGGCGCACCGCCGGTGCGCCGGCGTGAGCCGGACTACTTGGAGTCTTGGTCGCCGATCAGCAACCGCACGGCCAGGTCCAGCCGCTTGCTGACGTCGGTGGCCGAGGCCCGGCGGGTGAGCCACGCCAACAGGTTCGACAGCCACACGTCCGAGATCACCCGGGCGATGTGGTACTGGTCCTCGGTCGGCTCGCCGTCGGCCATCGCGCGCGCGAACATCGAATCGATGAGCTTTTCGACCTGGTCGACCTCACTGGCCGCGGACGCGTCGGCGAACACGTAGGCGCGCGTCATCGCCTCCGTCAGCAGGGGATTGCGCTGCATCGCCCGGTTCAGCTTGCCCACCATGAAGTTGAGTCGCTGAAACGGTGTGCCGCCCGTCATGGCAGAGCGGTCCGTCTTGGCGTCGATGCGACTGAACTCGCGGCCCAGCGCCGACACCAACAGGTGCACCTTCGACGGGAAATACCGATACAGCGTCCCCACGGCGACATCGGCGCGATCGGCCACCGCCCGCATTTGAACCGCCTCGTAGCCCCCCTTGGAAGCGATGGCCATGGTGGCATCGAGGATGCGCTTGCGGCGTTCCCGCTGTGCCTCCGACCCCAGTTCGGACTCCGCCAATACCGCCACGTTCATGACCTCGCGCGGCTGCGAGTCAGAAACGCGGCTCGGATTTGCGTTGGCTGGCATGTGACGGTTTGCTCCTGTTCCTGGCGGTTCGCTTGCAAACGATACGCATTCTGCGTGTGAATTTCCCACCTCCATACCGCCGCGGACAAGCGCTGTGCTGCTGTGATGGCGTTCGACTTGACGGTCGATCACTGGCACTATTAGAACACGTTCTAGTCTCCGAAGAGCGGGTTGCGTGCCAACACGTGATGGGGAGGTACCCGCTTGGCGGGCAGATCGCACAATCAGGACAGGGGTCCAACCCTTGTCACGTCGAGACTCATGGACGCGGAGGTCCTCTCAGGTGGTAGCGACCGTCACCGACGAGCAGTTTGCCGCGCGAGCCCTGGTGCGCGACTGGGCCCGCAATTCGACGGCCGGGCCCGGCGGAACCGCGGCGATCCGCGACGTGGAGCAGGGCAAGTCCGACGCGTGGCGGCCGGTGTTCGCCCGGCTGGCGGAACTGGGGATCTTCGGCGTCGCGATCCCGGAGGAGTTCGGCGGGGCGGACGGCAGCATCGAAGACCTGTGCGCGATGGTCGAGGAAGCGGCGAAAGCGCTGATCCCCGGGCCGGTCGCGACGACGGCGCTGGCCACGTTGGTTGTCTGCGATCCCGAGTTGTTGGGTGCCCTGGCCTCCGGTGAACGCTTCGCCGGCCTGGCGCTGGAAGGTGACATCGAGTTCGACCAGGCGACGTCCAAAGCTTCGGGCACCGTGGCGTTCGCTTTGGGTGTGGCCGACGGCGCCGTGCTGTTGGCGCCGGCCGGCGAGAAGTGGCTGCTGATCGACACCGGCGGCCCGGGGGTACAGATCGAGCCCCTGCGAGCGAGCGACTTTTCCCGGCCGTTGGCCCGGGTGGCGCTGAACTCGGCTCCGGCCACCGTGGTATCGGACACCGGCGAACGCGTCGAGCGGCTGGCCGCCACGGTGCTGGCGTTCGAGGCGGCCGGCATCACCCGGTGGTCACTGGAGACCGCCGTCGACTACGCCAAGGTCCGCGAGCAGTTCGGCAAGCCGATCGGCAGCTTCCAGGCCATCAAGCACATGTGCGCCGAGATGCTGTGCCGCGCCGAGCAGGCCGAGGTGGCCGCCGCCGATGCCGCACGCGCCGCCGCGGAGGGCGACGAATCCCAGTTCGCCATCGCCGCGGCCCTGGCCGCGAGCACCGGCATCGCTTCGGTGAAGGCGAATGTCAAGGATTGCATCCAGGTGCTTGGCGGCATCGGCTGCACCTGGGAGCACGATGCCCATCTCTACCTGCGTCGCGCGCACGCCATCGCGCGCTTCCTGGGCGGGGCCGAGCCCTGGCTGCGCCGCATCACCGCGCTGACCCAAGCGGGCGTGCGCCGCCGGCTGGGTATCGACCTGAGCGAGGTCGAGGACCAACGCCCGAACATCGCCGCCGCCGCCGCCCAGATCGGCGGCCTGCCCGAGGAGAAGCGGCAGGCGGCGCTGGCCGACGCGGGCCTGCAGGCGCCGCACTGGCCGGCGCCCTACGGGCGCGGCGCGGGACCGGCCGAGCAGTTGTTGATCGATCAGGAGCTGGCGGCGGCCGGCGTGGTACGCCCCGACCTGGTGATCGGGTGGTGGGCCGCACCCACGATCCTCGAGCACGGCACGCCGGAACAGGTCGAGCGTTTCGTGCCTGGCACCATGCGCGGCGAATTCCTCTGGTGTCAGCTGTTTTCCGAGCCCGGGGCCGGCTCGGACCTGGCGTCGCTGCGCACCAAGGCGGTCCGGACCGACGGCGGCTGGCACCTGACGGGACAGAAGGTGTGGACGTCGGCGGCGCAGAAGGCGAAGTGGGGAGTGTGCCTGGCGCGCACAGATCCGGATGCGCCGAAACACAAAGGCATTACCTACTTCCTGGTGGACATGGGCTCGCCGGGAATCGAGATCCGCCCGCTGCGCGAAATCACCGGCGACTCGTTGTTCAACGAGGTGTTCCTGGACAACGTGTTCGTTCCCGACGAACTGGTCGTCGGCCAGGTGAACGACGGCTGGCGGCTGGCCCGCACCACGCTGGCCAACGAGCGGGTCGCAATGGCGAATGGAACCGCGCTCGGCAACCCGATGGAGGAGCTGCTCGAGCTGCTGACCGAGCGGGACCTCGACGCGGCGGAGCAAGATCGGCTGGGACGGTTGATCGTCGCCGCGCAGACCGGCGCGTTGCTGGATCAGCGGATCGCTCAGCTGGCCGTCGGCGGACAAGACCCGGGGGCGCAGTCCAGTGTGCGCAAGCTCATCGGTGTCCGCTACCGCCAGGCGCTGGCCGAGTACACGATGGACGTGTCCGAGGGCGGCGGCTTGGTGCACAACCAGGCCGTGTTCGATTTCCTTAACACCCGCTGCCTGACCATCGCGGGTGGCACTGAGCAGATCCTGCTGACCGTCGCCGCCGAGCGCCTTCTTGGCCTGCCCCGCTAGCACGGCATTCGGCCACCCGTTGCCCGATCGCCGTCCTCGACGGCCGATAGCGGGTTGCGCCGAACCCGTTAGGCGAAAAGTGTAGGGAAATCCCTAATTGAGACGGTTCGGCGCGCGGCCTTAGCTTATAGCGACCGCTACGGCGATGGTTGCTTC
Source organism: Mycobacterium sp. NGS56 (assembly GCF_059812425.1). Lineage (NCBI taxonomy): Bacteria > Bacillati > Actinomycetota > Actinomycetes > Mycobacteriales > Mycobacteriaceae > Mycobacterium > Mycobacterium sp. NGS56. The sequence goes on from NZ_JCALCQ010000010.1 coordinate 70,820, forward strand.
ATCGGAAGACTGCGGGCACGCCCGCATGTCGCAGCGGGCTGCGCATCGAAAGGGGCGTCATGCCAACGGATTCGGCTTACCGCAACATGAATGCTGACTCTCGCCGGTGGCGACACGTCAGCGCGACGCCACGGCCCAGCGCCCTGGCCGGCTTGCTGGCGGCCATTGCCGTAGCGATGAGCGCTGCCCCGCCGGCCATGTTGCCCGCCGCCAAGGCCGACCCGGCGCAACATACCGTCGTGTACCGGATCCTCGGCGGCGGCGACGTCTTCTCCGTCATTCCGGACCCGGGCACCCCGGTGTATCCGGCGAGCACCACAACCTGGGTTTCGGTCCCGTGGTCCCAGACCGTGCAGGTGACCGGAAGCCCATACCTGGCATTGAACTACACCGACAAAACCGGCGGCCCGCACGACTGCTCGATCCAGGTGGACGGCCAGCCCGTCGCGCTCACCGAACACACGACCGGTAGGTGCGCTTACCAAATCCCCGGCCCGACGCAGTAATTCATCGGGTTGCCGAGCGGGGTCGCGAACGGTGGACATCCCCACATGAAGGAGATCAGCGGTGAAGCGTCAGATCATCGTCGGTGTAGCCGGCCTGGCCATCGTAATCGCCAGTGGCGCCGGCTGTTCGGGCAATAAGTCGAACCCGCAAGCGTCGAACCCGGCGGCGCAGGCCGCCGGACCGCAGGTGATTGTGGACGGCAAGAACCAGAACGTCAGCGGTCCGGTCACCTGCAAACCGGTCGGCGACAACATCAGCATCGGCATTGGCGACCCCACCAAAGGCGTCGGGGCAGTCGTCAGCAAGGACAACCCGCCGATCGTTCACGCGGTCGGACTAGGCAACGTCGACGGCATCACGCTCGGCTTCTCTGATGCCGCAAAGGGGCAGGGCGGCAACGCCGGAGCCGCGGTGGGCGACAACGCTATTCAGATCAAGGGCACGGCAACCGGTGCCGATGTGAGCGACCCCCACAATCCGAAGCCGGTAACCAAACCATTCGAGATGGACGTGACCTGTCCATAGCGCAGGCCGGCGGAATCGTTCGGACCAAATCCCGAGAGGGGACGCAACCGATGTCTATCAAACGTCTCGCCGCGGCGGCGGCAGTCGCGAGCGGCCTGGGCATCTCCGTAACGGCTGTCAACGGGGGCTTCGCGAACTCCGCGCCGCTGGACCCGCCATGCCCCAGCTGGCAACAGGGCTGCTCCGGGAACCCCGGCCCCAATCCCGGTTACGGGGGCACCGGCACGGTGCCGACCGCCCCCGCGCCGCACACCACTGCGGCGCCGCACACCACGGCGCCGCCGCAGAACACGTGGCAGTCGACGCCGCCGCCCACCACGGCGCCGCCGCAGAGCACGTGGCAGTCGACGCCGCCGCCCACCACGGCGCCGCCGCAGAGCACATGGCAGTCGACGCCGCCGCCGCGCACGACGCAAGCGCCCAGCACGCCGCCACCGGCCTCGAGCACGTGGCAGCAGCCGCCGAACAGTACGACGGCCCCGATGCCGACGCAATGCCCCAATTGGGACAAAAACTGCACGCCGGCGCCCGGCCCCAGCCCGAGTTCCGGTTATGGGGGCTCGGGTACGACGCCGCCGAACAACACCTCGCCCAGCTCCTGGCAGCAGGCGCCGAACAACACGCCGCCGAGTTCCTGGCAGGCACCGGCGAACGGCTCGACGTCACCGATGCCGACGGTGTGTCCCGCCTGGTACAAGAACTGCACCCCGGCCCCCAACCCCGGACCCGGTTACGGGGGCTCGGGCTCCACGCCGCCGAACGGCGCACCGTGGGGCGGCGCGACCCCGACCACGGGGGCACCGTGGGGCGGTACTACCAACCAGCCGGGCGAGCACAATTCATACCCGCCCAGGCCGCCGCGCCCAATCCTCAACGCGCCCTGGACCCAGCCTCCTCACCCGCCGTACTACCCGCCGCCCCCGCCCATCCAACGACCCACTGGAGAGATTGGCGGCCCCACCAACGTGCCGGGTGGTGGTTACTGGGTCCCGGGCCAGGGAGCGCCACCACCGCCGCCACCGAATGGCTACGGGTGGAGCAATGGCCCGGCCCCTGGCGCGCCCCCGCCCAACTGGGAAGGCCCGCCGCCCGCGGGTGGCTGGAACGGGCCGCCGCCTGCCGGTGGCTGGAACCAACCCTGGCAGGGGGCACCGGTTGATGCGTCCTACGGGCAGAACTATTTCTCACCGTTCACGTACAACACCTATACCGTCGTTCCGGTTTTCAACCCGGACTACGGGGGTTTCGGTTACTGGTTCTTCGGCACTTGGATACCGCTGTACTAACGGCGCAGACGGCCGAGCCGGGGGCACCAATTCGGGTGTCCCCGCGCCCAGCTTTAATTGTTCAGAATCAATAATCCGCAAAGATAATCGCAGTTTGCCCCGACCGCGTGCGAGCTTCCAGAAATTGATGGAACGGGTGCCGATGGGCGAAATCAACTTCGCATTCGGGACACCCGCGGGGGTCACGTCGCGCACAGGATCTTGCCGAATCGCGTTGCGCGGTGGAAGATTTCAGAGACCTCAACCGATCAGGCATACCCCTGCGCTCTGACAACCGACTCGGAGATCCCGCAGAGCTATATACGGTAGGGAAAACCCTGATGCCGACCATTGCCGACATGAATATCGTGAACACAATGGCGATCACGGGGCCTCAACCACAACGGTTCCTCGTCGAGTGGTACGGACCACGAACATCCGCCCACTCGATAGACGATATCGTCGACCGATTGAATTGCCGTGCTGAATTCATGTCGACTCGCGGCACTCCGGTGCAGCTTTTGACGGCGATGACGGTGCCGGACGACGATTACATGTTCGGTGTCTTTGCTGCCGAGTCAACCGAGATAGTTGCGCAGATCTGCGCCGACGTCGGCGCACCCGCGGAACGGATCAGCGCCGGCGTCGGTTGGATGCGGCCCTTGGATTGCTGACGGGCCGGCTCGCTGGTGGCGACCACTTTTCGCGTCCGACAACCGGTGCCGTAGAGCAAAGTGGCATGGCTGCGCGTACATAGTTGCCGACCGCCGATGTCAGCGAAATCAGCCCGGCTCAGGAAAGTTCTGCGAGAATCCCTGCAGTAGCCACCGATCGGGACGGGCTCTGGGGCTGGCAAACAAAGGAGCCAACGGTATGGGTGTCGTGCCGTGAAAGACAGGCCGTCAACGCGACGTCATTGCCGGGGTGGCGGCCCAGCCCCCTGATCGTGTGAGGGTTTGATGTGACGGAGCGATTGGTCGGTCGACAGGCCGAAGAGCGCGCCGTCACCGATTTTCTCGCCTCTTTGCCGCGTAGATCGTGCGCTCTGGTCATCGAGGGCGAGGCGGGGATCGGCAAGACGGCGGTCTGGGCGGACGCGGTCCGCCGGGCCGGTGAATGCGGATATCGCGTGCTGAGTTGCCGCGCTGCCGCGGCCGAGTCGGTACTGGCCTATACGGTGCTGGCCGATCTGCTCGATGATGTCGACGACACGATCTGGGCGGATCTGCCGGCTCCGCAGCAGCAGGCCTTGGACGGTGCGCTGCTGAGAGACCTCGTCGCGGCTTCCGATATCGATCCCAGGGCCGTGGCGGCGGCTTTCGTGGCAATCATCGGTCGACTGGCCGCTGAGCGGCCCGTCGTGATTGCCATCGATGACCTGCAGTGGTCGGATGCGTCGAGTGCCAGTGTGGTGGCGTTTGCCGCGCGCCGCCTTCGGGCCGGTGCGGCCCTGCTGTGCACTACGCGTACCGAAGAGGCCGCCCCACGATTGCAGCTGCCCAGCCCCGACGACATGCGTCGCATCCGAATGCAGCCTTTGACCGTAGGCGAGTTGCATCAGGTTCTGCTGATGCGCCTGGGGCAGTCGGTGGCGCGCCCTACGCTATTACGCATTCACGAGATAGCCGGGGGTAACCCGTTTTTCGCGCTGGAGTTGGCCCGAGAACTGGGCACGCAGGGACGCACTTTCGAAATGCGCCTGCCGGGCAGCCTCAGCGAGTTGGTCCGCGCGAGGATCAGTCGCGTTGGCGCCGAAGACGTTCTGCTTGCCATCGCCAGCCTGCCCGATCCGACGGTGGTGATGGTGGCACAGGCCGTCGATTCGCCGCCGGACCAAGTGATGCAATCGCTCAGGGAGGCCGAAAACCAAGCGGTGGTGGCCATCGACGGGAGCCGGCTCCGGTTCACCCATCCCCTTCTGGCGCACGGCGTCTACAGCGCCGCGGCGCCCGGTCGCCGCCGCGAAATGCACCGACGGCTCGCCGAAATCACCGACCAGCCCGAGTTGCATGCGCGCCACCTCGCACTCGCCGACACATCCGGAAAGCCGGAGACCCTGGCAGCGCTGGACAGGGCCGCCGAGATTGCCCGTGGCAGGGGCGCACCGGCCGCCGCTGCCGAGCTGATCGAACTGGCCGTCGGCCTGGCCGGTGACACCGATCCGCGGCGCGAAATACGGTGTGCCACTTGCTATTTTGTCGCAGGCGACACCGCCCGAGCCCGGCGAATACTCGACACGGTCGTTGCGACATTGCCACCCTGCCCGACCCGTGCCGAAGCGTTGCATCAGCTGGGGCTGATCGTCCTGTCTGACGACAGCTTCCTGGAAGCGGCGGGTGTGCTAGAGCAGGCGGTGGACGAAAGCGGCGCAGACGCCGGCCTACGCGTCCGCATCCTGATCAGCCTGGCGTTCGCTCTGCTCAACGCGGGCCGACATGAGCACGCCTATGCACGTGTCGAGCAGGCCGTGACCGACGCCGAGCGCCTTGGCGCCGCCGCACTGCTCGGGCCGGCGCTGGGCATGCGCGTGATGATCGACTTCATGGGCGGCAAGGGGTTTGACGAGCTCGCCATGAAACGCGCGGTCGGAATGGAAGGGCCGGGCTCGTCGGTCCCGTTGCCGTTGCGGCCTCGCGCGCAGATGAGCCTGCTGCGCGCTTGGACGGGCGAGTTGCAAACGGCCCGTGACGAACTGGCGGAAATGGAACGGCAATGTCTCGCCCTCGGCGAGGAAGCTGAGCTGATCTTCATCGGTTTTCACCTCACGCTCATCGACATCTGGCTCGGCAACCTCGCCAGTGCGGCCGTCATCGCCGACGCCACGATGGAACGGGCAACTCAGCTAGGCGGCGACTTCCCGATCTTCATCGGGCTGACCCTTCGGGCCGCGGTCGCCGCGCACGGTGGCCGCCTCGGTGCCGCTCGAGGCGATCTCAGCCAGGCGATAGCAGCTGCCCAACGTTGCGGCTCAAGACGTTTGGCCGAGTGGCCGGCGACGATAGCCGGATTCGTCGAGGTGTCAGCCGGTGACTACCAAGCGGCCATTGACGCGCTCGAACCGCTGTTGCCGATGGTGGCCCTCTTCCCAGAGGCAAGTGAGATCATCTCGTCGTCCTTCGTTCCCGAGGCCGTCGAGGCCATGGTCGGTCTTGGTCGATTGGATGACGCCGAGCCGCTGGTGGCATCCCTGGAGCGCAATGGCCGCCGGCTCAACCGCGCATGGACCTTGGCGGTCGGCATGCGCTGTCGCGCCCTGCTCGCGGCGGCGCGCGGTGATGTCACCGGCGCGATGACAAGCGTGGAACTGGCGTTAGTCGAGCACCAACGCCTGGCAATGCCGTTCGAACGCGCCCGCACTCTGCTGTTGGCCGGCCAGCTGCAGCGCCGCCACCGCCGGCGCGACGCGGCTGGTGCAGCGCTGCGCGAGGCGCGGGACACTTTTTTCCAACTCGGCACTACGGCGTGGGCCGAGCGCGCCGAAACCGAATTGGCGCGTCTCTCAATCCGAGGCCGCGAACCCGGATTGACCGCCACCGAAGAACGCGTCGCCGACCTGGCCGTGTCGGGCTTGACCAATCGTGACATCGCGGCCGCGATGTTCGTGAGCCCGAAGACCGTGGAAGTCACCCTCAGCCACGTCTACCGCAAACTGAGCATCCGATCCCGCGCCGAGCTCCACCGGGCGCTACAAGCCTGGAAAGAAAAGTCCTGACCCGATACGCAGGAACCGTGACCGGGCGTTTCAGGAGAACGTGGTCTGCGCGCAGGTGCTCGGGGACGTGATGTTGACCCCGGGATAGACCACCTGGACGTGGGTGCAGGCGATGACGTTGTTGTCGGTCTTGGGCTGGCCCGTCTGCCAGTCGGTGGAGTCGATGCGCCCGTTCGTCTGATACTTCTCCGGCGGTCCCTCACCCATGTAGATGGTGGTGATCTCGTCGGAACCCATCGACTTGTGCACCCGCTCGTACTGGCCGTCGGCGTGCGCGTCCAGATAGGCCAGCCGGTTCGAGGACCGGATCTCGGTGGTCTGCCGGGCCCACAGGCCGGGCGGGAAGCCGGTCACCCCGTTGGGTGTCAACATGTCCGCCCCGGCGGTGAAATCGCAGTGGCCATCGGCTTTGAAGCAGTTGAGAATGGCGCGCGTCTCCAGCTGATTGGGCCCATCCAGCGGGAACAGCGTGGTGGCGGTGTTGCTCGCCGCCGCGCACACCCCGGCGGGCAGAAACACCGGCATCACCGCGACGACCGCGAGTCCCGAAACCAGCCGCATCATCGATGCTTCCCTTTCTCCCCAGGGTGAAACTTAACCCGGCGACTACTCGTCGTAGGTGACTTCCACCGAATCAGATTCAGGGTGAGACTGACAGGCCAGGATCAGGCCCTCGTCCAGATCCTGCTGCTCGAGCACGTCGTTGACCTCCATGCTCACGTTGCCGCTACGCAACGTGCACGCACACGCGCCGCAATGGCCCTCGCGGCAGGAGAAGGGCGCGTCGAGACCCTTGGCCAGCAGCACGTCGAGCAGCTTGGCGTTGCGCGGCCACGAGACGGTGTGGGTCTCGCCGTCCAGCTCGACCACAGCGGTCGCCGGCGGCTGGTCGCCTTCGGCCGTGTCCTCGATTTTCACCGCCGCGAACGGATCCGAGTCCAGCGACTTGAAGACTTCGATATGTATCTGCGCCGCAGGCACTTTCAGCGTTTCCAGGGCCTGTCTCGCCGAATCCATGAAGGCGCCCGGGCCGCAGATGAACACCGGCCGGTCCGTGTAGGGCGCGGCCAGCCTGGCCAGTGCGGCAACACTGGGCAGGCCCTGCAGAGTTTCCAGCCAGTGCAACACCGTGAGCCGATCGGGATATTTGGCCGACAGCTCGCGCAGGGCGTCGGAGAAGATCACCGAACGGTCGTCGCGGTTTGCGTAGACCAGCGTCACCTGTCCGCTGCCCTCGGCCAGCGCCGACTTACAGATCGACATGATCGGGGTGATTCCGCTGCCCGCGGCCATCAGTAGGAAGTCATCGTCGAGCGTTTTGGGCACGAAGTTGCCCGACGGCGCCAGCACGTGGATCCGCATGCCCTTGTGCGCGTGGTCGCAAAGCCAGTTGGACGCGTAGCCGTCCGTGGTGCGTTTGACCGTGACGGTCAGCGCATCGTCGGTGAACGGCGAACTGCACAACGAATAGCAACGGGCCACCGACCCGGTGCGCTCGCTGGGAACGCGCAGCGTCAAGAACTGACCCGGCGCGTATCGCAGCCGCTCGGGCGGGATGTCGGGGTCGCCCGCATCGTCCGGCACCGCGAACACCAGCGACCGCGCATCGTCGGTCTCGGCGACGACCTCGGCGACCTGCAGCTCAAGGACGTGGTCACCGAGTGGCTCGTCGGGAATCGCCTCGGTCAAGGCCCGTCCCTTCCTTTCGTTACAACTAGAACATGTTACAGAAAAGCGGATTCGTATCGCTACCAGCCGCAGGAATACCCTGCTCGACACAAATCGGAACGTGTTCTAGTCTCTGGTGTAAGTCCGCTGACCAAGTCTGGCGCAGGAGGCAAACGTAAGTGACGTCCATTCAACAGCGTGATGCGCAGTCGGTTCTGGCTGGCATCGATGATCTGCTCCCGCGGATACGCGAACGCGCCCAGGCGACGGAGGATTTGCGGCGGCTGCCCGACGAGACCGTTCAGGACCTGCAGGATGTCGGCTTCTTCACCCTGTTGCAGCCCGAGCAGTGGGGTGGGTTGCAGTGCGATCCGACGCTGTTCTACGAGGCGGTGCGGCGGCTGGCCAGCGCGTGTGGTTCCACCGGCTGGGTGGGCTCGATCATCGGCGTGCACAACTGGCACCTGGCGCTGTTCGATCAGCGGGCGCAGGAGGAGGTCTGGGGCGACGACCCCAAGACCCGGGTCTCGTCGTCGTATGCCCCCATGGGCGCCGGCGTGGTGACCGACGGCGGTTACCTGGTCAACGGGTCCTGGAACTGGTCCTCGGGTTGTGACCACGCCACGTGGGCGTTCCTCGGCGGCCCGGTGATCAAGGACGGGCGCCCGGTCGACTTCGGTTCTTTCCTGATCCCGCGCAGCGAGTACCGCATTGATGACGTGTGGCATGTCGTCGGCCTGCGCGGCACGGGGAGCAACACCATCGTCGTCAAGGACGTTTTCGTGCCGCGGCACCGGTTCCTGTCCTACAAAGCGATGAACGACGGCACCGCGGGCGGCTATGAGACCAACACCGCCGCCGTCTACAAAATGCCTTGGGGCACAATGCACCCCACCACCATCTCGGCGCCGATCGTCGGCATGGCCTACGGGGCATACGACGCGCACGTCGAGCACCAGGGCAAGCGGGTGCGCGCGGCGTTCGCCGGTGAGAAGGCCAAGGACGACCCGTTCGCCAAGGTCCGCATAGCCGAAGCGGCCAGCGACATCGACGCGGCGTGGCGCCAGCTGAGCGGCAATGTTGCGGACGAGTACGCGCTGCTGTCGGCGGGCAAGGAGATCCCGTTCGACCTGCGTGCCCGCGCTCGCCGCGACCAGGTCCGCGCCACCGGACGGGCGATCGCCTCCATCGACCGGCTGTTCGAGGCCTCCGGGGCCACCGCCCTGGGCAATGACCAACCGGTGCAACGGTTCTGGCGTGATGCGCATGCCGGCCGGGTGCACGCGGCCAACGACCCCGAGCGGGCCTATCAGATCTTCGGGAACAACGAGTTCGGGTTGCCGCCCGGCGACACCATGGTCTGATGACCTCGACAACCGAAGGAATGACCTTCGAGTCCACTTCGCGGTTCGCAGAGGTTGACGTCGACGGTCCGCTGAAACTGCACTACCACGAGGCGGGCGTAGGCAACGAGCAGACGGTGGTGTTGCTGCACGGCGGCGGTCCGGGCGCTGCGAGTTGGACGAACTTCTCGCGCAACATCCCGGTGCTGGCGAGACAGTTCCACGTGCTGGCCGTCGACCAGCCCGGGTACGGCCATTCCGACAAGCGCGCCGAGCACGGACAGTTCAATCATTACGCGGCGCGGGCACTCAAGGGTCTGTTCGACCAGCTAGGTCTCCGACGTGTTCCGCTGGTTGGGAATTCGTTGGGTGGTGGCACCGCGGTCCGCTTCGCTCTGGACTACCCGGACCTGGCCGGCCGTCTGGTGCTGATGGGGCCGGGCGGGGTGAGTGTGAACCTGTTCGCACCCGACCCGACCGAGGGCGTCAAACGGCTGGGCAAATTCTCCGCCGAGCCCACCCGTGAAAACCTCGAGGCGTTTCTGCGGGTGATGGTCTACGACCAGAAACTGATCACCCCCGAATTGATCGAGCAGCGTTTCGAGTTAGCCAGCACGCCCGAATCGCTGACCGCGACCCGCGCGATGGGAATGTCTTTCGCCGGAGCCGATTTCGAGCTCGGGATGATGTGGCGCGAGGTGCACCGGCTGCGTCAGCCGGTGCTGTTGATCTGGGGCCGCGAGGATCGGGTCAACCCGCTGGACGGTGCACTGGTCGCACTGAAAACCATTCCGCGCGCACAGCTTCACGTTTTCGGGCAATGTGGGCACTGGGCGCAGGTAGAGAAGTTCGACGAGTTCAACAAGCTCACCATCGATTTCCTGGGAGGTGCGCGATGAGCATTCGTTCTCTGGGCTATCTGCGTATCGAAGCCACCGACATGGCGGCCTGGCGCGACTACGGCTTGAAGGTTCTCGGCATGGTCGAGGGCAAGGGTGCCACCGAGGGTGCGCTGTATCTGCGGATGGACGATTTCCCCGCCAGGTTGGTGATCGTGCCCGGCGAGCAGGACCGGCTCAGCGAGGCCGGCTGGGAATGCGCGAACGCCGCGGGCCTGCAAGAGATCCGGAAGCGCCTCGACCTCGAGGGCACGCCCTACAAGGAGGCGACCGCCGTCGAACTGGCCGACCGCCGCGTCGACGAGATGATCCGCTTCTTTGATCCGTCCGGCAACTGCCTTGAGGTTTTCCACGGCGCCGCCCTCGAGCATCGCCGGGTGGTCAGCCCGTACGGGCACAAGTTCGTCACCGCCGAGCAGGGCCTCGGGCACGTGGTGCTGACCACCCGCGACGACGAAGAGACACTGCACTTCTACCGGGATGTGTTGGGCTTCAAGCTGCGTGACTCGATGCGGTTGCCGCCGCAGGCGGTGGGCCGTCCCGCCGACGGGCCGCCGGCCTGGCTGCGCTTTTTGGGCTGCAACCCGCGTCACCACAGCCTGGCCTTCATGCCCGGGCAGACCCCGAGCGGCATCGTGCACCTGATGGTGGAGGTCGAAGAAGCCGACGACGTGGGTCTGTGCCTGGATCGGGCGCTACGCCGCAAGGTGCCGATGTCGGCGACGCTGGGCCGCCACGTCAACGACCTGATGCTGTCCTTCTACATGAAGACGCCCAGCGGATTCGACGTCGAATTCGGCTGCGAGGGAAGACAGGTCGAAGACGATGACTGGATCGCCCGGGAGAGCACCGCGATCAGCCTGTGGGGCCACGACTTCAGCGTCGGCTTCAAGGGATAAATTCGAGCTCATGAAGGCCGCGCCGATCGACCCGCGCACGTTCCGCAGCGTGCTCGGCCAGTTCTGCACCGGGATCACCATCATCACCACCGTGCACGACGAGGTGCCCGTCGGCTTCGCCTGCCAGTCCTTCGCGGCGCTGTCACTGGATCCGCCGCTGGTGCTGTTCTGCCCCACCAAGGTGTCGCGGTCGTGGAAGGCCATCGAGGCCAGCGGCCGGTTCTGCGTCAACATGCTGACCGAGCAGCAGAAGCACGTCTCGGCCCGCTTCGGCTCCAAGGAGCCGGACAAATTCGCCGGGATCGACTGGCACCCGTCCGAACTCGGTTCGCCGATCATCGACAATTCGCTGGCCTACATAGACTGCACCGTGGCCTCCGCGCACGACGGCGGCGATCACTTCGTTGTCTTCGGTGCGGTGCAGTCGCTTTCGGAGGCGCCAAAGATCAAACCGCGGCCGCTGCTCTTCTACCGCGGTGAATACACCGGCATCGAACCGGACAAGACGACGCCGGCGCAGTGGCGCGACGACCTGGAGGCGTTTTTGACCACCACCACCCAAGACACCTGGCTGTAGCCGTTCTTTAGGTGGGCCCGCCGCGATGGGTGCCGGCGTCGCGCTCGCTTTCCGCCATGTTCACCGTTGGCGAGTTGTCCGCGATCGGCTGTTCCTGGCTCCACGCGGCGTCGCGGTCGGCGCCGGCCTTGTCAGCAGCCGAGTCCTTTTCGGTCTTCACCCTCGGATCGAGGCTGTCGGCCCGCTGCAACTGGTCGTTCAGTTGTTCGCGTGAGGACGCCACTTCGGTCTGATGCGCTGCCGCCCGATCCTGCAGCCGGGCGGCTTCGGCCGCCTTGGCCTCGGCTTCGGCCTGCGCGGCACGGGCTTTCGCGGCAGTCTCCGCGGCCAGCGCCTCGCGGCGCTCGACCTTGGCGCCCTCTACCTTGGCCTGTTCGCGAATGCGCTCGGCCTCCCGCTCGCGGCGGCGCAAGCTCGCTCTGCGGGCAAGCATGACGAGAACGATGATTATGAAGACGGCCACGACTGCGGCGACGACGATCCAGACGGTGTTGCTGGTGTTCATGATGGACTCCGTTGTCAGTGTTGGGAAGCGCTCAGGCCCCTGTTGGCGGGTTGCCGTATTCGACATGAATGAAACAATCGATGCCGACGCCCGCTGCTTCGGCGGAAAGCCGCGGGGCCAGAATGGTGCCATGACGCTGGATCTGGGCGCGTACTTCGACCGCATCAACTACCGCGGTCCCGCCGAGCCGACGCTCGAGGTGCTGCAGGACTTGATGACTGCGCACACCGGCTCGATCCCGTTCGAGAATCTCGATCCGCTGATGGGCGTGCCGGTCGACGACCTGAGCCCGGAAGCGCTGACCGACAAGCTGGTCTACCGTCACCGCGGGGGCTACTGCTACGAGCAGAACGGGCTGATGGGGTACGCGCTGACCGAAATCGGGTTCCGGGTGCGGCGGCTGGCCGGGCGGGTGGTCTGGATGCTGCCACCCGACGCGCCGCCGGGGGCCCAGACACACACGGTGCTGGCGGTGACTTTCCCCGGCTCGCAGGGTTCCTTCCTGGTCGACGTCGGCTTCGGCGGCCAGACCCTGACCTCGCCCATCCGCTTGCAGACCGGGAACGCGCAGCCGACCACACACGAGCCGTACCGGCTGAACGATCGCGGCGACGGCCTGGTCCTGCAGGCCCTGGTCCGGGACGAGTGGCAACCGCTGTACATATTCGGTACCCAGACCGTGCCGCAGGTCGATCTGACGGTGGGCAGCTGGTACGTGTCCACGCACCCTTCGTCGATCTTCGTGACCGGCCTGATGGTTGCGCTGACCACCGACGACGCCCGCTACAACCTGGCCGGAAGGAACCTGAGCATCCACCGTGGCGACGGCAGCGAGAAAATCCGTCTCGACGACGCTGCGGCGGTTGTCGACGTGCTCGGTGAGCGGTTCGGCATCGACGTGGCGGGTGTCGGCGATCGCGCTGCGCTCGAGGCGCGCATCGGGCAGGTACTCGGAACTTAGGTGCCGCGCCGGATTTACCTAGCGGGCCGAAAGCCAGGGGCCGAGCCGTCGCACCGCTTCTTCGATGTCGTTCGTCGGCCCCGCAAAAGACAGTCGCACGAACGAGTTTCCGCGCGCGGTGTCGAAGTCGATGCCCGGCGCGATCGCAATTCCAGTGTCCTCCAACAGATTCGAACAAAATGCAAGAGAGTTGTCGGTGAACTCCGAGACGTCGGCGTAGACGTAGAACGCGCCGTCGGTCGGGGCCAGACGCTCGACGCCGATGCTGCGCAGCCCATCGAGCAGCAACGAGCGATTGCTCGCGTAGTGATGCAGGTGGCCGTCGGCTTCGGCGGTGGCCTCCGGCGTGAAGGCCGCGACCGCGGCGAGCTGTGACAGCACGGGCGGGCAGATGGTGAAGTTCCCGGTGAGGCAATCCACGGCGCGGCGCAGCTCGGGCGGCACCAGCAGCCAGCCCAGCCGCCAGCCCGTCATCGCGTAATACTTCGAAAAGCTGTTGACCACTACGGCATTTCGCGATGTCTGCCACGCGCAGCTGGTCTGCGGTGCCCCCTCGTAAACCAGACCGTGGTAGACCTCATCGCTGATCAGCCGCGCTCCCGATGCATCACACCACGAAGCGATCGCTGCCAGCTCCGTCGGCTCGATGACCGTGCCCGTGGGATTGGCGGGGCTTGCCACGACGACACCTTGCACCGGGGGGTCGAGTTCGGCGAGCATCTGCGCGGTCGGCTGGAAGCGGGTCTGCGGTCCGCAGGGTAGCTCCACCACCTCGCATCCCAACGCAGACAAGATGTTTCGGTAGCACGGGTAGCCGGGGCTGGCCAGCGCCACCCGGTCACCGACGTCAAAGCAGGCCAGGAAGGTGAGCAAGAAGCCGCCCGAGGAACCCGTCGTGATCACCACCGCGTCGGCTTCGACGTCGAGGCTGTGCTGACGTTGATAGTCAGCGGCGATCGCGGCGCGCAGCTCGGGAATTCCCAGTGACACCGAGTAACCCAGTTCGTTGGAATGCACGGCGGCGGCCGCCGCCGCCCGCACCGGCTCGGGTGCCCCCACGCTGGGCTGGCCCGCCGACAGGTTGACCAAGTCGCCGTGGCTGCGCTGGCGTTCCGCGGCCGCCAGCCAGACATCCATCACGTAAAACGGTGGGATGCCGGCTCGTAGCGAGACTCGGTGGGTCACGGTGTCTTCAGTACCTCGGATTCCAGTCGCTTGAGCAGCTGTTGCGGCGAATCCAGCAGATGCGCGCTGCCGTGGGCACGTTTGAAGTACAGGTGCATGTCGTGCTCCCAGGTGATCGCGATGCCGCCATGCAGTTGGATGCCCTCGGCGGCCACCGTGTTCAGCGCCTCGGTTGCGGCCAGGCGGGCGGTGGCTGCGTTGGTGGGAGTGGGGTCATCGCACCCGTCGGTGACGACGGCCTTCGCGGCTGCGACGGTGACATACAGATCGGCCATCCGATGCTTGAGTGCCTGGAAGCTGCCGATCGGCCGGCCGAATTGCACTCGGTCCTTGGCGTATTCGACGGTCAGTTCCAAACAGCGTTCGGCGGCGCCGATCTGCTCGGCCGCCAGCAGGATCGCCGCCGTGTCCGCCAGCCCCGGGTCGGGGCCGATCGAGATGGTCTCCTCGGCTTTCACCCGGGCCAGGCGCCGGGTCGGGTCCATGGTGGCGACCGGCTCCGCACCGAATCGTGTCCACCTGTTCAGTCGGCCGTCCGCGACGGCGAGCACGACGTCGGCGACATCACCGTTGATCACATAGTCGGCGTCGAGCACCAGCGCGCCGATCGAGGTGCCCTCGGCAAGCCGTTCCAGCGTGGCGGTGTCCGGCTCGGTCGCGCTCAGCAGCGCCAGCTCGGCCAGCGTGGTACCCAGCAGCGGGGAGGGCACCAGGGCGCGGCCCAGTTCCCGCAAAACGGCTGCGGCGTCGGCTAATTCGCCACCCGCGCCGCCCAACTCCTCGGGTATCACCAGCGCGGCGGCGCCGACCTGCTCGCACAGCAGTTGCCACAGCGATTCGTCGTAGCCCCGGTCGGACTCCATGGCCGCGCGCACGGCCGCGGGACCCGCGTGCTTGGCCACCAGGGCGGCGACGGTCTCGGCCAGCATCCGCCGTTCTTCATTCATCACTGTCACAGCGCCTCCAGTACTCGCCGCCGATGTTGCGCCGGCGTACCCCACGCGGACCGCAACGCCTGCACGCGCAGCAGCAACAGCGACAAATCGTGTTCCTGGGTGAAACCGATGGCGCCGTGGGTCTGCAACGCCGATTGTGCGGCCAGCAGCCCCGCCTCGGACGCGGCGGCTTTGGCCGCGCTGACATCGCGGGAATCCATGGTCAGCGCCGCGCCGTATACCAGCGGCCGGGCCAGTTCGATGGCGATGTGTACGTCGGCGAGCTTGTGCTTGATCGCCTGATACGAGCCGATCACCCGGCCGAACTGGGTGCGTTGCTTGGCGTAATCGACCGCGCCGTCGCGCAGCGCCTCGGCCGCACCGATCAGCTGGGCGGCGGTCGCCAGCGCGCCGAACTCGTAGGCCCGCTTGATGTCTGCTTGCCACGCCACACCGGTCGCGGTCACGTCGGAGAGCCTGCGGCTGGGATCGACGGATTCGTGGACGTCGCCCGGTGTCGCCTCGGTGACGCCGCCCTCGCCGGCCAACAGCACCAGTCCGGCGACGCCGGCGTCGACGGCGCGCGGTGTCTGCGGTGGCAGCGCGACGGTGGCGATCAGTTCCCCGGACGCCAATTCGGCGCAGCGGTCGGCCTTATCGCCAGAGGCGAGCAAGACCGGTGCCACCGCGATGGATTCGGCCACCGGGCCCGGCACGCACCAACGCCCGAGACGTTCGATAGCGACGACGAGGTCGACCGGATGGGCCTCGATGCCATCGAATTTCTCCGGCACGGCCAGGGCGGTGATGCCCAGGTTGGCCAGCTGCTCCCACACCTTGCGGCCCGGAGCGGTATCGCCCGCGGACCACGCGCGCACTGCGGCGGGCAGGTCTGCCGCGCCGAGCGCGGCGTCGATGCTGGCCGCGAAGTCGCGCTGCTGTTCGTCTAGCGCAAATTTCACTTCTTGCCCCCGGACTGCTCACGCGGCAGGCCCAGCAACCGCTCGGAGATGATGTTGCGCTGAATCTCGTTGGTGCCGGCGTAGATCGGCCCACCCAACGCGAACAGTAGCCCTTCGGTCCACGGGCCGGCGAGCTCTGCGTCGGCGCCGAGCAGGTCGAGCGCGGTCTGGTGCAATTCGACATCGAGGTCAGACCAGAACACCTTGGTCACCGACGATTCCGCGCCCAACTCACCGCCGAGGGCCAGCCGGGTCACCGTGCCGAAGGTCTGCAGCCGGTAGGCCTGCGCCTTGATCCAGCCGTTGGCGACCCGGTCGGCGAACGTATCTGGTGAGCCAAGGTCCTTCCACAGCTGCACCAGCCGCTCAGCGGTGGCCAGGAAGCGCGCCGGACTGCGCAGCGACATGCCGCGTTCGTTGCTCGACGTGCTCATGGCCGCCCGCCAGCCCTCGTGCGGGGTACCGATCACGTCGGTGTCGGGAACGAAGACGTTGTCGAGGAAGATCTCACCGAAACCGGTGTCGCCACCCAACTGGACGATGGGCCGCACAGTGACACCCGGTGCCTTCAGGTCGAACATGAAGTACGTCAGCCCGTTGTGGCGCTCGGCGCCGGGATCGGAACGGAACAGCCCGAAAGCCCGCTCGGCGAACGGTGCTCGCGAGCTCCAGATCTTCTGCCCGTTGAGCAGCCAGCCGCCGCCGGTCTGGGTAGCGGTGGACCGCAGTGACGCCAGGTCGCTGCCGGACTCGGGCTCGGACCACGCCTGGGCCCAGATCTCCTCGCCGCTGGCCATTTTCGGCAGGATCCGGTCACGCTGCTCGTCGGTGCCGTGTGCGAAGAGGGTCGGCGCCAGCATCGAGGTGCCGTTGGCGCTGGCGCGGCCCGGGGCACCGGCCCGGAAGTACTCCTCCTCGAACACCACCCAGTGCAGCAGCGGTGCGTCGCGGCCGCCGTACTTCCTCGGCCAGTTGATCACCGACAGGCCCGCATCGAACAGCACGCGGTCCCAATGCCGGTGCTGTTCAAAGCCTTCGGCGTTGTCGTACGACTTCGTCGGGATCGAATCGGCGTTGGTCGCCAAGAATTCCCGCACCTCCGCCGCAAACGCCAAGGTCTCTTCGTCGAGTTCCAGATCCATCAGCCCTGCTCTCGCAGTTGTGGTTTGAGCACCTTGCCGCCCGCATTGCGCGGCAACGCGTCGACGAACCGCACCGAGCGCGGTGCCTTGAAGTTCGCCAAATGCTCACGGGTGTAAGCGATCACAGATTGCTCGTCGAGGTGGGCGCCGGGCCGGGTCACCAGATACGCCCGGCCCACTTCGCCGAGCCGCTCGTCGGGAACTCCGATCACGGCGGCGTCGGCCACGCCGTCCATCCGGGCCAGCACCTGCTCGACCTCGGCGGGGTAGACGTTGAATCCACCGCAGATGTACATGTCTTTGAGCCGATCGGTGATGCGCAGGTTGCCGGCGGCGTCGACGGCGCCGATGTCACCGGTGTGCAGCCAGCCGTCGGCGTCGATGGCGGCCGCGGTGGCGTCCGGGTCTTCGAGGTAGCCCAGCATCACGTTCGGCCCGCGCAGCAACACCTCGCCCGGGTCCTCGGGTGAGGGGGCGTCGATGCGCAATTCGAAATCGGCGAATGGGCGTCCGCAGGTGGTGGCCACGGTGACCGCATCGTCGTCGGCGCGGCACATCGTGCCCATGCCGTTGGCCTCGGTCAGCCCGTAGGCGGTCAGCACGATGTCGATGTCCAGTTCGGATTGCATGCGCTCGACGAGCACGACCGGCACGGTCGCGGCGCCGGTCACCGCGAACCGCAGTGAGCTCAGGTCGTAATCCTTGCGTGCCGGGTGGTCCAGCAGGGTCTGGTAGATGGTCGGTGGGCCGGGCAGCACGGTGATGCGGTGCTGCTCGATGGCTTGCAGCGCGCGCAGCGGGTCGAAAATCAGGTGGGGGATCAGCGTCGCGCCGGTCTGCAGACAGGCCAGGATGCCGGCCTTGTAGCCGAAGTTGTGAAAGAACGGGTTGATGCACAGGTAGCGGTCGTCACTGGTGATCTTGCCGTTGGCCGCCCAGGCCGCCGAGGCCGAAAGCGACTGTCGGTGCGCGCACAGTACGCCTTTGCTGCGGCCGGTGGTACCGGACGTGAAGAGGATGTCGCTGACGTCATCGGGTGCGACTGCGGACGCGCGAGTGGTAACGGCGTCGAGATCGCTGCCGCGGGCCATGAAGTCGTCCCACGTCCCGTCGTCCGCCTCGATCGGTATCCGCACGATGTGGCGCAGCGCCGGCAGGGCGTCGCGGTTCAGGTCGGCGACGCGATCGGTGCCGAGGAATCGGCCCATGCCGAACAACACCGGAGCGCCGGTGCGCGCCAGGATGTCGGCGGCCTCGGTGGCGGTGTAGCGGGTGTTCAGCGGCACCATCGCGGCTGCGGCGTGGTGAATCGCCAGGCACGCCACCACCCAATGCCAGGTGTTCGGCGACCAGATGGCCACCCGGTCTCCCGCTTGCACCCCGAGGTCGATGAGGGCGGCGGCGGCCCGGCGTACCTCGTCACGCAGCGCGGCGGCGGTGAAGCATCGTTCATCGGTGACCAACGCGTCGTGATCGGGGAGCTGAGCCGCGAAACGATCCAGCGCCGCGGGCACCGTGCGCGGATCGTTGGTCATCGAATGCTCCTGTAGCGACTAGCGCGATTTGACCGCTCGATTCCTCCTCGCGCCGCTCCGCGTCGCGCATCGTCACCGAGCTACAAAGCAAGTGCTTGGTAGGTTAGCCTACAGGGCATGCAGGACGTCGAGGAGTTCCGGGCCGAGGTCCGTCAGTGGCTCGCCGACAATCTGGTCGGCGAATTCGCAGCTCTCAAGGGTCTCGGCGGGCCCGGACGCGAGCACGAGGCGTTCGAAGAGCGCCGGGCATGGAATCAGCATCTGGCCAAGGCCGGGCTGACCTGCCTGGGCTGGCCGGTCGAGCACGGCGGCCGGGGCCTGTCCACCGCGCACCGGGTGGCCTTCTACGAGGAGTACGCCAAGGCCGACGCCCCAGACAAGGTCAATCACTTCGGCGAGGAGCTGCTCGGCCCCACGCTGATCGCGTTCGGCACACCCGAGCAACAGCAGCGTTTCTTGCCGAAGATCCTCGACGTGACCGAGCTGTGGTGCCAGGGGTATTCGGAGCCCGGCGCCGGCAGCGACCTGGCCAACGTGGCCACCACCGCCGAGCTCGACGGCGACGAGTGGGTGATCAACGGCCAGAAGGTGTGGACGTCGCTGGCGCACCTGTCGCAATGGTGCTTCGTGGTCGCGCGCACCGAAAAGGGCTCCAAGCGCCATGCCGGCCTGTCGTATCTGCTGGTACCGCTGGATCAACCGGGCGTTCAAGTCCGTCCGATCGTCCAGATCACCGGCACCGCGGAATTCAACGAGGTGTTCTTCGACGACGCCCGGACCGAGGCCTCTCTGGTGGTCGGTGAGCCCGGCGACGGTTGGCGCGTCGCTATGGGGACACTGACCTTCGAGCGGGGCGTGTCGACGCTGGGCCAGCAAATTCGTTATGCCCGTGAGCTTTCCAATCTGGCCGAGCTTGCCCAGCGCACCGGCGCCGCCGAAGATCCGTTCATCCGCGAGCGCCTGACCCGCGCGTGGACCGGGTTGCGCGCGATGCGCAGCTACGCGCTGGCCACTATGGATGTCGAGCAACCCGGGCAGGACAACGTGTCGAAGTTGTTGTGGGCCAATTGGCATCGCGATCTGGGCGAGTTGGCCATGGACGTCATCGGTAAGCCGGGCCTGGTAATGGCCGACGGCGAGTTCGACGAATGGCAGCGGCTGTTCCTGTTCACCCGTGCCGACACCATCTACGGCGGATCCAACGAGATCCAGCGCAACATCATCGCCGAGCGGGTGCTCGGCCTACCTCGAGAGGTCAAAGGATGAGTCTGTCCGAAGTTCCGAAAGAGATTGCCGGACACGGACTTCTGCAAGGCAAGGTGGTGGTCGTGACCGCGGCCGCGGGCACCGGCATCGGCGCGGCGACCGCACGGCGGGCACTGGCCGAGGGGGCCGACGTGGTGATCTCGGACCACCACGAACGCCGGCTGGGGGAGACCGCCGACGAGCTCACCGCGCTCGGGCAGGGCCGGGTCGAAAGCGTGCTGTGCGACGTGACGTCCACCGCGCAGATCGATGCGTTGTTCGCGTCGGCCACGGCCCGGATGGGCCGCATCGATGTCCTGATCAACAACGCCGGGCTGGGCGGACAGACGCCGGTGGTCGACATGACCGACGAGGAGTGGGACCGCGTCCTGGATGTGACCCTGACGTCGGTGTTTCGCGCCACCCGCGCGGCGTTGCGGTACTTCCGGGACGCGCCGCACGGCGGGGTTATCGTCAACAACGCCAGCGTGCTCGGCTGGCGCGCGCAGCACTCGCAGTCGCACTACGCCGCCGCCAAGGCCGGGGTGATGGCGCTGACCCGTTGCAGCGCAATCGAAGCCGCCGAGTACGACGTGCGGATCAATGCAGTGTCGCCTAGCATCGCGCGGCACAAATTCCTGGAGAAGACGTCGTCGTCGGAGTTGCTCGACCGGCTGTCGGCCGGCGAGGCCTTCGGGCGGGCCGCCGAGCCGTGGGAGGTGGCGGCCACCATCGCGTTCCTCGCCAGCGACTACTCGAGCTACCTCACCGGCGAGGTCATCTCGGTTTCCAGTCAGCACCCGTGAGCTGCGATATCGCTGACTGGCGCGCGCCCGCGACGTGTTTACAGTTGTGGAGTCTCAGATCCCGCCGGCGGTCTCGCCGCGCTGATTCCACACGGCCGGTGAAGTGAAAAGCCACACCTCGGTGGCCAAGCAAGCGCTTGGTTGATACTCTGATCCGGTGGACCGAGTGCCCGGTCAGGCCAACAGCCGGCGAGACGAGCTACTGGAGCTTGCCGCGACCATGTTCGCCGAGCGCGGATTGCGTGCCACCACCGTCCGCGACATCGCCGACAGCGCAGGGATCCTATCCGGCAGTCTGTATCACCACTTCTCCTCCAAAGAGGAGATGGTCGACGAGCTGTTGCGGAGTTTCCTGGACTGGTTGTTCGCGCGCTACCGCGAAATCGTGGACAGCGAGGCCAACCCCCTGGAGCGGTTCAAGGGGTTGTTCATGGCGTCGTTCGAGGCGATCGAGCACCGGCACGCGCAGGTCGTCATCTACCAGGACGAGGCCCAACGGCTGCTGTCCCAGCCCCGGTTCTCCTACATCGAGGACATGAACCGGCAACAGCGCAAGATGTGGCTCGAGCTGCTCAATCAGGGCGTCGAGGAGGGCTACTTCCGGCCCGACCTCGACGTCGACCTGGTCTACCGCTTCATCCGGGACACCACTTGGGTGTCGGTGCGCTGGTATCAGCCGGGCGGGCCGCTCACCGCGGAGCAAGTCGGTCAGCAATACCTCGCCATCGTTCTTGGCGGAATCACGAAGGAGTCGCAAACATGACAGAGGCGTATGTAATCGATGCCGTGCGTACCGCGGTCGGCAAGCGCGGCGGATCGCTGTCCGGGATTCACCCGGTGGACCTGGGCGCCCTGGGATGGCGCGGACTGCTCGACCGGGTCGACGTCGATCCCGCCGCGGTTGACGACGTGATCGCCGGCTGCGTCGATGCCATCGGCGCACAGGCGGGCAACATCGCGCGGCTCTCCTGGCTGGCCGCCGGCTATCCCGAAGAGGTCCCCGGCGTCACCGTCGACCGCCAGTGCGGTTCCAGCCAGCAGGCGATTTCCTTTGGCGCACAGGCGGTTCTATCCGGCACGGCCGACCTCATCGTGGCCGGCGGCGTGCAGAACATGAGCCAGATCCCGATCTCGTCGGCCATGACGGTGGGCGAGCAATTCGGATTCACTTCTCCGACCAACGAATCCAAACAGTGGCTGCACCGCTACGGCGACCAGGAGATCTCACAGTTTCGCGGTTCTGAACTGATTGCCGAGAAGTGGAACCTGTCACGCGAGGAGATGGAACGCTACGCGCTGACCAGTCACGAGCGCGCCTTCGCGGCCATCCGCGGCGGGCACTTCGACAACGAGATCATCACCGTCGAAACGGAATCCGGGCCGTTCCGGCTCGACGAGGGCCCGCGCGAATCGTCGCTGGAGAAGATGGCCGGGCTCAAGCCGCTGGTCGAGGGTGGCCGGCTGACGGCGGCCATGGCCAGTCAGATTTCCGACGGTGCCAGTGCAGTGCTGCTGGCGTCCGAAAAGGCCGTCAAGGAGCACAACCTGACGCCGCGGGCCCGCATCCATCACATCAGCGCCCGCGCGGCCGACCCGGTCTTCATGCTGACCGGGCCCATCCCGGCGACGCGCTATGCACTGGACAAGGCCGGGCTGTCCATCGATGACATCGACACCGTCGAGATCAACGAGGCTTTCGCGCCGGTGGTGTTGGCTTGGCTCAAAGAGATCAAGGCGGACCCGGAAAAGGTCAACCCCAACGGCGGCGCGATCGCGCTCGGCCACCCATTGGGTGCCACCGGCGCCAAACTGTTCACCACCATGCTCAACGAGCTGGAACGCATCGGCGGTCGCTACGGCCTGCAGACGATGTGTGAAGGCGGCGGCACGGCGAACGTCACCATCATCGAGCGCCTGTAGCCCGGCCGCTCAGCGGATAGCCGCAACCAGACCGATGCCGCCCAGGGCGAGCAACCAACTGGTGAAGCTGCCGACGAGGAAGTACTCGGTCACCTCGTCGATACCGACGCCGCCGTTGCGGTTCGTTTGAGCGTTCAACTCCGGAAACCTGATGATGCCCTTGGCGGCGACGACGGCGCTGGCGGCGGCCACCTGCCCCCCGACGCCGAGGCTCAGGATTAGCAGGCGCTCCATCGGTCCCAGCAGTCTGCCGCCCTTGAGCCGGTCCGACGGCTGCGGCTCACCGGCCGGCCGCACCGCGCCCACCGAGCCAAGCACCAAGCGCACCAATTGATTTGCGGTGGCGAATTGAACCAGGACCACGCCGACGAGCATCAGCAGGCGGGTGGGCGCGACGTGGCTCAGAGGCAGGTGAACCCAGGCCGACCACCGCGCCACGGCGCCATCGGCCGGTGACGACCACCCCGACATCACCGCCAGCAGCCCAATGGCGGAGCCGAAAACGGCCAAGGGCGCGCCTTGCGCGGTGCCAGTGCGTTCGCTTAGCGCACATAGCCATTCCCACGCAATGACCGCGACGGCCGCCAGCACGAGTAAAGCGATGTCGCCCGCATGCCACAACGCGCCCAGCGCCGCGCACGCCAGTACCACGACCGGCCCGATCAACAGCGCCGGCCAGACCGCGCGGGTCGCTCGCCGGCAGAGATCGGCGACGCCGAACGCGATGAACAAGACCGCGATGGCGCTCACGGCAGGCTCCGAAGGTATCGGCTGGCAAGGACAATCAGATCCAAGCCGTCGCGGCTGGCGCGCTGGGAAACCGCCGACGGGCTGATCCCCTCGTCCGCGGCGAGCTCCTTTTTGGTCCGGCCGGTCATCAACCCCCTCACAATCCGCAACGATCTCTCATCGAGCGATCCAAGCAGATGGTCCCGACAAAGCAGGGCCGCGTTGACCGCGCCGGCGTCGCCGCGTGTGTCGCCGTCCGCCCGGAACGTGGTGCGTACCAGCGCGAAGCCGGGCTGCCGCTGAGCGTCCGCGGTCTGCTGAATGGCACTCCGGGCGGACCACCAGCCCGGTCCGTCCTGGATGCCCGTATCGGCATCGAGGATGGTGATCGCGCCCCAGCCGACGCCGAACCGGACATCGACTTCGGGCCCGACGGCCAGTCGCAGCGTCAGGGCGGCATCGATTGCGGTGCCGACGGTCGGGTAGCTGCCCTGAAATTCGTCGCCGACGGTGAATGCCGGCGGGTCGATCGCATCGTCTGCGACCTGCCGCAGGGCGCGCGCCACGACCCGGTGCAACTCCGAGCGGTCGGCGGCGTGCCGGGAACCGACGACGTCACCAATCAGGGTCGCCCGGGGTGAAGAATGTTGCTTCATCCCACGCATTTGAAGAGTATAGCTTAAATATCTGCAAATTTAGCTATAGACTTTACCATCCGCCCATAAAGCAGAGAGTCCCACGACCGCGCGAGGATCCCCGGCGGCGCGGAGAAAGCGACGGCGAATACGGCAGGTGAAACACAGCGCGGACCACCCCTTGCAGTGACGCGACCAACACAGCACTCGTCGTTTAGTCGGCATTGCACCGGGCATCCGGCCCCCGAACACGGAAGGAACCCCTACAGCGATGGTTTTACCAACAGAAGAAAAACCCGAAGCGATAACCGAATCGACTACCGAGCGCCAGCTTCGCAGGTGCCTCGAAGGTGTCCGATTTCCAGCCAGCAAGGATGATCTACTGGTTGCCGCGCTCAGCGACCGGTGTGATGAGCAAGCCGCCGACTCCCTGCGCACCATTCCGTCGATAACCTACGCCAACGCCTCTCAAGTCCTCGCACAAACCAGCGTTCGAATAACACAGTGCTGAGGAATGAAAACTGAAGAGTAACGGCACTCATTAATGGGCATTTCGAGTCGGCAACAAAGATCTCCAGCCGTTTTACGCAATATTCCACACGTGTCAAAAGACGGCGATAGCATCGGTTAGCCGGCGACAGTTAGCCTGCCGCCGTCAGTTCACCATCAGAAAGGTGTGACCGATGAGGACGAAGAGCACCAAGAAGATACTGAAAGCTATTGCAGCGGCCGCAGTGCTGACGGGTGTGGCGATGGGGTCGTCGGGCTGCATAACGATCGACATTCCCCGGGCTCCTGTCTTCGCAAATTAGTGGCGCGCCAAATCGCACTTGACCACCAATCACACGGAATCCGCCGCGGTTGATTGACTGTCGGCTGATCAGGGCGTTGCCGCTGGTTGGTCACCGCTCTGACCACGACAGGTTTCCGCGGCGCTGAGGTCGCCGAAGATTGGCCGCCGACGCGATCCGGCGGCTACGCCCCCTCGATCAGTCCGGATGCCGCCTGCAGGTGCTTGACCGCGTCGCGCACGACGGTCTCGATCAGCTCGGCGCACGACGGCAGGTCCTCGAGAATGCCGGCTACCTGTCCGGAAGCCAGCACGCCGGCCTCGGTGTTGCCGTCAACCAAGCCGGCCTTCAACAGCATTGGCGTGTTGGCCGCCATGACCACCTGCGACCACGTCAGTTCTTTGCCGCGGCGCATCGCCAGGCCGTCGCTGATCATCGACCGCCAGGTCATCTGCGACATGTGCTTGAACTTGGCGGCATTGCGCACGGCCGCGGTGAGGCCACGCACCGGCGAACCGCCTTCCAGCTTCTCGACCAGGCCGGTGCGCAGCACCCGGTGCGGCATGCCGTCCACACGGGTCGTGACGACCGTGCCGTCCAACGCCGACTCGAGGTAGCGGCGTTTCACCGCATCGGGCACGGTCGAATCCGAGGTGAGCAGGAAGCGAGTGCCCATCGCCACGCCGGCGGCACCGTAACTCAATGCGGCCGCAAGGCCGCGACCATCGAAGAAACCACCGGCGGCGATCACCGGAATCCCGCTGCCCTGCACGGCATCCAGGACCGAGGGCAAAAGCAAGGTCGTGGCGACGGGGCCGGTGTGGCCACCGCCCTCGCCGCCCTGCACAATCATCGCGTCGGCGCCCCAGCCGACCACCTTGCGGGCGTGCTTGGCCGCGCCGATCGACGGAATCACCACTGCACCAGCATCTTTCAGCTGGGCGATGAGTTCCTGCTTAGGGGCCAGGGCGAAGGACGCCACCTTGACGCCTTCGCGGATCATCAGGTCGACGCGGTCGCCGGCGTCGGCGGCATCGGCGCGGATGTTCACACCGAACGGTTTGTCGGTGGCGGACTTGACCTTGCCGATGGCCGTCGCCAGTTCGTCCAGCGTCATGGTGGCCGAGGCCAGGATGCCCAGTCCACCGGCGTTGGCGGTGGCCGACACCAGCCGAGCGCCGGCCACCCAGCCCATGCCGGTTTGAACCACCGGGTGCTCGACACCGACCAGCTCGGTCAGCGGCGTGCGCAGCTTCATCAACGGATCTCTCTGTCGCGCAGCGCCTTCGGGTCGATGACCTCGCGGATCAGGCGCAGCTCGTCGTCGGTCGGGAGTCTGGTTTCCGCGGCGCCGTCCAGGCCGTGGACCTCGAACGAGGTGTTCTCGGCGACCTCGCCGGCAGTGACGCCGGGATGCAGGGACACCGCCCGCATGGTGTGCCCGGGCCCGCCGAAGTCGAACACGCCGAGGTTGGACACCACCCGATACGTGTTGGCGAAGCGGAACGCCGGGTTGTCGGGGTCGACGTTGTCCCAGCCTACCCCGCAGACGATGTCGACCTTTTCGCAGAACACCCGCTTGGAATGGTTGCCCACCCAGTAGCTGGTCGCGTGGTTGATGGCATTGCCGGGCGCGCCGCGGACACCGAACATCTGGCGTTTGGGCTGCCGCAACGGACCCAGAGCCGAGATGTTCTGATTGCCAAAGCGGTCAACCTGATTGGCGCCCATCACCACGTGCCGCCGGCCCCAGGCCAGGGTTTCGAAGACCCGGCCGAACGGCATCCAGCCCTCGACGGGTGCGGACACGCCCAGGGCGGGGGTCTCGGCCAGCAGCTGGGCCTCGCCGTCGGTCAGCAGGATGTCCGGCGAGAAGGTCAAGCGGGCCAATCGAGCCCCGACCGAGGCCATGTTCGTCATCGGGCTGACCATGATCTCGCCGGCGTCCCTGAACAATTCGGCGCAGGCGACCGCGCAGATTTCGGGTCGCGTGATCGCGTCGCCGCTCATGACGAGGCCTCCTCTTTGAAAGCGCGCACGGCCGCCTGATAGTCCTCTTCGCTGCCCGACAGGTAGGTTTGCGCGAACTTCCGCCAACCCTCGTCCGTCGAGGCGGCCTCGGCGTAGTGCCGCTGGAACTTCTCGTCGCGGCCGTAATCCGGTGCGGCGGTGGTGAAGTGGGCACCGCCCGGTGCCTCAACCACGTGGTCGACCATCATGCGGTTCACCAGCAGCGCCTGCGGGGGAACCGCCTTGACCAGCTCTTGGGTGGACACGACGCGTTCCACCGACAAAAAGCGGTCTTCGGCGGCCATCAGGAACAGATCGTCGAAGTACGGGTCGATTCCGGTGTAGGCCGCATTGCCCTGCGCATCACCGAGATTGAGGTGAGCGAATGCGGCGTCCAGGCGCAGTGCCGGCATTGCGATCAGGGTCTCGTGCCCGCCGCCGGGTGCCGGATACGGGCTGGTCACCGTCTGCAGTTCGCCCTCCCAGAAGTCCGGTACCGAGCTGCCCAGCCCGGCCCGGATCGGCAGGAACGGCAGGCGCTGCGCGGCGGCCTGCAGTCCGCAGCGCAGCATGCCTTCATCCATCTCCCGCGCCTCGATCGCGCCACTGGCACGGGATTTGGCGAACCAGGGGTCGTAGAAGGGCGGGGAGTCCAGCGAAACGAATCCGTAGTAGACCCGCTTGACCTTGCCGGCCGAGCACAGCAGGCCCAGGTCCGGCCCGCCGTAGGTGACGACGGTCAGGTCGGTGATGTCGGTGCGCAGCAACGCACGCACGAAAGCCATCGGCTTGCGCCGCGATCCCCATCCGCCGATACCGATCGTCATGCCGCTACGCAATTGTGCGACGGCCTCGGCGAGGGTGGTTCTTTTGTCGGCCACTATTCGCCGCTCCTCCTCATCGCTTCGCTCTGCATCGTCGTGGGCGGCTAAGCCTTCTCGCCCTTCGTCGTACCGGCGAAGGCGTCGCGGTGCTCGTCGGACACTCCGGCCAGGTTGAGTTCGAACGTAAAGCCCTGCTCCATGCGGTAACTCGAGTTGACCCGTTGCACGTCGATCAAATTCAGCGCCTCTTTGGCCGCCCGAATGACACGGGTGTCCTTGGCGGCGATGTCGCGCGCGACCCGTAGGGCGGCCTCGTCGAGCTCGTCGCGCGGCACCACCTCGTGCACCGAACCGAAGTGGTGCAGGGTGGCGGCGTCCACGGTGGCGGCGGTGAAGAACAGCCGCCGCATCATGTGCTGGGGAACCAGGCGCGACAGGTGCGTCGCCGCGCCGAGCGCCCCGCGCTCCACTTCGGGCAGCCCGAAGGTGGCGTCGTCGGACGCCACGATCACATCGGAGTTGCCGACCAGCCCGATGCCGCCGCCGACGCAGAATCCGTTCACCGCGGCGACAACGGGGACCGCGCACTCGTAGACCGCGCGGAACGCGGCGAAGCAGCCGCGATTGGCGTCGATCAGGGCGGTGAATCCCTCGGTGCGCTGCATCTCCTTGATGTCGACCCCGGCGTTGAAGCCCCGGCCCTCGGCGCGCAGGATCACCACATGGGTCTTGGGATCTTGGCCGGCGGCGGTGATGGCATCGGCGAGTTCGAACCAGCCGCGCGACGGGATGGCGTTGACGGGCGGGAAGTCGACGGTGACCGCGACGATGCCCGGTTCGGTGACGGTGGATGTGATGGGCAAGGTGCCACTTCCTTGTGGGGGTAACTACCTAAGCAAGCACTTGCTTGGTACGCTAGCACAGTGACTCGCGCCGAAGCATGCCCCCCTTTTGAAGCCATCAACTTGGGGCTGGCCGGGCGGGTGGTTCTCGTCACCGGCGGTGTTCGCGGGGTCGGTTCCGGCGTCAGCTCCGTTTTCGCCGAGCAGGGCGCCACCGTCGTAACCTGTGCGCGGCGGTCGGTCGAGGGGTTGCCGTATGAGTTCCACTCCTGCGACGTCCGCGACGACGACGCTGTCAAGGGGTTGATCGACACCATCATCGAGCGGCACGGTCGGCTCGACATCGTCGTCAACAACGCCGGGGGGTCACCCTACGTGCTGACCGCGGAGTCCAGCGCCAAGTTCAACCGCAAGATCATCGAACTCAATCTGATTGGCGCGCTGTCGGTTTCGCAGCACGCAAATGCTCACATGCAAAGCCAGCAGCAGGGCGGATCGATCATCAACATCTGCAGCCTGTCCGGCCGCCGGCCCTCCCCGGGCACTGGCGCCTATGGGGCGGCCAAGGCCGGCCTGGAAAGCCTCACGCAGACGCTTGCCGTGGAGTGGGGCCCGAAGGTCCGGGTGAACTCTTGTGTGGTCGGCATGGTGGAGACCGAGCAGTCCGAACTGTTCTACGGCGACGCCGACTCCATCGCCGCGATCTCGAAGAACGTGCCTCTCGGCCGGCTGGCGAAGCCCGAAGATATCGGTTGGGCCGCAGCGTTTTTGGCGTCCGACTTGGCGTCCTACATCAGCGGGGCCTCGCTCGAGGTACACGGCGGCGGCGAGCCCCCGCACTATCTGTCCACCACGACCGCAAGCGCGGTCAAATAGAGGAGACAAGAAAACTATGGGAGTGGTTGACGGCCGCGTCGTCATCGTCACCGGAGCGGGCGGCGGTATCGGTCGCGCGCATGCGCTGGCCTTCGCCGAAGAAGGCGCGCGCGTGGTGGTCAACGACATCGGGGTGGGCCTGGACGGTTCACCGGCCGGCGGTGGCAGCGCCGCCCAGAGCGTGGTCGACGAAATCACCGCCGCCGGTGGCGAAGCCGTCGCCGACGGATCCGACGTCGCGGATTGGGGCCAGGCGGCGAGCCTGATCCAGACCGCGGTCGAGACCTTCGGCGGTCTGGACGTTTTGGTGAACAACGCCGGCATCGTGCGGGACCGGATGATGGCGAACACCAGCGAGGAGGAGTTCGACGCCGTGATCGCCGTGCATCTGAAGGGGCACTTCGCCATGATGCGCCACGCCGCGTCGTACTGGCGTGGGCTGTCCAAAGAGGGCAAAACCGTAGACGCCCGGCTCATCAACACCAGTTCGGGTGCCGGCCTGCAGGGCAGCGTGGGCCAGGGTAACTACAGCGCCGCCAAGGCCGGCATCGCGGCACTGACACTGGTCGCCGCGGCCGAGATGGGTCGCTACGGCGTCACCGTCAACGCCATCGCGCCTTCGGCCCGGACCCGTATGACCGAGACGGTGTTCGCCGAGATGATGGCGACGCAGGACCAAGACTTCGACGCCATGGCCCCGGAAAACGTTTCACCGCTGGTGGTTTGGCTGGGCAGCGCCGAATCTCGCGACGTCACCGGCAAGGTGTTCGAGGTCGAGGGAGGCAAGATCCGGGTCGCCGAGGGCTGGGCGCACGGCCCCGAGATCGACAAGGGCGCGCGGTGGGATCCCGCGGAGCTGGGGCGCGTCGTCGCCGATCTGCTTGCCAAGGCGCGCCGGCCGGTCCCCGTCTACGGCGCCTAGCGCGGTTCGCACACCACCAGCGGGATGACCCGGTCTGCGGCCTCGCGGTACTTGCGATAGGGCGGGTACATTCGCGTTAATCGGGGCCAATATCGTTCGCGCTCAGCGTCGGTCGCGTCGCGGGCGACCAAGTCCAGACGCTGGGCTCGGATCTGCAGCCGCACCTCGGGATTCTTTTTGAGGTTGAGATACCACAACGGGTGTTCGTCGCGCCCGCCGAAGGTCGCGGGCAGGATCACCCGTTCGCCGTCACGCAGGTAGAGCGTCGCGGTGGTTCGCGGCTCGCCGGACTTGCGTCCGGTGGTGGTGAGCAGGGCCGCCGGGAACCGCAGCAGCTTCGCCCCGACCTTGCCGTCGGTTCGTCGGTACACCCAGATATGGGCGCGCGCGAAATATCTGAGCAGCAGGGCAATCGGGCGTGAGTTGCGAATCCAGCGGCGGTCGGACATGGTGCCCAGATGATTCCCCCACCTGGACGAGTTGAAAACTCAGGGGTCGCAGATCACGATCGGGATGACGCGATCTGTCCAGGCCCGGTAGTCGTCGAAGGAGGGATACATGGCGTCCAACTTGGGCCAGTACTCGGCGCGTTCCGCCTCGGTGGCATCGCGGGCCTGCAGCTGCAGGACCTCATCCTTGATCTGCACGGAGACTTTGGGATTGGCCTTGAGGTTGAGGTACCAGAGCGGGTGTTTGTCGCTGCCTCCCCTGGATGCGACCAGGACCACCCGGTTTCCCTCGCGCAGGTAGAGCAACGGGCTCACCCGCGGTTCACCGGTCTTGCGGCCCGTGGTGGTGAGCAGAGCTACCGGAGCCTTCTGGAAGGTGCCTCCGAACTTTCCGTTGCTGCGCTTATAGATCCACGTGTTGCCCTTGGCCATCCATTTTATGAAGAAGCCTACCCAGGGGGCATTGAGTGAACGTGGCTTGGCCTTGGGCATGAGAGTTCCTTAGCGCTGAATGTACGGTTGGAAGCGAACTTCGATGTGGTGGATTTCGGCTCTCCCGCTTGAACTTTCGGCGGGGATCATGAAGGTCTCGTTGATACGTGCGGCGAGTTGCCGGCCGCCGAGCGCCGCCTTGGTCAGCACCTGGTACGCCGCGTGGACCTCATCACCGTCGATGCGGTAGTCCGGCGGTGTCGTGGCCGCGAGCAACCGATACTGGATTCCACGATTAAGGCTGCGTCGCAGGTGATTTCCGGAGAAACCGTTCTTGATTCCCTGCTCGGTGCGGGTGCAGTGCGCCGCGAACGGAACGGCATCACCGTCATGGCTGACCAACGCGTCGATGTAGGACTGCGCCGCGGCGATGCGGCTGTCGTCAGAGACGCTCACCAACAGGCCGAAACGATCGAACGCTAGATGCGTTCGATGATGGTGCCGGTCGACAGGGCGCCGCCCGCGCACATGGTGATCAGTGCGGTGGTCTGGTCGGTGCGTTCCAGCTCGTGCAGGGCGGTGGTGATCAGCCGGCTGCCGGTGCAGCCGACCGGGTGCCCCAGCGCGATGGCCCCGCCGTTGACGTTGACCTTGGCCATGTCCGGATCGTGCACACGTGCCCAGGACAGCACTACCGAGGCGAACGCCTCGTTGATCTCGGTGATGTCGATGTCGCCCATCTTCATCCCGGCCTTCTCCAGCACCTTGGCCGTCGACTGCACCGGCCCGTCCAGGTGGTAATACGGCTCGGCCCCGACCAGTGCCTGGCTGACGATGCGGGCCCGCGGCCGCAGGCCCAGCGCCTTGGCCTTGTCCTCGTCCATCCACAGCACGGCCGCCGCGCCGTCGGAGATCTGCGACGAGGTTCCCGCCGTGTGGATTCCGCCCTCGAGGACCGGCTTCAGCGCGGAGAGGCCCGACAGCGTGGTCTCGCGCAGGCCCTGGTCGCGGCTGATGGTGACGCGCTCGGCCGTGGGTTGCTTGTTCTCGTCGAGCGCCGGCGCCTCGATCGGGGAGATCTCACGATCGAAGCGGCCCTCTTCCCAGGCCTGCTTGGCCCTGGTCTGGGACGCCAAACCGAACTCGTCGATCTCCTCACGAGTGATGCCGCGCCGCTTGGCGATCCGCTCGGCCGCGGTGAACTGGTCAGGCAGGTCGATGTCCCACGACGCGGGACGCAGGATGCTGCGGTCCGGACCTGCGTTCGCGCCGAGCCCGACACGGCTCATCGCCTCGATTCCGCACGCGATGCCGACGTCGATGGCGCCTGCCGCGATCAGACCGGCGACCAGGCCGTTGGCCTGTTGGCCGCTGCCGCATTGGCAATCCACGGTCATGGCGCCGACGTGCTCCGGCAGCCCGGCCACCAGCCAGCTGACCCGGCTGATGTTGTTGGACTGCTCGCCGTACTGTGTCACGCAGCCGCCGATGACCTGTTCGACGTCACCGGCGTCGATTCCGGCCTTTTCGACCAGCGCCTTCTGGACCGCACCCAACAGCTCGGTGGCGTGCAGACCGGACAACCATCCGTTCCGCTTGCCGATGGGGCTACGAGTGGCTTCAACGATGACAGGGTTACCCATCCCGTCAGGCTAGAACACGTTTCATTACTCTGACAAGCGAGGATGGCGACCTGCCTTTTATCTGCGCAGGAGGCATGTTTTACTGGCACTAGAACACGTTGCAATTAGTGTTGTAAAAGGAGCGCACCCTACATGGCACCCCCCAACATTCCCGCCGACTTCGACTTCCTTGACCCCGACGTCAATCTTGCCGGGTTGCCCGTCGAGGAGCTGGCACAGCTGCGCAAGGCAGAGCCGATCCACTGGGTTGACATCCCGAACGGCGCGGGCGGGTTCGAGGACCACGGATATTGGATCGTCACCAAGCACGCTGACGTCAAGGAGGTGTCGAAGCGCAGCGACATCTTCTCGAGCTGGATGAACGGCGCCATCCCGACCTGGCCGCCGGAGATGAAGCGGGAGCAGGTCGAGCTGCAGCGCAGCGTCATGCTCAACATGGACGCGCCGCACCACACCCGGCTGCGCAAGATCATCTCGCGCGGGTTCACGCCGCGGGCAATCGGACGGCTGGAAGCCGAACTGGCCCAACGTGCCCAGAACATCGCCGAGACCGCCGCGAAAGAGGGCAGCGGTGACTTCGTCGAGCAGGTGTCGTGCGAGCTGCCCCTGCAAGCCATCGCGGGCCTGCTCGGCGTTCCCCAGGAGGACCGCGACAAGCTCTTCCGCTGGTCCAACGAGATGACCGGTGGCACCGACCCCGAGTACGCCACCGTCGATCCCGCGCAGTCGTCGATGGAACTGATCACGTACGCCATGGCCATGGCCGAGGAGCGTGGCAAGAACCCCACCGACGACATCGTCACCACCCTGATCCAGGCCGACATCGACGGCGAGAAGCTCTCCGATGACGAGTTCGGTTTCTTCGTAGTCATGCTGGCCGTGGCGGGCAACGAGACGACACGAAACTCGATCACGCACGGCATGATCGCCTTCGCCGACAACCCCGATCAATGGGAGCTCTTCAAGAGGGAACGCCCGGCGACCGCCGCGGACGAGATCATCCGGTGGGCCACTCCGGTTTCGGCCTTCCAGCGCACCGCCAACGAGGACACCGAGTTGGGCGGCGTGCAGATCAAAAAGGGTCAGCGGGTGGTGATGTCGTATAGGTCGGCCAACTTCGACGAAGAGGTCTTCGAAGACCCGCACACCTTCAACATCCTGCGCGACCCGAACCCGCACGTCGGGTTCGGCGGCACCGGCGCCCACTATTGCATCGGTGCGAACCTGGCCCGCATGACGATCAACCTGATCTTCAACGCGGTCGCCGATCACATGCCGAATCTCAAGCCGACTGGCGAACCCGAGCGGTTACGTTCGGGCTGGCTCAACGGCATCAAGCACTGGCAGGTCGACTACGCCGGCAATGCCGCGGTGACGTCCTGATGGACTTCGATCTCACTGCGACGCAACGGGCCGTCGCCGATGTGGTGACGTCGGTTTCCGAGCGTGAATTGAGCTGGGACGCATTGGTCGACGGCGGCGTGACGGCGCTACCCGTGCCCGAACGCCTTGGTGGCGACGGCGTGGGTCTGCTCGAGGTCGCCACCGTGCTGACCGAGATCGGCCGCCACGGCGCGATCACGCCGGCCCTGGCCACTCTGGGTTTCGGCGTGCTGCCACTGCTTGATTTTGCCTCCGGCGAGCAGCAGGACCGGTTCCTGGCAGGCGTCGCCAAGGGCGCCGTGCTGACCGCCGCCCTCAACGAGCCGGGCGCTGCGCTGCCGGACCGACCCTCGACCAGCTTCGCCAACGGCCGGCTGTCGGGCACCAAGGTCGGCGTCGGCTATGCCGGACAAGCGGATTGGATCATCGTCACGGCCGACAGCGCGGTTGTCGTCGTATCGCCGAAAGCCAACGGTGTCGACGTGGTTCGAACCCCGACCTCCAACGGCTCCGAGGAATACACGGTCACGTTCGCCGACGTCGCGGTAGCAGACCACGACGTTTTGCCGGGCACGACGGCTCCCCAAGTCAACCAGTTGGCGCTGGCCACCATCGGCGCCTACGCCGACGGGCTGGTGGCCGGAGCGCTGCGGCTGACCGCCGACTACGTGGCCAACCGCAAGCAGTTCGGCAAGCCTCTGTCGACATTCCAGACCGTGGCCGCCCAGCTCGCCGAGGTCTACATCGCCTCGCGCACCATCGATTTGGTGGCGAAATCGGTTGCCTGGGGACTGTTCGAAAGGGGTGGATCGGCCCCTCAAGTGCAAGACGACCTGGATATCCTCGGCTACTGGATCACATCGCAGGCGCCGCCGGCCATGCAGATCTGCCATCACCTGCACGGCGGGATGGGAATGGACATCACCTATCCGATGCACCGGTACTACTCCACGATCAAGGACCTGTCCCGGCTACTAGGCGGTTCTTCGCTACGCCTTGACCTCCTCGCAGGCCTCGATCTGGTGGGAGCGCAATGTTCATAGACCTGACTCCGGAGCAGCGTCAGCTGCAAGCGGAACTGCGGGAATACTTTTCGAACCTGATCTCGTCAGACGAGATGAAGGCCATGGAGGCCGACCGGCACAACGAGGCCTACCGCGCGGTGATCCGGCGAATGGGCCGGGACGGCAAGCTCGGCGTCGGATGGCCAAAGGAGTTCGGCGGGTTGGGGTTCGGCCCCATCGAGCAGTCGATCTTCGTCAACGAAGCGCACCGGGCCGACGTGCCGCTGCCCGCGGTGACATTGCAGACGGTCGGTCCGACCCTGCAGCAGTTCGGCAGCGATCTGCAGAAGAAGAAATTCTTGCCGGCCATCCTCGCCGGCGAGGTTCACTTCGCGATCGGCTACACCGAGCCCGAGGCCGGAACCGATCTCGCCTCCCTGCGCACGACTGCCGTGCGCCACGGCGACGAGTACATCGTCAACGGGCAGAAGATCTTCACCACCGGCGCCCACGACGCGGACTACATCTGGCTGGCCTGCCGTACCGACCCGGAAGCCGTGAAGCACAAGGGCATTTCGATCCTGATTGTCGACACGAAGGATCCCGGTTACTCCTGGACGCCGATCATCCTGTCCGACGGTGCCCACCACACCAACGCCACCTACTACAACGACGTACGGGTGCCCGCCGAGATGTTGGTCGGCGAGGAGAACGGCGGGTGGCGGCTGATCACCACCCAACTCAACAACGAGCGGGTCATGCTGGGCCCTGCCGGCCGCACCGCAGGCATCTACGACCGCGTGCAAGCGTGGGCCTCTAAACCGGGCAGTGACGGTGTCACGCCGATCGACCACCAGGACGTCAAGCGGGCGCTCGGTGAGATCCATGCGATGTGGCGAATCAACGAGCTGCTCAACTGGCAAGTAGCGGCCGCGGGTGAGGACATCAACGTGGCCGATGCCGCGTCGACGAAAGTCTTTGGCACGGAGCGCGTCCAGTACATCGGACGACTCGCCGAAGAGATCGTCGGCAGGTACGGCAACCCCGCCGATGCGGACACCGCCGACCTGCTCAACTGGCTGGATTCGCAGACCAAGCGCAACCTGGTCATCACTTTCGGTGGGGGCGTGAACGAGGTGATGCGCGAGATGATCGCCGCATCGGGTCTCAAGGTGCCGAGGGTGCCTCGATGACCGACATTCAGGACGCCATCGCAGAAATCACGGCCACCGTCGTCGCAAAGCCGCGGGACGCCCGGGATCCGGTGAACCAGCCGACGATCAACAACTGGGTCGAGGCGCTCGGCGACCGTAACCCGATCTACGTCGATGAGGCCGCCGCCAAGGCCGCCGGTCACCCCGGAATTGTCGCCCCGCCGGCGATGATTCAGGTGTGGACGATGTTCGGCCTGGCGGGCGAACGCCCGACCGACGACCCCATGGGCCCGATCATGCAGCTGTTCGACGAGGCCGGGTACATCGGGGTGGTCGCTACCAACTGCGAGCAGACTTACCACCGATACCTACGTCCGGGCGAGCAGGTCACCGTCACCTCCGAGATGCGCGACGTGGTCGGTCCCAAGCAGACCGGGCTCGGTGAGGGCTGGTTCATCAACCAGCACATCACATGGCGCGTCGGTGACGAGGTCGTCGCCGAGATGGCCTGGCGCATTTTGAAATTCAGGCCCCGAGAGGATTCCGGCGTCGTCGGATCCGTCCCGGATGACCTGGACGCCGAGGCCATGATGCGGCCCGCGGTGTCGCGCGACACGGCTTTCTTCTGGGAGGGTGTCAAAGCGCACGAGTTGCGCATCCAGCGTCTCGCCGACGGCACCCTGCAACACCCGCCGGTGCCGGCGGTGTGGCAGGACAAGGCCGCGCCCATCGACTACGCGGTGGCCAGCGGTCGGGGCACGGTGTTCAGCTTCGTGGTGCACCACGCGCCGAAGGTGCCCGGGCGCACGCTGCCGTTCGTGATCGCACTGGTCGAACTGGAAGAGGGCGTTCGTATGCTCGGCGAGCTACGCAACGTCGACCACGCCGAGATCAAGATCGGAATGCCGGTTCGCGCAACGTATATCGACTTCCCGGCCGGTGATTCCGGCCCGGAGTGGAGTCTGTACGCTTGGACACCCTTGGGGGACCAAGCATGAGCGCACCCGTCGTCGAAGTGGGCACCACCCTGCCCGAACTCAAGCTGCATGGCTCGCCCACGTTCATCATCTCAACAGCTTTGGCCACCAGGGACTTTCAGGATGTGCACCACGACCGGGACCTGGCTCAGGCCAAGGGGTCCAAGGACATCTTCGTCAACATCCTCACCGACACCGGCCTGGTGCAGCGCTACATCACCGACTGGGCGGGTCCGACGGCGCTGATCAAATCGATCGGGCTGCGGCTCGGTGTGCCGTGGTACGCCTATGACACCGTCACGTTCTCCGGCGAGGTGACCGCCGTCAAAGATGGTTTGATCACGGTGAAGGTGTTCGGCCGCAACAGCCTTGGCGACCACGTCATCGCGAACGTTACGCTGACGATCGGGGGCGTCTGATGTTGTCGGGTAAGGCCGCGATCGTCGGCATCGGCGCCACCGACTTCTCCAAGGACTCCGGCCGCAGCGAGCTGCGTCTGGCCGCCGAGGCGGTTCTTGATGCGTTGGGCGACGCCGGGCTCTCGCCGTCGGATGTGGACGGCCTGACGACGTTCACGATGGACACCAACAACGAGACCGCCGTCGCGCGTGCGGTCGGCATCGGTGACCTGAAGTTCTTCTCGCAGATCGGATACGGTGGCGGCGCCGCGTGCGCGACCGTCCAGCAGGCGGCGATCGCCGTGGCCACCGGTGTGGCCGACGTCGTCGTCGCATACCGGGCATTCAACGAGCGCTCGGGCATGCGGTTCGGTCAGGTGCAGACCCGGCTGGTGGGAAACGCCGGCGTGCAGGCTGATTCGACGGCGGCGGATAACTCCTTCTCTTACCCGCACGGGCTGTCCACGCCGGCCGCCCAAGTCGCGATGATTGCCCAGCGCTACATGCATCTGTCCGGTGCGACCAGCCGGGACTTCGGTGCGATTTCGGTGGCCGACCGCAAGCACGCGGCCAAGAATCCGAAGGCGTATTTCTACGAGAAGCCGATAACCATTGAGGATCACCAGAATTCGCGGTGGATCGCCGAGCCGCTGCGGCTGCTGGACTGCTGCCAGGAGACCGATGGGGCGGTCGCGATCGTGGTGACCTCGACGGAGCGCGCGAAGGACCTCAAGCAGCGTCCGGCGGTCATCGAGGCGGCCGCGCAGGGCTCCAGCCCCGACCAGTACACGATGGTCAGCTACTACCGGCCCGAGCTAGGCCTACCCGAGATGGGCGTGGTGGGCCAGCAGCTCTGGTCTCAATCCGGCCTCAAGCCGACCGACATCCAGACCGCCGTGCTCTACGACCACTTCACTCCCTTCACGTTGATTCAGCTGGAGGAGTTGGGATTCTGCGGCAAGGGCGAGGCGAAGGACTTCATCGCCGATGGCGCCATCGAGATTGGCGGGCGACTGCCCATCAACACCCACGGTGGTCAGCTCGGCGAGGCCTACATCCACGGCATGAACGGCATCGCCGAGGGTGTGCGCCAACTGCGGGGCACCTCGGTGAACCCGGTGCCCGACGTCGAGCACGTCCTCGTCACCGCTGGAACCGGCGTGCCGACCTCGGGCCTGATCCTGGGCTAGGGCTGCGCTCAGGGCAGCCCTTTTCGCCGAGTGTGCGGCCAGCCGCCCTTTCACGTTCGAGTGTGCGGCCAGCCGCACACTCGGTAGCGTGTGGACAGCCGAAGTGACGGCGGTGGCAGCGTCTGGGACGCTGCTCTGGTGCAAGAGCCGTTCATCGGCAGTGAGGCCATCGCTGCGGGGGCTTTGACGAAGACCCAACTCGATACGCGATGTCGACGACTGTTTCCCGACGTCTATGTGCAACGTGCTACTCAGGTTGGTACCGAGCTTCGAGCGAAGGCGGGGTGGCTATGGACGGGACGATTAGGCGTTGTCGCAGGGTTCGCCGCGGCTTGTTTACACGGCAGTAAGTGGGCCGATGATTTAGCTGTAGTCGAGTTGCTTCACGACAATCGGCGTACTCCCCCCGGGATACAGACTCACCGGGACCGCATCGAAGCGGACGAGATCGACGTGCTGGCGAGCATGCCAGTTACATCGCCGACGAGGACAGCGCTGGACCTCGGCTGCTGGTATCCGATTAAAACTGCCGTGGCAGGCATCGATTCATTGGCGGCGGCGACGGAAATTAAGGCCGCTGATGTCGAGCTGCTCGCCCGCCGGTACGCGGGACGACGCGGAATCGCGCGAGCACGACAAGCATTCGACTTGTTCGATGCAGGCGCGCAGTCCCCGAAAGAGTCGTGGCTCCGCGTCGTTTTGATCCAAGCAGGCCTGCCGCGACCGCAAACACAGATTCCGGTGTTCAACGAATTCGACAGTGCGATCGCTTATCTGGACATGGGTTGGGAGGACGTCAAGGTAGCCGTTGAGTACGACGGCGAACAGCACCGCAGGGATCGCCGGCAGTACACCTGGGACGTCCGTCGCCTGGAGAGGCTTGAGCGTCTCGGCTGGATCATCATCCGGGTGGTGGCAGGCGACCGGCCCGTAGAGATCGTCGAACGTGTTCGGACGGCGTTGGCCCGGCGAGTGTGCGCCTAGCCGCACAGTCGAGAGTGAGTGTGCGGCTAAGCGCACACTCGGCAGAAGGGAAACCCGCTAGGCGGGCACCAGTTCGACACCCGACAGCACGACCGCGTTGTCGCGCGACGGCGCAACAACGGTCGCCAGGAAGCGGCCTTCCGAAGACGCCGAGTCCTTCCAGATGCCGACCTTGAGCGTTTCG
Source organism: Mycobacterium sp. NGS56 (assembly GCF_059812425.1). Lineage (NCBI taxonomy): Bacteria > Bacillati > Actinomycetota > Actinomycetes > Mycobacteriales > Mycobacteriaceae > Mycobacterium > Mycobacterium sp. NGS56. The sequence continues at coordinate 110,838 of NZ_JCALCQ010000010.1, forward strand.
CCGGGGAACGCCACCCCGGCGAAACGCGCGCCGTAGGCCGCCACCGCGCCGGCATCACCGTCGAGCAGTGCATCGGTGATCGCCTTGCAGGTCATGCCATATGTGCACAGGCCGTGCAGAATGGGCTGGGAAAAACCTGCGGCAGCAGCGAATTCGGGATCGGAGTGCAGCGGATTGCGGTCGCCGCACAGCCGGTAGAGCAGCGCCTGCTGCGGCAGAATCGGCACGTCGACCTCGAGATCGGGTGCACGGTCCGGCGCGCCGTCGGACGTCGACGCACCGCGCTCGCCGCCGAACCCGCCTTCGCCGCGGGCGAAGATGGACCGGCGCTGCGTCCACAGCAGCGTGCCATCCGGCGCGGTCACCGTCGTCTCGCTCCAGATCACCGCGGCCTTGCCTTTGTCCCAGATGTCCGTGAACCGGGTGACGGCCTTGGCCGAGCCGGACGGCGGCAGCGGAGCGGGCGCCTCCACCCGCTCGCTGGCGTGCAGCACCTTGCCCAGCTCGATGTCGATGCCGGGGAACTTGACCGCCGGCGGCTTTGTGGCGTGGAAGGTGGCGGCCACGTTGCCGAATGTCGGTAGTACTTGCGGGGAGTCGTCGATCAGATAGCGCAGCTCGCGTGGGTCCATCGGATCGGCGCCCGCGCCCAGTCCGAGGTGGTAGAGCTGCACATCGCTACTGGCCCACGAGAATTCGATGGGATCCAGCTCGGCGTTCAGCGCGACTTCTACGTCGATTGGCATCGCGGTTACCTTTCTCCGCCGGCGATGTGCAACGCCGCCAGGTAGCCGAACGTCATGGCTGGACCGATGGTGCCACCCGGGCCGGGGTACGTGTGGCCCATCACCGGAGCACTGACATTGCCCGCGGCGTAGAGGCCTTCGATGATACTGCCGTCGTCGCGCAGCGCCCGGCCGTGGATGTCGGTGCGGATGCCGCCTTTGGTCCCCAGGTCACCGGGCACCATCTTGGCCGCGTAGTACGGTGCGTGACTGATCTCGCCGAGGTTGGGGTTCGGCTTGTTGGTCGGGTCGCCGTAGTACCTGTCGTAGGCGCTCTCGCCGCGCCGGTAGTCCTCGTCGACGCCGGAGCGCGCGAAGTCGTTGAATCGTTCCACCGTGGCGGTGAGTTCGCTCGGCGGAAGGCCGGCCTGCTGGGCCAGCTCCGCCAGCGTGTCGGCCTGGATGATGACGCCGGACTCCAGCCATTTGCGCGGAATACGTTGTCCGGGCTGCAAACCCGCGAAAATGTAGCGGTCGCGGTACTGCTGGTCGAATACCAGCCAGGCGGGAATGTTCTCGCCCGGCCCGGGTCCCTGCCCATACTGGCCGCCATACATGTGATGGCAGGCTTCGACGTAGGGCATCGATTCGTTCATGAACCGCTTGCCCGACATGTTGACGATGATCGACCCCGGCGAGTTGCGCTCGGACAACGCGAACCAGGGCGCACCCACCAGCGGGACGGTAGGGCCCCACCATGCGTCTTCCATGAGGTCCAATGCGGCGCCGAGTTTTTCGCCCGCCAGAATTCCGTCGCCCGTGTTGGCCGCCGCGCCGACGGTCCACTCGGTGGTGATCGGTGCGCGCTGGTATTTCACCCGCATCTGTTCGTTGTGCTCGAAGCCACCCGACGCCAGGATCACGCCGCGCCGGGCCCGGATCAGTTGGGGCTCATTGGATTCAGCATCGCCAGCACCGCGCACGTAGACGCCCCGGACCGCGCCGTCTTCCACGTACAGGTCGGTGAGCGCGGTGTTGAGCACCACCGGCACCCCGGCCCGCTGCAACCCGATGCGCAACGGCCCGATCAACGCCCGGCCCATGCCGACGAGGTTCTTGCCGGTCGCCTTGGCCCACATGGTGCGTGCCCCGACCTTCAGGCTACGGAGCACACCGCGCGGGTGCCGCTTGAGTTGGTTCAGCCGCACGTAATCCTGTTGCATCACCACGACGTTCAGCGGCACCTTGCCGTACGCCGGCTCCAGGCCGGACTCGTCGGCGCCGAGCTTGCGGGCATTGAACGGTTTCGGTTCGATCGAGCGGCCCTCGGCGCGGCCGCCTGGAGCCTCGGGGTAGTAGTCGGAGTATCGCGGAACCCAGCACATCTTCAGCGGGGTGTGCTTGAGCACAAACGACAACATCTCGGGGCCGCGCTCGAGGTAAGTATCGATGCGTTCGGGCTCGACGACGTCACCGATGATCCCGTGCAGATAGGTGCGGGCGGCCTCGGCGGTATCGCGCACCCCGTCACGCTTGAGCACTTCGTTATTTGGGATCCAAACGCCGCCGCCTGAGCGTGCGGTGGAGCCGCCGAAGTGGGGGGCCTTCTCGATGACTATGGTGGAAAGACCCCGGTGAGCGGCGGTAAGGGCGGCCACCATGCCGGCCCCGCCGCTTCCGACCACCACGACGTCGTACTCCTGCGCTGACATGTAGAACACGTTATAGAATTGCCCCGGGCGGCCGCTACTGGCCCGGTCGACCGTACAAGGAGACTTGGAGAAATGCTCAGTGTTGCCACGCGCGACGAGCTGGCTGCCGACTTGGCGCAGGCCGAGCGGAGCGGTGAACCGATCGCCCCGCTGACCGCCGCCTATCCGGACATCGACGTCGTCGACGCCTATGAAATTCAGTTGATCAACATCCGCCAGAGAGTCGCGGAGGGGGCGCGGGTGCTGGGCCACAAGGTGGGGCTGTCGTCGTTGGCGATCCAGCAAATGATGGGCGTCGACGAGCCCGACTACGGACATCTGCTCGACGAGATGCAGCTCTTCGAAGACATCCCGGTCAAGACGAACCGCTACCTGTACCCGCGGGTCGAGGTCGAAGTCGGTTTCATCCTGAACGCGGACCTGCCGGGCGCCGGCTGCACCGAGGACGATGTGCTGGCGGCCACCGAAGCGTTGGTCCCGTCGATCGAGCTGATCGACACCCGGATCACCGACTGGAAGATCGCATTGTGCGACACCATCGCCGACAACGCCTCGGCGGCGGGCTTCGTGTTGGGTGAGGCGCGCCTTTCCCCGCGCGACATCGACGTCAAGGGGATCGACGCCGTGTTGCGCTGCAATGGTGAGGTTGTCGCCGAAGGGCGTACCGACGCGGTGCTGGGTAATCCGGTCACCGCGGTGGCCTGGCTGGCCCGCAAAGTGGAGGGCTTCGGCGTTAGGTTGCGCAAGGGTGACGTGGTGCTGCCCGGGTCGTGCACGCGGGCGATCGACGCGCACCCCGGCGACGACTTCGTCGCCGATTTCGCGGGCCTCGGATCGGTGCGCCTGTCGTTCGAATAGGCTCGAATTAAATCATCCAACTTAAATCTCAAAGCTCGAGGAGCATCATGCCGACTAAGGCGTCTGTGGCCATTGTCGGGTCGGGGAATATCAGCACTGACCTGCTCTACAAGCTGCTGCGATCGGACTGGCTGGAACCCCGCTGGATGGTGGGTATCGACCCGGAGAGCGAGGGCCTGGCCCGGGCCCGCAAGCTGGGTTTGGAGACGACCCACGAAGGCGTCGACTGGCTGTTGGCGCAGTCGGAGAAGCCCGACCTGGTGTTCGAGGCAACCAGCGCCTACGTGCACCGCGACGCCGCCCCCAAGTACGAGGCCGCTGGGATCCGTGCCATCGACCTGACACCGGCCGCGGTGGGCCCCGCCGTGATCCCGCCCGCCAACCTGCGCCAGCACCTGGACGCCCCGAACGTCAACATGATCACCTGCGGCGGGCAGGCGACCATCCCGATCGTGTACGCCGTGTCGCGTGCCGTCGCCGATGTCGGTGGGGTTCCCTACGCCGAGATCGTGGCCTCGGTGGCCTCAGTCTCGGCCGGTCCCGGCACCCGCGCCAACATCGACGAATTCACCAAGACGACCAGCAAGGGCGTAGAGACCATCGGCGGCGCCAAGCGCGGCAAGGCGATCATCATCCTGAACCCGGCCGACCCGCCGATGATCATGCGCGACACCATCTTCTGCGCCATCCCGGAGGACGCCGACCGAGACGCGATCGCCAAGTCGATTCACGACGTGGTGGCCGAGGTGCAGACCTATGTGCCGGGCTACCGGCTGCTCAACGAGCCCCAATTCGACGACCCGTCGATCAACTCCGGTGGCCAGGCGCTGGTTACCACGTTCGTCGAAGTGGAGGGTGCGGGCGACTATCTGCCGCCTTACGCTGGAAATCTGGACATCATGACCGCCGCGGCCACGAAGGTCGGCGAGGAGATCGCCAAGGAATCCTTGAGCGCGACGGCCGGAGGAGCGCAATCATGAGCATCCGCGCCGACGACGATGCAGAGCGTAGCGATGAGGAGGAGTGGCGCCATGACTTCTGACATTTTCTTCAATCCGGTCTGGGACGTCCGGATGACCGATACGTCGCTGCGCGACGGCTCCCACCACAAGCGTCACCAGTTCACCAAGGACGAGGTCGGCGCCATCGTGGCCGCGCTGGACGCCGCGGGAGTGCCCGTCATCGAGGTCACTCATGGCGACGGCCTGGGTGGCTCGAGCTTCAACTACGGGTTCTCCAAGACTCCCGAACAGGAGCTGATCAAGCTCGCCGCCGAGACCGCCAAAGAAGCGAAGATCGCCTTCTTGATGCTGCCCGGCGTCGGTACCAAGGAAGACATCAAAGAGGCCCAGAATAACGGCGGCTCGATCTGCCGGATCGCCACGCACTGCACCGAGGCCGACGTGTCGATCCAGCACTTCGGTCTGGCCCGTGAACTCGGCTTGGAGACCGTCGGGTTCTTGATGATGAGCCACACCATCTCGCCCGAGAAACTGGCCGCGCAGGCCCGCATCATGGCCGACGCGGGCTGCCAGTGCGTCTATGTGGTCGATTCGGCCGGAGCGTTGGTCCTCGAGGGCGTGCGTGACCGGGTCGCGGCGCTGGTCGACGAGCTTGGCGACGACGCCCAGGTCGGTTTTCACGGCCACGAGAACCTGGGGCTCGGGGTGGCCAACAGCGTCGAGGCCGTCCGGGCGGGCGCCAAGCAGATCGACGGCTCCTGCCGCCGGTTCGGCGCCGGGGCCGGCAACGCGCCCGTCGAGGCGCTGATCGGGGTGTTCGACAAGATCGGTGTGAAGACCGGGATCGACTTCTTCGACATCGCCGACGCCGCCGAAGAGGTGGTGGCCCCTGCCATGCCCGCCGAGTGCCTGCTCGACCGCAACGCCCTGATCATGGGGTATTCCGGGGTGTACTCGAGCTTCCTCAAGCACGCCATCCGCCAGTCCGAGCGCTACGGTGTGCCGGCGCACCAGCTGCTGCACCGTGCCGGGCAGCGCAAGCTCATCGGTGGTCAGGAAGACCAGCTCATCGACATCGCGCTCGAGATCAAGCGCGAGCAAGAGAGCGGCGCCGCGGCTGCGCACTGATCAGCGGCTTGTCCCGCGGCACGCACAGGAGCCGCGAGTAGCCTGGCTGGCATGAGCACATCCAACACAGTCGGCGCTCGGCGTCGTGGGCTGTACGGCCTGCTCGCCGGGGGATTGATGACCGCTACCGCCGCCATGGTGATCGCGGTGCCCTTGGCCGGCACGGCCAACGCGCAATGCAATCAGGACGTGGGTGCATCCATCGATGCGTACCTGCAGAAGCACCCGGACCTCCACCAGCAATTGCAGCAAAGGTCTCAAGCGGAGGGCGGTAACGGCAACGTCATCGACTACCTCAATCGGCATCCCGACGTACGCCAGCACCTGATCGACCTTTCCCACTCGTGCCCGCCGTAGTGAGTCCGCGTCGTCCTTGAACGCTGTGGCCGACACGCGGGAATGTTCGCCATTGACGAAAAAGTAGAACACGTTCTAGCGTCTAGGCGTGTTCTCTGATTCCCTCACCGAGGCCATCGCCGAGGCCGAAAAACTGGTGGCCGCGGCACCCCACATCGAGACCGAAGCCGACCTGCTCGAAGGGTTGCAGTACCTGGCCGGCTGCATCGCCGGCTGTATGCACCTGTCGTTCGACTATGACCGCGACCATCCCTTCCTGCAGTCGGGCACGGGTCCGTTCACCAAGATGGGCCTGGACAACCCGGACACGCTTTACTTCGGCACGCGCGTACACGCCGATCACGATTACGTCGTCACCGGCCGGCGCGGAACCACCACCGACCTGAGTTTCCAGCTGCTGGGCGGCGAGTACACCGACGACAACGTCCCGGTCAGCCAGGCCGCGTTCGACGATCGGGAACTGCAGATCGCGCCCGACGGCAGCTTCGAGTGGCGGGTGCGGCCGACGAGTCCCGGGCAACTGGTCATCCGCGAGGTGTACGGGGACTGGGCGGCTCAGCGCGGCACGCTGGCCATCTCCCGGCTGGACACCGCGGGCACCGCGCCGCCGCCACTCACCCGCGAAACCATCCAAAAGCGTTACGCCACAGCCGGAAAGCAACTCGTGAACCGGGTGAAGACCTGGCTGCAGTTCCCGCAGTGGTTCTACTTCAACATCCCGGTCAATACGATGGTCGCGCCCCGGCTGACGCCCGGTGGACTTGCGACCCAGTACTCGTCGGTGGGGCACTACGAGCTTTCGCCCGATCAGGCGCTGGTGATCACCATCCCTGTTACCGACGCGCCGTACCTGGGCTTCCAGTTGGGCAGCCTGTGGTACATCTCGCTGGACTACATCAACCACCAGACGTCGCTGAACAACACTCAGGCACAGGCGGATCCGGACGGCAAGGTGCGCATCGTCGTCGCCGACCAGAACCCGGGCGTGACCAACTGGGTAGAAACGCTTGGTCATAGCAAGGGCATCCTGCAGTTCCGCTGGCAGCGGGTGTCGCGTCAGCTCACCGAAGCCGACGGCCCCAACGTCGAGCTGGTCGACATCGACGCCATACCGGCCACGCTGCCGTACTTCGAGCACAATAAAATTTCCGAGGACGAATGGCGCGCGCGAATCACGCTGCGTCAACAACAAATTGCAGCAAGGATGCTGGGGTGACGATGTCAGGGATGGTTGATGGCAAGGTAGTTATCATCAGCGGCGTCGGTCCGGGTCTCGGTACCACGCTGGCACACCGATGTGCCGACAACGGTGCCGACTTGGTGCTGGCGGCCCGGACCGTGGAACGGCTGGATGAGGTTGCCAAGCGGGTCAACGACTCCGGCCGCAAGGCCTTGGCGGTGCGCACCGACATCACCGATGACGATGAGGTCGCCTACCTGGTCGAGACGACCATGGCCACCTACGGCAAGGTCGACGTGCTGATCAACAACGCATTCCGGGTGCCGTCGATGAAGCCGTTGGCCGCCACCAGTTTCCAGCACATCCGGGATGCGATCGAACTAAGCGCGCTGGGGGCCCTGCGGCTGATCCAGGCTTTCACGCCGGCGCTGGAGGCGACGCACGGGTCGATCGTCAACGTCAACTCGATGGTGCTGCGCCACTCGCAGCCGAAATACGGCGCATACAAAATGGCCAAGTCCGCGCTGCTCTCCATGTCCCAGTCGCTGGCCACCGAGCTCGGCGACAAGGGTATCCGTGTCAATTCCGTTGCACCGGGGTATATCTGGGGCGATACTTTGCAGGCCTACTTCGAGCATCAGGCCGGCAAGTACGGCACCACCGTCGACGAGATCTACGCGGCGACCGCGGCGAACTCCGACCTCAAGCGCCTGCCCACGGAGGAAGAAGTGGCGTCGGCCATTCTGTTTTTGGCCAGTGATCTGTCCAGCGGCATAACCGGGCAGACCCTGGACGTCAACTGCGGGGAGTATCACGTCTGATGTCCGATCGCACCGATATCGGGACGGTCGACGAGCTGCACGCATCGGCCACCAAGCTGACGGGCCTCGACGACTTTGGTGTAGACGACGACAATTATCGCGAAGCGCTGCAAGTGCTGCTGGATTCCTACCGGACCGAAGCCGGACTTACGGTGTTGGGCAGCAAAATGAATCGCTTCTTCCTGCGCGGTGCGCTGGTGGCGCGGCTGCTGTCAGAGTCCGCCTGGAAGCAGTACCCGCAGTATGCCGACGTCGCCATCGAACGCCCGATCTTCGTCACCGGGTTGGTGCGCACCGGAACGACCGCGCTGCATCGGCTGCTGGGCGCCGACCCTGCGCATCAGGGTCTGCACATGTGGCTGGCCGAGTTCCCGCAACCGCGCCCGCCGCGCGAGACCTGGGAATCGCACCCGCTGTATCGCCAACTCGACGCGCAGTTCACCCAGCACCACCGGGAGAACCCCGGCTATACCGGCCTGCACTTCATGGCCGCCTACGAGCTGGAGGAGTGCTGGCAGCTCCTGCGGCAGTCGCTGCACTCGGTGTCCTATGAAACGCTGGCGCACCTGCCGAGTTACGCGCGCTGGCTCTCGGACCAGGACTGGACGCCGTCATATCAGCGGCACCGCCGCAACCTTCAGCTGATCGGGCTCAACGACGCCGACAAGCGCTGGGTGCTGAAGAATCCCAGCCACCTGTTCGCCTTGGACGCACTGATGGCGACCTATCCCGACGCGTTGGTGATCCAGACTCATCGACCCGTCGAGACGATCATGGCCTCGATGTGCTCACTGGCGCAGCACACCGCGGAAGGGTGGTCGACCACGTTCACCGGTGCCCAAATCGGTTCTGACGCAATGGAAACCTGGTCGCGGGGCCTCGAGCGGTTCAACGCCGCACGAGCCAAATACAGTCCGTCGCAGTTCTATGATGTCGATTACAAGGAATTGATTGCCGACCCGATGGGCACCGTGGCGAACATCTACCGGCACTTCGGCCTGACGCTGACCGATGTGGCCAAGGCCGCAATGGAAAGGGCTCACGTTGACAGCCAGTCCGGCGAGCGTGCCCCGAAGCACAGCTACTCATTGGCCGACTATGGACTTAGCACCGAGACCGTTAAGGAGCGCTTCGCGGGCCTCTGATCACAGGCGCCACAATAGTTTCTGGATTGGCTGGCACACGTTTTGCCCGCCTCTGAGCGACAAAATTCACGAATCACTCGGGCGCGCAAACGTTGTCGCTCAGAGGCGGGCAACACGCCGACGGGCGCGGGATGCGGGATGCGGGACGCCGACGGGCGCGGGATGCGGGATGCGGGACGCCGACGGGCGCGGGACGCCGGCGGCGCGGCCGCGGGACGCCGAGCGCCGACGGGCGCGGGATGCCGGCACCGAGTCGTGCGAAGGCGCCGCTCAGTCTTCACCTGGCTGGTCGTCGAGGTAGCCCTCGGCGACCGCATGATCAATGCTGTCAGCGAGTTTGGGGCACGACCTCGTGCGTGCGGTGTCGCCCCCGGCCTCACGCACCTCGGCGAAGTGCGCACAGCGCTGCCACGCTTCGGTGTTCCATTGCACCGCGGTGTGTCCCGGACCGAGTCTGCGAACGGTGACCCGCGCATGGCAGAACCGGCAGTCCACCGGCAACAGACCCGAATTGAGGTAGCGCTCACGGTCGGCACGACTGGCTGCGGCGACCGCAGCGGCGCGCTGCGGATCATTAGCGAAATCCCTTGATTTCGACCAGGATTCGCCCTTGCGGGCGGGACGGGCCGCATGCTCGTCGTGGTCGTGATGATCGCCATGCAGCGATAACATCGACCGCGCAAGCTGATCGACGTCGGGCACCGGCGGCTGATCGTCGGGCATGAACCTAGTGTTGACTGGCCGGCACGTCGTCGGTAACGGGTTTGTCTGCCTCGGAGTCCTTGGCCTTGAGGTTTTTCTCGACCTCGGCATTCCAGTACTCGTTGGCTCGGGTGGTGTCCACCTCGATCTCGAAGCGCTCCACCATCTCCGGCTCGATGTCGGCGACATCGACGTAGAACTGCTGGTACCAGCGACGCAGCTGATAGACCGCGCCGTCCTCTTCGACTAGCAGCGGATTGTCGATGCGCGTCTTGTGCTTCCAAATCTCGACGTCCTGCAGGAAGCCTTTGCTGACGCCCTCGGTGAATACCTTCGACAGCTTGTCGGTCATCTTTTCGTCCATGCCCTTGGGCTTTTCGACGATGACGCCCCACTGCAGCACGAACGAGTTCTGGGTCACCGGGTAGTGGCAATTGATCAGGATCGACTCGGCCTTGTAACCGCCGTAGCTGTTGTGCAGCCAGTTGATCATGAACGACGGCCCGAAGTAGGACGCCTCGGAATCCAGATGCGCCTCACCGTAAGACGTGCCGAGGTCGTTGACGTCGGGCCGGCCCACGTTGTGCAGGAACTGTGACGCGACGTGGCCCTCGAAAACGTTCTTGAAATACGTCGGCAACCCGAAATGAATGTAGAAGAAGTGCGCCATGTCGGTGACGTTGTCGATGATGTCGCGGCAGTTGGAGCCTTCGATGAGGATGCTGTTCCACCGCCAATCGGTCCACTCGTCACTGTGCGCTTCCGGGATGTCCGGAATGCGCACCGCGGGATCCGGGGGGTTGTTCTCGTGGTCGTGCCAGACGAACAGCAGACCGCCACGCACGTCGGTGGTCCACGACCGTGTCCGCGCCGTCTTGGGCGTGCGCTTGGCGTAGGGGACCAGTTTGCAGCGGCCGTCGCCGCCCCAGCGCCAGTCGTGGAAGGGGCAGGCGATCTCGTCGCCCTTGATGGTGCCCTCCGACAGGTCGCCGCCCATGTGGCGGCAGTATCCGTCGAGGACTTTGATGTCGCCCTGCGAGTCGGCGAACACGACCAGCTTGGTGCCGAAGGCCTGAATCGCATGCGGCCTACCGTCCTGGAAGTCCTTCGCCACGCCCAGGCAGTGCCAGCCGCGCGCGTATCGGGTCGGCAAGTCGCCGGGATCGATTTCCCGGATGCCGACCGCCTTGGTGTCGGTACTCACCTGTCACCTCCAACTCGCTGGGCCTCTAACTAGAACACGTTACAGTTTTGCGCCGGGGGCGCGCAACGACGGCGCGTCTGGCTGCGATTACCCGCGACGTATGCGCACTCGGGGTATATCTAAACGATGCCGCTGTTTGCGTTCGAAGGCCACGCGCCACGGGTCGATGCCACCGCGTTCGTGGCCCCGACCGCCACTCTGATCGGCGACGTCGTGGTGGAGGCGGGAGCGTCGGTCTGGTTCAACGCCGTGTTGCGCGGTGACTACGCGCCCATCGTGGTGCGCGAGGGCGCCAACGTCCAGGACGGGTCGGTTCTGCACGCGCCGCCCGGTATTCCGGTCGACATCGGCCCCGGTGCGACGGTGGCGCACATGTGCGTCATTCACGGGGTGCACGTCGGCCAGGAGGCGCTGATCGCGAACCACGCCACCGTCCTGGACGGTGCGGTGATCGGGGCACGCAGCCTGGTCGCCGCGCATTCACTGGTGACGGCAGGCACCCAGATCCCGGCCGGGATGCTGGCCGTCGGCGCGCCGGCGCAGATCAAGGGCCCGGTCGCCGGGACCGGCGCCGAGATGTGGGTGCAGGTGAACCCGCAGGCCTACCGCGACCTCGCCCAGCGGCATCTGGCCGGGCTCGAGCCGCTCTAGACTTTGCGCGTGTTGGCCGCCGCGCGTGCCATCTCCCAGTAGGCGCGCAGGGCCACCAGCTTGCCTTCGGCGTCGACCTTGTAGGTGAAGACGCCCTCGGCGGTCGTCTGGTACTCACCCGTTGTGATCAGGATGTGCCCGACGTTGGCTTCCTCGTTGCCGCACTGATAGGTGTCGCGGAAGAAGAACTCGATTTTGGTGGTGGGGGCGATGGCCTTGTCCCAGAAGGCCGAGATGGCGTCACGGCCCCGGTGCCCCAGGCCTTCGGGGTCGAACACCGACGGCCCGATCGGGTCCTCGACGATGGCGTCGTCGGCGAATACCGCCAGCCAAGCGTCCTTGTCGCGGACCGCCACCGCCTCGCGGGAGCGGCGACCGGCTTCGTGAGCGGGATGCTCAGTCAACGGCGCCGCTCCTTTTCATCGCGCTTCGCATCGTCGTCGAGGCGCTCACGCGTCGACCTTCTGGGCGGCGGGCTTGTCGGCACCGACCACCCACATCGAGTAGTACTGCGAGCCACCGCCGTAGGCATGTCCCAAGGCCTTTCGTGCGTTGGGCACCTGGTGGTCGCCGCCCTTGCCCATCACCTGAATGGCCGCTTCTGCGAAGCGGATCAGGCCGGAGGCGCCGATCGGGTTCGACGACAGCACACCGCCCGACGGATTCACCGGCAGGCGGCCACCGATCTTGGTTTCGCCGGCTTCGGTGAGTTTCCATCCTTCGCCCTCGGCGGCAAATCCGAGGTTTTCCAACCACATTGGTTCGAACCAGGAGAACGGGACGTAGATCTCCGCAGCGTCGATCTCGTCGATCGGGCTCTCGATTCCGGCGGCCTTCCACAGCGCCGCGGCGGCGTCACGGCCGGCCTGCGGGCTGACCTGGTCGCGTCCGGAGAACTGTAGCGGCTCGGTGCGCAACGCCGTGGCATGAATCCATGCCACCGGATGTCCCTGCGCCAGGCGGTCTTCGGCGGATTCCTCGTTGCCGATCACGACGGCGGCGGCACCGTCGGACGACGGGCAGGTTTCGTCGTAGCGGATGGGGTCCCACAGCATGGGCGAGGCCATGACCTTCTCGACGGTGATGTCGGGTTGGTGCAGGTGCGCCAGCGGGTTCTTGCTGCCGTTGAGCCGGTCCTTGACCGCGACCATGGCGCCGATGTGCGTCGGCGCGCCGGAGCGGCGGATGTACGAGCGCACGTGCGGCGCGAAGTAGCCGCCGGCGCCTGCTCCCACCGGCTTGATGAAGGGGATAGGAATCGACAAGGCCCACATGGCATTCGATTCCGACTGCTTCTCCCAGGCCATCGCCAGCACGCGCCGGTATTTCCCGGACTGCACCAGGCTGGCGGCCACAATCGCGGTGGAACCACCGACCGAACCCGCGGTGTGCACCCGGATCAACGGCTTTCCGGTGGCACCCATGGCGTCTGCCATGAACAGCTCGGGCATCATGACGCCCTCGAAGAAGTCCGGCGCCTTGCCGACCACGACCGCGTCGATGTCCTCGAAGGTCGAACCGGAGTCTTCCAGCGCACGGTCGATCGCCTCGCGCACCAGGCCGTTCATCGAAACGTCTTTGCGCTTGGCTACGTACTTCGTCTGCCCGGTACCCAGTACCGCGGCGAGGTGCGCCCCTGCACCGGCCATCAGTTCTTTCCTTCCATCACCGCGACCAGATTCTGTTGGAGCGCAGGGCCACTGGTGGCATGCGCCAGCACCCGCTCAGCCGAACCATTCCAGATATGCTGTGCCGCAAAGCCGATACGTTCGAGACCGGCGACGAACATCGGGTTGGCCGCGAGCGCACCACCGGACGGATTGACCTTGGTCGGTCCCGGTATCCGGATGGCTTCCTCGATGATCAGGTGCTGATGGGTGAAGGGCGCGCAGATTTCGGCCACGTCGAGGTTGTCGGTTCGGCCGCCCGCGGCCACCTGGGCGGCGGCCTGGGTGGACGGGGACTCGGTGAGGTCACGCGCGCCCAGCGACGGGGTTTCGATGCGGTGCTCGATTCCGGTGATCCAGGCGGGGTTTTCGCGCAGCTCGCGCGCCCGGTCGCCGGCCGCAAGCACGACAGCCGCGGCGCCGTCGGTGATCGGTGCGATGTCGTGACGCCGCAGCGGGTCGGCGAAGAACGGCCGCTCGAGTAATTCGGCCACGCTGATCGACCCCTCCACGTTGTCCACCCGGCGCGCATTGGCGAAGGAGTCGAAGGCGACGCGCGCCATCTGCTCCTGGGTCCACTTGCCGGTGTTCAGCCCGATGCGCGCCTGCAGCCCGGCCATCGAGATCGAATCCGGCCACAACGGCGCGACGGTGTAGGGGTCGGTCTGCCGACTCAGGATCTGCCGCAGGATGCCGGCGGAGGACTTGCCGAAGCCGTACACCAGGGCGGTGTCGACCTCGCCGGTCAGGATTTTGATGTAGGCCTCGTAAAGTGCCCAGGCCGCGTCCATCTCGACGTGTGATTCGTTGATCGGCGGGACGGCTCCGATCGAGTCGATCGCCGAGATGAACGAGAATGCCCGCCCAGCAAGGTAATCGGATGATCCCGAGCACCAGAAGCCGATGTCGGTCCGGCTGATACCCAGCTCCTCGTACAGCTGGGCGAAGCACGGTATCAACATCTCGACACCGTTGGTGGTGCCGTCTGTGCGACGGACGTGTGGGGCGTGGGCAAAGCCAACAACCGCGACGTTGCGAGCGCTCATGTGCAGGTAAGCCCTTTACAGGTGGTGCTTGTAGGTGTCGTAGTCGGCGTCGGGTTCCCCGGTCGGCCGGAAGTACTCGATGTTGTCAATGCCAAATCCCCACTCCTCGCGGGGTTTCCACACCGCCTCGACGCGCATACCCATCCGCACCTCGTGGGCGTCGATGTCGGCGACCAGATGCAAGAACGGGATGTCGGCCCCGTCGAGCAGCACGTAGGCCGCCACATAGGGCGGCTTGATGCGCTGGCCCTGGAACGGGATGTTGATGATCGCGAACGTCGTGACGGTGCCCCTGTCCGGCAACTCCACGAACTCGGTCGTTGGCTGGCCCGTGGCCGGGTCGGCGCCGTGCGGCGGGAAATACACTTTGCCGTTCTCGCCCGTCTTCGCGCCGAGCAGCTTGCCCTGCGCGATGGCCCGCAGGTAGGCGCTCTCCTCGTGCGAGGCGCTGTGCTGGATGGTCAGCGAGACGGGTGTGACGATCATGGTCACCGGGTCTTTGTCGCCGTCCGACTGCTCGGTCACGGCCTCGGCTTCCTCACCGAGTGCGAAATACGCGATGTCGGTGATGGCGCCCACCGGCTCGTCGGCCCAGTGCACATGCACCCGGGTGCCGGTCTTGATGGCGGAAGGACCCGCGGCTCCAACATCAACGGCGTGGATCAGCGGGGTGTCCGCGCCGTCCAGCTTGATCAGTGCCCAGGCGAACGGGCGGTCCAGCGGCTGGCCCTCCATGGGCTCGGGTTGCCAGGCCCACGAGACCACGGTGCCGACACTGGAGACCGGTACCATCTCGCCCAGCGGCTCATAGGTGACCGGGTCATATTCCGCCGGCGGCACGTGCACCCGGCCATCCGATCCGCGCACACCCAGGACGTGGCGGTCACGCAGTGCGGTGAAGAATTTGCTCAGCGTGGGGCCGACTGAACGGGTGTAGTCGAAGGACAACGTCAGTGGCGCGGCGAGCGGTGGCTCCGGGTGATCCATCAGGGGCGGGCTACTCGAGCTGGCTGTCACGCCATCGAGTAGAACAGGTTCTAAGAACGGATTCAAATCTTTTTGGATCGGGACGACCTCCGGAAGGGCCAAGACCATGAAGCTGGGATTACAGCTGGGATATTGGGGCGCTCAGCCGCCGCAGAACCACGGCGAGCTCGTCGCCGCCGCCGAAGAGGCCGGATTCGACGCCGTCTTCACCGCCGAGGCCTGGGGCTCGGACGCCTACACACCGCTCGCTTGGCTGGGTTCGTCGACGTCCCGGTTACGGCTGGGCACGTCGGTGGTCCAGCTGTCCGCCCGCACCCCGACGGCCTGCGCGATGGCGGCTTTGACGCTCGACCACTTGTCCGGCGGGCGACACGTCCTCGGCCTGGGCGTCTCCGGCCCGCAGGTAGTCGAGGGCTGGTACGGCCAGTCGTTCCCCAAGCCGCTGGCCCGCACCCGTGAGTACATCGACATCATCCGGCAGGTGTGGGCGCGGGAGGCACCGGTGACCAGCACCGGCCCGCACTACCCGCTGCCGCTGACCGGCGAGCGCGCAACGGGTCTGGGTAAACCGCTCAAGCCCATCACCCATCCGCTGCGGTCCGACATCCCGATCATGCTGGGTGCCGAGGGACCGAAGAACGTCGCGCTGGCCGCCGAGATTTGCGACGGCTGGCTGCCGATCTTCTACACGCCGCGCATGGCCGACACCTACAACGGGTGGCTGGACGAGGGCTTCGCCCGGCCGGGCGCCCGCCGCAGCCGCGAGGACTTCGAGATCTGCGCGACGGCCAACATCGTCATCACCGAGGACCGCCCCGCCGCGTTCGCGGCGATGAAGCCCTACATCGCGCTCTACATGGGCGGCATGGGCGCCGAGGACACCAACTTCCACGCCGACGTCTACCGCCGGATGGGCTACTCCGAGGTGGTCGACGACGTGACGAAGCTGTTCCGCAGCAACCAGAAGGACAAAGCCGCGGAGATCATCCCGGACGAGGTGATCGATGATGCCGCCATCGTCGGCGACGTCGACTACGTGCGTAAGCAGATCAAGGCCTGGGAGGCCGCCGGCGTCACCATGATGGTGGTGTCCGGCCGCAGTACAGAGCAGGTCCGCGAGCTTGCGACCCTGATCTGACATCCAGGAGTGATGCACTAGAACGCGTTCTAGTTTTCTTGCCAGGGACTTAGAACGCGTTCTAGATTGTCCGGATGACCCGCCCGACGACGATGCAGAGCACGCAGCTCGCTGGGGTGGGGGGCGATCGACGCCGGAACGGCCGGTCAGCCGAGCGGGTGGGCGTCGCCGAATGTCATCTCGACGTGGCCGACCGATGCAGAGACCATCGCCCGCTTCGGCAGGCCCAGCGACGCCAGCTCCTTGGCGTAAGCGTGATCGCCCAGTCGCAACGTCGCCCCGCCGAGCTGACCGCGCAGCCCGCGCACCCGCATTTCCCAGGGCACTTCGCGGGTGGTGCCGTCGGCAAAGGTGTAGGTCTTGAGCACCTGCGGCCGCGACATGAACACCGAGGGCACCGGCAGTCCGCGAGCGAAGTCGATGCCGGCGATGTGAGCGCCGTCGGCGCTGACGTCGAATCCGAACCGGCCCTGCTCGCGAACAGTGAACTCCGCCATGATCTTCGGGAATCCCCAGATCGAGCGCCCGGCTTCCAGGGTGAAGCTCTGGTCGACGGGCAGGTGGTGGATGAACGCGGCCGCATCGCCCAGTGCCCGCCAGCCTCGCGCCGTCGAGCCGGGCGGGTTGACCATGACGGCGGTGCCGAATTCGTGGTACTTGCCCAAATCGCCGTCGATATAGCGCGCCAGCATGAGGTTGACGACCGCCCGGCCGGGGCGGTGCTGGCAGACTTGCAGACCGCTGTATTCGATAAGGCGTTGCGCCGCTTGCGCATCGACCGAAAACATCGCGGTGTGCACATCCGCTTTTCGTATCCGCACCGGCATGGTGAGGACTGTCCCCGCGACGACATGTTGTGACTCAGGCATGCCGGTAACTGTAATCCGCTCGTCAATATCTGGAGGCTGTAGATGACTTCGACCATCCCGGAAGCTATCTCGAACATCGACCTGACGGACGGCAATTTCTACGCCGACCGTCGCACGTCGCGCGAGGCCTATCGCTGGATGCGGGCCAACCAGCCGGTGTTTCGTGATCGCAACGGGCTGGCCGGTGCCACCACGTATCAAGCCATCCTCGACGCCGAACGCAACCCGGAGTTGTTCTCCAGCACCGGCGGCATCCGTCCCGAGCAGCCGGGTATGCCCTACATGATCGACATGGACGATCCCGCACATCTGTTGCGGCGCAAGCTCGTCAACGCGGGTTTCACCCGCAAGCGGGTCAAGGAGAAGGAACCGTCCATCGCCAGGTTGTGCGACACTCTGATCGACGCGGTCTGTGAGCGCGGCGAGTGTGACTTCGTTCGCGACATCGCTGCCCCGCTGCCGATGGCGGTAATCGGCGACATGCTGGGCGTGCTGCCCCAGGACCGCGGCATGCTGTTGAAGTGGTCCGACGACCTGGTCTGCGGGCTGAGCTCGCACATCGACCCCACATCGGACGAAGCTCAGGCCGTAATGGCCGCGTTCGCCGCGTACACCGAATTCACCCTTGCCATCATCACCAAGCGGCGAGCCGAGCCCAACGACGACCTATTCTCGATCCTGGTGAACGCCGAGGTGGAGGGTCAGCGGATGTCCGACGACGAGATCGTCATGGAGACGCTGCTGATCCTCATCGGCGGCGACGAAACCACTCGCCACACGCTCAGTGGAGGCACCGAGCAGCTGGTGCGCCACCGCGATCAGTGGCATGCCCTGGTGCGCGACCCCTCGCTGCTTCCCGGCGCCATCGAGGAGATGCTGCGCTGGACATCGCCGGTGAAGAACATGTGCCGAACCCTGACTGCCGACACCGAATTCCACGGCACCGCACTGCATGAGGGCGAAAAGATCATGCTGCTGTTCGAGTCGGGCAACTTCGACGAGTCGGTTTTCGACGAGCCGGACAACTTCGACATCCGTCGTAATCCGAATAGCCACATGGCTTTCGGCTTCGGGACGCACTTCTGCCTGGGGAACCAGCTGGCCCGCTTGGAACTGTCGATGATGACCGAGCGGGTGCTCAAGCGGCTGCCGGATCTCAGGCTGGCCGACGAGGACTCGACGCTGCCGCTGCGGCCGGCGAACTTCGTCAGCGGCCTCGAAGCGATGCCGGTGGTGTTCACCCCGAGCGCCCCACTACTGAGCTGATTGGGCTGTTGCGGTCACTTTTGCGCCGAGCGTGCACACACGGCGAGACATTGGCTGAATTCTCGCCCTGAGTTCACGTTCGGCGCGCCCAGGCCGCTGCTACCCGCCGCAGAATCCCGCCGGGAACGTCCTCTGCGGTCACCCGGACGACTATCCAGCCAAGTTCCGTCGTCAACGCCTCGAAGCGCGCGATGTCCCTGTTGAATTGGCGCCGGTCGCTGCGGTGGTGATCTCCGTCGTATTCGACCGCGACTTTGATGTCTTCCCAGCCCATATCGAGGACGGCGACAAGTTCGCCGTAATCGCCGTAGACGGGAATCTGCGTGCGCGGGCGCGGATAGCCGGCATCGATGAGCAACAATCGCAACCACGTCTCCTGTGGTGACTCCGCGCCCGCGTCAACCATTGTCAACGCGCGCCGCGCACGGCGGACGTTGCGGTGGCCCTTATAGCGTTTCGTGACCAACTCGGCTTCGGCGATGTCGAGTTTCGTTGCCCGCGCCAGTGCGTCGAGAGCTGCGACGGCTTTGCCGATGGGGTTGCGGCAAGCGATATCGAAGGCCGTGCGCGCAGCGGAGGTCACGGGTATGCCGCTGATCACTCGGACTTCGTTGTGCGCCAATGAATCCGACCACGTGTTGATGCCGGGCGGTGGACGGCGGTGCTGGTAGACCAGCTGCGCTGGTGCTCGGTGGTCGACCCATCTTGCCCCGTGCAGCGCCGACGCGGACCGCCCGGCGACGATGCCACGCCGCCGTGACCACAACCATGCGGCGCGTGCACGCGATGTGGCGGTCAGTTCAGTGCCGGGGGCGACGTAGACGTCGGGGTGCAGCGCGACGAATCGACTTCGCAGCCGGTGCCGGTTAAGGGCGCCGGTTGCGAGCGCCTCGCTGCCGATGAAGGGTTCGCGCACGCGAGCAGTGTGGCGCGAAGGACTGACAACGTCGCCGAACGTGAACTCACGGCGAGAAATCGGCCGAAAAGCCGCCCAGAGTGCACGCTCGGCGCGGGGGGCGGCCGGGGAGTGCGGGGGGCGGCACGGGAGGTGCGGGGGGCGGGGCCCGATTAGCGGTTTTTGAAGTTGGGCTTGCGCTTCTCGGCGAACGCGCGGGGGCCTTCCTTGGAGTCCTCGGAGAGGAACACCGGAATGCCGTTGGCGGTGTCGGGCTTGAACGCTTCTTCCTCGTGCATCCCCTCGGTCTCGCGGATTGTCTTGAGGATCGCCTGCACGGCCAGGGGACCGTTGTTCTCGATGACCTCGGCAATCTCGAGCGCCTTGGTCAGCGCCTGTCCGTCGGGCACGACGTGGCCGATCAGGCCGATGTCCTTGGCTTCCGCGGCGGTGATGTGCCGTCCGGTCAGCAGCAGGTCGCACGCCACGGTGTAGGGAATCTGGCGCACCAGCCGGACGGCGGACCCGCCCATCGGATACAGGCTCCACTTCGCCTCGGAGATGCCGAATTTGGCGCTCTCACCGGCGACCCGGATGTCGGTGCCCTGCAGGATCTCGGTTCCTCCCGCGATGGCCGGCCCCTCGACGGCGGCGATCAGCGGCTTTTTCAGCCTGCGGCCTTTGAGTAAGGCATCGATTCGCGATGGGTCGTAGCTGCCGTCCTTGAACGACTCACCCGGTGGCTTCTGGGTCGCCGTTTTGAGGTCCATGCCCGCGCAGAAGTAGCCACCGGCGCCGGTCAGGATGCAGCAGCGGATGTCGTTGTCGTTGTCGACGCGGTCCCAGGCCTGGACCATGATTTCCATCATTTCCGTGCTTAGAGCGTTGCGGCGGTGCGGCCGATTCATGGTCACGATGAGGGTGTGACCACGCTGTTCCACGAGGGCATCGGCTTCAGAGGGCCCGGTTTCTCCGTTTTCAGTGTTTGCTGGGGTTCCGGCATTCTCCACGGACACGGCTACCGCCTTTCCCTCGACAATGGGCACGAGCTTGCCACGAAATGTAACACGTTCTAATTTGGTGGCCGTGGCCTTGAATATTGCCGATCTCGCAGAGCACGCCATCGACGCTGTGCCCGACCGTGTCGCCCTGATCTGCGGCGACGAGAAGTTGACCTATGCCCAGCTAGAGGAGAAGGCCAACCGCCTGGCCCACTACCTGATGGAGCAGGGGGTGAAAAAGGACGACAAGGTCGGGCTGTATTGCCGCAACCGCATCGAGATCGTCATCGCGATGCTCGGCATCGTCAAAGCGGGCGCCATCCTGGTGAACGTCAACTACCGCTACGTCGAGGGCGAGCTGCGCTACCTATTCGAGAATTCGGACATGGTCGCGCTGGTGCACGAGCGCCAGTACTCCGACCGGGTGGCCAACGTCTTGCCCGACACACCTGACGTCAAGACGATCCTGGTTGTCGAGGACGGCAGCGACGACGACTTCGCCCGCTACGGTGGCGTCGAATTCTATTCGGCGATCGCGCAGAGCTCGCCTGAGCGCGACTTCGGTGAGCGCAGCCCCGACGACATCTACCTGCTCTACACCGGGGGCACCACGGGCTTCCCGAAGGGCGTGATGTGGCGCCACGAGGACATCTACCGCGTGCTGTTCGGTGGAACCGACTTCGCCACAGGCGAATTCGTCAAGGACGAATACGACCTGGCCAAGGCCGCGGCGGCCAACCCGCCGATGATCCGCTACCCGATTCCGCCGATGATCCACGGCGCCACCCAATCGGCGACCTGGATGTCGATCTTCTCCGGCCAAACCACCGTGCTGGCACCGGAATTCAACTCCGACGAGGTGTGGCGCACGATCCACGACCATAAGGTGAACCTGCTGTTCTTCACCGGCGACGCGATGGCGCGACCGCTGCTCGACTCGCTGTTGGCCCACCAGGACAAGGGCGATGAGTACGACCTGTCGTCGCTGTTTCTGCTCGCCTCCACCGCGGCGCTGTTCTCGCCGAGCATCAAGGAGAAGTTCCTCGAGCTGCTGCCCAACCGGGTCATCACCGACTCCATCGGATCTTCGGAGACCGGATTCGGCGGCACCAGCATCGTCGCCAAGGACGCGCCGCACGCTGGTGGCCCGCGCGTGACGATCGACCACCGCACCGTCGTCCTGGACGAGGACGGCAACGAGGTCAAGCCGGGCTCGGGTGTGCGCGGCTTCATCGCGAAGAAGGGCAACATTCCCGTCGGTTACTACAAGGACGAGAAGAAGACCGCCGAGACGTTCAAGACCTTCAACGGCGTGCGGTACGCCATCCCCGGTGATTTCGCGACGGTCGAGGAGGACGGCACCGTCACGATGCTGGGCCGCGGCTCGGTGTCGATCAACAGCGGCGGCGAGAAGATCTACCCCGAGGAGGTCGAGGCCGCGCTCAAGGGCCACCCCGACGTCTTCGACGCCCTGGTGGTCGGCGTGCCCGACCCCCGGTATGGGCAGCACGTCGCCGCCGTCGTCCAGCCCCGGCCGGGCGCCCGGCCCGCGCTGTCGGATCTGGACAGCTTCGTGCGCTCAGAAATCGCGGGCTACAAGGTGCCCCGCAGCCTGTGGCTGGTCGACGAGGTCAAGCGGTCGCCCGCGGGCAAACCTGACTACCGGTGGGCCAAGGAGCAGACCGAGGCCCGCCCGGCTGACGACGTTCACGCAGCCCACGCCACTGCGTGATGCGCTAGGCCGCGCCGTGTGAGCGACTTCGTCAAGCACCGCGCGGGTGCGCCGGCCGGCTTCTTCGCCTGGGAAGCGGCAGGGCTGCAATGGCTTTGCGCCGTCGAAGGTGGCGTGCCGTGCGCCCAGGTCGTGTCCGTTGACGACGCGAGCCTGACCTTACGCCGCCTGGAATCCGTGAGTCCGAACCCCGAGGCCGCGCGCATGTTCGGCGGCCGGCTGGCCGTCACGCACGACGCGGGCGCCCCCGCGTTCGGTGCCGGACCGGACGGCTGGGACGGCCCGGCGTTCTTCGGGCCGCTGTCGCAACCGTTGCCGATGTCGCTGCGCCGGCATCGGAGCTGGGGCGAGTTCTACGCCGAGGAACGACTGGGTCCGATGGCAGAACTCGCGGCTCCGCGGCTCGACGCCGCCACGCGCGACGCCGTCGACTCCGTCGCGGCGCGTTGCCGTGCGGGCGATTTCGACGACGAGGACCGGCCGGCCCGGCTGCACGGCGACCTATGGAGTGGGAACGTGATGTGGACGCCCGACGGTGTCGTGCTGATCGACCCGGCGGCACACGCGGGCCACCGCGAGACCGACCTGGCGATGCTCGCGCTGTTCGGCTGTCCGCACTACGACGCCGTGATCGACGGCTACCAGCGGGTGCGGCCGCTGCGGGCCGGGTGGCGCGGGCGCGCCGGCCTGCACCAACTGTTCCCACTGCTGGCGCACGTCGTCTTGTTCGGCGGCGGGTATGCGCAGCAGGCCCATGCCTGCGCGCACACGGCGCTGACCCTCTGACATCGGCGGTCCGCCGGGTCGGTCTAGAGTCCAATCGCATGACGATCGATGTCTGGATGCAGCATCCGACCGCGCGGTTTCTGCGCAGCGACATGCTCGCATCGCTGCGGCGGTGGACCGGCGGGACGATCCCCGACACCGACATCCCGATCGAGGCGACCCTGGCGTCGATGGACGCCGGGGGCGTGGAATTGGGTGTGCTCAGCGCCTGGCGCGGCCCGGCCGGAGAGGACCTGGTCTCCAACGACGAGGTGGCGCAATGGGTTGCCGCGCACCCGAACCGGCTGGCCGGCCTGGCCACCGTCGACCTGGATCGCCCGATGGAAGCCGTCCGTGAGCTCCGGCGCCGGATAGCCGACGGCTTCATCGGCCTGCGGGTGGTGCCGTGGTTGTGGAATGCCCCGCCCACCGATCGCCGCTACTATCCGCTGTTCGCCCAGTGCGTTGAATCCGGCGTGCCGTTCTGTACCCAGGTCGGTCATACCGGCCCGTTGCGACCGTCGGAAACCGGACGGCCGATCCCCTACATCGACCAGGTGGCACTCGACTTCCCGGAGCTGGTGATCGTCTGCGGCCACGTCGGCTATCCCTGGACCGAGGAGATGGTGGCGGTGGCCCGCAAGCACGAAAACGTCTACATAGATACCTCGGCGTACACGATCAAGCGGCTGCCCGACGAACTCGTGCGGTTCATGAAGACCGGTACCGGGCAACGAAAAGTATTGTTCGGCACCAATTATCCGATGATCACTCACGAGCATGCGTTGGCGGGACTGGACGCCCTCGGGCTGTCCGACGAAGCTCGCCGAGATTTCCTGCGCGGCAACGCCGAACGAATCTTCCGACTGGAGGCAATGAAGTGAACGGTGCCCAGGCCCTGATCAACACCCTCGTCGACGGCGGCGTCGACGTGTGTTTCGCCAATCCGGGCACGTCGGAGATGCACTTCGTGGCCGCGCTGGATGCCGTCCCGCGCATGCGCGGCGTGCTGGCGTTGTTCGAGGGGGTGGCCACCGGCGCGGCCGACGGCTATGCGCGCATCGCCGATCGCCCTGCCGCGGTGCTGCTGCACCTGGGCCCCGGACTGGGCAACGGCCTGGCCAACCTGCACAACGCGCGTCGCGCGCGGGTGCCGATGGTGGTGGTTGTCGGCGACCACGCCACGTATCACAAAAAGTACGATGCCCCATTGGAATCCGACATCGACGCGCTCGCCGGCAGCGTTTCGGGATGGGTGCGCCGAACCGGTGACGCCTCCCAGGTCTCCGCCGATGCGGTCGAGGGCATCGCGGCCAGCCGGTGGGGTTCGCAGATCTCGACGCTGATCCTGCCCGCCGACGTGTCGTGGTCCGATGGGGCCCAGCTGTTCTCCAACCTGGAGGCACAACCGACCGGCGCCGATCCGATGCTGGCCCCCGAGGTCCTCGAGGTCCTTCGCTCCGGTGAGCCCACAGTGATCATGGTGGGCGGCGACGCCACCCGCCGTGCGGGGCTGGCGGCGGCCACCCGCATTGCGGCGGCGACGGGTGCCCGCGTGCTGTGCGAGACCTTCCCGACGCGGCTGGAGCGCGGCGCCGGCGTCCCCGCGGTCGACCGGCTCGCGTATTTCGCCGAGGCCGCCACCGCTCAACTGAACGGCGCCAAGCATCTGGTGCTGGCCGGCGCCAAATCGCCGGTGTCGTTCTTCGCCTACCCCAACATGCCCAGCGATCTGGTACCGGCTGGCTGCGAGGTGCACGTGCTCGCCGAATACACCGGCGCCGCAAATGCTTTGATCACCCTGGCTGATGCGCTCGCCCCCGGCACCGAAGCGCCGGGGGCGAGCGCATCGCGCCCACAGCTGCCGACGGGCGCGCTGACCTCCGCGTCGGCCGCGGACGTGATCGGGGCGCTGCTGCCCGAAGACGCGATCGTGGTCGACGAGTCGAATACGTCGGGCCTGCTACTTGCGGGGGCCACCGCCGGAGCGCCGGCGCACGACTGGCTGACCCTCACCGGCGGGGCGATCGGCTACGGCATCCCGGCGGCGGTCGGCGCCGCGGTGGCCGCGCCGCATCGTCCGGTGCTGTGTCTGGAATCCGACGGTTCGGCGATGTACACGATTTCGGGATTGTGGACCCAGGCCCGCGAGAATCTCGACGTGACCACCGTGGTGTACAACAACAGCGCCTATGACATCCTCCGAATCGAGCTGCAACGCGTCGGCGCCGGGTCGACGCCCGGGCCTGAAGCGCTCGCATTGCTCGATCTGTCGGATCCCACAATGGATTTCGTGAAGATCAGCGAGGGCATGGGGGTGCAGGCCCGGCGTGTTACCACCGCCGAGGAATTGGCCGATGCGTTGCGCGCCGCCTTCGCCGAACCCGGGCCGCATCTGATCGACGCCGTGGTTCCGTCAATAACGGGCTAGGGTCGGCAGCCGGCTCAGCAGCCAATCCGTCATCGTATTGACCACCTCGACGCCCGTCTCGAAAGCGCCGTCGTCCGCGTCCGCCGCGAGTGCCACCCCCCATTGGCCGGATGGCGTGGGAACGATGCCGAACTGGCGAACCAGGTACCCGCCGTGGGCGCCTGGACCCCAACCACCTTTTGCGGCAAGGCCTTTCGCGGCCAGCCCCCATTGATCGTCGGCGACCAGCCGTTGCATCAGGTCGATCACTTCGACGGCGTCGGCGATGGTCGACAGCTCCGCGGCGAATCGCGCTTGCCGCTGCAGGCTCCACTGGGTTTGACCGAAAGCGGTGAACCCGCGGCGAAGTCGTCGTGATTCGACCACGGTCGCGGTGTCGCCCCCTTCGGCGACCACGGCCTGAACCCGCCGTGCAGCCTCCGTCGGCTCACCCAACTGCGACCACAACTGTTCGGAGGCGTGATTGTCGGATTCGGTGATGGCTTTCACGGCTAAGTCGCGGGCGCCCAGCCAATCGTCGCGCAACGCCGCTATCGCCAGGGGCACCTTGATGGTCGACCATGCCACGCCCGACCACCAGGCGCCCAGCGAGAAGGTTCTGTCCGGGCGGGCGATCGCGATGCCGACGTTGGCCGGCACTGCGGCGGAGAGCTGTTCGAAGCTCGCCTCCAGCGCGAGTTCGAGAGGCCGTGCGGTCATGCGGTGGCTTCGCTTTCGGCACGCGCGATGCTGACACCGGCGACCGGCGCATCCAGCATCGCGTCTCCCCGCTGCGTCACATTCGTTGCCGCCCCGCGCTCATACGTGTGCCGGGTAATCATCAGCCACCCAGGGCCGAACCGGCGAGCACTTCGCGGATTTTCATCAAGCGCTGAGTTTACTGCTACGACGGCGTATCCGGCCGCAACGCCGGCGCCCGGCTTTAACGGCGGATCTTCCACACCGGGTCGCCGCAGTCGACGCCCTGAGCGGCCAGCTGCCGCTTGAGCACCTTGAAGGTCACCGTCCGCGGGAGTTCGGCGCTGACCCGCACATAGGACGGCCATTGTTTGGGTCCCAGGTCGGGCTGCTCGGCCAAAAAAGCCCGGAACTTCTCGTCATCGAACTCGGCGCCGGGCGCCAGCACCAAGGCGGCCATCACCTGGTCACCGACTATCGGGTCCGGCACCGGGTAGACCGCGACCTCGGTGACGTCGGGATTGCGCAGCAACACCCGTTCGATCGGCGCCGCGCCAAGGTTTTCGCCGTCGACACGCATCCAATCACCCAGCCGCCCAGCGAAGTACGCGTAGCCGGCGTCGTCGCGGTAGGCCAGATCACCGCTGTGGTACACCCCGCCGGCCATCCGCTCTGCCTCGGCCGCCACGTCGTTGTAGTAACCCTCGAAACGTCCTGGCCCCGCGGTGTTGACCAGTTCGCCAACCACACCCGGCGGGCATGACGAGCCGGTATCGGGATCGATGATGTCAATGCCGTCGGGAAGCGGACCGAGTGAACCCGCCGGCGTATCGGGCGTGCGCGCGATGGCCACACCACCTTCGGTGGAGCCGAACCCGTCCTGCACCACACACCCGAACCTGCGGCCGAAGCGCTCGATGTCGTCGGGTACGCCCTCATTTCCGTAGACCGCCCGCAGCGGGTTATCCGCGTCATCAGGCCGCTCCGGCGTGGCGAGCACATATGAAAGTGGCTTTCCCACGTAATTCGCGTAAGTGACACCGTAGCGACGCACATCGACGATGAAGTTCGAGGCGGAGAACTTGCGCCGCAACGCCATTGAGCCCGTGCAGGCGGCCGCCACCGCCCAGCCGACCAGCACCGCATTGGAATGGAACAGCGGCATCGACACGTAGCAGACGTCGTCGCTGCCGAGACCGAAGCGCTGTGTCATCGTCACGCCGGCGATCGCGACCTTGCCGTGGCTGCACTTGACCGCCTTGGGCTCGCCGCTGGTGCCCGACGTGAAGATCAACATGAAAAGATCCGACGGCGAGGCCGGCTGAAAAGCGATCTGCGCGTCGCTATGCGCCGCCACCTCGTCGGCCCATTCGGGCGAGTCGGCGTTCAGGTGCTCGATGTCGCCCAGCGTCTCAGACGACTTCGAGTCGGCGAGCACCAATTGGCAATCGGCCCGGGCGATGTCGCGCCGCAGCGCCTCGCCGCGGCGCACCGGGTTCAGCCCCACCGGCACGATCCCCGATAGCCCCGCGGCGACCAGCATCGCCGAAAAGAACGGCGTGTTCTCCAGCAGCACGCCGACATGCGGTGGCCGGCCGGGGTCCAGCCGCGCACGCAACGTCGCGGCGATCGCGGCACCGTGCCGCAGGTGATCGCGCCAGCTGGTGAACGAGTCCTCGAAGAAGATACCCCGATCGTCGATTTCGGTCAGCGGCGCCAGCAGCCTGGTGACCGTCAGTTCATCGGTGAGCTCCATTGCGCCTAAGCGGGTGTCTCGGCCAGCTCCCGGCCGATGCGGCGCAGTTGTCCGGTGGCACCGCCCAGGGCGAACTCGATCTGCTTGGCGGCCAGGAAGTAGCGGTGCGCGGGGTGGTCGGTGTCGACGCCGACACCGCCGTGCACGTGCACGATGGTGTGCGCCACCCGGTGGCCGGCGTCCGCCGCCCAGAATGCCGCACTGGCGACGTCGATCTCGGCCGGAATGTCCTCCGAGACCCGCCAGGCCGCCTGCGTGAGGGTGAGCCGCAGTCCCTTGACGTCGATGTAGCCGTCGGCCAGTCGCTGCGACACCGCCTGGAAGCTGCCGATAGGGCGGTCGAACTGCTCGCGCTCGCGCGCGTATTCGGCCGTCATCTGCAGGCCCCGCTCGAGCACACCGAGCTGGAAAGCGCTGCGGCCCAGAGTCCCCAGCGTGCCGAGCCACGTCACGACCTCGGCGCCGCCGACCCTGCGACTCTCGTCCACCTGGGTCCCATCCAGCGTGAGATGCCCGACGCAGCCCAGGCCCGTGGTTTCCAGCGCGGTCACCGTGACGCCGGGATCGTCGGAGGCGACCAGGAAAACCGCCGTGCCGGACTCGGTTTCGGCCGGAACCAGGAACGCGTCGGCCACCGGGCCAAAGCCGACTTGGGTGCGGGTTCCGGTCAGCCGGTAGCCGGAGCCGGCGGCGGCCGCCTCTACCGGGCCCTCACCCATCTCGCCGTCGAGGGCCGGGGTGAGCGTCTTCTCGCCGCTGACCGCGGGCACGCCCCAGCTTTGTTGCAGCTCTTCGGAACCGAAGCGGGCCAGCGCTCCGGCGCCCAGCACCACCGACTCCAGGTAGGGCACCGCGGCCAGCTGGCGTCCCAGCGCGACCAGGATCGCGATCTGCTCGAGCGCCCCGAAGCCGTCTCCGCCAAGCGATGAGGCCGACGCCGATGACAGGATGCCGGCGTCGATCAGCTTGCGCCACAAGTCGCGGTCGAACCGCTGATCGAGCCCGTCGAGCTCACGCTGATGCTCGGGTGTACATACCGAGCCGACGATGGTGTCGACCAGGTTGCCGAGGTCGTTGGCCGCTTCGGTTGTGGTGAAATCCATGAACGTCCGTCCTTCTATTGCGTAGCGGCTCAGCGATTGCGGGGCAGACCGAGGGCGACCATGCCGATGATGTCGCGCTGCACTTCGTTGGTGCCGCCGCCGAAGGTCAGGATGAGGCAGGCCCGGTGCATGCGCTCGACCCGGCCGCGCAGCAGCGAGCCCGGTGAATTCTGGCGCACCGTCGCCGCGGTACCGAGCACCTCCATCAGCAGCCGGTACGCCTCGGTGGCCAGCTCGGTGCCGTACACCTTGGCCGCCGACGCGTCGGCGGGCGAGAGGGCTTCGCTTGCCGCCGAAGCCAGTTCCCAGTTGATCAGCTTGAGCACTTCGGCCTTGGCGTGCACGCGGGCCAGGTTGATCTGCACCCACTCGGAGTCGATCAGCCGGGCGCCTCCGGCGTCCTTGGTGTTCTGCGCCCATTCGCGAACCTCGCGCAGGGCCAAGAAGATCGGCTGCGGCGAGACGAGTGCGACCCGCTCATGGTTGAGCTGGTTGGTCACCAGTTTCCAGCCGCCGTTCTCCTCGCCGATCAGGTTGGTCACCGGGACACGCACGTCGGAGTAGTAGGTCGCGCTGGTGTCCACGCCGGCCATGGTGTGCACCGGCGTCCAGGAAAAGCCCTCGGCGGTCGTCGGCACGGTCAGCATCGAAATGCCGCGGTGCTTCTTGGCCTCAGGGTTGGTGCGCACCGCCAGCCAGACCCAGTCCGCGTAGGCGATCAGGCTGGTCCACATCTTCTGGCCGTTGATGACGTAGTCGTCACCGTCACGCACCGCGGTGGTGCGCAGGTTGGCTAGGTCGGTGCCGGCACCGGGCTCGGAGTAGCCGATGGAGAAGTGCAGTTCGCCGGCCGCGATCTTGGGCAGGAAGAACTTCTTCTGTTCCTCGGTGCCGAATGCCATGATGGTCGGCGCCACGCTGTTGATGGTCAGGAAAGGTACCGGCACGCCCGCAATGGCGGCCTCGTCGGTGAAGATCAGCGAGTCCATCGGAGAGCGATCCTGGCCGCCGTACTCCGCGGGCCAATTCAGGGTGAGCCACCCGTCTTTGCCCATCTGCGCGACGGTATCGCGGTACGCGGTGCCGGTCCCGACCTCGCCCTGGGTCGAGGTCAGCGCCTCGCGACGCTCAGGCGTCATGAGTTTGGTGAAGTACGACCGCAGCTCGCGACGCAGCTCCTCCTGTTCCGGGGTGTAACTGATGCGCATTTCGGCCGTCCTTCAAGTCAACGACGTTCGGAGTAACAAGCCTCGTCACAGGCTGCAGCTCGACCAACGGCTACCCGTTCGTCTTCCCGGTTGTAACACGTTCTAGTCTGGGAATCCAGCGACCGTTTCCCCAGGGGTGTCAGGGTCCTATGGTGGAGCTACATACTGATGAGGCGAGTCCTCTAGGTGAAGGCCAGGTTCAAGGAGGGTGCTGTGCGGGTGATCGTGGACCGTGACCGGTGCGAAGGTAACGCAGTGTGCTTGGGAATTGCCCCAGACATCTTCGACCTGGACGACGACGACTACGCCGTGGTCAAGCTCGACCCGATTCCCACCGATCAGGAACAACTGGCGGAGCAGGCGATCGCCGAATGCCCGCGCGCCGCGCTTCAGCGCGGCGACTAATCCGAGCCCAGAGTGCGTGAGCCGAAACTAGAGGTATTCATAAATTGACTAGCAGCACGAACGCGACCGATCTCTCCGGAAAGGTCGCGGTGGTGACCGGTGCGGCCGCGGGCCTGGGACGCGCCGAGGCGCTGGGCCTGGCCCGCCAGGGTGCCACCGTCGTCGTCAACGACATCGCCGCGGCGTTGGATGCCTCCGACGTCATCGACGAGATCAGCTCGGCCGGTTCGAAGGCCGTCGCTGTGGCAGGCGACATCAGCGAACGCGCCACCGCCGACGAACTAGTTGCTCAGGCCGACTCACTCGGTGGCCTGGACATCGTGATCAACAACGCCGGGATCACCCGCGACCGGATGCTTTTCAACATGTCCGACGAGGAGTGGGATCTTGTCATCGCCGTGCACTTGCGCGGTCACTTCCTGCTGACCCGCAACGCGGCGACCTACTGGCGTGCCAAGGCCAAGGACGCCGGCGGTCAGGTTTTCGGCCGCATCGTCAACACCGCTTCGGAGGCCGGTCTGGTCGGGCCGGTCGGGCAGGCGAACTACGGCGCCGCCAAGGCGGGCATCATTTCGCTCACCCTGACGGCCGCACGGGCATTGGGCCGCTACGGGGTACGCGCCAACGCCATCTGCCCCCGCGCGCGCACCGCGATGACGGCCGACGTATTCGGCGACGCGCCCGAGGTGGACGCGGGCAACGTGGACCCGTTGTCACCCGAACACGTGGTCAGTCTGGTGAAGTTCCTGTCGTCCCCGGCGGCCGCCGAGGTGAACGGTCAGGTGTTCATCGTCTACGGTCCGCAGGTGACGCTGGTCGCCGCCCCGACCGTGGAGCGCAAATTCAGCGCCGATGGTGCCGCTTGGGACCCCGCGCAGCTTAGTTCAACACTGCAGGAATACTTTGCTGGCCGTGATCCTGAGCACAATTTTTCCGCTGGTGCGCTGATGGAGCAATAAGCCGCTGAAACTTGGTTGCCCGGGCGGAATCGCCAGGTAGAACGTGTGTCAGTTTTACCCGGGCCAAGTGCTTCTGACCTGGCGAATTACAGTTCGGATAAAGAAGTCTTGTTCATTGACACGGTGAACTTGTTCTGGGTTAATATGATCCGGCTCACACCGAGCCAGGTGCGACCCTAGACGACGCAAAGGCCAGACATAGACTTCGCCGAGACCAAACCGAGGGGGGAACCGCGTTGAGGGAACAACTTGCGGTTCCCGCCCGCGCCGTCGGCGGATTCTTTGAAATGATGATGGACACCGGCCGGGCGGCTTTCCGCCGGCCGTTTCAATTCGGTGAGTTTCTCGAGCAGACGTGGATGATCGCGCGAGTGTCGCTGGTCCCGACGCTGCTGGTATCCATCCCGTTCACCGTCCTGGTGGCCTTTACCCTCAACATCCTGCTGCGCGAAATCGGCGCGGCCGACCTGTCCGGCGCCGGGACGGCATTCGGCACCATCACCCAGCTTGGCCCCGTGGTGACCGTGCTCGTCGTGGCCGGTGCCGGCGCCACGGCGATCTGTGCCGACCTCGGCGCCCGCACCATCCGCGAAGAGATCGACGCGATGCGGGTGCTCGGCATCGACCCGATCCAGCGGCTGGTGGTACCCCGCGTGCTGGCCTCCACGGTAGTGGCCCTGCTGCTCAATGGATTGGTATGCGCCATCGGCCTTTCCGGTGGCTACGTGTTCTCCGTGTTCCTGCAGGGCGTCAACCCCGGCGCGTTCATCAACGGACTGACCGTGCTCACCGGGCTGCGCGAGCTGGTGCTGGCCGAAGTCAAGGCGCTGCTGTTCGGCGTGATGGCCGGCATGGTGGGCTGCTACCGCGGCCTGACAGTCAAGGGCGGGCCCAAGGGAGTCGGTAACGCGGTCAACGAAACCGTGGTCTACGCCTTCATATGTCTGTTCGTGATCAATGTGGTGATGACCGCTATCGGCGTGCGAATCTCGGCGAAGTGATGGGACGGGTAAGCACGCGATGAGTTATGACTTCACGTATCGGCTGCGCAATATCGCCTCGCGGCTGCAAGAACCCGTTGACGACTTCGGCGAGCAAGCGTTGTTCTACGGCCAGACCATGCGGTATGTCCCGAATGCGCTCACCCGCTACCGCAAGGAGACCGTCCGGCTGATCGCCGAGATGACAATGGGCGCGGGAGCGCTCGTCATGATCGGCGGCACGGTCGGTGTGGCCGCGTTCTTGACCCTGGCCTCCGGCGGTGTCATTGCCGTGCAGGGGTATTCGTCGCTGGGCAACATCGGCATCGAGGCGCTGACGGGATTCCTGTCGGCATTTTTGAACGTCCGGGTAGTCGCCCCGGTGATCGCCGGTATCGCGCTGGCCGCCACCATCGGTGCCGGCGCCACCGCCCAATTGGGTGCGATGCGTGTCTCCGAGGAGATCGATGCCGTCGAATGCATGGCGGTGCACTCGGTCTCCTATCTGGTGTCGACCCGCCTGATTGCCGGCCTCATCGCGATCATCCCGCTGTACTCGCTGTCGGTGCTGGCCGCGTTCTTCGCAGCACGCTTCACCACGGTGTACATCAACGGGCAGTCAAAAGGCCTCTACGACCACTACTTCAATACGTTCCTGATCCCGTCCGACCTGTTGTGGTCGTTCCTGCAGGCGATCGTCATGTCCATCGCGGTCATGCTCGTTCATACCTTTTACGGCTACAACGCCCACGGTGGACCGGTCGGTGTCGGGATTGCGGTCGGCCAGGCCGTGCGGACTTCGCTGATCGTCGTGGTCGTCATCACTTTGTTCATCTCGCTCGCGGTGTATGGGGCGTCCGGTAACTTCAACCTCTCCGGATAAGAGGACCGCTCAAGGGACATGGCAGACACAGACGCGCGACGCGCAACCGTCCGGCTGGCAGCAGCGGTACTGGCCGGCCTGCTGGTGGCTTTCGCTGTGCTGACCTATCTTTCCTACACAGCCGCCTTCGCATCGATCGACACCGTCACGGTGTCGGCGCCCCGCGCCGGGCTGGTGATGGAGAAGGGCGCCAAGGTCAAATACCGGGGCATCCAGATCGGCAAGGTCGAAGCCATCGACTATTCCGGTGACCAGGCGCGGCTGACGCTGGGCATCAACAGCGACGACATGCATTTCATCCCGTCCAACGCGACGGTGCGCCTGGCGGGTAACACCATCTTCGGTGCCAAGGCGGTGGAATTCATTGCGCCGCAGGCTCCATCGCCGACCTCGCTCCGTCCGGATGCACACGTGGCGGCCTCTTCGGTGCAGCTGGAAGTCAACACGTTGTTCCAGTCGTTGATGGACCTCCTGCACAAGGTGGACCCCGTGGAACTCAACGGCACGCTGAGCGCGTTCGCGGAAGGCCTGCGCGGCCACGGCGACGACCTGGGCGGCATCCTGTCGGGCTTGAACACGCTCACGCGCCAGGCGAATCCGAAGCTGCCCGCGCTACAGGAGGACTTCCGCAAGACCGCGGTGGTGGCCAACGTATACGCCGACGCCGCGCCGGACCTGACCACCGCGGTCGACAACCTGCCGACGATCGACAAGACCGTCGTCGACCAGCAAAAGAACCTCGACAGCACGCTGTTGGCCACCATCGGGCTGTCGAACAACGCCTATGACACCCTGGCGCCGGCCGAACAGGACTTCATCGACGCCATCAACCGGCTGCGGGCCCCGCTCAAGGTGGCCGCAGACTACTCGCCGGAATTCGGCTGTCTGTTCGCCGGAATCGAGCGTGGCATCAAGGAATTCGCCCCGCTGCTCGGGGTTCGCAAGGCCGGCCTGTTCACCTCGTCGAGCTTCGTGCTGGGCGCGCCGTCGTACACCTATCCGGAATCGCTGCCGATCGTGAACGCGTCCGGCGGACCGAACTGCCGCGGCTTGCCCGACATCCCGACCAAGCAGACCGGCGGATCGTTCTACCGGGCGCCATTCCTGGTGACCGACAACGCGAACATCCCTTACGAGCCGTTCACCGAGCTGCAGTTCGACGCGCCCTCCACGCTGCAGTTCTTGTTCCACGGCGCCTTCGCGGAACGGGACGACTTCTGATGGCAGCCTCGGGGATGCCGTCGCATCGCGAGATGATGACCAAGGTCAGCATCTTCGCGGTGGCCATGCTGCT
Organism: Mycobacterium sp. NGS56; assembly: GCF_059812425.1. Classification (NCBI taxonomy): domain Bacteria; kingdom Bacillati; phylum Actinomycetota; class Actinomycetes; order Mycobacteriales; family Mycobacteriaceae; genus Mycobacterium; species Mycobacterium sp. NGS56. The sequence continues at coordinate 145,346 of NZ_JCALCQ010000010.1, forward strand.
GGTGTCCGCGGGGCTGGTGGTGGTATTCGGCGACTTCCGCTTCGGCCCCGAAAGCACCTACCACGCAACGTTCACCAACGTGTCACGGCTGAAGTCCGGGCAGAAGGTGCGGATCGCCGGAGTTCCGGTCGGCGCGGTGTCGGGCATCAAGCTCAACCCCGACAACACCATCGACGTGAAGTTCGGGGTCGACAAGCGCTACACCCTTTATTCATCCACGCGCGCGGTGATCCGCTACGAAAACCTGGTCGGCGATCGATTCTTAGAGATCACGTCGGGCCCCGGGGAGCTGCGAAAGTTGCCGGCCGGCGGAACCATCAACAGCCAACACACCCAGCCCGCACTCGATCTCGACGCGCTGCTGGGTGGACTGCGACCGGTGCTCAAAGGTCTCGACGCCGACAAGGTCAATACCATCAGTAGCGCGGTCATTCAGTTGCTGCAGGGCCAGGGCGGGGCGTTGTCGAACGTGCTGGCCGACACCAGCGCGTTCTCCTCGGCGCTGGGCCAGCGCGACCAGCTCATCGGTGACGTGATCAACAACCTCAACACGGTGCTGACCACCGTGGACCAACGCAGCGCACAATTCTCGGCCAGCGTCGACCAGCTGCAACAACTGATCACCGGGCTGGCCCAGCACAAGGACGACATCGCCGGTGCCATCCCACCGCTGGCGTCGACGACGACGGATCTGACGCAACTGCTGAAGAATTCGCGTCGTCCACTGCAAGGCATCCTGGAGAACACCCGCCCGCTGGCGACCGAACTGGACAACCGCAAGGCGGAGGTGAACAACGACATCGAGCAGCTGGGCGAGGACTATCTGCGGCTGGCCGCGCTGGGCGCCTACGGGTCGTTCTTCAACATCTATTTCTGCTCCGTGACGATCAAGATCAACGGCCCGGCCGGCAGCGACATCCTGCTACCGCTTGGTGGCCAGGTGGATCCCAGCAAGGGGAGGTGCTCTTTTGTCAAGTAACGCAAGGCATGAGCGCGACCCACTGCGCACCGGCATCTTCGGCGTGGTGTTGGTGGTGTGTGTAGTGCTCATTGCGTTCGGCTACGCCGGACTACCGTTCTGGCCGCAGGGCAAGATCTACGACGCCTACTTCACCGACGCCGGCGGCATCAATCCCGGCAACGCCGTTTACGTTTCGGGCTTCAAGGTCGGCAAGGTGTCCTCGGTGGGTCTGGCCGGCGACAGCGCCAAAATCAGCTTCAGCGTCGACCGTCACGTCGCCGTCGGTGACCAGTCGCTGGCCTCGATCCGCACCGATACCATCCTCGGTGAGCGGTCCATCTCGGTGACCCCGGCCGGTGGCGGCAAGGCGACCTCCATCCCGCTCAGCCGCACGACGACGCCGTACACGCTCGCCGGTGCGCTCGAGGATCTGGGGCAGAACGCCAACAACCTGGACAAGCCGCAGTTCGAGAAGGCGTTGAACGTACTGACCGACACGCTGCACGACGCCACCCCGCAGCTGCGCGGTGCGCTCGACGGCGTGACCTCCCTGTCGCGCACCCTGGACCGCCGCGACGAGGCGCTGCAAAGCCTGCTGGCGCATGCGAAGTCGGTCACCGGCGTGTTGTCCCAACGCGCCGAGCAGGTCAACAAACTGGTCGATGACGGCAACGAGCTGTTCGCGGCCCTCGACGAACGACGGGCCGCCCTGGCCCAGCTGATCTCGGGGATCCAGGGCCTCTCGACACAGATCTCCGGCTTCGTCGCCGACAACCGCAAGGAATTCGGACCGGCTCTGAACAAACTCAACGACGTGCTGTCCAACCTCAACGAGCGCCGCGACTACATCGCCGAGGCCCTCAAGCGGCTGCCCACCTACGCCACCGAGCTGGGTGAGGTGGTTGGTTCGGGCCCCGGATTCAACGTCAACGTCTACGGCGTGATCCCGGCACCGCTGCTTGCCACCATGTTCGACTTCTTCTACCAGCCCGGCAAGATGCCTGCCAGCCTCGCAGATTACCTGCGCGGCCTGATTCAGGAACGCTGGATCATCAGGCCGAAGTCACCATGATGCAGCGGATCCTCGGCAGCCGGGGGCTGCGCTACGCCACCATCATCGCGCTTGTCGCGGTGCTGGTGGGTGGCGTGTATGTGCTGACGTCACAAGGGAATAACCGCAAGATCGTCGGCTACTTCGCCTCTGCAGTCGGCTTGTACCCCGGTGACCAGGTCCGCATCCTCGGTGTCCCGGTCGGCACCATCGACACGATCGATCCCCGGCCGTCCGACGTCAAGATCACCATGTCGGTGAGCAAGGACGTGAAGATCCCGAAGGACGCCAAGGCGATCATCATATCGCCAAACCTGGTGGCGGCCAGGTTCATTCAACTGACACCGGCGTACACCGGCGGCCCGGTGCTGGCCGACGGTGCGAGCATCGGCCCGGACCGCACCGCGGTCCCGGTGGAGTGGGACGAGGTCAAGGAGTCGCTGACCCAGCTGGCCGTGCAACTGGGCCCCACGGCCGGATCGATGCAGGGACCGTTGGGCGCGGCGATCAACCAGGCCGCGGACACCTTCGACGGCAAGGGCGAGTCGTTTCACAACGCCTTGCGTGAGCTCTCGCAAGCCGCTGGGCGGCTGGGGGATTCGCGCGGCGACATTTTCGGCACGGTGAAAAACCTACAGGTGGTCGTCAACGCGCTCTCGTCCAGCAACGAGCAGATCGTCCAGTTCGCCGGCAACGTCGCCTCGGTATCACAAGTGCTCGCCGACAGCTCGCGCCACCTCGACACCACGCTGGGCACCCTCAACGTAGCGCTGTCGGACATCCGGGGTTTCCTGCACGAAAACAACTCGACGATCATCGATACGGTCAACAACCTCAACGATTTGGCGAAGACGTTGAGCGACCAGAGCGACAACATCGAGCAGGTGCTGCACGTGGCGGGCCCGGGTATCGCCAACTTCTACAACATCTATGACCCCGCACAGGGCACGCTGAACGGCCTGCTGTCGATACCCGAATTCGCCAACCCCGTGCAGTTCATCTGCGGTGGATCCTTTGAGACCGCCGGCGGACCCCGGGCACCCGACTACTTCAAGCGCGCCGAACTCTGCCGTGAGCGGCTGGGACCCGTGCTGCGCCGGCTCACCGTGAACTACCCGCCGCTGATGTTCCACCCGCTGAACACGATCACGGCGTACAAGGGCCAGATCATCTACGACACTCCGGAGACACAGGCCAAGGCGGCCACCCCGGTACCGCAGCTGACCTGGATCCCGGCCAAGGGTGCTCAGACGCAGCCGGCCGCTCAGAACCCGGCGGATCTGCAAGCCCTGCTGGTCCCGACGGCCCCGCAGGCCGCTCCCGCGCCGGGCCAACCGGCCCCGGCCGGCGCCGCACCGGCGCCGGGCCCCGCTCCCGGAAGCGCGTTTGGTCCGCGGCCGGGTCCGCCTCCCAGCCAGGGGCCCGCCGGCCCGGCGGCCGACTTGGGGGGTGGCGGATGAACCGGATGTGGTTGCGCGCCAGCGCGTTGGCGACGGGCGCCGTGCTGCTGGCCGGCTGCCAATTCAACGGATTGAACTCGTTGGCGATGCCCGGTACCGCCGGCCACGGCAGCGGCGCCTACTCGATCACCGTCGAACTGCCCGACGTCGCGACGCTGCCGCAGAACTCTCCGGTCATGGTGGACGACGTCACCGTCGGCAGTGTCGCCGGCATCTCGGCCGAACAGCGGGCCGACGGATCATTCTATGCGGCAGTGAAATTGGCGCTCGACAAGAACGTCGTGTTGCCCGCGAACTCGACCGCGACTGTCGCACAGACCTCGCTGCTCGGTTCGATGCACATCGACCTGGCTCGGCCGAAGGACAAGCCGGCCGTCGGCAAGCTGAAGGACGGGTCGAAGATCGCGGAGGCCAACACCGGTCGCTATCCCACCACCGAAGAAGTGCTGTCGGCGCTCGGCGTGGTGGTGAACAAGGGCAATGTCGGTGCCCTGGAAGAGATCACCGATGAGACCTATCGTGCGGTCGCCGGGCGGCAGGATCAGTTCGTCGACCTGGTTCCCCGGCTCGCGGAACTGACCTCCGGACTGAACCGCCAGGTTAACGACATCATCGATGCGGTAGACGGATTGAACCGATTCTCCGCGGCCCTGGCGCACGACAAGGACAACCTGGGCCGGGCGCTGGACACGCTGCCCGAAGCGATTCGCGTGCTGAACAAGAATCGCGACCACATCGTCGAGGCCTTCGGTGCGCTGCACAAACTCGCGAATGTCACGTCGAACATCCTGGCAAAGACCAAAGTGGACTTCGCCGCCGATTTGAAGGACCTGTACTCGGTGGTCAAGGCGCTCAACGACAACCGGAGGAACTTCGTCACCTCGCTGCAACTGTTGCTGACGTTCCCGTTCCCCAACTTCGGCATCAAGCAGGCGGTGCGTGGCGACTACCTCAACGTCTTCAGCACCTTCGACCTCACCCTGCGCCGCCTCGGTGAAACCTTCTTCACCACGGCGTATTTCGATCCGAACATGGCCCACATGAACGAGATCCTCAATCCGCCGGACTTCTTGACCGGCGAGATGGCCAATCTGTCCGGACAGGCCGCGGACCCGTTCAAGATTCCGCCCGGCACGGCTTCAGGACAGTAGGGGGCGGGCGCAGATGCACGACAGACTGACCAGGATCCAGCTGGCGATCTTCGCGGTGATCACCGTGATCACCCTGACCGTGATGGCGATCTTCTACCTGCGGCTGCCCGCGACATTCGGCATCGGAACCTACGGCGTGAGCGCCGATTTCGTTGCCGGCGGCGGCCTGTACAAGAACGCCAACGTCACCTACCGGGGCGTCGCCGTCGGCCGCGTCGAGTCGGTGGGTTTGAGCCCCAACGGGGTCATCGCCGACATGCGGCTCAACAGCGGCACTGCCATCCCGTCGAACGTCACCGCCACGGTCAAGAGCGTGTCGGCGGTCGGCGAGCAGTACATCGACCTGGTGCCCCCGAGTTCCCCGGCGACAAGCAAGCTGCACAACGGATCTCGTATCCAGCGGCAGAACACCCGGATTGGCCGGGACGTCGCCGACCTGTTGAAGCGCGCGGAGACCTTGGTCAACAGCCTGGGCGACACCCGGTTGCGTGAGCTTTTGCACGAGACGTTCATCGCGGCCAACGGCTCGGGTCCGGAGCTGGCCCGGCTCTTCGAGTCCGCCCGGCTGTTGGTGGACGAGGCCAACGCCAACTATCCGCAGGTGTCGCAGCTGATCGACCAGGCTGGCCCGTTCCTGCAGGCTCAGATTCGCGCCGGCGGTGACATCAAGTCGCTGTCCGACGGGCTGGCGAGGTTCACCTCCGAGGTTCGGCAGGCCGACCCGCAGCTTCGCGACACCCTGGCGACCGCCCCAGGCGCCACCGACGAGGCCAGCACCGCGTTCTCCGGCATCCGCCCCTCTTTCCCTGCCCTGGCCGCCAGCCTGGCCAATCTCGGCCGGGTGGGAGTGATCTACCACAAGTCGATCGAGCAGCTGCTGGTGGTCTTGCCCGCGTTGTTCGCGGCGATCACCACCGCAGCGGGCGGCAGCCCGCAAGACGAAGGCGCCAAGCTGGACTTCAAGCTCGACCTCAACGACCCGCCGCCGTGCGCCGTCGGCTTCCTGCCGCCGCCGTTGATGCGCACCCCGGCCGACGAGACGGTCCGCGAGCTGCCGAAGGACATGTACTGCAAGACGGCGCAAAACGACCCCAGTACCGTGCGCGGCGCGCGGAACTACCCGTGTCAGGAGTTCCCCGGAAAACGCGCCCCGACGATTCAGCTGTGTCGCGACCCGAAGGGCTATGTGCCGGTCGGTCGTAACCCGTGGCGCGGTCCGCCGGTGCCGTACGACACTCCGGTCACCAACGGCTTGAACGTGTTGCCGCCGAACCACTTCCCGTATATCCCGCCGGGCGCTGAACCCGATCCGGGTACGCCCATCGTCGGGCCGCCGCCCCCGGGCGTCACGCCGGGGCCCGGGCCGTTGCCGAACAAGCAGCCGGCCTACGATCCGCCGCCACCCAACAACAACGGGCCGCCACCGCCTTTCACGTCCTGGCAGCCGCCCGGGATTCCCCCGGTGCCGCCCCAGCTTCCGTACCCGAAGTGGCTGCCCCCGCCACCGGCTCCGGAGGGCATCAGCCCGCCGCCGGCCGGTCCGGGGCCGGAAAAGCCGTGGGGGCCGCCGCCCGGTGGACAGCCGCAGGCCAGTGGTCCGGCCTATGCCACCTATGACCAGCAGACCGGCGCGTTTATCGATCCGGCCGGTGGCACTGGTATCTTCGCGGCCGGCGCAACCGGGACCTCCGGCGCCGAGAATTGGGTAGACCTCATGCTTGATCCAAGGCCTCTGTAATGGACCGTGTAATGGACCCTGCCGTGGCAGACGAACAGACAACCACGCCGCGCGTTCGTCGACGAGCCTCGCGTGCCGCGGGCCCGGCCAAGGGTGAGCCGGCCCGGGACGTCACAGTTCAAACCGCGGTGCCGGTCGCGGCGAAGCAGCCAGCGAAACCCGTCAAAACTCTCAAGTCCATCAAGCCGCCGCCGCGGCGGCGGCCGCACCGTGTCCTGGTTGGCTGGATCTCGTTCGCTGCGGCGCTGCTGGCGGTCGGGGCGCTGGCCGGGGGCGTGGCGTTCATGTGGGGCCAGCAGCGGGACGCCGACGCCAAACAGGGCCGCAATCAGCGTTTCGTCGACACCGCCACCCAGACGGTCGTCAACATGTTCAGCTACAAGCAGGACAACATCGACGAGAGCGTGAACCGGTTCGTCAACGGCACCAGCGGCCCGCTGCGCGGCATGCTCGGCGCCAACAACAATGTCGAGAACCTCAAGGGGCTGTTCCGCTCAACCAATGCGACGTCGGAGGCCGTCATCAACGGCGCGGCGTTGGAGGGCGTTGACGCCGTTACCGATAACGCGTCGGTGCTGGTTTCGGTGCGCGTCACCGTCGCCGACATCGACGGGGTCAACAAGCCGTCCATGCCCTATCGCTTGCGGGTCATCGTGCACGAAGACGAGGCCGGGAAGATGACCGGCTATGACCTGAAATACCCAGACGGGGGTAATTGATGCGATGGCGGCGTTGGCTGCTGGTCGTCGCGGGTTATCTCATGGCCGTGGCGTTCGTCGGGTTGTCCGCGGTGGGCGGCTGGATGTACTGGGACCGGGTGCAGACTCGCGGCGAGCAGGCGGCGCGCGCGGTACTGCCCGGGTTGGCGGCTAAGGAAATTCCGGAGGTCTTCGCCTACGACTACCAGACGGTCGAGCGGAGCCTCTCGGCGGCGTATCCGTTGCTGACCCCGGACTATCGCGCGGAGTTTCAGAAGAGCGCCAACAACCAGATCATCCCCGAGGCCAAGAAACGCGAAGTGGTCGTGCAGGCCAATGTCGTTGGTGTGGGGGTGATGTCGGCCAAACGCGAATCGGCATCGGTGATGGTCTTCATGAACCGGACCGTGACGGACAAGTCACGCCAGCCGCTGTACGACGGCAGCCGGCTGCGAGTGGACTTCAAGAAGATCGGCAAGCAGTGGCTGATCGCCTACATCACGCCGATCTAGCCCCACGGGCCGAAGTCAGTAGCACATCGCAATGCCGTTGCAGTACAACGGGTAACGATTAATCGGACTGGGTGGCGGGCCGGCCATCGCCAGCGAGAACGGTTCCTTCTTCATTCCCGGCTGCAACCCGCACACCGCGCCATGCAGCGTGGTGTGGGTGCCGCTCATCGTCTCGTCGCTGAACGCAAAGGTATCGGTGGAGGGGCCGGAGCCCCCGCCTGGACATGCCACACCATCGGGCTTGTCGACCTTGAAAGTCCATAGCATGCCCGACATCCGGGCCCGGCCGCTGAAGTTCTGCTGCTTGTCGGCCGCGCTGATCTGCTCAGGCGTCGAACTCACGATGTTCAGCGCACAGTTCATCGCGAACACGATCGGGTCGGAATAGTCGTTCATGTTGCGGGTGCCCGAGGGCTGATCGCAGAGCGCCGAGATGGTCCAGCTGACCCCTGACACGCCAGCCTCGTTGAAGTTGTAGGTGCCGTCCGCCGGAGGTCCGACCGCCTTGGCCGGTTCAGAAGATTGCAGTGCGATTCCGACCGCGACGGCCGTGCAGATGCCGGCCCCCGCGGCCATCCCGTGACGGAGCTTCATGTGATTCCTCTCCTTCACGCTCGACGCTGCATCTGAGTATCACAGCGTTTGGACGCCAGCACCATGGCTTGTTGCGCGTGGGCGCTAATCGGCGTCGCCGGGCCGGGATTCGGCGAGCGCATCGAGGAACGACCTCGCCCAGCGGTCGACGTCGTGAGCGAGGACCTGGCGGCGCAGTGACCGCATCCGGCGTCGTCCGTCTTCGGTGGATTGGTTGAGCGCAACCTCGATAGTGTCCTTGACGCCTTCGAGGTCGTGCGGATTGACCAGATACGCCTGCCGCAGTTCGGCGGCGGCGCCCGTGAATTCGGACAGGACGAGCGCACCGCCGAGATCGCTGCGGCAGGCGACATACTCCTTGGCCACCAGGTTCATCCCGTCGCGCAGCGGGGTGACGAGCATGACGTCGGCCGCGACGAAGAATGCGATGAGTTCGTCGCGGGGGACCGGCCGGTGTAGGTAATGCACCACCGGATGCCCGACTTCGCCATATTCGCCGTTGATGTGGCCGACCTGGCGTTCGATGTCGTTGCGCAGCTGCTGGTAGCTGTCGACCCGTTCGCGGCTGGGTGTCGCGAGCTGAATCAGCACCGTGTCGTCACGCTTGGCGCGGCCTTCGGCTAGCAGCTCCGAAAAAGCCTTCAGCCGAACGTCGATGCCCTTGGTGTAGTCGAGCCGGTCGACGCCGAGCAGTACCTTGCGGGGGTTGCCCAGCTCGGCCCGGATCTCACGGGCGCGTCGCCTGATGTCGCGGTGACGGGCCGCCTGGTCGAGCGAACTGGAGTCGATGGAGATCGGAAAGGCGCCCACCCGAACCACGCGGGACTCGAGTTCGACCTCGCCGTACCGTGACCGCACGCCCACCGCCCCGCGCGAGGTGTTGACACCGATCAGCCGCCGGGCCAGAAACAGGAAGTTCTGTGCTCCGCCGGCCAGATGAAATCCGACCAGGTCGGCGCCGAGCAGCCCCTCGACGATCTCGGTCCGCCAGGGTATCTGCATGAACAGCTCGACCGGCGGGAAGGGGATGTGCAGGAAGAAGCCGATGGTCAGGTCCGGCCGCAGGTCGCGCAACATCTTGGGGACCAGCTGCAGCTGGTAGTCCTGCACCCAGACCGTCGCGCCTTCTGCGGCGGCGCGCGAGGTGGCTTCGGCGAAGCGGCGGTTGACGGCGACGTAGCGTTCCCACCATTCGCGGTGGTAGATCGGCTTGACGATGACGTCGTGATACAGCGGCCACAGCGTGGCGTTCGAGAAACCCTCGTAGTACTGGGCGACGTCGTCGGCGCTCAGCTTGACGGGCCGAAGCTCCAGCTCATCCTGGACGATGGGCTCGCCGTCCTGATCGGTCTCCTCGTTGACGATTCCGGGCCAGCCGACCCACGCCCCACGTTGGCGACGCAGCAGCGGCTCGAGGGCGGTGACCAGTCCGCCGGGGCTGCGTTTCCATGCGGTGGTGCCGTCGGGCAGCCGCTCCTGGTCCACCGGCAGGCGGTTGGCCACCACGACGAAGTCGGAGTTCCCGAATTCCGCTGCCTTCGAGCTTCGTCCTCCCCCGGGAGACATCTACGCGTCGAGTTTCGCCGGTCCAATACCGAGCATGGACAGAAACACCCGGCACTCGTCGGCGTCGTTGGCGTACGCCGCCACTACCCGCCTGGCCTGGCTCGCAGTGTCGTCGGCCACCGGCTCGACATCGCCGATTTCGCCAGGATCAGATTTTGTAGGCATGACTTAACTGTAGGCGACGGGCGTGACCGGCCGCAGGCCGTCTCACCAGCTAACGGCCTCTAGGAGCAGTTATGGCTGGTTTGCAGGGACTCGCCGCGCCGCTCGCGAAGCCACGATGACTCCTCGCCGCGGTGATGCAGGATAAGCAGGTGGCCGATCAGGACGCCGATAACGACGTGGTGTTCGAGTTCGTTGATGTCGTCGTGGAACGCCGGGGGCTGCGTGCCCTCGACGGGTTGACCGCCGCCATTCCGGGGCACGGTGTGACGGCGGTGTTCGGACCGTCGGGCGCGGGCAAATCGACCCTGCTCCGGCTGTGCAATCGGCTGGAGCTGCCGACGAGCGGGCGGGCCTGTTTCTACGGGTCGGACATCGCCGGCCTCGACCCGCTGTGGCTGCGGCGCCGGGTGGGCATGTGCTTCCAGCGTCCGACGCCATTTCCCGGCACGGTTGCCGACAACCTGCGGGCCGCCGACCCGGATGCATCCGATACGCGGATGCGGGAAACGTTGGCGCGGGTGGCGCTGACCGGATCGTGGTTGGACCGTGACGTGGCCGAACTCTCGGGCGGCGAAGCGCAACGTGTGTGCCTGGCCCGCACCCTGATGGCCCAGCCCCGGGTGTTGCTGCTGGACGAACCCACCTCCGCCGTCGACACCGAGGCCGCCGAGGTCATTGAGCGCGCTGTCCGCGAACTGGCCGCCGACGGCACCCCGGCCCTTTGGGTCACCCACGACTGGGCGCAGGTGCAGAGGGCGGCCGACCGGGTGTTGCGCCTGGAATCCGGCCGCAGTCTAGGGCTGGGCCCGGTCGGTTCCAAGCCCGGCGGCGGTTCGGTGGCGTGGTGAACGGACAAGTCGGCTGGGTGGGCCTGGCGACGTCGCTGATCCTGGTGGCGTTCGCGGCCGGGATCTCACTGTGGCGGCGGCTGGGTTTGGAGCGCCAGCTGGTCTGGGCCGCGGCGCGCGCACTGGTGCAGCTGCTGCTCGTCGGCGGGGCGCTGACGCTGCTGTTCGAACCGGGCCGGTCGCTGTGGTGGTCGTGGGCCTGGGTCGCCGGGATGGTGGCCTACGCCGGGGATGTCGCCCGCCGCAGGGCGCCGGAGGTGCCGCGTTTCGCGCCGCTGGCCGTGGCCGCGTTCGCAGGCGCGGCGCTGGTGACGCTGGGGGTGATCTTCGGTCTGCGGGTGTTCCCGCTAGAGGGGCGCACCCTGGTGCCGATCGCCGGGATGATGATCGGCAACTCGATGACCGCAATGGTGCTGGTGGCTCGGCGGTTGGTGGACGAGCTGCGCGACAAGCGCGACGAGGTCGAAGCGCGCCTCGCGCTGGGACAGCCGTCGAGGCAGGCCGCGTCGCCGTATTTGCGAATCGCCTTGCGCTCGGGGATATCTCCGCAGATTGAAACGACCAAGGCCACCGGCCTGGTGTTCTTGCCGGGCGCCATGACCGGTCTCATCCTCGCCGGGGTGCCCCCGCTGCAGGCCGTGCTGGTGCAGGCCGTGGTGATGTTTCTGATCCTGGGTTCGGTTGCGGCGACCACCGTGGTCGTCGCGATGGGCATCGTACGGCTGGTGTTCACACGCGACCACCGCCTGCTGCCTCTGGGCCGCCGCCCCGAGAGCGCCGGGGGACCGTGACCGGTAGGCGCGTCGACCGATCACCCCAGCGCGGACCCGGTTACACACTGGCCGTAATGTGTAAACAATTCGGAGCTGGACAACGAGCGAGGTGGGCGGAATGACTCTCTCCGAGCAAGCGGGTGCGCAGGCGGCCAACGCCGGCGCCCAGGAGCTGGTGAGCTACGAAACTCTGGACGATGGCCGCATCGCCCGCATCTGGCTCAACCGGCCCGACGCTCACAACGCGCAGAGCCGCGGATTGCTGGTTCAGCTCGACGAGGCATTCCTGCGTGCCGAATCCGATGACGCCGTGCGGGTGGTGATTCTGGCCGCGCGCGGCAAGAACTTCTCCGCGGGACACGACCTCGGCTCCGAATTGGCGCTCGCCGAGCGCGCGCCCGGCGCGGGGCAGCACCCGACGTTCCGGATCAACGGGGCCACCCGGGATCCGATCGCCGAGAAGACGTACCTGCAAGAGTGGCATTACTTCTTTCAAAACACTTGCCGCTGGCGGGATTTACGCAAGATCACCATCGCGCAGGTCCAGGGCAACGCGATCTCGGCTGGCTTGATGCTGGTCTGGGCTTGCGATCTGATCGTGGCTGCCGACAATGCGAAGTTCAGCGACGTGGTCGGCGTTCGGATGGGCATGCCCGGCGTCGAATATTATGCTCACCCTTGGGAATTCGGCCCCCGCAAGGCCAAAGAGCTACTGTTGACCGGTGATGCGCTGGACGCCGATGAAGCCTACCGCCTGGGCATGGTGTCCAAGGTGTTTCCCGCGGACGAATTAGCGGACAAGACACTGGAATTCGCGCGCCGCATCGCCGAGCGGCCGACGATGGCGGCCATGCTGATCAAGGACTCGGTCAACGCCGCCTCCGATGCGATGGGCTTCACCGAGGCGCTACGGCACGCGTTTCACATTCACGAGCTCGGTCACGCGCACTGGGCGGCTCACAACGAAAACAGGTATCCGGTCGGACTGCCACCCGACGTCGAGGACTGGCGCAACGCCAAGCCGACCAAGCTGGCCCGCCGCGACACCCCGTAGCGTCGGTCCCGGTCTTCGGGGGAGGCCGCCACCATCTCAAGCGTCGCGTGGTTCGATGACTGGAACCTGTTTCAGTTGAGAGGCGGCGTGGGTGCAGCTTTCTTTCGAAGACCGGACGTATCTGATCACCGGCGGCGGCAGCGGGATCGGCAAGGGCGTGGCCGCGGGGCTGGTCGCGGGCGGCGCGTCGGTCATGATCGTCGGCCGCAACGCCGATCGCCTCGCGGCGGCCGTCCAGGAGATCGAGGCAACTCCCGGCAGCGGATCGATTCGTTACGAGCCCACGGACGTGACCAACGAGGACGAGGTGGTCCGCGCGGTCGACGCCGCGACGGCCTGGCACGGTCGGCTGCACGGCGCGGTGCATTGTGCGGGCGGCTCGCTGACCGTCGGACCCATCACCCATACCGACTCCGAGGCGTGGCGAAACACCGTCGACCTCAACGTCAACGGCACCATGTACGTGCTCAAGCATGTGGCGCGTGAGTTGGTGCGTGGCGGGGGCGGCTCGTTCATCGGGATCTCTTCGATCGCGGCCAGCAACACCCACCGCTGGTTCGGGCCGTACGGGGTCACCAAGTCGGCGATCGACCACATGATGATGCTGGCCGCCGACGAACTCGGACCGTCGTGGGTGCGGGTGAACAGCATCCGACCGGGGCTGATTCGCACCGATCTGGTCGACGCCAGCGTGATCCGGTCACCCGAGATCAGCGGGGACTACGCACTGTGCACTCCGCTGCCGCGAGTCGGCGAGGTCGAGGATGTCGCCAACTTGGCCATGTTCCTGCTCAGCGATGCGGCGACCTGGATCACCGGCCAGTGCATCAACGTCGACGGCGGACACATTCTGCGTCGCGGCCCGGACTACTCCTCGATGATGGAACAGATGTACGGCGCCGACGCGCTGCGTGGAGTGGTGACACCCTGACCCGTCGCCACGCTGAGTGAACCGGAGATGCAATGAAGCGACTCGAGGGCAAGCGGATCCTGGTGACGGGCGCCGCGTCGGGCATCGGCCAGGCCACCGCGCTGCGCTTATTGGACGAGGGTGCCGCCGTAGCGGCCGCCGACGTCGCGGCCGACGGCCTGGACAACACCCGGGCGCGGGCGACAGAGGCCGGCACCGCCGAACGGCTCACCACCATGCCGATGGATGTCGGCAGCGAGGATTCGGTGATCGACGGGGTATGCCTGGCCGTCGAGCAGTTGGGCGGGCTTGACTCGCTGGTCAACGCCGCCGGCATCCTGCGGGCCGCGCACACCCACGAGACCAGCCTCGAACTCTGGAACCAGATCGTCGGCGTCAACCTGACCGGAACCTTCCTGGTGGTCCGGGAGGCGCTACCGACCCTGCTGGCAAATCCCCGCAGCGCGATCGTGAACTTCAGCTCCACGTCGGCCTCGTTCGCTCATCCATACATGGCCGCCTACGCCGCGAGCAAGGGCGGCATCCAGGCCTTCACCCACTCGCTGGCGCTCGAATACGCGAAGGAGGGCCTGCGCGCAGCGTGCGTGGCGCCCGGCAGTATCAAGTCGGGCATCACCGATGCGACCGGCGGATATATTCCTAAAGATGCTGACTGGTCACTGTTTTCGAGGCTGATGCCGGTGCTGCCCACCACGGTCGAATCCAGCGGCGCCGGCATGGCCGAGCCTGGTGCGATCGCCGGCGTCATCGCCATGTTGGTGTCCGACGACGGCGCGTGGATCACCGGTACCGAGATCCGCATCGATGGCGGCACCCACGCCTAGCGGGCTTTAGGCGCCGACCCGCTGCGCCCGGCTTCGCCGCGCTTGCGGTCACCGCTGGTCTGATGGCGCCGACCCGCTGCGCCCGGCTTCGCCGCGCTTGCGGTCACCGTCTAGTTGACGCACGGGACGCCGCCGCCGTCGATCGGCTTTCCCTGATCGGGCGTCGGATAGGTCGTGGTCGTGCCGTTGTAGTAGTAGCTCTTGGCCTTGGTCGACGTCGTACTGGAGCTGGTACTCGTCGTGTCATCCATTTGGGTCTCGTCGGATGTGGGCATCGAGAAATTGGTGTCCACGGTGAGTTGGATGTGTCCGGCCGCGACAGCCGGGCTCGGCTGTTTGGGTGCGTCTATGCCGAGCAGGTTGGCCAGGTTGCGCGCATCGGCCTGCGCACCCGCGCCGTACTCCACTGTGGTGGTGGTCGGGTCGCCGGACTCGCGGTCGCGCACCTGACCCGGGGTGTAGCCCCTCTTTTTCAGCGCACGCGACACCTCGGTGGCCAGACCGCTCATCCCGCCGGAGTTGACCACGTCGACGACCGTGGTCGGATCGGGTTTCACGGCGGTGGTGGTCGGTGCGGGCGTTGAGGTGTCCGCGCCGATGGCCGCGGCCACCTCGGCCTTGATCGCCGCCGGGTCGACGATGTTGACGTCCTGGCCATCGATGTTGTCGTAACGCACCACCGGCAGCGTCCGGAACTCGACGTTGCCGCCGGCGAGCCCGCCGAGCCGCTGGATCATCTCGTCGTTCCAGCCCGCCGAGAGCACCACGTCCTTGCGCGCCACCGCCATCAGGTTCTTCAGCTTGTCGATGTTGGTGAAAGTGCCCGCGGCCTGCAACTCCTGCATGACCGACGAGATGAACGCCTGCTGGCGGTGGGTGCGGTCAAGATCGCCGTTCTCCAGGCCGTGCCGCTGCCTGACGAACGACAACGCCTCGGACGCGTCCAGCCGCTGTCGCCCGGCGGGGAAGTCGGCGCCGGAATATTCGTCGTAGACGGGGTGATTCAGGCAGACGTTGACGCCGCCGAGGGTCTGAGCCAGATCGTAGAAACCGGCCAGATTGACCTCGGCGAAGTAGTCGATGGGCACACCGGTCAGATTCCGCACCGCGCGCAGCGTCGCCGCCCGACCGGCCTCGCGGCCCTTGGTTTCGAGTTCCTTCTGGGTGATGTCGCCCTGGTTGGCCAGCTTTTGGGCGACGTACTGTTTGGTCAGCCCGTACGCCTCTTTGATCTTGATGTGGTTGTACCCCGGGACGCCGGAGAAAGGCACCCAGTCGTCGCGAGGGATCGAGAAGGCAACGACTCTGTTGTCGGCGCTGACGTGCACCAGGATCATCGTGTTGGTGTTGTAGCCGCCGTCATCGGAATCGCCGGCGTGCAGATGCTTCAGGATCGAGTTGGGGAGGTCGTTGCCGTCCTGGTCTTTACGCGAGTCCAGCCCGATCAGCAGGATGTTCATGTTGTCGCCGCTGGAGCGGGGATCGTCGGGCAGCAGAGCGTTCGACACGGTGATACCGCCCAGCGCACCGTGCGCCACGTAGTACCCCGCTCCGGTGAGCCCCACGGCCGCCACGGAGACGAGCGCGCCCAGGGTGCGCGTCAGCCCCTTGCGGAATCGGGAGGGTCGACGGACGGCTCGATGGCGGCGATGCGCGCCGCCCGAGCGGGCCATCACAAACCTCTGCCCACGCCCAGCACATCACCACGCACCGCAACGGTGCTGTGCGGCGATGTCGCTTCAAGCATGGTCCCAAGTATGCGTTAGCTTGCCGTGAAGCCTCCAATCGAGAGCACCCGTCACACGGCTGGCGCTGGCGCGTTTGCTGGGCCGACCAGGGGCGATTCGGGCTCGTCACACCCGCTCTACCAGCATGTTCCGCGCGAACGCGCGCGCGGCGGTCTCGTGAAGGTCTCAAGCCGGCCACGCCGCTGCCCGGATCGAGCCGAAGTTGTTACCGAGTAGATACTGCCCGACGGCCTCCGAGCGCATCACGGCCGCCAGCAAACCGCCACCGTCAGCTAGCGGGCTCTGATGAGATCCTCGCCGGAGGTGTAATAGAGCGCTATGTTGGTGCCGGTGACGATTTCTGCGAGGTAGACGCCGGCGGGCTCGACCTCGTAGTAGTAGCGAATGTTGCCGTCGTTATCCAGCGTCGACGCGCACGCAAAGCCCGGCGCACCGCATCGCTGCTTGATGGGCATCGCGAGTACGGCAAGCAGTGCCACGACAGCGACGCCGACGATCAGCGGGACCCTGTTCACTGCCGACCTCGGGGGCGCCGGATTGACCACGGTTGGAGTGTAAGCGGCCGGCACGGCGGCGTCGGCGCGGCACAGGTCGCCGTCCCGGCCCGGCCGGGTATCGCCGCGGGCGTTTGGGGTCCCCGGTACGGCGGGTACGCGGCCCTGAGCCGAGCGGAGGACTGAGCATGTTCGACACATGCCTCAGACCGCTTTCGGTGGAGCGGCCGGGAGATTCCTAGCAGCCATCGAAGCAGGGTGCGCCCGGCGAGACCCGGAGCGGGTCACGCCGACGGAAACGCCCGAACGGCTCACACCAGGAAAACCGCCCCGAGCGCTTGACGCCTTCCGAACCACCCGAGCGTCAGGCGCCGGACTAGCGAACACGATTGGAGAAGACATGCGTGCCGAGGAAGGCGACGAAACCGTCAAGGACTATGCGAGCGAGGGACGAGAAACCCTGGGGCACATCAAGGCGTCACAGCATCGAGGCGGTCGGCTCGGCGACATCGCCCGGCGCTTTGCCAGCATGTGGCGGGGCCAACGCGGTACCGATGACACGGGGGCAGGCGGCGAAAGCCGTTCACCGACACGCTAATTCGCTGCCGCGGGCGCGGGATGGCGGTGGGCCCAGGGCTGCGCCTCTTCGAGTTGCGCGGCAAGCTGCAGCAGATCACCGTCTGCGCCCAGTCTCCCTACGAACTGGACACCCAGCGGCAGTCCGGCATCCGTCCAGTGCAGCGGCACACTGATTGCCGGACGACCGGTGAGGTTGGCGAGTTGCGTATACGGCACCCAACCCAAACTCTCCTGGATGAGGTCGTCGAGGATTCCGCTGAGTCCCATGAGTTTTCCGGCCCGGACCTTGCTGATCAGCCGGGCCAGCCGCTGCAGCACGGGCGACGTCGTCGTGGCACCGACCGCAATGGGCGGGGTGGCCAGGGTCGGTGTCAAAAAGAAGTCATAGCTGGCGTGAAACGCGGCCAGGGATTGGATGTAGTCATTCCGGTTTTCTAGAGCGGACATGACCGGCAGCACACCGCCGGACCGGCCGAGCTCCGCGATGGCCAACGTATCGGCCTCAAAGTCGCTGTCGCGGGCACCGGTTCGTTGTTTGATGTCGGCAACTTGCTGGTGTAGTTGGCCGAACCAGATGGTCAGAAAGTCGCGCCCCAACGCGGCGTCGTCGTAGGGCGGTGCAACCTCCTCGACCTGATGGCCCAGTTCGCGAAGGAGCTCGGCTGCCTTTTCCACCGCCGCAACGGCCTCGCGATCCGGCCGAGCGTTGATGGCCGATCGTGCCGAGTAGCCGATTTTCAGCGGCCCCGGGTGATGCCTGATCTGCTCACCAAATGGCATGTCGGGCAGCGCAACTCGGTATGCCGCGCTCGGATCGGGTCCGACGATCGCGTCGAGTAGCGCGGCACTGTCGCGCACGGTGCGTGACACGACTCCCTGCGTCGCCATGCCCAGCATCTGTTCACCCGTCTGCGGGCCGTAGGGCGCCAACCCCCGGCTGGGCTTGAGGCCGACCAGCCCGTTGCAGGCGGCGGGGATGCGGATAGACCCGCCGCCGTCGCCGCCCCCGGCGGCAGGCACGATGCCCGCCGCCACGGCCGCCCCGGATCCACCCGAGGAACCGCCGGGCGTGTGCCGGGTGTTCCACGGGTTGCGCGCCGGGCCCCAGTAGTCGGGTTCCGTCACGCCCTTGGCCCCGAACTCCGGGGTATTGGTCTTCCCGAAGACCACCAGGCCCGCGTTCAGGAAACGTTGGGTGACCAGTGCATGCCGGTCGGCCACGTCGTGGGCAAGCGAGCGGGACCCGCACGAAGTCGCAAAGCCGCGGTATTCCTGGCCCAGGTCTTTGATCAGAAACGGCACGCCGGCGAGCGGTCCGCTCAAATGCGGATCGGCGGCTTGCCGGTCGGCGACTTCGTCGAGCCGACGGACGATGGCGTTGAGCCGAGGATTAACCGCGTCCGCTCGTTCCCGTGCCAATGCGAGCAGCTCGGTCGGGGTGACCTGCTTGCGCTCGACCAGCTCGGCCAGAGCGATCGCATCCAACGACATGTACTCGTCAAGATGCATGCGTTCTCCTTGCCTGCGGTCCGAGTCCGGGTGGCGCCGGCAGCGCCCGACACCTTAAAAATTGACGCCGCGGCATGCAACTGACGTTAAGCCAACGCGAGCTCTTCGTGTGGGGCGCCTTAGTATCACCTGGTGCCCGCGGCAGCTGAACCGTTTACGATCCAGGGCCCCGGCGGGGTGCAGATCGTCGCTGACCGTTTGGGGGATGCGCAGGCGCGCGCGGTGGTCTTCTTGCACGGCGGCGGACAAACCCGCCGATCCTGGGGCAAGGCGGCCGCCGCTGTCGCCGCGCGGGGGTGGCAAGCCGTCACCGTCGACCTCCGCGGCCACGGCGAATCGGATTGGTCCGACGACGGTGATTACCGCGTCGTCAGTTTCGCCGCCGACGTCCAAGAGGTGCTGCGCACGCTGCCCCCGCAGCCGGTGTTGGTCGGTGCTTCCCTGGGTGGGTTCACGTCGATGCTGCTCGCCGGGGAGCTGTCCCCCGGCATCGCCAGTGCTGTCGTGTTGGTGGACATCGTGCCGAACATGGACCAGTCCGGGGCCAACCGGATACATGCCTTCATGGCCGACCGGGTGGAGTCGGGTTTCAGCTCACTCGACGAAGTCGCCGACGCGATCGCCGAATACAATCCGCACCGGCCGCGACCAACCGATTTGGCAGGCCTGACCACCAACCTGCGCCGCCGCGGTGATCGTTGGTACTGGCATTGGGATCCCCAATTCATTAGCGGCACTGCCGCTTTCCCTCCTTTCGAGGTAACCGACCCCGACCGGATGCACGCCGCCGTGGCGGCCATCCTGCGCGGAGGGGTGCCCATTCTGCTGGTCCGCGGTCAGATGAGCGACCTGGTCAGCCAAGAGCGCGCCGACGAATTCCTCGCGCGTTTCCCGCAAGTCGAATTCACCGATGTCCGCGGCGCGGGACACATGGTGGCCGGCGATCGCAACGACATCTTTGCCGACGCCGTGCTGGACTTCCTTACCCGCCACGTTGACGCCGGATGACCTGCGTGCGCGGAACGGATTGGTCGCCAGCTCATTTCAGGTCGGCAACACTGCTATTATCTGGCCGGCGCAAGCAGAGGAGGACGGCGTGACCATGCGGTGGTTGCGGTTGTTGAGGCTGCTGGGGGCTCTGATGGTGGCCGCAACAGCGGTGGCGAAAACCGCTCTGGCAGCGCCGCCCCCGGCTCTGCCGTCGCCGCCACCCGCGCCGGGCATCGGAGTCGATCATGAATCCGGCAGGTGCACAGCAGGATTCGCAGCGCAGGGATCCGACGGCAGCTACTATCTGATGACGAGCGGGCACTGCGACTCGCACGACGGCGCCGAATGGACGTACGGCAACGACGCTCCCCTCGGCAAGATCTCCGCCAGCGAGCACGACGGTGATAAGCGAGACGCCGCGATCATCCGTCTGGAGCCCAGTGTCGGGATGCCGGTGGGCGACGTCGGCGGCAGGTATCGAGTTCGTGATGTGTTGAGCCGTCAGCAAATTCAGCCCGGCATGCCATTCTGCAAGATCGGCGCGGTGACCGGCGAGACGTGTGGTGTCATCAAAAGCATCGATGGTGACGTCGTCGAGGCCAGCGTGTTCAGCCTCGACGGTGACAGTGGCAGCCCGGGTTTCGTGATGAACCCGGACGGCACCGTCAGCGCGGTCGGTCTGCTGATGTCATCGCCGGACGGTGACGACTACACGACCTACTTCATGCTCATCAATCCGCTGCTGGGCAGATGGGGGCTTCGTGTGCTTCCGTGAAGAGGCGCTTGCCGGCGGTGGCTGAACCGGCCAGCGGCACGCGAGTTGGCGTTTGCAAGTCCGGGTTACCGGGTATCAGGTGGACCGGCCGCGACGCGTCGTTCCGACGGCCCGGGTAGTCCAGCTGTGTTGACGCGGCCGAGGTAACGAGGCAGCAGCGGAACCAGCGACACGAAGGGAAGCAGTAGTGAAGCGTGGGATCGTGGCCGGTGTGGCCGCCGTGGCCCTTATGGTCGCGGCCAGTGCCGGATGTTCGAGCAACAAGTCCAGCACCGGATCGTCGGGCTCGCCGTCGTCATCTGCGGCGGCAGCGGCCGGACCGGTGCTCACCGTCGATGGGCAGAATCAAAACATCAGCGGGCAGGTCACCTGCACCGCCGCCGGTGACAACATCAACATCGGCATAGGTGACCCGACCGCCGGCCTCGGTGCCGTGGTCAGCAATGGAAATCCGCCTTTGGTGCACTCCGTCGGGCTGGGCACCGTCAACGGCGTCGCGCTCGGCTTCTCCGACGCTGCGCCGAACCAAAGCGGTAACGCGGGGGCCGCGGTCAACGGCAAGGACTGGGCGATCAAGGGGACCGCTACCGGCACCGACATGAGCAACCCGCAACAACCGCAGCAGGTAACCAAGCCGTTCGAGTTGGACCTCACCTGCCCGTAGTGCAGGCCCACGACACCCAAGAGGGGACGCAGCTATGTCTATGAAACGTGTCGTCAGCGCTGCCGCGTTGGCTGCCGGTCTGAGCATCTCCACGCTGAATGCCGCATCGGCCTACTCCGCTCCGCTCGACCCACCACCCCCGTGCCCGAACTGCCACGGCGGCGGTGGCGGCGGGGGCAACCCCGGCGGGCCCGGCGGCCAGCCGGGTGGACCGGGCGGCCAGCCGGGTGGACCGGGCGGTCAGCCGGGTGGACCGGGCGGCCAGCCGGGTGGACCGGGCGGTCAGCCAGGCGGATCGGGCGGCGGGCCGGGCGGCCCCGGCGGTCAGGCGGGTGGCGGAAATACTCCGCCGGCACAGGGCGGTCACAACAGTCCGCCGGCGCAGGGTGGTCAGACGAACCCGCCGCAGGGTGGCCCGAACACCCCAGAGCCCAACCAGCATGGTCAGAACCCCGGCCAGACGGGGCAGAACACGCCGCCCAATGAACACGGTCAATACCCGCCGCAGGGCGGTCAGACCAACCCGCCCAACGAGCACGGCCAAAACCCTCCGGCGCAGGGCGGGCAGACGAATGCGCCGGCAAACACCCAGAACCCACCGCCGAACAACAGGCAGCGGTACGAGACGCTGAACCCGCCGGCGACGCAGCCTCCGCACCCGCCGTACATTCCGCGCCACGACTTGGTCACCGCCAGCGCACAAATCGGTGGCCCCAGCGGTCCGGATGTCCAATTCAGCCTCCCGGGCCGCGGCGCGCCCCCGCCACCGCGGCAGCACGGATACGGCTGGAACGATGGCCCCGCTCCGGGCCACCCGCCGCCTCACTGGGACGGCCCGCCGCCTCCAGGTGGCTGGAACGGTCCGCCGCCTCCGGGAGGCTGGAACCGGCCTTGGGACGGTCCACCGCGTGACATTGCTCTGGCACGGCGCGACTTCGGACCTTTCAACTACAACACCTTCACCGTCATCCCGGTCTTCAACTGGCAGTACGGGGGTTGGGGCTACTGGTTCTTCGGTGTGTGGGTGCCGCTGTACTGATCCGTACCGATCGCCGTGAAACCGTCAGCGGGCGCGACCATAAATCGGCGCGCCCGCTGACGCGTTTACCGCGCCGTCTCGACCCCGCGCGGGCAGCGCCGCCATGGCAGGCTGCGGGCATGGACGTGAAGGAGAACGTTCGCCGAGCCATCGAGGTCATGACGGCCTGGTCATCCGAGAGCGACCCAGACTTCGCCTGGAGCCGGTTGGTCGAGAACGTTGGCGAGCCCCACGGCGAGCTCATGCTGTTGATGGGCTTCGTTAATCTCGCCGGCGAGCTGGGCATCAGACTGGAAAGGGCCACCGGTCAAGACCTGCGTTCGCATCTGCGAGACATTGCCCGCAAATACGTCTAGGCGGATTACTGCGGGTGGGCCGCCACATAATCGGCGGCCGGGATCGGCGCGGACGCGTCGTACCCGATGGGAAGCAACACATCGCCCGCCGTCGTCAGGCAGTAGACGTCCCATCGGTAATACGCGGCGAACGTCGCGGGATCGTCGGCCATCAGCGCCGCGTAGTCGTCGACGGCACGAACATATTCGTGGGCGTGGTTGTAGCCGTAGATGGCGTGATCCCGGTCGCTGGCGAAGCCATTGGCGGCCAGGTAGCGTCCCGCCGCCAGGATGCTGTCGTGGGGCGAGTGGATGTCGCCACCTTGGCCGTAGCCGGCGAACGTCGAGGGCAAAAACTGCATGGGTCCCTGGGCGCCGGCGGTGCTCGCACCGGCGATGCTGCCGAAGCGGGACTCCACGAAATTGATCGCAGCCAGGTAGTTCCAACT
This sequence comes from Mycobacterium sp. NGS56, assembly GCF_059812425.1. NCBI lineage: Bacteria > Bacillati > Actinomycetota > Actinomycetes > Mycobacteriales > Mycobacteriaceae > Mycobacterium > Mycobacterium sp. NGS56. Next base: position 168,254 of record NZ_JCALCQ010000010.1, read on the forward strand.
GACACCGGATTCGGACTCCGCCTGGTGGTAGTAGTTCATCAGCTCGTCGGCCGGTGCCGGCGCCACGATGCGCCATGCCGGAAGGGTTGCGCGCACCGGGGTCAGCGCGGTGAGTTGGCGGCGGGCTTCAACATTGCGGTTGTAGACATCGAGCAACTCCGGGGGGATCCGCGGGCGCGTGATGGCATCCCATTCGGGGTGGCGCCCAATGGCGCGGTAGGCCGCCTGCTCGCGATGTGCTGCCGCCGTCAGCGCCGGGTCCGGTGTCCCTGGATCACGCAGCGCGCGCTCGTCGGCCACCAGGTCGTCGGCCAACTGCGCGGGGTCCGGCGCCAGGCGAGGCTGTGCACCTCCAGTCGCCTGGTCGGCGGGCACCATCCGCGTCGTCGGCGCCGGAGCCTCGGCGACGCGTGCGGCTGTGGTGGGTCCGGTCGCGGCCGTCGGGTGCGCGGAACACCCAGCGAGCCCCCACACGATCGCGCCGACGACGAGTGGTGCGGTGCGCCGGTCACGAGTCACGGTGATCACGTCCGTCCAATGTCGAGTTTCATGGCTCCGGTTTTGTTGGTCACCGCGAGTCTGTCGCATCGGAGCCTGGGACATCAATGATGTGACGGTCGTTTTTTCGCAGGGAGTTGTCACAATTGCGTGGCACTCTCAAACTGATTGGTATGCGCGACCGCGAGAAGATCGACTCGGAATTGCGGCTCATCGCGCTGCGGCGCCAGGCGATCCGCGAGCAGGGCGGTCGGCCCTCGATCGTGGAGGCCGACCAATTGCTCGACGAGATCTTGGCCCACGGCGCTGGGACCTCTGAGCTCGACTTGTTCGACGCCTTGGAGACCGAGGTCGTCACCGCCGCCCGGTCGCGCGCCAGCAGACTCCGCGCCATGGTGCCTCGGCGACATAAGGTCGCTGCGCTGCGCCGCTTCGGTCTTTTCGCGGCATTACCGCTGTCTCTGGTGGCCGTGGTCTCCGCGGTGGTGGTGATGTTCGTGCTCCACCGCCAAGGTCCATCGGCGCAGTCGGAGGAGAGCCCGCCGTCGGCCGCACCCGTCACGCCGGCCGCGCCCTCCACACCGGCCGCGCCGAAGCCGTCCGCTCCAGCGATCAACGCAGTTGACGCGGCGTTCATCTCCGTGCTGAAACAGGAAGGCGTGCCAGTTCCCAGCCAGGACTACGTGATGGCCCAAGGACATGCGGTGTGCGACTTCCTGGCGCACCAACCGAACTTCGCAGACGCAGTCGGCTTCGTGCAACGAACATCTGTATGGGATGCCGATCAAAGTACCGCCGTAACCGCGGGGGCCATCGCCTCCTACTGCCCACAATCTCGGCCAACGACGCCGGACCAGATCTCGCCGGCCTATCAGAACACGCTCTCTGATCTGCAGGCCATCGAGCGTAAATTGCAAGGCATTCAAGGGAATCTGCATGACATTCAAGACGGTCTGCCCGGTGTCCCGGGCCGTCCGTAATCGCGTCGCGGAGGCAGAAGATTTCGGACGGAAATAGTGACCTGCAGTCATTGTTTTCGTGATCATGGGTGAGTAGCGTCTACAGCTGAGGAGGCCTTATGCGCTATCTCACCTCTATCGATCCTGTGGACCACCAGCGGACCAGCCGCCCGCTAGTGGGGCAGGCGCTGAAGAGTCCGGCCAAAGAGCCTGCGCTGCTTCTGATGACGGTTGGCTTGGTGGCATATGGGATCTGCCTTGCGAGCTTGGCCCACCGGCAATATCAGGCCGGGCTCATCACCGCTGTCACCGCGCTGCTGGCCATTGCGACTGGCGGGGCCTGGTTATGGAAAGAGGCAAGGCGAGTCCGGAAACTTGAAAGCGACTGGAACGCAAAGCACCGCGAACCCCGGCGGGTTGACCCAATTTCGTGACAACCAGCCTTGCATCGAATGCTGCGACGTTCACCGCCGGTGTGCCGCGCAGCAACGGCGATCTACGGTCCTAAAAGAAGTCTGAGTTGTTCGCCGTACAGGCTGAGCGATTCGATAGTCAACATATTCTCATGTGCGCAGTCGACCGGATACTCTGTAATGTCGCCGGCGACGTACGGCTGCCAAGTCTCAATAAGATATGAACCGCGATCGCTCTCCGTGCCCACCGCAGAGAATATGGTCAGATCACCGTCGAAAATGCGAGGTTCGTGAGCTCGTTGTAACTCCATGTTCTTATTAAAGTTTTGGATTATCCAATCAACAAGCCGTTTATATCTAGGGAAGTCTTTGATCCCTCGTTCGAGCATTAATTTTTCTATCTGATCGGCGTTGAGCGGCTCTTCCTGCCCGGGAACATCTATGCCATAAAACCGCAGAATTTCTTCCAGCATCTGCCTGTCCTCTAAGGGATGGGTCGGCACGCTCGCGCCATCGAGACTCAGCTGAGCGTCGAACAGGATAAGGCGTGCGATTGCGCATCCACGTTGCTGAAGCTCAATGGCGACTTCGTGAGCGACGAGCCCTCCAAAAGACCAGCCCAGAACGTTGTAAGGCCCGTTAGGATCAACCTTTTGTATCCTGTCGGCGTAATTCTTCGCCATATCGGGAATTGTCTGGGCGTCGTCCACTAAAAGTTGTTGAATTCCAATGATGGGGCAGTCGAGGTAATTACTAAGACGCTGATACGGCCAACTCATCCCGCCCCCGGGATGGATGCAAAACAGCGGAAGATCAGCGCCCTCTTTGAGGACCTCGACGGGGACTATGTCGAGCTGGCTGGCACCTGTACCCAACTGCCGGCTCAAGCTTCGAACCGACGGGGCGTGGAACAAGGTGCGCACCGCGAGGTCGGCATCCAGGCGCTTATTGATTTCGGCGACCACTCGCATCGCCGAAAGCGAATCCCCGCCTAGGTCGAAGAACGAGTCGTCGACCCCGACCCGCTCCAGCCCGAGCACTTCAGCGTAGATGCCGGCGAGCGTCTCCTCAGTAGGAGTGGCGGGGGCCCGATAACCATTGGTGCCGTCATATTCCGGTGCAGGCAGGGCGCGTCTGTCGAGTTTCCCGTTGACCGTCAATGGCAATGCGTCAAGCGCCACTACCGCCGCGGGGATCATGTATGCCGGTAGGCGAGTGGCCAGCGCGGCGCGGGTCTCGGCCGGGTGGGCGTTGCCCGTGATGTAGCCCACCAGACGTCTGCCGCCGGACCCGTCCTCGCGGGCGATTACCACTGCCTGATCCACCCCGTCCAGCGCTGCCAGCGCAGCCTGAACTTCACCGAGTTCGATGCGATACCCACGTATCTTGACCTGTTCGTCAGCGCGTCCCAGATAGTCCAGTTGCCCGTCGGCGCGCCACCGCACCAGATCCCCGGTCCGATACATCCGGTGCCCCTGCGCTCCGGCACCGTCCGCGCCTGCGAACGGACACGCCACGAACCGCGACGCGGTCAACCCCGACCGACGCCAATAGCCGCAGCCCACCCCTCTGCCGGCCACATACAACTCGCCCACCACACCGGAGGGGACCGGCCGCAACCACGCATCCAGCACGAAGAAGGCAGCCCCCGGCACCGGCGAGCCAACCGGCGGCGACCCTGACCCCGCAGTCAACGGCGCGCTCTTAGACGCCCACATCGTCGTTTCGGTCGGCCCGTAGACGTTGATCATCACGCGGCCCGGCGCCCAGCGATCCACCAGCTCGGCCGGGCACGGCTCAGCGCCGATGACCAACGCGGCCGGCCCCAACCCCTCAGGCGAGAGCATTCCCACAGCCGATGGAGTCTGGGTCAACACGCTGACCCGTTCCGCAATCAGCAGGTCGTGGAAGTCCTCCGGTGAGCGCGTCACCTCTTCGGGCACCACAACCAGCCGACCCCCGTGCAGCAACGCGCCCCAAATTTCCCACACCGAAAAGTCGAAGGCCAAGGAGTGAAACTGTGTCCACACCTGCCCCGGCACCAACTCAATGCCCGCATTCAGCGAATCGAACAGCTGGGCCACATTGTGATGGGTCACTGCCACGCCCTTGGGCACCCCCGTGGTGCCGGAGGTGTAAATGATGTGGGCGAGGTCATCAGGGGCCGGCGTCGGTAGTGCCGTACTAGGTTGGCTCTGCACAGCGTCGTCATGGACATCGACCACCGGTATGTCATGCCCGTCCAGCCGGGACCGCAGGGCCGCGGTGGTGACCGCGGCGATGGGTGTGGCGTCGGCGAGGATGAATCCGATCCGGGCCTCCGGCAGCGCCGGGTCGACCGGGACGTAGGCGGCGCCGGTTTTGAGTACCGCCAAGATCGCCGCGATCGCCTCGACGGACCGGGAAAGCAGCAATGCCACACATTGCCCGGGGCCCGCACCATGGTCGGCCAGCAGGTGCGCCAACCGGTTAGCGGTGTCCTCCAGTTCGCGGTAGGTCCACGCACGATCGCCGCAGACCGTTGCCACCGCGTCTGGGGCTCGCTCGACCTGCGCGGCGAACAACGCCGGAATGGACACCGCCGTCCGCGGTCTGGGCTGGGCCAATACTGCCCGGTTGCCGAGTTCGTCGAGGCGAGCGTGGTCAGCCTCATCGAGCAGATCCACTGACGACAATCGCCGGCTGGGGTCGGCAGTGATCGCCACCAGTACCCGCTCCAACCGTTTGATCAGCGCTTCGATGGTTTTTACGTCGAACACATCGGTGCGGAATTCCACCGCGCCCCCGATCCCGGCGGGTTCACCGCCCTCGGTCCAGCGTTCGGCCAGCGAAAAGGTCAGGTCCATGCGCGCGCTGTGGGTGTCCACCGACAGCGGCGCGATCTGCAGGTCACCCGACGCGAATCCGGCGCCGAGGTTCGTAGTGTCCTGGCCGCCGAAGTTCTGCCAAGCCAACGCCACCTGCACCAGTGGGTGATGGGTAAGGCTGCGGGTCGGGTTAAGCCGCTCAACGAGCAGTTCAAAGGGCACGTCTTGGTGCTCGTAGGCGGCCAGGCTGCGCCCACGCACTTGGGCCAGCAATTCGGCCAGGCTGGGATCTCCGGTCAAATCGACCCGCAGCACCAAGGTGTTGACGAAGAAGCCAACCAGGTCATAAAGGGCGGGGTCCCGCCGCCCTGCGATGGGGAACCCAACCGCTACATCTGCGCTCGCGCTGAGCTTGGCCAGCAGCACCGCCAGCGCGGCCTGGATCAACATGAAACTGGTCGCGTTGTGCTCACGAGCCACCAGCGTCACTTGCTGCTGTAGCTGAGCCGGCCAGTGCACCGCCACACTGGCGCCAAGCAGATTAGCCACCGGTGGGTAGGGTCGGTCGGTGGGCAGCTGCAGGCGATCGGGCATGCCGGCGAGGGCGTTCTCCCAATACGCCAGCTGCGCGGCGATCAGGCTGTGGCCATCCTCGAGACTGCCCAGCTGCCCGCGCTGCCACAGGGCGTAATCGACATACTGAACCGCCAATGGCGCCCATCCGGGGGCTTTGCCCGCGCACCGGCTGGCGTAAGCCACCCCCAGGTCACGCACCAGCGGGGCGATCGACCAGCCGTCGGCGGCGATGTGGTGTACCACCACTACCAGCACGTGCTCGTCGTCGCCGACATGGAAAAGCGTTGCGTGCAGCGGGATTTCGGCAGACAGGTCAAACGTGTACCGGACCGCGGTGTCGATGGCCTCGGCCAGCCGGGCCGGCGGCCAATCGCTGGTATCAACGATCTCCCAGCCGAAGTCGGCGCGCTCGGCGGGCACCACCAGCTGGCGGGGTATCCCGTCGACGGCCGGGAACAGCGTGCGCAGGCTCTCATGGCGACCGATCACATCGGCCAGCGCCGCACCCAATGCCTCGGTGTCAAGCGGCCCTCGCAGTCGAAATGACACAGGGATGTTGTAGATCGGTGAAGGACCCTGCAACTGGTCGATGAACCACAGCCGGTTCTGGGCGAACGACAATGGCACCACTTCGGGTCGCGCTGTGGCCACCAACGGTTCAAACCGGCCTGCCTCCGCCCCGACACGGGGCGCCAACCCGGCAACCGTAGGCGTCTCGAACACCGCACGCACCGCCAGGTTTGCACCCAGGCCGGCATTGACCGCGGCGACCAGACGCATCGCAGCCAGGGAATCCCCACCCAATTCGAAGAACGAGTCATCGGCCCCGACCCGGTCCAGGCCCAGCACCTGGGCGTAGATACCGGCCAACATGTCCTCGATCGCGTTGCTCGGGGGGTGATACCGGTCGAGGTCCCGGTATTCCGGGGCGGGCAGGGCGCGGGTGTCCACTTTGCCGCTGGTGGTCACTGGCAGCGCTTCCACCACCACGATTGCCGCCGGCATCATGTACGCCGGCAACCGCTCGCCCAACTGTGCGCGGATCTCGCCGGGCTCGGCTGTCCCGGTGACATAGCTGACCAGGCGCTTATCACCGGGGCGCTCCTCGCGGGCGACCACCACCGCCTGCCCCACCCCAGGAAGGCCGGCCAGCGCCGCCTGGACTTCACCCAATTCAATGCGATACCCGCGGATCTTGACCTGGTCATCAGCTCGGCCCACATACTGCAGCTGCCCATCACCGCCCCAACGCACCAAATCCCCAGTGCGATACATCCGGGTCCCCGGACCGCCGAAGGGACACGCCACAAACCGCGACCCGGTCAACCCCGTCCGGCCCACATAGCCCACCCCCACGCGGGCACCGGCGACATACAACTCACCCACGACACCGGCGGGCACCGCCCGCAACCACCCGTCGAGCACAAACAACGCCGCCCCCAACACCGGCGACCCGATCGGCACTACCTTGGTCCCCGCTGACAACGGTGCGCTGATCGCCACATAAACCGTGGCCTCGGTCGGGCCATAGGCGTTGACCACCACCCTCCCCGGCGCCCAGCGCTGCACCACCTCCGGCGGACACGCCTCCCCGCCGAGCAGCAACGCCGTCGACCCCAACCCCTGCGGGGACAGCACCGCCACCGCCGAGGGGGTCTGGGTCAAGACGTTCACCCCTTCGGCGACCAGCAGGGCGTGGAAGTCATCGGGTGCGCCCGTTATCTCTTCCGGCACCACCACCAACCGGCCACCCCGCAGCAACGCACCCCAGATCTCCCACACCGAGAAGTCGAACGCATAGGAATGACACTGCGTCCACACTCCGGGCAACGACAGCGCAGTGGGCAACGACTCCGCCAAATAAGTCACGTTGTGGTGAGTGACCGCCACCCCCTTGGGCGCCCCCGTGGTACCGGAGGTGTAAATGAGGTAAGCGAGGTCATCAGGGGCCGGCCCCAGCCCGGGCAACGCCGTACCGGGCTGGGTGTCGACAGTGGGGTCACGAACATCCACGACCGCCACATCATGGCCGTCGAGCCGATCGGCCAACTCCGCCGTGGTGATCGCGACGACCGGTCCAGCATCGTCAACCATGAACTCGATCCGCGCTGCCGGCGCCGCCGGGTCCATCGGTAAATAAGCCGCACCCGCCTTGAGTACCGCCAACATCGCCACGACCGCCTCAAACGAACGGTTGAACAGCAACGCCACACACTCGCCCGGACCCACACCCCGGCCGGCCAACACATGCGCCAACCGATTCGACGCCTCATCCAACTCGCGGTAGGTCCACGAACTCTGCCCGCAGCGGATTGCCACCGCATGCGGTGCGCGCGCCACCTGCGCGCCGAACAGCGCTGGCACCGACACCGGCACGGGCGCGGGCCGGGTCAGCGCCGCCCGGTTGCCCCACTGCTCCAACCGGTCGCGCTCAGCCGCATCCACCACATCCATTGACGACAATCGCCGCGCGGGATCGGCGCTCATCGCCGCCAGCACCCGCTCCAACCGGGCGATCAGCAGCTCGATACTGACCGCATCGAACACGTCGGTACGAAACTCCACCGTTCCGCCGATCCCAGCAGGCTCACCGTCCTCGGTGAAGCGTTCGGCCAACGAAAACGCCAAATCCATGCGGGCGGTCTGGGTGTCCACCCGCAGCTGTGTGGCCCGCAGATCACCAAAGGTAAGTCCGGCGGCGTCGCCTTGCTGCCAGGGCAGATTCTGCCAGGTCAACGCCACCTGGATCAGGGGGGAATGGGTGAGCGATCGCGTGGGCTTGAGTCGATCTACGAGCAGCTCGAAAGGCACGTCTTGGTGTTCGTAGGCGGCCAGGCTGCGCCGCCGGACCTGTGCCAGCAACTCAGCGACAGTGGGATCACCGGCCAGATCGACACGTAGCACCAAGGTGTTGACGAAGAAACCCACCAACTCATCCAGCCCGGGGTCGCGGCGCCCGGCGACCGGGAACCCCACCGCCACATCGCTGCTGGCGCTGAGTTTGGCGAGCAGCACCGCCAAGGCGGTCTGAACCACCATGAAGCTGGTGGCGTTGTGCTCGCGAGCAATTCGGTGAACCCTTTGTTGCAGACCTGTTCCCCAGCTGACCGCCACATTGGCACCGCGCTGATCTGCCACCGGCGGATATGGCCGGTCGGTGGGAAGCTGCAGGCGCTCGGGCATCCCGGCCAGGGTGTCTTCCCAAAAGCTCAGCTGCGCAGCGATGGGGCTGTCGCTATCCGCCAGATCACCAAAGCTTTCGCGCTGCCACAGCGTGTAATCGGCGTACTGAACTGGTAACGGCGCCCAGTCGGGAGCCCGCCCAGCGCATCGGCTGGCATATGCGACACCCAAATCGCGAGCCAGCGGGGCGATAGACCAGCCGTCCGCCGCGATATGGTGCACCACGACCACCAACACGTGTTCGTCGTCGGCCACGCGGAAAAGCCAGGCGCGCAACGGGATTTCGCTAGCCAGATCAAACGTGTAGCGCACCGCCGCGCCGATTGCCTCATCCAGCCGGGTCGTCGGCCAGCCAGTGGCATCTACGACGTCCCACCCAAAGTCGGCCTGCTCACCGGGCACCACCACCTGCACGGGTGTCCCCTCGTGCACCGTGAACAGAGTCCGCAAACTCTCATGGCGATCCACCAAATCACCCACCGCCGCACCCAGTGCGTCGGCATCAAGCCGCCCGCACAACCGCAGCGCTGCGGGCATGTTGTACACCGGCGACGGGCCCTGCAACTGATCGATGAACCACAGCCGGCTCTGGGCATACGACAGTGGGATTCGTGCCGGGCGCGACATCGGTCGCACCGGTGGGCGAGCAGTGCCGCCACGATTCCGGTCCAGGTACTGCGCGAGGCCTCCGACCGTGGACGCGTCGAACAGATACCGCACCGGCACTTCCCTGCCCAACCTCAACTGCAGCCGCGCGCTCGCCCGGGTGGCTATCAGGGAATCGCCACCCATTGCGAAGAAGTCGTCGTCAAGGCCAACGCGGTTCACGCCCAACACCTCGGCGAACGCCTCGGCGACAACTTTCTCGGTCTCCGTATGTGGCGCCCTAAACGGTGCGCCGGCAAATAACGGTGCGGGCAACGCTTTGCGGTCGAGCTTGCCCGAGGCGGTCAACGGGAACTCCTCGAGCACCAAAATCTGCGTCGGCACCATGTATTCGGGCAACCGCGCGCTCAACCGTTGGCGCACCGCGCCGAGTTTGGTGTTGGTGTTGGGGTCGTTGGATTTGACCCTGCTTTGGTCTGCCCCGGCGGAGGCCAGGTAGAGATCGGTCAGCGGTGGGGCGTGCTGGGTACCGCCGTCGCTGGGGGCGATGAAGACGGCATCCAGGGTGCCCCGTTGGGCTCCCCAAGTGACGGCGACGTGGTATCCGGTGGTGTCACCGATGCGGTGCAATTCTTCGGGGACGACGTCCGCGTTCCAGCTGCCGGCTTCGACGACTGCCTCGCCCGGGGGCAGCCCGGCGGCAAGGCCTCGTTCGATGCGGACGTCGCTGATCACTCCCGCGCGGGGTATGTCGGTGACGCGGACCGTGGCCGGACGTTCGGCTAACAGCCGCGTGCGCAGGCCGTCGAGGCCAGCGCAATCGGTCCAGGACCAGGTGGGTGCGCCGGCCAGTGAGCGCACCGGGGCAGGAGCTTTGTAGAAGACGACGTCGTAGCGATACCGGTTGAGTTCGTTGTCGGCAAATCCGCGTTTGACTTCGACGTCAACTCCGGCCACCGAAGCATGAGCGGCGGCGAGGGCAGTGAAAAACTCTGGGGCAAGCAGTAATTCGGGCTCTCCGAGCATTGCGGACTGGACTCGCTGACGGATCTCGGCGGCGTCAATGGAAGTGGTGCGGGCCAGCGCGACCCCGGTTTGGAACGCGCTCTGCAGGCTGTGGTTTCGCACATCACCGATAAACAGAGAACCGCCTGGAGCCAGCAGATCCATGGCGTTGTTGATGAGGTCACCCAGATATCCCGCGTTAGGGAAGTACTGCACGACCGAGTTGAGAATGATCGTGTCGAAGCCGCCCTCTGGCAGTGCCTCAGTGACGTGAGCCGGTCGGGTCAGCAGCTCTACCCGATCACGCCACGGGATCTGCAAGTCCTCGAGTGTGCGGGCCAGCCTGTCGATAACCACCGCGGAAATATCGGTGGCCACGTAGCGCTCACACACCGGGGCAATCTGCGACAACACCAGTCCGGAGCCCACGCCGATCTCCAACACCCGCCGCGGCCGCAGGGCCATGATCCGATCTACCGTGGCAGAGCGCCACTCCACCATCTCCTCAAGCGGAATCGCGTCATCGGTATAACTACTGTTCCAACCCCGGAAGTCCATGCCGAATCCCGGCGCCTCGACATCGGCGTCGTAGAGCTCGTCATAGAGGTGTTGCCATTCCTCAACGATTTCGGCGTCCTGGTCGGCGGTGCTGGTGTGCTCGATGGTGATGTAAGCGATCAGCTGGGAACCGGTGTCGCTCCGATGCACCGTGACGGCGGCCCGGGCGACCTGCGGGCAAGCCAATAGCGTGTTTTCGATTTCGCCCGGTTCGATGCGCTGTCCTCGCAATTTGATCTGAGTGTCCGCCCGGCCCAGATAGTCGAGGCTGCCGGCGCGGGTCCAGCGCACGAGGTCACCCGTGCGATACATACGTGACCCCGCACCAACATATGGGTCCGCGACGAATCGTTCCGCGGTCAAATCCGCGCGACCTACATAGCCCTGCGCCAGGGCCGGCCCACTTAAATACAGCTCGCCGACCACCCCGATCGGCGTCGGGTTCAGTCGGGCGTCGAGCACCAGCGCGCACATACCCGGAATCGGGGCGCCGATGTTGACCGGCTGCCCCCCCGACAGCGGCGCACTGCACGAGGCCCAGATCGTGGCCTCAGTAGGACCGTAGGCGTTGAAAATCCGCCGACCTGGCGCCCATGCGGCCACCAGCTCCTGCGGGCAGGCCTCGCCCATGGTGACCAGCGTGTCCACCCCGTCGAGTCGGGCCCGATCCAGTGACGTCAACACCGAGGGGGTGATCACCGCTGCACTGACCCGCCGGTCCTGCAGCAACCCGGTTAGTGCGTCTCCGGCATACACCTGCGGCGGGGCCACCACCAACGCCGCGCCGGATCCCGCCGCCCACACCATTTCGAAGACCGAGGCATCGAAGGTCGGCACGGCGACCATCAATACGCGCGCATCCGTGCCTGATTCGAAGATCTTGCGTTGCGCCGCAACCAATCCCAACAGACCGGCATGGCTTACCGTCACCCCCTTGGGGACACCGGTAGACCCAGAAGTGAAGATGACGTACGCGGTGTCGTCCACCCACAGCGGGGCAATTCGGTCGGAGTCGGTGATGGGATCCGCGGAATGCCCGGACACGTCGAGAGCGTCGACGCGAATCACCGGGCGCGCGCCGGCCCCAGCCATGGTGTCCCGACCACTGGTCAACACACACACAGCCGTCACCGCGTCTAGCACCGTGGCGATCCGCTCGATCGGATAGGCGGGGTCCACGGGCACATATATGCCGCCGGCCTTGACCACGGCCCACCACGCCACCACCAACTCCGCACACCGATCCATCGCCACGCCCACCGCGCGCTCCGGACCGACCCCAATCTCGATAAGGACCCGTGCCAACCGCGTCGACCACTCATCAAGCTCTTGGTACGACAACTCTCGCGCACCGTCGATCAGCGCCGCCGCGTCCGCGTCGGCCGAAACCGCCGCAGCCAACAACTGCGGCGCCACGCCCGCCGGCGCCTCCACACCGATGCCAGACCAGGCCGACAGGACAAGATCACGCTCACTGCCATCCAGCAGCGCGACATCGCCCACCACTACCGACGCGTCCGCCGCGACAGCCTCGATCACCCGCCCAAACCAGGTAACCAACCGCTCAATGGTGGTTCGGTCAAATAAGTCGGTCGCATACGTCACCACCCCGGCGGCCATCGGCGCATCCGAGTTTTCGGGCCGCACCTCGCTGAGATGGAAATCCAGGTCGAACTTGGCAGTGCGGGTCGACCCCCCCAGCGGCTCGACGCCGACGTCGTCGAACGCCAAAGGCTCGGGGCGCACGTTGTTCTGGAAGACCATGGCGACCTGGAATAGCGGATGATGCGCGGTCGAGCGGGCCGGGTTGAGCTGTTCGACGAGGCGCTCAAACGGCACATCCTGATTGGTGTAGGCATCCAGCGCCTTCTGCCGCACCTGCTGAAGCACGTCGCTGAACCGCTGCTGAGAATCCACGCCCACCCGCAGCACCCAGGTGTTGACGAAAAAACCGACGAGATCGTCGAGTGCCGCATCCTGCCGTCCGGCAATCGGTGTGCCCAGCACCACGTCCTCGCCGGCGCCGACCCGGTGCAACACCACCGCCAAGACCGCCTGCAAGACCATGGACGCCGTCGCGTTGTGCGCCGTCGCCAGCGCCCTGGTACCCGCCCAGACGTGCGGGTCGATGCGGATCTCCACCGCATCACCGCGGTAACTGGGCACCGGTGGGCGGGCGTGATCGGTCGGCAACGACGCCACTTCCGGCAGATCGGCCAACTCCTGTAGCCAGTACCGCAACTGACCGGCGATCAGGCTGTCGGGATCGGACTCCGCCCCCAGACTCTCCCGTTGCCACAGCGTGTAATCGACATACTGCACCGGCAACGGCGCCCAGCCTGGGGCGTGGCCCTGCCGGCGCGCTTGATACGCCTCGCCCACATCGCGGACCATCGGAGCCAGCGACCAGCCGTCAAAAGCTATGTGGTGCACCACGATTCCCAGCACGTGCTGCTCGGGATCGATCGAATAGATCTGGGCACGAATCGGTATCTCTGTCGCCAGATCAAACCGATATCCCCCCAACGCCACCAATTCGCCGACCACATCCTGCTCCGGCAACGACACCACCGCCGTGCCCTCGCGCCGCCACATCCCGGCCCGGGCCGGCAACACCTCCTGGAATGGCACACCGTCGATGTCGGGAAATATGGTGCGCAGCGATTCATGACGGGCGACCACATCGTCGAGTGCCGCGCTCAACGCCTCGACGTCCAACGCCCCCCTGATCCGGAAAGCGGTCGGAATGTTGTAGGTCGCAACCCCGCCCTCGAACCGATTGAGAAACCACAATCGGCTCTGGGCAAACGACAACGGAACGACGGTGGGCCGCTCCACCGGCACCAGCGGCGGTCGCCGACCCGCCCCCGCACCGATCCGGGGCGCCAATTGGGCGATCGTGGGCGCCTCGAACACGGTGCGAACCGAAAGGCCGGAGTCCAGGTTGGTGTTGATTGCGGCGATTAGGCGCATCGCCGAAATGCTGTCGCCGCTCAGCTCGAAGAAGGAGTCGTCGATCCCGACCCGCTCGATACCCAAGACCTGGGCGTAGATGCCGGCCAGGATCTCTTCGACCGCGGTGGCCGGGGCGCGATACCGCTCGGCGTCGGCGTATTCGGGTGCCGGCAGGGCGCGGGTGTCGAGTTTGCCGTTGACCGTCAGCGGCAGCGCAGGTAGGGCCACGACTGCCGTTGGCACCATGTAAGACGGAAGCCGTTCGGCCAGCACGCTTCGCGCCTCGGCAGGGTCGGCGGTGCCGGTGATGTAGCCGACCAAGCGTTTGGTGCCGGGTTGGTCCTCGCGGGCGATCACCACGGCCTGGTCCACCCCAGCGAGTGCGGCGAGGGCGGCTTGGATTTCACCGAGCTCGATGCGGTAGCCGCGAATCTTGACCTGTTCATCGGCACGGCCGAGGTAGTCCAGCTGGCCATCGGCGCGCCACCGCACCAGGTCTCCGGTCCGATACATTCTGGTCCCCGGGCCGCCGAACGGACAGGCCACAAACCGCGACCCGGTCAACCCCGCCCTGCCCACATAACCCACGCCCACGCCGGCGCCGGCCACATACAGCTCGCCGACCACCCCGGGCGGGACCCCTCGTAACCAGCCATCGAAAACAAAGAACGCAAGATCTGCCAATGGGACGCCGATGGGGCTGGCATTGCGGTCGGTGTCGGCGCTGCCGATCTCGCGCAACGAGGCATGCACCGTCGTCTCGGTGATGCCGTACATATTGATCAAGCGCGGCAGCACCGGGTGGTTGTTCAGCCAAGTCCGAAGACGCTGTGGTTCAAGCGCTTCGCCGCCGAACACCACGGTATGAACGTCGAGCTGATGCCCGGGCTCGGACTGCAGCGCATCGGCGTTTTGCAGCGCATAAAACGCTGATGGGGTTTGGCTTAAGACGTTGACCTGTTCGGCAACGAGGAGGGCGTGGAGGTCGTTTGGTGAGCGGGTGATCTCTTCGGGCACTATTACGAGCCGCCCGCCGTGTAGCAGTGCACCCCAGATTTCCCACACCGAGAAGTCGAAGGCACAGGAATGGAGCTGCGTCCACACCTGGCCGGGCGCGAACTCAAGGTCGGCAGCTAGCGAGGCAAACAACCGGATCACGTTGTGGTGGGCGATGGCCATGCCTTTGGGGAGCCCGGTGGTGCCGGAGGTGTAGATCAGGTAGGCGATGTCGTCGGGTGCGGGTGGCGGTAGTGGGGTGTTGGGTTGGTGCTTCACTGTTGGGTCGTCGGGATCGATGATCGCTATGTCGTGGCCGTCTAGTCGCGCCCGTAGGTCTGTGGTGGTGATCGCGGCGATCGGTGCGGCGTCGGTGAGCATGAATTCGATGCGTGATCGGGGGTGGGCGGGGTCGATGGGTAGGTAGGCCGCCCCGGTTTTGAGCACCGCCAGGATCGCGGTGATCGCTTCGGCGCAGCGGGGCAACAGTAGTGCCACGCACTGTCCCGGGCCGGCACCGTGGTCGGTTAGCAGGTGCGCCAACCGGTTAGAGGCTTGATCGAGCTCGCGGTAGCTCGTTGAGCGGTCCTGGTAGGTGACCGCCAGCGCCTCGGGTGTGCGCGCGGCTTGGGCGGTGAACAACGCGGGAATCGACACCGGTGGGCCGG
>NZ_JCALCQ010000011.1:0-164641 GCF_059812425.1 Mycobacterium sp. NGS56
TTGCACGTCGGGACACTGGGCGAAGGCCGACGGGATGACGGCGGCGGACACGGCCGACACGGCCACGCCCGACGCTGCGATAACCGCTGCTGAACCGATGGAACGAACGATGTGACGCGCGATCATGCCGCCATTGTGCCCAACCGACACGCCTCTTAAACACCGGAAACACCGGAATTACCGTGTTCTCATAAATTAATCGCCGCTGATGCGGACGGGCTGAGATCGGTTGCGCGCCGTACTCATCCGCCGCCGGTGTGGGAACTTCGCGCGCCTACCCCATCATCGAGACCGCCTCCTGAGCCGTCACGAGCGGGCCGGAGCGCGGGCCCGTGATGCAATGTGGTCTGCTACTTGTAGTTACGAGCCCGGGGCGCGGTGAAGCAGCAGCCGACCTCGGCGAGCGGCTCGAGTGGATGCGGCAGCGAAGTTGAATGCGATAGCGCAGGCTCTGCAAACGGTCACGGACCACGTGGCCAACCCGGCGCGGGTATCGGACCCCGATAGGTTGCGCGCCGCCGTCTTAGGCAAAACCGTCTTGGTGACCGGCGCCTCCTACGGCATCGGTGAGGCGACCGCACGCAGCGTCGCCGCGGCGGGGGCGACCGTCCTGGTGGTGGCCCGGTCCGAGGAACGGCTCCACGACCTTACGGCGTCGATCAACGCCGGCGGGGGTAAAGCGGTCGCGTACCCGACCGACCTCACCGACGAATCCGCGGTGAGCACCCTGACCAAGCAGATCACCGAGGAGCACGGCCCCCTCGACATCCTGGTGAGCAACGCAGGCAAGTCGCTGCGCCGCTCGTTGCACGACCAATACGACCGACCGCACGACTTCCAGCGCACCATTGACATCAATTACCTGGGGCCGGTGCGGCTGCTGCTGGGGCTGCTGCCGGCCATGCGCAACAACGGCAGCGGGCACATAGTAAACGTGTCGAGTGTCGGCGTGCGGGTGGTGCCGGGTCCGCAGTGGGGTGCCTACCAGGCGTCGAAGGGCGCCTTCGACCGGTGGCTGCGCAGCGTGGCCCCGGAACTGCATACCGACGGCGTCGATGTCACCACGGTCTATTTCGCACTGGTCCGAACCAGGATGATCGCGCCTACACCGTTGCTCGGCCGTCTTCCCGGACTGTCGCCGGACGAAGCCGCCGACGCCATCGCCAAAGCGATCATCGAGCGGCCGCGCACCATCGAACCGCCCTGGGTGCTACCGGCCGAGTTGGCCTCTGTGCTGCTGGCAGGCCCGGCCGACTACGCTGCGCGGGTGTGGCATCGCCGGTTTTTGACGCAGCCCGACACCGACGAGGCCGACGATGTCGAATGACCGCGTGGTGACCACCGCCGCCCGTGCCCTGCTGCGCTCCGGTCTGCTCAATCCGCTGACCCCGCTTGCGGGGTTTCGGCTTCTTCGCGAGGCCCGACGGGGTGGCACGAATCCCTATACGCTCTTGGCGGTCACGACCGCTCGTTGGCCCGACCGGACGGCGATCGTCGACGATGACGGCGCGCTGAGCTATCGCCAGCTGCAGCAAGCCACCGAGTCCCTGGCGAAGCGGTTGTCCGCCGACGGCGTCGTGCACGGACAGGCGGTCGGGGTGATGTGCCGCAATGGACGCGGTTTCGTCGCGGGCGTTTTCGCCGCCGCGCTGCTGGGCGCCGACGTAGTGCCGATCAGTACGGAGTTCCGCAGCGATGCGCTGGCGGCCGCGATGCAAGCCCACCGCATTTCGGCCGTGGTCGTCGACGAGGAATTCGCTGAGCGAGTCCGGGCCGCGGATGACTCGGTCGTCACGGTCGATCCGGCGACGGTCGGCACCGACGAGGGCGCGCGCAGGCCGAACGTGGCCGCACCCGGTCGCATCGTGCTGTTGACGTCGGGCACCACCGGGCAACCCAAAGGGGTGCCGCGCACACCCCAGCTGCGCTCCGCGGTGGGCGTGTGGGTGACGATCCTCGATCGCACCCGGTTGCGCACGGGCTCACGAGTCTCGGTGGCAATGCCCATGTTTCACGGGTTGGGGCTGGGCATGCTGATGCTGACATTCGCGCTCGGGGGCACGGTCCTGACCCGCCGTGAATTCGACGCCGAAGCCGCGCTGGCCCAGGCGTCGCTGCAGCGCGCCGACGCCTTCACCGCGGTGCCCGTCGTGCTCGCACGCATCCTGGACCTACCCGAGCGGGTGCGGGCACGAAACCCGTTGCCCTACTTGCGGACAGTGATATCCAGCGGCGACCGCCTCGACCCCGCTCTGGGCCAGCGGTTCATGGACGCCTACGGCGACATCCTCTACAACGGCTACGGCTCCACCGAAGTCGGCATCGGTGCGCTGGCCACGCCCGCGGACCTACGCGAGGCTCCTGAGACGGTCGGGAGACCCGTCGTGGGGTGCCCGGTGCGCATCCTCAACAAGGGCGGCAGGCCGGTTGGGCCGCGTGTGACGGGGCGGATCTTCGTCGGCGGCGAATTGACGAGCCAGGGCTATACAGACGGCGCGGCGAAAGCCGTCATCGACGGCATGACCAGCACTGGCGACATGGGCTATTTGGACAACGCGGGCCGGCTGTTCATCGTCGGTCGCGAAGACGACATGATCATCTCCGGCGGCGAAAACGTCTATCCGCGTGCGGTAGAGAACGCGCTCGCCCAGCACCCCGCCATCGCCGACAGCGTGGTGATCGGTGTCCCCGACGAACGGTTCGGTCAGCGGTTGGCCGCGTACGTGGTCGCCAAGCCGGGCGGCGAGATCGATGTGGCGGAGTTGCGCGAGTATCTGAAGGGCCGGGTCTCTCGCTTCGAACAGCCCCGCGATATCAACATCGTCGACGGCATCCCGCGCAATCCCACCGGCAAGGTGCTGCGCAGGGAACTGTCCGGCTAAACACGATCGTCCGCCTCATTACTCGCGCCGCTACACGGCGCTCGCCGTCGCCGGACCGAAGGCTCACTCGTCGCCGGGCTCGAGGGCGGCGACCTGCTTGGCCAGCCAGTTGGGTGCCAGCGCCGAGATCGCGGTGGCACCCGCCGTCGAACCCAGCACGCCGGACCAGGCCACCGGGCCCAACGGTGTGCACCCGAAGAACTGGCTGAGCACCGGGGTCTGCACGATGCCGACCAATACGCCCGCGCTGCCGAGCGCGGTCGCCACGACGAGCGGGCTGTGCCGGCGTGTCAGCAACGTCTGTGCCAGCTGCGTAGTCACCAGTGCGGTCAAACCCATTGTCGCCGTGCGGCGTTCGGTACCCGGTGTCCACCGCCCGATGGTCCAGGCGGCCGTCGCACCCGCGGCCGTGACCGCGCCACGAGAGACGATCTGACGCATGAGCGGGGCGTCGAGCGAAGGGGTGGGTCCGGTGAGCACCTCGCGGCGGTGCAGCCGGCGCGCCTCATCGGCGGCCTCGGCGGAGTCGTACTCGGCTTCGTCGGGTTCGACGTACTGCGACGTGACCGCCACCGCGAGCGCGGGGAACATGTCGGTGAGCAGGTTCACCAGCAACAGCTGGCGCGTCCCCACCGGTGCGCGGCCCTGACCGAAGGCGGTCCCGATGATGGTGAACAACACCTCGCCGACGTTTCCGCCCACCAGGATGGTTACCGCGTCGCGAACCCCGGCCCACATGCTGCGGCCTTCGACGAGGGCGTCCATCAGCACGCTCAGATCGTCATCAGTCAAAACGATGTCGGCGGCGCCGCGAGCGGCGGACGATCCCCGACCGCTCACCCCGATACCGACGTCGGCCATCCGGATGGCGGCGGCGTCGTTGGCGCCGTCGCCGACCATCGCGGTCACGCGCCCGCAGCGCTGCAAGGCCGCCACGATCGCCACCTTCTGTTCCGGGCTGACACGGGCGAACACCTGCACGTCGGCGACCAGCCGGGCGCATGCGTCCTCATCGAGCCCGGCCAGTTCGGCGCCGGTCACCACCTGCGCGTCCGCGGGCAGGCCCAGCTGCCGGGCGATCGCGCGCGCGGTGATCGGGTGGTCGCCGGTGATCAGCACCACGTCACGGTCGGCGTCCACCAGCGCTTCGATCAACGGGCGCGCCGATGCCCGCGCGGTGTCGGCCAAACCGACGTAGCCGAGCAATTCGAGGTGCTCCGCCGCGGCGTCCACCGCATCGGCATCGGTGTCATCGTCTTCGGTCTCGTGCTTCCAACCGCGCTGCGCCACGGCGAGCACCCGCAAGCCCTGCTCGGCCAGCCCCCGCACTACCGCCTCGGCCCGCGCTCTGTCAGCTTTCGGATCGGCGAACTTGCAGCGCGGCAAGATGACCTCGGGAGCTCCCTTGAGCACCAGCACCGGCGCGGGCGCGGACTCGCCGTTGTCGTGGCCCTCGGTGCCGATCGCGGCGGCGAAGCCGCGACTGGACTCAAACGGCACCTCGGCGAGCATCATCCAGTCCGAATCACCGTGGCCGTTCAGCGAACTCGCGGCGGTGAGAATCGCCTCGTCGGTGGCGTGCGCATGTCCCTGGCCTTGCTGCGGCTGAGCGGACGCGCGCGCGGCGGCGCGCAGCAGGCCGGCCGATTCGGGATCGGTCAGTTTCGGGAACGGGTCGTGCGGATCGACATCGTCGGGCACGGCGCACACCACCCTCAGCCGGTTCTCGGTGAGGGTGCCGGTCTTGTCGAAGCAGATGGTGTCGACCCGGCCCAAGGCCTCGATGGTGCGCGGTGCGCGGACCAGGGCCCCACGGGCCGTCAGCCGCTGGGCGGCCGACAGCTGGGAGAGGGTGGCCACCAGCGGCAGCCCCTCGGGGACGGCGGCCACCGCGATCGCGACGCCGTCGGCCACCGCCTGTCGCAGCGGCGCGCGGCGCAGCAGCGCCAACGCCGACACCGTTGCGCCGCCGGCCAGGGTGAGCGGGAGCACCTTACTGGTCAGGTCCCGCAGGCGGGCCTGGATTCCGGCCGCCGTCTCGACGTCGGCGACGGCCGAGATCGCGCGGTGCGCGGCGGTGCCGACGCCGGTGGCCACGACGATCGCGCGGGCATGCCCGGCGACGATGGTGCTGCCCTCGAACAGCATGCTGGCGCGGTCGGAGTCGTTGACGGCGACGGGATCTACCTGCTTGTCCACCGGAAGCGACTCACCGGTCAGCAGCGACTCGTCGACCTCGAGGTCTTCGGCGATCAGCAGGCGGGCGTCGGCCGGGACCACTTCGGGTGCGGCCAGATCGATGACGTCGCCGGGCCGCAGGGACTTTGCGGATACCGTCGCGGTTCGGGTCGCGTGGCGGGCGGCCTCGAGCCGGCGGCGCGTGGTCGCGACGGCCGGAACGACGACGCGGCGCACCAGCTGGTCCTGCTCGGCGAACAGCTCGGCGGCGGCGGCCTCGGCCCGCAACCGTTGCGCGCCACCGGTTATCGCGTTGACCGTCATCACACCGGCCACCAGCAGCGCATCGATGTTGCTGCCGACGATCGCCGACGCCGCCGCGCCGACGGCCAGGATCGGCGTCAGTGGATCGGCGAGTTCGGTCCTGGTGGCCGACGCCAGTCTGACCACATTGTGCAAGGGCTTGCGCAGGGGCTCCAGCGCGGGGCTGTACGACAGGTCGTCGAGACGGCGTCGCCAGGACGGCTCGGTTTCGACGGCCAGCGGCCGCGCCCCACCGGCCAGCCGCGAGTACACGATTTCGGGATCCAGTGCGTGCCAGGCGGTGAGCGGTTGGGGGGTGGGGTCGGGCAACCGGAGCACCCGGGCGGCCGAGAAGGTTCCCGCCAGCAGGGCGGTGGCCGCCGCGGCATTGACCGGGTTGAGCCAGCGCCGGAAGCTCACCGGGCTGGTGGCCTTCTCTTCTTCGCCGGTGACGAGCAGCAGACCCGCAAGCGTGGTGCCGCCCTGCGCCAGGTGCACCGCCGATTCGCTGGCCGACCGGGCCACCGGGATCGCCGACAAAATGCGCACCGCGTCGGCCAGGTCGGTGCCGGTGATGATGTCCGCCGTCCACGCCGTCGCGGCACGCGGATCATCAAGCGCCACACCGACATCGGCGATCGCAAGCGCGGCCAGGGTGTCCGTCGAGGCGAAGTCCCGGTGCAGTGCGGTGATCAGCAGCACCGGTCCACGATCGGCTCGCAGCTCACGGACGACGTTCAGCAGCGGCGTGCCGGGCGGATGCGTGGTGCCGACGCTGGCGGTGAGGTCCTCGGTGCCTGCGACGTGGCGCAACACCACCCGCGCGCCGGTGCGGTTCGCGGTCTGAAACAGCGGAATCGCGTAGGGGTCGACCTCCCAGCCCACGTCGACGCGGCCGACGCGTTCGCCGTCGACGATCAGGTCGGCGCTTTCCAAGCCCTGCGCCGGCGCCGCCGAAGACCCTTGAGTCCGAGCCCATCTCAGTCGCGCACCGGTCGCGGGCAGTTCGTCGGGGTCGGGGTCGGGCGCCTCTTCGCCGTGCAGCAGCGCGTCGGCCACCTCGTAGACCCGGTCGTCGTCCCAGCCGGGAGCGTCTCCGCGGACGCGCAAGACGGCGCGATGGTCGCCGCGCAGCGCGGCGCCGTCGATAACGACAACCTTGACCCGGTCCAGGCGGCGCAGGGCGCCCGGGTCCAGAACCAGTTGCCCGGAATTGGCCAGCCCGCGGCCGAGTATCGCTGCGAACGCCTGGCGGCCCATATGAGCGGCCCGGGGCACCCCGGCCTCGATGGCCGCGGCCGCGTCCTCGATGCCACCGCCGGCGACCAGCGCGCTGACCGCGGCGATCAGCGAGCCGTTGGCCGCCGAATCGACATAGCTTTCCACCGGGCCGGCCATCGAGCCTTTGGCCTTGTCCATCGCGGCGTCGATCGTTCCGCCGACCACGACGTGGGAGGCCTCGCCGGCCGCCGCCGCGGCCCAGCTGTGCCGGGGCACCTCCGACTTGGCCGAGGAGATGACCGGAACCACCGGAGCCTGCGGCCGATCAGGGGAGGCAAGCTGCGGCTCGCGGTCGCGCCACACGCGCCGGTGCGCCGATGCCTCGGAGACCTGCAGGGTGCGTTGCGTCAGGTCGAGCATCGGGGTGCCGAACGATTGGGTCAGACCGTGGGCGGCCGCCGTCGTCGCTGCCAGCGCGATGTCCGTACCCACCCGGCCCAACCGGCCCTCCAGGATCGAGACCATGCGCGGCTGATGATTGATGAGCGCGGCCGCGGCGCGGGTGGTCTGCGGCGCAGCGGGCAGCCGGGTCACCCATCCGGTGACCGCCGCGCCTATAGCGACGAGATCCATCGCCGCCGCGGTCAGCGGCACCAGAATCGCGAGCGGGTTACCCGGGTCGGCGAACGGTGCGGAAGGCAGTTGCGGCTCCGACTTCGACCACGTGATGTCGGCGGCGATCGAAGACACCCCCGCGCGCACCTCGTCCAGAACGGCGCTGACGTCTGCGCCATCGGACAGTTCGACCACCAGGCGGCCCAGCGAGCCCTCGACGTGGGCCTTGGCCACACCGGGGATTCGCCGCACCGGCTCTTCCACGGCGGGCGCGTATTCGTGCCAGCGCGGGAACGGCAGCAACGGATCCAGGTCCAGGTGCACGCGGTTCCCGCTGTGCCAGCGCACCGGCGGCACGATGGCGGCGCGGGAACCGTCGGAGGAGCTGTCGAATCCGATCGCGTGGCCCGTCGTCTGGGCGACTGATTGAATGACCGGGCCGGCGAGCTCGGTCACCGGACTGACCAGCGCCTGCAGTGCGCCAGCGGCCCCTGCCGCGGTGGAAACACTGGCCCGCACTGCCTGAGCGGCTCCGCCAGCAACACCAGCGACGACGCCGGAAACGCCGGGAATCTTCACTCGCCACCCTTCAACTTCGTCTACCGCCCGCAATGATCCTGGCGTCTGGAGGGGCTGTCCACACGTGGGCGGGAAGGTAAAACCATGCGACGACACCGATGACGATGCAGGTCGGGCCTCCCTTATTGGGCAAGGGTGCGAATACGTCCCCCGACCAAGGTTACCGGGTTGGCGCCAAACCAAACGTGCTGAACAAGGCGGGGTCGAGGAAGACGGTGATGCCGGCGATCCCGGTAGCGCCGGTGGTCAGGACACTTCGGCAAGCACGAGCCGTAGCGCTTGTTCGGTGAGCCCGACCCCACCGATCCCAGCGACATCCGGTCGTCGCGCGAAGACCAAGTGGCGCAGCAGGTTCGGTAATTCTCGGCTGCTCCCGAAATGGACTGATAAAGGTGGGAAAACACGAATGCGCGGTAGCCGTCGAACGGCTACTCGCGCATATTCCGCTAAGAGAATTAGGCTATAAAATTCGGTGGTTCGCCCGGCCAACCTGATAGCCGGCGGGGAACGATTTCTCGATGACCTGGAGTTGGTGATCCACCCTGGATTCCAGCTCGAGCACGACGCAGTCGCTGAGGGCTTTCGATTCGAGAACTATGTACCGCTGACCACAATCGGTGATCGGGTCGCCCGAGTGCAATTTCTCGACCGGTACCGACTCCGCAGTTGCATCTGCCTCCATGCATGACACGTTAGGTCAATTCTGCATTTGAGGGAATAGACCGCTACGTCGCGCCGGGCCCCCGCTGCTTGAAGAACACGCTGACGTGAGAGATCAACCCGTCGCTGTTCTGCTCGAAAAGGATGCATTCGGGCCAGGTGGTCGCGACGTCATCGATCTCGAACGTCTCGGACAGCTCGGCGTACGACACCCGGGAATCCACGTGCGAGACCCGCTGCACATTGAGCCGATGGCCCTGCAGATTGGTGCAAACCTTGCGCAGGTAGGCGACATAGTGTGCCTTGCCCTCGACCACGTCGCAGAACGGGCCCTCCCGGGTAAGGCCGTCCCCGGCGATGGTGTCGGCCAGTCCGTCCCAGTCGTGAGCAGCCAGGCATTCCAGGTAGCGTTCGACCACTTGGCCTTGGGCGCCCATATTTTCTCCACTCGCTGGTGAGTCCACGGTAAGCATGGCGTCGTTGCCAGACTAGATCGATTGCCCGACTCCTTTTCGCGCCCCTGCGCGGCGCGCCTCGTCGTCGGGCTGGGTCGATTGCCCGACTCCTTTTCGCGCCCCTGCGCGGCGCGCCTCGTCGTCGGGCTAGGTTCCTCTCATGAGCTGGTGGACCGTCCACGCCGAACGAACGCTGTCTGAGCACGTGCCCGCGCCGCCCGACGCCGTCCGGGACTTCTACGTGAATCTGGACAACATCAAGCTCGTGCATCCGTTGATCGTGTCCGTGGAAACGGTGTCCCGCAGCGCAACCCCAGACGGCTACCAGCAGACCTACCGTGTAGTCGATCGGATTCCGTTGGGGCCGTTGACCTTACGAACCAGCTATCAGGCACGGCTGCGAGTGCCCGCGCGCGGTGACGTGCTGACCGAGGCCGATCAGTCGCCGGGGGTGCGGCTGCGCGGCACGGTGAGTTTCGATCCGGTCGACGGCGGCACCCAAGTCACCGAGCGGATAGGGATAACCGCCCCGCGGCTACTGGCCGGCGTGACCATCCGCGAAGGGGTCAAGGCCCACGTCAAGATGCTGGCCGGCATCCGCAGTCACTTCGAGTTAGGGAGGTCGCGATGAAGTGTCGTGCCGCTGTCCTGGACGGGGTCGGCAAAGACTGGGACATTCGCGAGGTCGATCTCGATCCGCCCCGCGCCGGTGAAGTCCTGGTACGCATGGCCGTTGCGGGCATCTGCCACTCCGACGACCACCTTGTCACTGGCGATGTGTTGCCGACCCCCGAGGTGCTGGCCTCAACCGGTATCCCCGAGCCTGACTGGTTCCCGATGCTCGGTGGTCACGAGGGCGCCGGTGTCGTGCAAGAAGTCGGGCCGGGTGTGACGGCGGTGCGGCCTGGGGACCACGTCGCGATGTCGTTCATTCCCGCGTGCGGCAATTGCCGGTTCTGTGTAAACGGCCAGAGCTACATCTGCGATGCCGGCGCCACTTTGTTCGCCAGGGAGATGCCCGATGGGACCTGTCGCCGGCATCTCGGCGACGTGAACCTCATGGCTTACGGTCAACTCGGCACGTTCGCCGAATACGCCGTGCTGACCGAAAGATCCGTCATCAAGATCGACGCCGCCATCCCGTTCCACGCCGCCTCACTCGTGTCGTGCGGCGTCAGCACCGGCTGGGGCTCGGCGACGGTATCGGCGGGCACCGAGCCCGGCGACACCGTGGTGGTCATCGGTACCGGTGGTGTGGGAATGAACGCCCTGCAAGGGGCCCGCGCCGCCGGCGCCACCTATGTCGTTGCAGTGGATCCCGTTGAATATAAACGGGATTCGGCTAAAATCTTCGGGGCCACGCACAACGCCTCCTCCGCCGAGGAGGCCATACCGCTGGTGGCCGACATCACCGCGGGAGTCATGGCCGACCGCGTCATCGTGACCGCCGGGGTTGTGCACGTGGACTTGATCCCGTTGGCCATGAGGCTGCTTCGCAAAGGCGGGACATGCGTGGTCACCGGCATCACTCCCTACAGCGAGCCCGCCGTCCCGCTCATCCTGCAGGAGATGGTGCTGTCCGCCAAACATCTCAGGGGAGCGCTCTACGGCGGCATGAATCCGCGCACCAGCGTGCCGTTGCTGTTGTCGATGTATCAGGCGGGAGCACTAAAACTCGACGAGTTGGTCACCCGGCACTACCAGCTCGACCAGATCAACGATGCGTTCATGGATCTGCGCGACGGCCGTAACATCCGCGGAATCATCGAGTTCGCCGATCTTTGACCAAGCCGGCCGGGTTCACTGTGCAAACCGGGCCCGCAACTCCCGCCTGAGCACTTTGCCGTAGCTGTTCTTCGGTAACTCGTCGACGAATTCGTAGCGCTTGGGCCGCTTGAAGCGGGCGATGCGCCGCAACAGATGCGCGTCCAACGACACGGCATCCACCACGCCCACGATGAACGCGACCACCACCTCGCCCCACTCGTCGTCGGGAGCCCCCACCACGCATGCCTCGCAGACGCCGGGATGCTCGAGCAGAGCCTCCTCCACCTCGCGCGGGTAGATGTTGCTACCACCGCTGATGACGACATCCTTCGACCGGTCCCGCAGCGTGAGGAAACCGCGGGAGTCGAACGATCCCATGTCGCCGGTGTAGAGCCAGCCGTCTTTGAGCGTGGTGCGCGTCGCATCGGGATTGTGCCAATACCCGGACATGACCGCGTCTCCGCGGCAGACGATTTCGCCGATCTCGCCCACGGGGGCGCTGCGCCCATCCGGGTCCAGCACCGCGACCTCCATCCCGGACCGCGCATAACCGACCGAACCCAGAATCGCGTCGTCAGCCGAGTCGTGGTCGGCGCGGCGCAGCCCGGTGATGGTCATCGGTGACTCGCCCTGCCCGTAGATCTGCGCGAAGACGGGGCCGAACGCCGCAATCGCCTTGCGCAGGCTCTCCACATACATCGGCCCGCCGCCATAGATGATCGCCTGCAGATTGGCCGGACGGCTGCGACCGGTATCCACCAGCCGCTGCACCATCGTCGGTGCCAGGAACGTGCTGACGGCCGGGTGGCGTTCGCAGAGGTCCAGGAACTCGTCGGGCTCGAACGCGCCCGACTCGGGCACCACCTGGCGGGCGGCGCGCAGGACGTACGGCAGGACATAGAGCCCGGAACCGTGCGACATCGGTGCCGCATGCAGCAGGGTGCAGTGTTCGTCCGGAGCGTCGATGTCGGCGAGGTGCGCGACCGTCATCGCCATGAGGTTGCGGTGCGACAGCATCGCACCCTTGGACCGGCCGGTGGTCCCGCTGGTGTAGAACAGCCACGCCAGCGCAGCCGGATCGGTGTGCGGCGGGTCTGTCGGCGGCGTGGCGAATCGCCGCGAATAGCTTTCGGAATCAATGGCTTCCGTCGGTACCCCGGTGAGTGGTGCCAGGCCGGTATGGATAGCCGATGAGGCGAACACTCGGGCCGCGCCCGCATCGGCGAGGATCTGCGCCATCTCGCGCGGATGCAGCTTGTAATTGATCGGGACGGCGACGCATTCGGCGGCCCAGGTCGCGAACATCAACTCGATGACCTCGGGGCGGTTGTGGGTAGCGATGGCGATCCGCGCGCCCGCACCATCCTGTTGCCGGATCGATGCGGCCAGGCGTAAGGCCCGGTCGCGCAACTGCACCCACGTGCACACGAGGCGATCCCCGTGATAGATCGCACCACGATCGGAAAAGCGGCTCGCGGCCTGATCGAGGAGGGCAAACAGGTTCATCGCTTGATCCACTGCGCCGACAACGCCGACTCCGAAAGATACTTCGTCGAGCTCCAGCCGCCGTCGACCACGATCGTTTGGCCGTTGATGAAACTCCCGCCCGGCGAGCACAGGAAGGCGACGGTGCTGGCGATGTCTTCGATGCGGCCCAACCGCTGATGCGGCGTCATCTCGGTGTTGATCTTGCGGAAGCGCTCATCTTTCAAACGCTTTTCGACCATCGGCGTCACCGTTACCCCCGGCGCGACCGCGTTGCAGCGGATGCCGGATGCGCCGTACTGGCAGGCGATGTGGGTGGTCAGCGCAGTGAGCCCGCCCTTGGCGGCGGAGTAGGCGCCGCCGCGCAGCCCGCCGACGACCGCGAACGTCGATGTGACATTGATGATCGCCGAGCCGGGCGCCATGTGCGGCAGCACCTCGCGGGCGAGCCTAAACGGTGCGCGCAGCATCAGGCCCAAGAAGTAGTCCAGGGTTTCGTCGTCGGTTTCGTGTAGCGGCTTCGGGCTGCCCACTCCGGCGTTGTTGATTAAAAAGTCGATGTGACCCCACCGGCCGACCGCGAGGTCCACGATGCGGCGCGGCGCGTCATCGTCCGTGAGATCCACGGAGAGTGTCGCGATCCGATCCGGATCATCGACCGCCCTTTCCAATTCGGTCAACCGTCCCTCGTCACGACCGGTGCCGACGATCGCCATACCCGCCTCGGCGAGCTTGGTGGCGCACCCCAGGCCGATGCCGCTGCTTGCTCCCGTGACGATTGCGACCTGCATCTCACCCATCCTTAATCTCTGCGCGCCGACCCGCCGCGCCCGGCTTCGCCCCGCTCGCGATCGCCACGTATCAGCGACGCCCGGATCTGATGCTTGAGTATCTTGCCCGCGTCGTTCTTCGGCAGGGCGTCCCAGATCACCACTTTTTCCGGGGCCTTGAACTTGGCGACCCCCTTGCTCACCAGGAACGCGAGCAGGCTCGCAACATCCGGGGTCTCGGCACCCGCGCAAACGATTACCGCACAGGCACGTTCTCCGGTGCGCTCGTCGGGCAGCCCGACGATCGCGATTTCGGCGATGCCGGGATGGTCGGCGAGCAGGTCCTCGACCTCCTTGGCCGAGATGTTCTCGCCGCTGCGAATGATGACATCCTTTGCGCGGCCGGTCACGACCAGGTACTCGTCATCGATCCAGCGCCCGAGGTCCCCGGTGCGGAAAAACCCAGCGGCATCGAACGCTTCGGTGCCGTCATCGGCATGACGGTATCCCAAGAGCATCTGCGGACCGCGCACGCAAATCTCCCCATCGCCGTCCGACGCCGCTTCGTGCGCGACGAGTTTGATCTCGGCGATCCCTGGCCTGCCGTCGGTTTCCGCCGCGCGATCGGCTTCCTCCGGCCGGGGGGCGCCGACCGTCGCGACGGGCACCTCCGTGCAGCCATACACCCGGGTGACCACCGCACGATCGAAATACCGGGCGGCGCTGCGGATCAGCGTCGGCGACACCGACGCACCACCGCAGATGAACATCTTCAGGTCGGGCATGCGGGTACCGGCGCGCTGCGCGGCGGACATCAGCTGTTGCAGAAACGGTGTGGCGCCGGCCATGTGGGTACACCGGTGCGAGCGCATCAGCGCGACCGCCTTATCTGCATCCCAGCGATCCATCAGCACCGCGGTCGTGCCCAGTAGCAGTGGGCACTCGAACGCATATATCGAGCCGCCGATGTGGGCGACCGGCGACGGCACCAGGAACGTGTCTCCCGGCGCGATCATCCACGGGTCACGGATCTGACGGATCAGCGCGTGCACCGAATTATGCGTGTGCAGGACGCCTTTGGGCCGGCTCGTGGTGCCGGAGGTGTAGAGGATCAATCGCACGGCATCGGGATCCAGCGGCGGAAGCGTCGCGGGGCCCGGCGCCTGCTGCAAGAGGGTCGCGTACGCCGTGTGCTGCCCGGCGTCACCGCGAAGCACCACCACTTCCGGCGCGCGGCTCATCGCGGTCGTCACGCGTTCGAGCATCGCCACATAGTCGTGGCCGCCGTATTGATACGGGACGAAAATCATCGCGGTCTCGGCGTCTTCGAGGATGTAACGCAGGTCGTGGTCGCGCAGCGACGGCAGGATCGGGTTCACCACCATCCCGGCGAGGGTGGCGGCGAGGTAAACGACGGCGCTCTCGTGCCAGTTCGGCAACATGAATGACACGGTGCCGCCCGGCGGCATGCGTGCCAGCATTGCGCTGGCCAGCGCGGTGGCCTGACTGGATAGGGCGGCGCAGTCCAGTCTTGTGTCCTTGTCCACCAAAAGCGTTCGCTGAGGCGATGATTCCACGGCCGCGCGCAGTGCATCAGCCAGCGTCGTGTGTACCCACCACCCGCGCCGGTATGCCTCCGCCGCACGCCCCGTGCCGGCCCGGGCGATCATCTCAGCCGGCCTGACCATCCACGCGACGCATCGTCATCGCGTACCGAAACCTCGACGA
The DNA here is from genome assembly GCF_059812425.1 of Mycobacterium sp. NGS56. Classification (NCBI taxonomy): domain Bacteria; kingdom Bacillati; phylum Actinomycetota; class Actinomycetes; order Mycobacteriales; family Mycobacteriaceae; genus Mycobacterium; species Mycobacterium sp. NGS56. The sequence continues at coordinate 14,644 of NZ_JCALCQ010000011.1, forward strand.
CAGGTGGGTGTTGATCGTCACCTGGGCCACCTCGCCGTCGGAGGTCGTGTAGGTGCGCCGCATCTGCAACGCGGCGGTGCCCGCTTCGGCGCCGAGGCCATTTGCCATCTCGTCGGAGAGCGGGACGGCAGCGATCTCCTGGTGCAGCTGAGCGATGCTCACGCCGAAAAGGTCCTCGATCAAGGGAAATATCGGGCCGGCATGGCGCTGCAACAGCCTGCCCACCGCCGCGAAACTCCGGTTGATGTAGTACTCCGTCCGGCACAGCGGAACCGACGCGCCGTCGGCCTGCCGGTAGCCGCGGACCGACAGCCACTGGGTGCCGACCTCCAGGCCGGTCCGGCCGGCGAGCTCGTCGTCGATTATCACCATCGCGTTGGATTCGATTGTCAGCTGCGCCCCGGCGGCGAACGCGAGGAGGTCATCGATGGACATCGCGTCCTGCGCATAGGAACTCGACGCCGGCCGGGGAACCACCCGGGTGCCGGCCCGCGGGCGGGAAGCCACCAGGTTGTCCTCGCGCAGCCGGCGCAGCGCCTCGCGGATCGTGTAGCGGCTGACCGCGAAACGCTCGCACAGTTGGTGTTCGGTGGGCAACTGCGAACCCACCGGGTAAACGCCGTCGACGATCTCCTTGCGCAGGGTGCGTGCGATCTGGAGGTAGCGGTGGTCGCCCGCGATCGCCTGGACCATCATGGTCCGCCCGCGCTCGGGCGCAGCGCCAGCACGCTGCCGTCGCCGTCAGCCGAGAGGTAGAGCGTTCCGTCGGTCGCTGCGGCGATGCCGGCGAAGGGCCCCTGTGGCCCGGAGAACGGTGGCATGCCGCGCAGTGGCTTCGGCGTGACGCCGGGCGGAGGGCCGATGGGCAGCCCGGACGCGATCGTCCGCCGTGCCTCGGTGGTCATATCGAACGCGATCAACTCCTTGGCTCCGGCGTCGACGACGTAGAGCACACCGCCGTCGACCACAATGCCCTGCGGGCGCTGCAGATCGGCTATCACGGTCTCGATCCTCGACCCGCCCACGCGGATCACCCGGCCGGCACCGGCCTCTGCCACCAGACAAAGCCCGTCCGCGTCGACCGCCACCCCGACCGGCTCACGCAACTCTTTCGCCAGCACCTGAACGCCACCCGATTGCAGCGACAGCACCCGTCCGGTGCCCAGCTCCGCGAACACCGCGCCGCCGCCGCTCAGGGCGACACCGTAGAGCTGGTCGAAACGGTCGGCCAGCACCTCGGTTTCGCTCGCCCCCGGCCGGTAACGGGCGACCTGGCCGCCGGACGTGGTGACGACGAACTCGCCGGGGCCGCTTGGCGTGAGGCCGCGCAGAAACCCGGGATAGCCGGGGGTGAACAACATTGCCACGGTGCGCAGGGATCCATCCGGCTGCGCGGCGTAGAAGTACGTGCCGTCGGCGATGTAGAGCTGCCCGTCGTGGCCCACCGCCAGGTCCATGGGCCAGTTGAGGCCGCCGGCCAACACGGATCGCGTTGTGCCGTCCGGCGATATCTCGGTGATCTCGCCGGTGAAGTTGGAGACAAACAGCCGGTCGTCGACCAAGGTGCAGTTGTCCAGGCCCGGGCTCAATTGGGCGAGCAGGCGTTGTTCGCCGCTGCGGGGATCGATGCGCAGCACCTGACCGGTGGCCACCTGGGTTGAGACGATGTAGCCCTGCGCGTCGAACTTCACCGAGTCGGGCACGCCGAGACCGGTTGCGACACACTGCGGCTCGCCGCCGTCGGGGTGGACGCGCCAAATCTCGTTTGCGCCCATCACGGGGAAATACAACAGGCCGTCCGGGCCGACCTCCATCGCGTTCGGCGAGGGCACGTTCTCCAAGAGCACCCGTGGCGGTCCGCCCGCCAGGTCGAATTCCAGCAGCCGCCCACCGTCTCGGCATTCGCCGATGAACAACCGGCCCTGGTGAAACGTGATGCCGTTGGCGGACGGCACGTCGTCGCGCAGCACTCGCGTCCGGCCGTTGGTGTCGCGCACGCTGACCCGGCCGTCCATCACCTCGGTCGCATACAGATTGCCGCGGTCGTCGAACGCGACGTCGTCGGGCGCCACGATGTCGCCGCCCTTGGGGCTTGCGATGACGAGTTCCCCGGTGCGGTGATCGAGCGCGCTGATCTGACTGCCGGTCACCTGGGCGATGTAAATGCGCCCGTCCGGGCCGGTGCGCAGACCGTTGGCGCCGAACAGCCGGCTGGGTGCGGTGACCCGTTCGAGCTCCCAGCCCTCGGCGACGTCGATGGGCTGCGGCAGCGCATACCGCGAGGGCGGCGCTGAGATGGCCCCTGAGTTGGACATGCTCGCCGAGGTCCTTCCGTCAGCCGTTTGCGCTGGACGCTATCAACTCCTCTTAGTCCAGACAATAGCCGCCGACGCAGGCCGGGCCGACCTTGACAGCGCAGTCCAGCGATGGGAATAGTGTTCTCCAATGGACAGAACGCAATATTTTGTCCGGACAAATAAGTTAGCCGATCCCGCTGCGGACGCTGCCGCGTCGGCGGCGGGGGAAAGCAGGTCATGGCCGATCACGATGATCACGTGAACCTTTTGGGGCTCGACGGTCGCGTCGTGGTGGTGTCCGGCGCCGGCGGGGGCGGCATCGGCACGACCGTCACGGCCATGACCGCCCGGGCCGGGGCCACCGTGATCGCGGTGAGCCGGTCCAAGGAGAACCTCGACGAGCACATCGCTCCGCTGGCGCAGCAGGGGCTGGCGGTGGTGCCCGTCGCCGCCGACGCTTCGACCGATGAGGGTATCGCCACGGTGATCGACCACACGCGCCAAACGGACGGCAGTGTGTACGGTCTGGTCAATGTGGCCGGCGGCGCGGAGCCGTCGACGTGGATGCCGTCGACCCGGGTGGCGCGCGGCGACTGGCGCAAGATCTTCGCCGACAACCTCGAAACCGCGTTCTTCATGAGCCAGGCCGTGGCAAATGAACTCGTCGCGCGGCAACAGCATGGGTCGATCGTGTCGATCTCCTCGATCAGCGGCATGAACACCGCGCCTTTCCACATCGCCTACGGAACGGCCAAGGCCGCGATCGCCGCGATGACCCGCACCATGGCCCTCGAGTTGGCGCAGGCCGGGATTCGGGTCAACGCTGTGGCGCCCGGTGTCACCGAGACGGCGGCTTCGCGCACCTACGTCGACGAGGACCCCGAGCGAGACCGGCAGGCGATCGCGATGGGCCGCCGTGGGCGTCCCGAGGAGCAGGCCCGCGCCATCCTCTTTTTGCTTTCGGAGATGTCGAGCTATATCACCGGCCAGACGCTGCTCGTAGACGGCGGCCTGGACCTCAAGTGGAGTCACCTCGGCGCCGACAACACGTCGTTGTTCCTCAAAGACGAATCCTTCCGCGCGGCGATTAGGAGGATCCGATGACCGACCTGGACAAGGGCTTGAATCCCGAAGCGGGCGAGGAACTCTCGCAGCCGATGACGATCGGGGTCGAGGCATACATCTCGGAGGAATATGCCCGCGCCGAGCGCGACAAGCTATGGCGCAAGGTCTGGCAGCAGATCGGCCGCGTCGAGGAGCTGCCCGAGGTCGGCAGTTACCTGACCTACGACATTCTCGACGACTCGATCATCGTCGTGCGCACCGGCGAGCGGGAATTCCACGCACACCACAATGTCTGCATGCACCGCGGCCGCCGCCTGATCGACACCCCCGCGGGCGCCAAGAACGCCTGTGCGCGAACCCGAAAGTCGTTTGTTTGCGGCTTCCACGGCTGGACCTACGGCCTGGACGGCACGTGCACCCATATCCGCGAACAACAGGACTGGCGGGACGCCCTCACGCCCGACAACACCCACCTTCGACCCGTTCGAGTCGACACCTGGGGCGGTTGGTTGTGGATCAACATGGACCCCGACTGTGAGCCGCTGGGCGACTACCTGTTCCCCGCCGCGAAGATTCTGGACCCATTCGGGCTGGAGAACATGCGCTACAAATGGCGCAGGTGGCTGGATTTCGACTGCAACTGGAAGGTCGCGCTGGAGGCGTTCAACGAGACCTACCATGTCTACACCACCCATCCGGAGTTCAACAAGTTCGGCGAGTTCAAGGGATGGGCGAAAGCCCAAGGCAAGCACAGTCATATCGGCTACGACGCGCCCGAGGAGATGGAAGCGACCAAGTCCAAGATCCGCCTTGGCACCGGCGCCGATCCTCGTGTCTCGACTGCGGAGATGCAGGTGTACACGATGGAGGAAACCAACGCCACCACCACCCAGACGCTGGTGAACGCCGCCAAGCGACTGGTTCACGAATTGCCCGAGGGGACACCGGCCGACAAGGTTCTCGAGCACTGGCTGGCGTCGGCGCGCCGCGACGACGAAGCCCGTGGGGTGATCTGGCCGACGATCCCCGCCGACATCCTCGGGCAGGCCGGCACCGCATGGCAGATCTTCCCGAACTTCCAGATCGGCCAGGGTCTGACCAGCGCGCTGTGCTACGGCGCGCGCCCGCATCCCAGCTATAACCCGGACAGGTGCATCTTCGAGGTATCCGTCTTCGAGCTGTATCCGAAAGGCCAGGAGCCGCAGACACACTGGGAGTACACACCGGTCGGCGACCCCAGGTGGCGCTCGGTTCTGCCGCAGGACTTCTCCAACATGGCCGCCGTGCAGCAGGGTATGAAGTCTTCTGCCTTCCCCGGCACCAAGCCCAATCCGTATCGCGAGCGCAGCACCGTCAATCTGCACTACCAACTGTCGAAGTATATGGGCGCCGGTGAACCGCGGAAACTTTCAGGTGAGGAGCATTCACGGGCATGACGATGTACCAGGACGGTTGCGGGCCCACACAGACGCCCGATGACATCGACATCGCCGCGCTGCGCGAGAAATACGCTCACGAGCGAGGAAAGCGGCTGCGCAAGGAAGGATCCAAGCAGTACATAGAATTGGAGGACGACTTCGCCGGTTACTACGAAGTCGATCCCTACACCCCCGCGACGCCGCGCGAACCGATTGCCGAGGACATCGACGTCGCGGTGCTCGGCGGTGGCTTCGGGGGGCTGCTGTCGGCCGCCCACCTGAAGAAGGCCGGCGTCGACGACGTCCGGATCATCGAGCTCGGCGGCGACTTCGGCGGCGTGTGGTACTGGAACCGGTATCCGGGAATCCAATGCGACAACGAATCCTACTGTTACATCCCTCTTCTCGAAGAGCTGGATTTCATGCCTTCGAAGAAGTTCGCCGACGGCACCGAGATCTATCAGCATTGCCGCAACATCGGCAAGCACTTCGGCCTATATGATTCGGCGATCTTGTCCACCCAGGTACACGATCTGCGTTGGGACGCGGAGATCAAGCGGTGGCGGATCAGCACCAACCGCGACGACGACATCCGCGCCCGGTTCGTGGTGCTGGCGTCGGGCCCGTTCCACCGGCCGAAACTGCCCGGCATCCCTGACATCAAAGCGTTTGGCGGACACAGCTTTCATTCGTCGCGATGGGATTACGACTACACCGGCGGGGACGTCAGCGGCAACCTGCACAAGCTGGCCGACAAGCGCGTCGCGGTCGTCGGCACCGGCGCCACCGGCATCCAGATCGTGCCCTTCCTCGCCCGTGATGCCAAGCATCTCTACGTATTTCAGCGGACGCCGTCCACCGTCGACGCGCGCAACAACACCACGACCGATCCGGCCTGGGTCAAGACGCTGCGGCCCGGGTGGCAGCGGGAGCGACAACGCAACTTCCACTCGTGGACGTTCGAGGGCATGGCCCTGGGCCAACCGGATCTGGTGTGCGACTTCTGGACCGAGCTCGGTCGCAACACCGCGGCTCGGGTGCTCGCCCTGGACGACCCCGCTGCGATGACCCCCGAGGAGTTCATGGCCATCCGGGAGGAAGAGGACTACAAGATCATGGAGCGGCTGCGCCGCCGCATCGACACCCTGATCGAGGATGAGGCGACCGCCGAAGCGCTCAAACCCTATTACCGCTTCCTGTGTAAGCGGCCCTGTTCCAACGACGATTACCTGCCCAGTTTCAACCGTCCGAATGTCACGCTGGTCGACGTGTCCTCGAGCAAAGGCGTCGAGCGGGCGACGGAGAAGGGATTGGTCGCCAATGGTATCGAGTACGAGGTCGACTGCATCATCTATGCCAGCGGCTTCGAAATCACCACTGAGATCAGCCGCCGGTACTCGATCGAGACGATCGAGGGGCGCGACGGCCTGTCATTGTTCGACCACTGGAGCGACGGTTACAAGACGCTGCACGGGATGACCAGCCGTGGCTTCCCGAACCAGTTCTATACCGGCTTCACCCAAGTCGGCATCTCCGCCAACATCGCCGCCAACTACGAGCTGCAGGGCGAGCACATCGCCTACATCATCGCCGAAGCGCTGAAGCGGGGGGCGACCACGGTGGAGCCCAGCCGAGCAGCGCAAGAACAGTGGTGCGCGACGATCCGGGACACCGCGATCGACAACTCGGCGTTCGACGCCCAGTGCACGCCCGGCTATTACAACAACGAAGGCGGCGGCGGTGGAGAAGGAATCCGGTCACACCTGGGCGAGCCGTATGGACCCGGCTTCTACGCCTTCGAGGACCTGCTGCGGGTGTGGCGCGACAAGGGCGACCTGGACGGGTTGGTGCTCGGCACTTGAGCGAAACCCTTTCAGCGCAACTGCGATTCGATGGCCGTGTAGCCGTGGTGACCGGCGCAGGCCGCGGACTGGGTCGCGCCTACGCGAAGCTACTCGCCTCGCGTGGGGCGAAGGTGGTCGTCAACGATGCCGGCGGCGGCCTCGACGGCGACGGGGTGGACGCCGGTCCGGCCGAACGGGTGGTCGCGGAGATCGCGGCGGCCGGGGGCGAGGCCGTGGCATGCAGCGTGTCAGTTGCGACCCGCACAGGCGGCGAGTCCATCATCGCGGCGGCGCAGGAGCGCTACGGCGGCATTGACATTCTGATTCACAACGCCGGCAACGTCCGTCGCGGGTCGCTCAAGGAGATGAGCTACGAGGATTTCGAGGCCGTGTTGGACGTGCACTTACGCGGCGCGTTCAACGTTGTGCGGCCGGCATTTCCGGTCATGTGCGAGGCGGGCTACGGCCGCATCGTGCTGACGTCGTCGATCGGCGGCCTGTACGGCAACCACAACGTGGCAAACTACGCGACGGCCAAGGCCGGCGTGATCGGGCTGTCGAACGTCGCCGCGCTCGAAGGCGCCGCAGAGGGCGTGCGGTGCAACGTGATCGTGCCGGCCGCGGTGACGCGTATGGCCGAAGGCATCGACACGTCGTCGTATCCCCCGATGGGCGCCGAACTCGTTGCACCCGTGGTGGGCTGGCTTTCGCACGAGTCGTGCTCGGTGACCGGTGAACTGTTCATCGCGTTGGCGGGTCGCGTGGCGCGGGCGGTGATCGCGGAGAGCCCCGGCGTGTGCCGATCGTCATGGACGATCGAGGAAGTCGGGAGCCATCTGGATGCGATCCGACACGTCGAGGCGCCACTGATCTTTCCGGTTGTCCCCGACGGACACAATCAGCACATCCGCTACAGCTTCGAGCTGGCGCACCGCTTCGCCGACCAGGGAGCGCCCAATGGCTAGCCCGAGGGGCCCGATGGCCGGTATGCGGGTTATCGACCTCACCGCGATGGTGATGGGGCCGTATTGCACACAGATCATGGCCGACATGGGCGCCGACGTGATCAAAGTCGAACCACCACAAGGTGATAACACCCGCTACATCTCGGTGGGCCCGGCCCCGGGCATGAGCGGGGTGTTCGTCAACGTCAACCGCGGCAAGCGCAGCATCGTGCTGGACCTGCAAACCGACGCCGGAGCCCGCGCATTACGCGCTCTCGCCGAGACCGCCGACGTGTTCATCCACTCGATGCGCGCCAAAGCAATTACCAAACTCGGCTTCGGCTACGACGATGTCGCCGCGATCAATCCCCCCGTCATCTACACGAATTGCTATGGATACGGGCGTCGCGGGCCCGACCGCGACCGCCCCGCCTATGACGACACCATCCAGGCCGAATGCGGGCTGCCCGCGGTCCAACAGCAATTGACCGGCGAGGCCGATTACGTCGGCACCATCATGGCTGACAAGATCGCCGGACTGACCGCACTGTATGCGACGACGATGGCGTTGTTCCATCGCGAACGCACCGGACAGGGACAAGAAGTCGAGGTCGCCATGTTCGAGACGATGGCCTCGTTCATGCTCGTCGAACACGCCAACGGCGCGCTGTTCGACCCTCCCCTCGGCCCCGCGGTGTATCCACGAACCGTGGCGCCGAACCGCCGCCCGTATCGCACCAGCGACGGTTACATCGCAGCGCTGATCTACAACGACAAGCACTGGGACGCATTCATGAAAGCCGTGCAACCACCGTGGGCCAGCGAGGTGTATTCGACGTTGGAACAGCGCGCCCGCGAGATCGACACCGTCTACGGACTGCTGGCCAAAACCATGAAAGAGCGTTCCACCGCCCAGTGGTTGGAGTTGCTGCACGAACTCGAGATTCCGGCCGCGCCGCTGAACACGCCCGGCGCTCTGTTCGACGATCCGCATCTCAACGCCGTCGGCATGTTCGAGACGGTGGACAGTCCGCATGGCCCGGTGCGCTTCCCGGGGGTGCCCACCTGGTTCTCCCAGACACCCGGCCGCGTTGCCGGGCCGGCGCCCGAGCTCGGTGCCCATACCGCAGAGATCCTCGACGAGCTGGGGCTGGCCGTCGACGCCAACCCTGGATAACGGTTGCCAACGAGACAGATTGCCAGTGAAGGAGTTCCCCACGATGGCCGTGCCCGTCTACAAACGCATCCTCGACCTGTTCGAGGCCGAGGGTGTCAACACCCTGTTCGGCATTCCTGACCCGAACTTCGTGCACATGTTCGCCGAGGCGGACGCGCGCGGGTGGTCCGTGGTCGCACCGCATCACGAATTGAGCGCGGGATTCATGGCCGAGGCGGCGTCGCGGATGACGGGCAACCCCGGCCTGTGCGTCGGCACGCTCGGCCCGGGCATGGCCAACATTGCCGGAGCGATCCAGTGCGCGCTTGTCGAGAACTCGCCGGTGATTTTCCTCGGCGGGCAGCGGGCTCGCGTCACCGAGCGCCGGGTACGCCGCGGGCGTATCCAATTCATCCAGCAGGAGCCGCTTTTCGCCGCGTCGGTGAAATACAGCTCGTCCATCGAGTACGCCGACCAGACGGATGAGATCATCCACGAGGCCATCCGCAGGGCGATGTCCGGAACCCCGGGCCCGTCCTACGTCGAATTCCCGTCGCACGTGATCCTGGAGGAGCTCGACGTCGACGCCGCGCCGCCACCGTCGGCCTACCGGCTGGTCAAGCAGGGCGCAGGCACCCGCGAGGTGGCCGAGGCCGTCGAGCTGATCCGCGAAGCGAAGAGCCCGGTTCTGCTGGTCGGCCACGGCGTGCACACCTCCCGCACCCAGCAACAGGTCAAGGAGCTGGCGGAGCTGATGGCCTGCCCGGTGATCCAGACCTCCGGCGGCACCTCGTTCATTCCGGGACTGCAGGACCGGACGTTCCCCTACTTGTTCTCCCCGGCCGCCAACGAGGCCGTCGAGGAATCCGACCTGTGCGTCGCACTGGGAACCGAGCTCGGCGAGCCGATGCACTACGGCCGGACCCAGCATTGGGCCGCCAACAACGCGAACCGCAAGTGGGTGCTCGTCGAGCAGGACCCAACCGCCATCGGCGTCAACCGCCCGGTCGACGTGGCGCTGGTCGGCGATCTGCGCGGCGTGGTGCCGCAGCTGGTCGACGCGCTCAAGGATTCCCCACGCAAACCCGCACCCGCGCTGCAGGTCCTGATCGAAAAGGATACGAAAGAGCTTGCGGATATGGCGGAATCGGCACCGTCCGGGCATTCGCCGATTCATCCGGCCCGCTACGTCGTCGAGGCCACCAAGGCGTTCAACGAACTCGAGGACGGGATTCTCGTGCGCGATGGCGGCGCCACCGTGATCTTCCAGTGGACCTACTCGCAGTCCAAGCCGCGCGACGTGATGTGGAACCAGAACTTCGGCCACCTGGGCACCGGCCTGCCGTACGCGGTCGGAGCCTCCGTCGCCGAGGGGGGCAAGCGCCCGGTGATGCTGTTGACCAGCGATTCGGCGTTCCTCTTCCACATCGCCGAGTTGGAAACCGCTGCGCGGCAAAACCTTCCGCTGGTGTGCGTGGTGGGCGTCGACCACCAGTGGGGTCTTGAGGTGGGCGTGTACAAGCGCACCTTCTCCCAGCCGTCACCGCAGCCAGGTGTGCACTGGAGCAAGGACGTCCGGATGGACAAGGTTGCCGAGGGCTTCGGCTGCCACGGTGAGTACGTCGAGAAGGAAGAGGAGATCGGCCCGGCGATCGCTCGCGCCTACGCCAGTGGCAAAGTCGGTGTAGTGCACGTGTGCATCGATCCGAAGGCCAACTCCGAGGAGATGCCCAAGTACGACCGATTCCGGACGTGGTACGCCGAAGGCACCCAGTAAGAAAAGGACGATGTCATGCGCGAATACCTGAAGTTCTACATCGACGGCCAGTGGGTCGACCCGGTGCGCCCCAATGCCTTCGACATCGAGAACCCGGCGACAGAACAGGTTTCCGGGAAGATCTCGCTGGGGTCGGCGGCCGACGTCGACGTGGCGGTCAACGCCGCCCGGCGAGCCTTCGCCGGTTGGTCGCAGAGCACCCGCGAACAGCGTCTGGACCTCTTGCAGGCCATCCTCGCCGAATACCAGAAGCGGGCGGACGACCTCGCCGAGGCGGTCACCGAAGAGATCGGAGCGCCGCCCTCGCTCGCCGCCGGGCCGCAGGTCTTCCTCGGCATCGGTCACCTGACCACGGCCATCGACGCGCTGAAAAACTTCGAATTCTCCGAACAAAAAGGGGCGACCCTGATCACCAAGGAGCCGATCGGCGTCTGCGGTTTGATCACCCCCTGGAACTGGCCGATCAACCAGGTCGCGGTCAAGGTCTACCCGGCGCTGGCGACCGGCTGCACCGTCGTCCTGAAACCCTCTGAGGTAGCCCCGTATTCGCCCTACATCTTCGCCGAGATCCTGGATGCCGCGGGCGTGCCGGCCGGGGTGTTCAACCTGATCAACGGCGACGGCGCGGGGGTCGGTGTGGCCTTGGCGAGCCATCCCGACATCGACATGGTGTCGTTCACCGGATCCACCCGCGCCGGCGTCGATGTGGCCACGAACGCCGCCGCGACCGTGAAACGAGTGACCCAGGAGCTCGGCGGCAAGAGCCCCAACATCGTCCTCGATGACGGCGGCTTCACCCAAGCCGTCAGCGCCGGCGTGGCCAACATGATGCCCAATTCCGGGCAGAGCTGTAATGCCCCCTCGCGCATGCTGGTCCCGAATTCCCGGATGGACGAGGCCATCACCATCGCGCGTGAGGTCGCCGAACAGGTTCCCGTGGGCAGCGGCGAAGCGAAGGCCATCGGTCCGGTCGCGTCGAGGGCACAATTCGAAAAAGTTCAGCGCCTGATCCAGCAAGGCATCGACGAGGGCGCGACCGTGGTCGCGGGAGGCCCGGGCCGGCCGGCGGGGCTGGAGAAGGGCTACTACGTCAAGCCCACCGTCTTCGCGCATGTCACCAACGACATGACGATCGCCCGCGAGGAGATCTTCGGGCCGGTGCTGTGCATCCTCGGCTATGACGATCTCGACCATGCCGTCGAGATCGCCAATGACACGCAATACGGCCTCGCCGGTTATGTTTCGGGGGCCGACCTCGACACGGCACGCGAGATCGCCCGCAAGATCCGCGCGGGATGGGTGACCATCAATCACGCGTTCGACCTGAACGCCCCATTCGGCGGCTACAAGCGCAGCGGCAATGGTCGAGAATGGAGCGAGTTCGGCTTCCACGAGTATCTGGAGGTCAAAAGCACCCTGGGTTACGCGCCCGACAAGACCTGACGCGTCAGGCCGAAATCCCCACGCTGCACGGCGGAAAACACCTCGCGTGTCCTCCACCTGATTCTGTGCGCCCGCCTCTAGGCTGGCTTGCTGAACTCAACAGGAGGAGCAGCGACGTATCGGCATCAACCATGGCGCCGGGCGAAATGGTAGTTACGGCGCGCTGACAGCAAGCACAGAGCCGGGCGGGTCTCACCCCGCGCCGGCTCGCCGTACTCGGCCCCGATGGGTGGCCCCGGTGCGCCGGGTTGGCCGGTTGGCGATCTGGGACCGGCCGGAGCGGGCCAGTGGAATCCCGGCACTCGACGGGCTGCGCGCGATCGCGGTTGCGCTGGTGCTCATCGGGCACGGCGGCATCCCGGGCGTCAGCGGCGGATTCATCGGCGTCGACGTGTTTTTCGTTCTCAGCGGATTCCTGATCACCTCGCTGCTCCTGGACGAGCTGGGACGCAGCGGTCGTATCGAGTTGACCGGCTTCTGGATCCGGCGCGCGCGCCGGCTGCTGCCCGCACTGGTGCTCATGGTGCTCACCGTGGCCGCCGCCCGCCAGCTGCTGCCCGACCGGTCGCTGACCGGCCTGCGCGACGACGCGATTGCCGCCTTCGTGTGGATGGCGAACTGGCGATTCGTCGCCCAGAAGACCGACTACTTCACCCAGGGCGCTCCACCCTCGCCCCTGCAGCACACCTGGTCACTCGCGGTGGAGGAGCAGTATTACTTCGTCTGGCCGGTGCTGCTCATCGCGGTCACCCTACTGCTCGCCGCCCGCGCGAGGCGCCGCTGTTCCCGGGCCACCGTCGGTGGTGTGCGCTTCGCCACTTTCCTGATCGCCACCCTCGGTGCCCTGGCTTCGGCGGCCCTGGCCATCGTCTCGGCGTCGGATGGCACCCGCGACCGGATCTACTTCGGCACCGATACCCGCGCGCAGGCGTTGCTGATCGGTGCCGCGGCCGCCGCCCTGTTGGTGCGTGACTGGCCGTCGATGAACCGCGGTTGGTGCATGATCCGCACGCGGTGGGGGCGCCGGGTCGCCCGGGTTCTGCCGCTGTTGGGTTTGGCCGGATTGGCCGCGGCGACGCACTACGCCACCGGGGCCGGCGGAGAATTCCGCCACGGCTTGCTGATTGGAGTCGCGATTGCGGCGGTGATCGTCATCGCACCCGTCGCCCTGGAGCAGCGCGGAGTCGTCGCGCACGCGCTCGCGTTGCGCCCACTGGTGGGGCTGGGAACCATCTCCTATGGGGTCTATCTGTGGCATTGGCCAATCTTCTTGGCGCTGAACGGCGAACGCACCGGATGGTCGGGTCTGCCGCTATTCGCTGCCCGGTGTGGCGCCACGCTGTTGATTGCCGCAACGTCGTATTGGCTGCTCGAACAACCCATTCGGCGATGGCGCCCGGCGCGGGTGCCGCTGTTGCCGCTGGCGGCCGCGAGCGTTGCCAGTGCGGCCGCGGTGACTCTGTTGGTGATTCCGGTGGGCACCGGGCCCGGCCTGCGGGAGACCGGGCTACCGCCCGGCGTCTCGGCCGTCGCGGCGGTCTCGCCGTCGCCGCCCGGCGCGAGCCGGCCTCGAGACGCCAACCGGCCGTTCACCGTCTCGGTGTTCGGTGATTCGATCGGGTGGACCTGGATGCACTACCTGCCCCCGACGCCCGGGTTCACGTTCCTCGACCACACTGTCATCGGATGCAGCCTGGTGCGTGGCACGCCGTACCGCTACATCGGCCAGACTCTGGAGCAACGGTCCGAGTGCGACGGCTGGCCGATTCGTTGGTCGACCCAGGTCAGCCGCGACCAGCCAGACGTCGCGTTGCTCGTCATCGGCCGCTGGGAGACGGTGGACCGGGTCAACGAGGGCCAGTGGACTCACATCGGCGACCCGACCTTCGACGCCTACCTCAACGGTGAGCTCGAACGGGCGCTGAACATCGTGGGCGCTACCGGTGTCCGCGTGGTGGTTGCTACCGTTCCCTACAGCCGGGGCGGTGAAAAGCCGGACGGCCGGCTGTATCCGGAGGACCAGCCGGATCGGGTCAACCTGTGGAACACCATGTTGCGCAAGACCGTGAGCCACCATCGAGGAGTCGCGATCCTCGATCTGAACAAGAAGCTGTGCCCCGACGGGGTTTATACCCCCAAGGTCGATGGCATCAAGGTGCGCAGCGATGGCGTTCACCTCACCCCCGAAGGGGTGAAGTGGCTCACGCCGTGGCTCGAGGAATCGCTGCGCTAGACCCTAATCGCTTGTGCGGCAGCTGATCTCCATGCTATCGCTCTCGCGGACCTGGAAGTTGAAGCTGACGTAGCCGTTGTCCTGGTTGCGCACGCGATCGAGATAGGGCGCCAGGTCGGCCGAGCTGGCGTTGTCGGCGATGACCAGTGCACCCGTGGACAGGCGGGGCTCCAGCATCTCGATCACGGGTAAGTACAGGTCTTTCCAGCCGTCGAGCAACACGAAATCGACCGGTCCCCCCAAGTCCGCCAGCGTGGACAGCGCGTCGCCTTCCAGGATGGTGATGACGTCGTCCAGGCCGGTCTCGGCGAACGTCTGCTTGGCCGCGGCGATCTTGGTGTCGCTCAGCTCGGTGGTCACCACCCGGCCGGCGCCGTTGTCGCGCACCGCGGCGGCCAGATGCAGCGCAGAGATGCCGAACGACATGCCGAATTCGACGACGGTGGCCGGACGGGTGGCCCGCACCAGCGAATACAGCAGCCGGCCGGCGTCCCGCGTCACCGGGATGTAGAACTCGCTCATCGCCTCGGTGCGTTCCTGCGTGGTCATCGGCCGGTCGAACGCGCCGCGCCGCTCGCGCAACAGCGCCATCTGGTTTTTCGCCTCCGCATACATGCGGTCGAGCGTCGAAGCGACCCGGGCGTCCTGCAACGTAGTGGTCATGGCACCGAGCCTAGGCGCGCGTCCTTAGCGGGCGCTGGGAGAGCCGCGGAGGGTGTCAGGGATCCGCTAAGCGGTTTGACGACGCCGCGCACCGGTGTCACTATGGACCCCGCAAGCACCTCGGTAGGTGAGGCGTCTGCATGGATACAGGCCACTGACCCCGAACGTCGAGAGACGCCCCGGGTCAGGACAGCTCTTCCCGGACCCAAGGGTTGAGCCCAAGTGGCTTCCGGAATGTTACGGATACGCCGTGCAGTGCCGAAGCTCCGACGAGAGGGGTGCGGCCCGCGGTTTGTGTCGTGGGTCTTTCCAACCTCTTTCGTTCAGGTGAATGTGGCGACACCCGCGTGTGTCTTGGCCGTGAGGAGGTGAGGGCGAGATGAGTCCTGGCGATAGTCCGTATCCGAAATCCGTCTTGTCCCGATCCGGTTCCGGCATTTCTTTCACCGCCTGACCTCGTTGGTCTTGCGCGGTTGACACCCGTGCCGACGCCGATCGGGCTCCTGTCAGGAGAAGATCATGGCTTTTGTCGTCACGCACCGTTTTTCTGCGGCATCCGAGCGTGGACGGTCGATGCTGCGGGCAGGCCGGTTGGTGGCCAACAGGTTTCACCGGCGGGCCAGCTTGACCCCGCAGGAGCGGGCCAACCTGTACGTCTCGCGGATGCCGATCGCGATGGTCACCGCATCGCTGGGTGGCCACGTCGCGGGTTCCGACAGTAACCACCGTTGAACCACTGCCTGGGCGGCGGGCGTCCCAGCGGCGCCCGTCGCCCCAGGCTCGTTGAACGCCGCATCACCAATGCGTCCCCGCGACGTGAGAATCGCCCCAGATAGCGAGAATGCAATGACTTCGATCGACACCGGCGGCGGCCGCCGCACCCCGGTGGTCGGCGGGACCTCTAGCGCGCCGGAGGGCGCATCCTTGCCGGCCCGACGCCCGGCCGTGGTGGATTCCGCGCACGTCGGCGACATCGTCGGCGCGTTCGGGCGCATCCGGCGCGACGGGGACGGCGCGTCCAGTGGACGCTGGCGGCGGCTGCGGACGTTGGCCGTGATCACCGGGCCCGGGCTCATCGTCATGGTGGGTGACAACGACGCCGGTGGCGTCGCGACCTACGCGCAGGCGGGCCAGAACTACGGCATGGGCCTGTTGTGGACGTTGGCACTGCTGGTCCCGGTGCTGTACGTGAACCAGGAGATGGTACTGCGGCTAGGTGCGGTGGCCCGGGTTGGGCACGCGCGCTTGATATTCGAGCGGTTCGGCAAGTTCTGGGGCGCCTTCAGCGTTGGTGATCTGCTGGTCCTGAACGCGTTGACGATCGTCACCGAATTCATCGGTGTCGCATTGGCTCTCGGCTTCCTGGGTTGCCCGAAGATCATCGCCGTCCCGGCCGCCGCCGTGCTGCTGTTCGCCGTGGTGGCCGGCGGCTCGTTTCGCCGTTGGGAGAGGTTGATGTTCCTCCTGATCGCGGTGAATGTGCTGATCTTTCCGATGGTGTTCCTGGTGCATCCGACCGCCAAAGCAACCGTGGCCGGCCTGATCCCGCAATTCCCCGGCGGTCTCAACTCGACGGTGTTGCTGCTGGTGGTCGCGATCGTGGGCACGACGGTCGCGCCGTGGCAGCTGTTCTTCCAGCAGTCAAACGTGGTGGACAAGCGCATCACCGCCCGCTGGATCCCTTACGGCCGAGCGGATTTGGCGATAGGAATCGTTGTGGTCATGGTCGGCGCGACGGCGCTGATGGCCGTGGCGGCGTTCGGATTGACCGGCACCGCCGATGCGGGTCACTTCACCGATGCGGGCGCGGTCGCGGCGGGATTGTCGAAGCATCTGGGTCGCGCGGTGGGGGTGCTGTTCGCGATCATCCTGCTGGACGCGTCGCTGATCGGCGCCAACGCCGTCGGCCTGGCGACCACCTATGCGGTCGGTGATGCTATGGGTAAGCGGCACTCGTTGCATTGGAAGATCCGCGAGGCCCCGCTGTTCTACGGCGGCTACGCGATACTACTCGCGGTGTCGGCGGCGATCTCCTTCAGTCCCAACCACGTCCTGGGCCTGGTGACCCAGGGCGTACAGGCACTCGCCGGTGTGCTGCTCCCCTCGGCCACCGTATTCCTGGTGCTGCTCTGCAATGACCGAGCGGTGCTGGGGCCGTGGGTGAACACGGTGCGACAGAACATCATTGCGTGGAGCATCGTGTGGTGTCTGGTGCTGCTGTCGCTAGCGCTGACGGCGGCCACCTTCTTCCCCGATCTGTCGACGACCACCATCGAGGCTGGTCTCGCGGCCGGCGCGGCGCTCGGCATCGTCGGCGGTGCCGCGCTGATCATCATGGGTACACGACACCGGCACCTGACCGAGGCCGAAGCCATCGCGCGGACGCTCGGTGGCGGCCTGGACCCGCAAGAGGTCGACGAACTCGAGGACGCTTCGTCGCTGACGCGTGCCGAGAGACGGGCGGTACGGCGCCAGGACCGGTCGGCTTGGCAAACCCCCAACGTCGCGCTGCTCGATCGGCCCACGATGTCACCGATGCGCCGGGCGGGGCTGATGACCCTGCGGGTTTACCTGGTGGTGGCGGTAGTTTTCGTCATCATCAAGATCATGCAGGCCGGTGTTGTCGGGCCGGCCGCCTCATTCTGAGTTGGTTGGCAGCAGAACAATTTTCCCGTGCGTGTGCCGCTGCTCGAGTTCGGCATAAGCGTCAGCTACCCGGTCCAGCGGGTAGGTCGCGGCGATGTCGAACTCGATGGCGCCCGAGACGATCAGGTCGGCCATCTCCGCGAGCACCTCGGGCGTCGAGGCTTCCATGCTGCCCTCGGCCTTGGCGCCCACCTCGCCCGCCTTCTGAAACGAGATGATGGTGTCGATACGCTCGGGCGCCACGCCCAGATCGACGGCCAGCTGAACGTAGTCCGGACCGAACAGGTCGATGAACGCGTCGATGCCATCCGGCGCCGCGTCATGCAGCCGCCCGGCGAGTCCGTCACCGTAGGTGATCGGGCTGACGCCATGCGCGCGCAGCCAGTCGGCATTGCCCGGGCCCGCAATGCCGAGCACCCGCGCCTTGCGCAAGGCCAGCAGCTGCACGACAAGGCTGCCCACCCCACCCGCGGCGGCCGACACGGCGATCGTCTCACCGGGTCGGGGCGCCACCGCGCGGACGGCCGCATAAGCGGTCGCCCCAACCACGTACAGCGAACCCGCTGCCTCCCAACCGAGTTCGGAAGGTTTACGGATCAACTGGTTGACCGGGACCGCCGTGTGGGTGGCATGGCTGGACCGGCGCATGCTGAATCCCAAGACTTCGTCGCCGACCGAGAATTCGGTGACCCCGGGTGCCACTGCGGTGATGACGCCGGCCAGATCGCTACCCTGCCCGGAGGGAAAGGTGGCCGGGAACATCTCGTGCATCGCTCCGACGCGGATACCGGCTTCCCCGGGGTTTATCCCCGCGGCACGCACTTCGACGACGACCTCGCCCGGTCCGGGGGAGGGCATCTCGATGTCCGCGACGTACAACACCTCACGTCCCCCGTAACGGTCGAACCGTACCGCGCGCGCTGCAGCCGTCATACCGATCTCCTTCCAACACGAGACGTGTCACCCACGTCAGCATAGGCATGTCAAAGTGCTACCCACCGGACGCCGAGTGGGCCTATGTTCGTAGCAAGCCTGGTTTACCCCAGTGTTTCGCCGGCGGCGTCGGGAGCCGCGGTGAAAGCCGGATACCGATGACACGTGGAAGGAACATGCGTGGAAGTTGATCGGATCGGCATGGCCGGCTGGGCCGTTGCCCTCGCCGTGATCGGCGCCACGAGCACCGGATGCGGCGGCGCTGACAGATCCGCCTCGCCGTCGTCGACGTCGAAATCCCCCGCTTTGTCTATTTCGAGCGCGGTCACCGGCCCGCCGTCGGTCCAGCCCTCGGACTACGGCTACTTGCTGATCAAGCCGAACGACGTCGGCGGGGGCCTCACCGCGCCGCAGTCGCCCATGCTGAATCCCAACAATGCGCCCGGTGTTGCTCAGCTGTTCGCCAACGGCGACAGCAGCCATCGGCTGTGGGACACCATCGTGGTCGCCTCCGATCCTGCGGCGGCCGCCGCCGAATTGGCTTCCACCCAAGGCAGTTACAACGGCAAGGTGAATGGCAGCTGGCAACCGCTTGCCGTCGGCGCGAACGGGGTGACGATCTCGGGTACCACACCGGACAACACCCAGGCGATGGCGGTCTTGGTCTTCACCGAAGGCAAGGCACTGGTCACGCTGGAATTCGACAATCCGCCCAACGAGCCGGTCGATCCCGCCGTCGCTCTCGAGATAGCGCGCAAGCAGGACGCCGCGATAAAGGCCGGGCTACCCCGCTAGCTCAGCGTGCTCACACCAAGCCCAGCAAGCGCAGATCCGCGACGTACTTGTCGATCAACCCCGTCGACAGATGCGGAATATCCTTGCGTGGACCTATTTTCGCTGCCCGCACGGCGCTGCGGAACACATCGGTGGGGGCTGGCGCGCCGCGCAACGGCGTCTCCGGCTTTCGGTAGGCGTCCAGCAACGGCAGCACCGAATGCTGGCGCGGCTTGTCCGGCAAGGCCCGCAGGGCCGTGGCGAACCGGTCCAGCCATTCGTCGTAGTCGTCGATGCGCCGGATGTCGTGCCCGGCGGCGATCAGCCAGTCGACGAACACATCCAGGGATATGCCGTCGTCGTGCGGATTCATCACGTCGAACGACCGATAGTCTCCGGAATCCGCGGCGGGTGT
This sequence comes from Mycobacterium sp. NGS56, assembly GCF_059812425.1. Taxonomy (NCBI): domain Bacteria; kingdom Bacillati; phylum Actinomycetota; class Actinomycetes; order Mycobacteriales; family Mycobacteriaceae; genus Mycobacterium; species Mycobacterium sp. NGS56. Next base: position 34,252 of record NZ_JCALCQ010000011.1, read on the forward strand.
GGCGATTTGCGCACCGAGCGCGGTAACCGCTTCGGCCACGAAATCGGCAGGCAGCCCGTCGTAATGGGCCACCGCCTGGTTCCCGTGCGCATCCGTTTGATAGAAGGAGGCCGGTGCGATACCGGTGGTCAGCAAGCTGAAGATCAAGCGGGTGAACGCATCTGGCACGTTCACCTGTCCGGCATACCGGCTGTGCGCCAGGATCATGTCGGACCGGAAGACCGCGACCGGCAAGCCGCACAGGTCGTGCGCCTCGCGCAGCAACACCTCGCCGGCCCACTTGCTGTTCGCGTACCCGTTCGCGTAGCTGTCATCGACCGGCCGCAACGCGCTGACGGTGCGGATGTCGCCGTCCTCGACGAACGTGGCCGGATCGACCGACAGGGCCACCGCGACCGTCGACAGGTATGTGACCGGTTTGATTCGCGTCGTTATCGCCAGCCGAATCAACTCTGCGGTGCCAACCACATTGGGGCCGAACAGTTGGTCGTATGGCAACACGTGGTTGACCAGCGCGGCCGGGTGCACGATCAGGTCGACACTCTGGGCGAGGCGCTCCCAAATATCCGGCTCCAAACCAAGATTCGGCACACCGATATCGCCGGTGATGACCTCGAGGTGGTCTGCGGCAAGCGTTCGGAACCGCTGCAGCAATTGCGGGTCGCCGCTATCGAAGACGGCCTCCAGTCGCTTGGTGGCGGCCGCGGCGTCCGCGGCGCGGATGATCGCGATGAGCTTTCCGCCGGTTTCGGCAAACCGTTCGAGCCACTCCAAAAGCAGGAACCGCCCGAGGTAGCCGTTCGCGCCGGTGAGCAGAACGGTGTGCGGCCTGCCGGTCGCCCGCGGCAGCGCCGGGGCCTGGGCCAGGGTGGACGGGTCGATGAACTTGTCCAAGGTGAGGTCCGCGGCGTGGACCTGCGTCGCTCCTTGCCCGTGCACCGTTGCGAAAGTTGGTCGCCGCGAACCCGATTCACGTTCAGATTCAACGTATTGCGCGATCCGTCCGAGGTCTGTTGCCGGTCCGGTAATCATCCCCACGGGCACCTCGATGTCGAAGATGTCCCGCAACAGGTTGGAAAAGGTAAGCGCCGATAGCGAATCGCCGCCCAGCTCAATGAATAGGGCGTCGGGTGCCGGCGGCCCGCCGGCCAGGCCAAGCAACGCCTCGGCCGCGCGGGTCAGCGTGAAGATCACCGGGCGGTCGGCCGCGCCCTCGCGCAAAGCACGCAATTCGGTCACCCGATTTTCGGCAAGCTGCGCATATAGCTGTTCGAGCCGAGCGCCGTAGTGCTCTTTGAGCTTGGGCCGTAGCAGCTTGCCTACCCCGGAGAGCAGGCCGTTGTCCTCGCTGAACGGTTGTGGCTCGACGACGAAGTCGACGGGCACCTCGTAGGACTGCAGCTCGGCGAGTTTGGCCGACTGGCGCAGGGATTCGCTCAGCGCAGCCTTCAGTCCGTCGTCGTCTTCGGCGAACTTCTGCGCGGCATCGTCGGTCGGGACGACGACGGCCAGCAGGTGCGGTCGCTCGCTGTTGCCGTACACGAAGATCTGGCGCACCAGGGCCGCGCTGGAGAACGCCGCTTCCAGGCGCGCCACGGCGACGAACTCTCCCTGGGCCAATTTCAGCACGTTGTTGCGGCGGTCGACATAAGCGAGCCGGCCCGGCTCCAGCTCGGCCATCACGTCACCGGTGCGGTAATAGCCGTCGGAGTCGAAGGCGCTGGCGGTGACATCGGGCCGCTTGAAGTATCCGGGGGTGGCGGTCAGCGACTTGACCAACAATTCGCCTCGTGGATAGGGCTTGTCGGTGCGAAAGTACCCCAATTCGGGAACATCGATCAGCTTGTAGTCAAGCACCGGGGGTTGGTTGATACGCCCGTCCTTGGTCACCATGCCGACCTCGGTGAGGCCGTAACCATCGAGAACGTGCACGCTCAAACAGGACTCGATGAAACTGCGCATCTCCGCTGCAAGGGGAGCGGTGCCACAGAAGGCGGTCACGATGCGTCCACCGAGTATCTGCTCGCGCAGCTCGGCCTGCGCCTGTGCCTTCGCCGCGGCGGTGTCGGCGCCGGAAGCCTCGAATCGATCGACGGCGCTCTGATAGCGCTGGTACAACATCTCCGCCACCCGTGGCACCAGTCCCATTTCGGTGGGACGCACCAGGTTCCAGTCGTCGAACAGCGTCGAGAGGTCACTCTCCGGGACAAAGTAACTGGTGCCACCGGCCTGGAACGCCGTCGACAGCGGTATCCGGCCGCCCAGGTGATTCAGGGGCATGAAATTCACGTTGATCACCGGCGTGTCCGCGAAGTCGGGCATCAATTCGGTGGTCCACAGCTTGCAGAGCATCCGCTCGGTATACATGGCGCCCTTGGGCAATCCCGTGCTGCCCGACGTGTACATGATCATGGCCAGCCGCTCGTCGGTGTCGCCGGTGAACATCGGCTCCGGCGGCAGGCTTCGGCCGCGTGCGATCACGTCATCGAGAGTCTCGATGATCACCGCAATGCCGGCACTCGCCAGGTTCGCCCGCGCGCGATCGACGCTCTCGCGGTGCTCGTCGACCTCGGGCCGGTAGTCGAAAACCACGACCCGCCGCAACGATGAAATGCCCAGTGCCGCTTGAACGGCGAGGTCGAGATAACCGACACCGGCGGCCAATACGGACGGCTCCACCTCCTCGACGATCGGCTTCAGCCGTGCGGCCGTCGAATTGTGCTGCAGCGGCACGGTGACCAGCCCGAGGTAGGCGCACACCAGATCGATGGTGAGATATTCGGCGCTCGCGAAACCGACGGTGGCGACGAAGTCCCCGGGCGCAACGGGATTGGTGGCGTCGTGTCGCCATGCGCCGGCGATAGCGCGGACGTTGTCCCATAGTTCGCGGTAGGTCATGGTGTCGAACCGGGGCAGCACCTGGGTGCCGGTTCGGCCGGTCGCTGAATCGGTGTTCAACGAGCGGGCGCGCCAGCCCACTGCGGGGCGATCGGCGTAACCCTGGGCAAAGATTTCCAGGATCTGCGGCAGTCGCAGGCCGGGTTGCCGTGCCGCGTGCTGCAGGGCCGGATCGGGCTTCGTAGTCCGAAACTGTTCGTCGTGGGCGTCCAAGTGGCGGATGCGTTCGGCTACCTGTTGGCGCGCCGCGCTGATCGGGCCTGTAGAGCTAACTTTCGCGCGCTTCGCCTCAACGGTCATGGCCCGCCTCTCGTTGGAGATCACTCGCCTACCTGAACGAACCCCCATGGGCCGCGCTTCCGTTCAACGGCTGTGACGGTTGTCACACCGTGTGGGCGCACGCCGGGGCGCCCGCGTCACGCCAGGGATATGTTGGCAGCGCTCACGCCACGACCTCGATAGGGTCGCCCACGTTGACCTGGTTGAAGTACCAGGCGGCGTTGTCGGGGCTGAGGTTGATGCAGCCATGGCTGACATTGGCGTTGCCCTGGGAATCAACCGACCATGGTGCCGAGTGCACGTAAACGCCGCTCCAAGTGACGCGTACGGCGTACTGAGCGGTGATCTTGTATCCCTCGGGCGAACTGAGCGGAATGCCGATGGTTCGCGAGTCCATCACCACGGTGCGCTGCTTTTCCAGCGCGGTGAAGCTGCCCATCGGGGTGGGCCGGCTGGGCTTGCCCATCGACGCCGGCATGGTGCGCAGCACCTCCCCGTCCCTGCTGACGGTGAAGGTGTGTTTGGAGATACTGGCGACACCGAGTAGCGCCTCGCCGGTATCGAAGCCTGTCGTCAGGGCTTGCACGCCGACCGACACGTGGGTGTGGGCGGGCCAATATTGGTTGGGAACCCACTGCACGACAGTGTTGTGGACCCACTCGAAGTGTCCGGTGACGCCGCTGGGCGACGTGACGTGGATGGACCGTTCGGCCCCGGCCCGATCGGCCACCGGAGCGGTGAAGGTCACCACGACCGGGTGGGCCACGCCCACCACGGCGCCGTCAGCGGGCAAAATCGAGGCGACTGCCGGGCTGGGTTGCGGTAGCGGCACGGCGGCGGTGCCGCGACCGACCGGCACGACGAGGCTCACAGCGGTGATCGTGACCATAACAAATAGATAACGAACACCCCGACGCATGGCGTCCACCCTTCGAGATGGTGTGACTAACACACCGATATCCTACTGGTTACCCATTGACCACCGGTTTCAGCAAACAATGACAGGCCAGCTGGGTCGTCACGGTAACGATTCGATCACCGATTGAGTTCAACCGCGCGCAGCGCAGCCGACTGGGTGCCGATCCTCGGCCGGCGACCCGTGACTTTTACGCAAGTTCGAGCCGCGGTTGCGTGAAAGCGGCGCCCATGCACCGGTTTTTTCGCGGACGCGAGGTTACGGTCTGCCCGGTAGGCCGAATTCATAGGGGTAACCGCCACGGTGGAGGCGCAAACTTCGGCTTGGGCCCGCGCCGGCAACGCGCTAGCCTCAGCGGGACCGGTGCCCAAAGGCCCAGCCGAACCCGAGGAGTGCGGGTGCTCTTCCGCCAACTGGAGTACTTTGTGGCGGTCGCTTCCGAGCGGCACTTCGCCCGGGCGGCCGAGAAATGCTTTGTCTCCCAGCCGGCGCTCTCAACCGCGATCGCCAAGCTGGAACGAGAACTGAACGTCACGCTGATCAACCGCGGCCACAGCTTCGAGGGCCTCACCCCTGAGGGAGAGCGGTTGGTGGTGTGGGCCAGGCGGATTCTCGCCGAACACGACGCGTTCAAGTCCGAAGTGGACGCCGTGCGCTCTGGCATCACGGGGACCCTTCGGCTGGGAACCGTTCCCACCGCCTCCACGACCGCGTCGCTGGTGCTCTCGGCGTTCTGTTCGGCGCACCCATTGGTGAAGGTGCACATCCTCTCTCGCCTGGCGGCCACCGAACTATACCGGCGGCTCCGCGAGTTCGAAATCGATGCCGCCATCGTGCATGCGGCGTCCGACGAGGCTCACGACGTCAACCTCGTCCCGCTGTACCAGGAGCGATATGTGCTGCTGGCAGCGGCGGACATGGTCGGATCGGGTACGGCGACGATGACGTGGGCGGAGGTTGCGCAGCTGCCGCTGGCGTTGCTCACCCCGGAAATGCGTGATCGCCAGATCATCGATCGAGCCTTCGCCGACCATTCCATCATGGTCGGCCCGCAGGTCGAAACGGATTCCGTTGCATCGTTATTCGCTCAGGTGTCGGCGGGCAACTGGGCCTCCATCGTGCCGCACACATGGCTGTGGGCTTCGCCGCTAGGGCCTGCGATCCGGGCGGTCGAAATGGTCGACCCGGTGCTCAAAGCCGATGTGGCCCTGGCTACCAACTCGAACGGACCGGGATCGCCGATCGCCCGCGCCTTGGGCACCTCCGCCGGGCAGCTGGCGCTGAACGAGTTTTTCGACGCGCAGCTGTTGGGGCTTACCCGCCGGCGCTGACCGCGGCCGGCGGTGGGGCGGCGGTACTGGCCGGGTTCAGGTTGGACAGATGCCCGCTTTCCACGCCCGCCGCCGGGTCGAGTTCGCAGTCGATGATCGACGGCTCACCGGTGCTGATCGCTTCGGTCAGCGCCGCACGCAGCTCCGGCGGAGTGGCGACGTGATATCCCCTGCCGCCGAACGCTTCCGCGAGCAGCTCGTGGCGCGCGCGGGCGTTCAACACTGTCGGAGCAGGATCCGATCCCATCGCCGCCGTGCCGGGGGTGGCCTCGTCGCCGCGGTAGACGCCGCCGTTGTTGAGGATGACGACGGCGACCGGCAGCCGGTAGCGGCAGATGGTCTCGATCTCCATGCCGCTGAAGCCGAACGCACTATCACCCTCGATCGCAACCACCGGCTTCCCGGTCTCGACGGCGGCGGCGATGGCATAGCCCATCCCGATGCCCATCACGCCCCAGGTTCCGGTGTCCAGCCGGTGTCGTGGCAGCTCCATGTCGATGACGTTGCGGGCCAGATCGAGCGCATTGGCTCCTTCGTTGACCACGTACGCGTCCCGGTTGTCCTGCAGCACAGCGCGAATCGCCCCAAGGGCGTTATAAAACCGCATGGGGTGCGGATTTTCGGCGAGACGCTCGCTCATCTTGGCATCGTTGCGTGTCGTGCGCTCGGCCAGCTCGCCGGTCCACTGTGGCGGCGCCGTGATCGGGCGGGCGGCCACGCCGTCATACAGCGCGGACATCACCGAGCCGATGTCTCCGGCCAGCGGCACGACTTGCTGGTTGCTGTCGAACTCGGTCGCGGCGATGTCCACTTGCACGAATTTGGCCGCACGGCTCCACTTCGGTGAATCCCCGTGGTCCAGAAGCCAATTCAGGCGTGCACCGACCAGCAGGACCGCGTCGGAACGCGAGATCGCCAGGGAGCGGGCGGCAGCGGCGGACTGCGGGTGCGAATCGGGCAGCAGGCCCTTTGCCATCGACATGGGCAGGAACGGAATCCCGGTGACCTCGACGAACTTCCGAATCACGATGTCGGCCTGGGCATACGCGGCGCCCTTGCCGAGCACGATCAACGGTCGTTGCGCCTGAGCCAGCACGCCCAGCGCGCGATCAACCGCGTCCGGCGCCGGCAGCTGTCGGGGCGCGGGGTCGACGACGCGCCAGACCGTGTCCGCCGCGGCGTCGGCGTTCATGGTCTGGCCCAGCACCTCACCGGGCAGATCCAGGTAGACGCCACCGGGTCGCCCGGAGACCGCGGCGCGAATAGCGCGCGCGACGCCACGCCCGATGTCTTCGACCCGATTGATCCGATACGCGGCCTTCGCGAACGGCTTCGCGGCGTTGAGCTGGTCGAGGTCCTGGTAGTCGCCGCGCTGCAGATCCACCAGCGCCCGATTGCTGGAGCCGGAGATCTGGATCATCGGGAAGCAGTTCGTCGTGGCATTGGCCAGCGCGGGCAGGCCATTGAGGAAACCGGGTCCCGATGTCGTGAGGCAAACACCGGGCCGCCGGGTCAGGAATCCGGCGGCGGCCGCGGCGTGGCCGGCCGAGGTCTCCTGCCGGAACCCGATGTAGCGGATTCCCGACGCCTGCGCGACGCGGGCAAGGTCGGTGATCGGGATGCCGACAATCCCATAGATGGTGCTTACGTCGTTGGCTTTCAGCGCGTCCACCACGAGGTGAAACCCATCGATCTGGCGTGTCGGAGATGCCGAAGCTGTGGACATGTGGCGACTCCTCGGGTGTTGCGGGTACTGCCTTCGCCATCACTGTCGCCCGTGCGCACGCCACGTGTCCAAGACCAGGGCGCTATCCGGCGATTTGCGTTGTCTATCGTGCCAGGTCAGCGCGCTGTTACCACGATTCAATAGCCGCCAGTTATCGATCGTGAGCGAATCGATATTGGACGCACCTGAAAGCCGACCGGCAGGGTGGCATCGGTAGCGGAAATGAAAGGAGTTCGGCGATGGGGTCAATTGAGGGCGGCGAGGAGTCGCCGGAAACCGCCGGCCCGCGCATCGCCGATCTGGTCGAGGCGGCCGCACGCCGGTCGCCGGAGGCACGGGCCCTGGTGGTCACCGCCGAGCGCATACCGGTCGACTATCGCGATTTGCTCCGGCTGGTCGACGATCTGGCCGCGCAGCTGACGTCCGCTGGACTGCTGCGCGGCGACCGGGTCGCGCTGCGTGCTGGCAATAACGCCGAATTCGTCGTCGGGCTGCTGGCTGCATCGCGTGCGGATCTTGTTGTGGTTCCGCTGGATCCGGCCCTACCCATCACCGAGCAACGTGCCCGCGGTGCGGCGGTGGGCGCTCGGGCCGTGCTTGTCGACCAGCGCGCCGACGCCGAAAACGACACGGGTGCATCGGACGGCTTGCCGTCGTGGCCGGTCGCGGTCACCGTCGACGGCACCGCCGCGGCGGTCAGCCTGGACGTCACCGCGGCACCCCGGCGTGACGTGTCGACCCCGGAGGGGCTGCGTGACGACGACACCATGATCATGTTCACCGGCGGAACCACCGGAGCGCCCAAAATGGTTCCCTGGACGCGCCTCAACATCGCCCGCTCGGTGGCCGCGATCATCGACGGCTACGGGCTCGGTTCGCAGGACGCGACGGTGGCGGTGATGCCGCTCTACCACGGGCACGGGCTGCTCGCCGCGCTGCTGGGCACCCTGGTGTCCGGGGGAGCGGTGTTGCTGCCCGCGCGTGGAAAGTTCTCGGCGCATACATTCTGGGATGACATCGAGGCCGTGGGGGCCACCTGGTACACCGCCGTCCCGACGATCCATCAGATCTTGTTGGAGCGCGCCCGCACCGAGCAGCCAGGCGGCGCACCCGCCCTGCGTTTCATCCGCAGTTGCAGCGCGCCGCTGACCGCCGAGACCGCGCAGGCACTGCACGACACCTTCTCGGCGCCGGTGGTATGTGCCTTCGGGATGACCGAGTCGACGCACCAGGTGGCGACGACGGCGATCGGCGGGGCGGGCAGGAGTGAAAACCCTGGTGCCACACCCGGTCTCGTCGGCCGGTCGACCGGACCGGAAATCCGGATCGTCGGTCCCGACGGCAAGACGCTTCCGGCGGAGACGGTCGGCGAAGTCTGGCTGCACGGCCCGACGGTGGTGCGCGGCTACCTCGGTGACCCATCCATCACCGCAGCCAACTTCACCGAGGGATGGTTGCACACCGGTGACCTGGGGACCGTGTCGCCGGCCGGCGACCTGGTCATCCGCGGCCGAATCAAGGAGCTCATCAACCGTGGCGGGGAGAAGATCTCGCCCGAGCGCGTAGAGGGTGTCCTGGCCACCCACCCCGACGTCCTCGAGGCGGGTGTGTTCGGCATGCCGGACAAGTTGTACGGCGAGACCGTGGCGGCGGTCATCGTCGCGCGCGGATCCGCGGCGCCGACGGCCGAGGAACTGACGGCGTTCTGCCGTGACCGCCTGGCGCCCTTCGAGGTGCCGGCCGAGTTCCAGCAGGCCGGTGAGTTGCCGCATACCGCTAAAGGTTCGCTGGACCGGCGCGCGGTGGCCGAGCAGTTCGGCCGCAAGGGCTGACGGGTTCTAGACGGCGGTGTTCAGCCGGGCGGCCGCGGATTCCGGCATGGGTTCGTAGCGGGCGAACGACCGGGTGAACGTCGCGGCCCCGTGGGCCAGGGACCGCAGGTCGATGGCGTAGCGGGTCAGCTCCACCTGCGGCACCTCGGCATTGACCACGGTGCGCTCGTTGCCCGCGGTGTCGGAGCCGAGCACCCGGCCGCGCCGGCTGGACAGATCACCCATTACCGCACCGACGAAGTCGTCGGGCACCAGCACCGAGATCTCGTCGATGGGCTCGAGCAGCGCCACCTTCGTCGCCGCGGCGGCCTCCCGCAACGCCAGCGACCCCGCCATCTGGAACGCGAAGTCCGACGAGTCGACGCTGTGCGCCTTCCCGTCGAGCAGCGTGACACGGATGTCGACTACCGGGTAGCCCGCGTGCACGCCCTTTTCCATCTGGGCCTTCACCCCCTTCTCCACGCTCGGGATGAACTGGCGCGGCACCGCTCCGCCGACCACCTTGTCCACGAACTCGAACCCGGAACCCTCGGGCAGGGGCTCCACCTCGATGTCGCACACCGCATACTGGCCGTGCCCGCCAGACTGCTTGACGTGGCGCCCGTGGCCTTTCGCCTTGCCGGCAAACGTTTCTCGCAGCGGGACGCGCAGTTCCACGGTGTCGACTGTGACGCCGTACCGGTTGGCCAGCGCCTCGAGTACCACGCCGGCGTGGGACTCCCCCATGCACCACAGCACGATCTGGTGGGTCTCCTGGTTCTGCTCGATCCGCAGTGTCGGGTCTTCGGCGGCCAACCGTCCCAGCCCCACCGAGAGCTTGTCCTCGTCGGTCTTGGCGTGGGCCGCAATCGCCACCGGCAGCAGTGGTTCGGGCATGGTCCAGGGCTTCAAGACCAACGGCTCCGACTTGTCCGAAAGCGTGTCACCCGTTTCCGCGCGGCTCAGTTTGCCGATCGCGCAGATGTCACCCGCCACCACCGAAGGCGCCGGGCGCTGCTGCTTGCCCAGCGGGAAGGACAGCACTCCGATGCGCTCATCCTCGTCGTGGTCCGGGTGCGCGTGGCCACTGCCGTTGCCGGTGCCGAAGAACGACGCAAAGTGGCCCGACACATGAACCGTCGTGTCGGGCCTGATGGTCCCGGAGAACACCCGGACCAGGCTGACCCTGCCCACGTACGGGTCCGACGTCGTCTTCACCACCTCAGCGAGCAGTGGCGCGTCCACGGCACACGTCAAACCGGCGTGCGGCGCACCGAGCTGGGTAAAGACCTCCGGCAGCGGGTGTTCCATCGGAGACGGGAAGCCGCGGGTAGCGACTTCCAGTATTTCCAGGGTGCCCACGCCGCTGCTGCTGCAGACCGGGATCACCGGAAAGAACGACCCCCGGGCGACGGCCCGCTCCAGATCCTGGATGAGCACGGATTCGTCGATGACCTCGCCGCCGAGATAGCGCTCCATCAGCGATTCGTCCTCGGACTCCTCGATGATCCCCTCGATCAGGGCGCCGCGCGCTTCCTCGATCTGCTCGGCGTCGGAGGGGTTCGGTGGCTGTACGGTGCGTTTGCCGTCGGTGTATTCGTAACGCGTCTGCGACAACAGCCCGATCAGGCCGTGGCAGGAGGGCAGGTCGGTGGGCAGGTAGAGTGGTAAAACCTTGTCGCCGAAAGCATTTTGCGCGGCAGCCAGCGCGTCGGCGTAATTCGCCCGGGTGTGGTCGAGCTTGGTGATCACCACGGCGCGGGGCATACCGACCTGGTCGCATTCCTGCCATAGCGATTTGGTGGGCTGGTCGACGCCTTCGTTGGCCGCGATGACGAACAGGGCGCAATCCGCGGCGCGTAACCCGGCCCGCAATTCGCCGACGAAGTCGGCGTATCCGGGAGTGTCGACCAGGTTGACTTTGACACCGTCGTGCGACAGGGATGCCACCGCGACGCCTACCGACCGCTGTTGGCGGATCTCGGCATCGTCGTAATCGCAAACCGTGCTGCCGTCGGCGATCGAGCCGCTCCGGGTTAGCACGCCGGCGGCGACCAGCAGGGCCTCGACGAGGGTGGTCTTGCCGCCACCTGACGGGCCCACCAGTACCACGTTGCGGATTTCGTCTGGACCGTTGGCGGTAGGAGCGTTGCCCGCTCCTTGGGAAGTGGTTGTCCTGTCGGCCATGACCTTCCTCCAGGTTGCCCGGGCGCGCCGTTGCTGACCTAGCCAGCACCTTTCTAGCTACCATTCACCCAACTTCGGTCGACCACAAGACCGTCGGGCCAGAACAGCCGCCACTGCGCCGGGCGGCGCCGCCGGGTCACCGCTCAGTAATGCCAGCTGGACCACCGCCGCACCGCGACCTCGATCACCGGGCCGTCCAGCGAAACCGATTGATATTGAGGGTATTTCGCGCGCAGTAGGCGGCGTGCGAGATCAACGGTGTCGTCGTCGGTGTGGACGGTGGCGACTCCGTCGAGGCGCACCCACCACAGTTGGGTCCAATCGTCGGCGTAGTGATCGACGAGCAGGCTCACCAGAGGGTTGCTGTCGATATTGGCCAGGCGGCGCAGCCGCCGGGTCGTCTTCGGCTTCGCGTCGACGGCCGTGTAGACGGATTCGCTCCCGTGGGGGGCGACCGCGAAGACCACCGGCACCAGGTGCGGTAGGCCGCCGGGCGCGACAGTGGCCAGGCGGGCCACCCGGGCCCGGCTGAAGCAGGCCTTGGGGTCGAATTCACCCACCGTGTCAGCTTAGGACGCGCGGTAGCTAAGGCCTGAAAGCCGCTGAGGCTGGTCAGAACCTGACACAGGCCGTGCATAGCTACCTGGATTACGGTTATATACACACACATGTGCCGCCAAGAGCCTGAGGCCGGGACAGTTGTTCTCTACCGCGAAGCAGGAGGCTGACACCGATGAGCAAACCGCACCGCCGCCCGGTCTTGTGGTCATGGTTGGTCAGCGTGCTGACCGTGGTCGGACTGGGCCTCGGCCTGGGGTCGGGCGTGGCCCTCGCTCCGGCGTCGGCGGCGCCATCCAACCTGGCGCTGGATCGGTTCAGTCCTCAGGCCCCAATCGACCCGTCGGCGATGGTCGGTCAGGTCGGGCCGCAGGTGGTCAACATCGACACCAAATTCGGCTACAACGACGCGGTGGGCGCCGGAACCGGCATCGTGATCGATCCCAACGGCGTCGTGTTGACCAACAATCACGTGATCTCCGGCGCTACCGACATCAGCGCGTTCGACGTCGGCAACGGCCAGACCTATGCCGTTGACGTGGTCGGCTACGACCGCACGCAGGACATCGCGGTGCTTCAACTTCGCGGCGCGTCCGGACTTCCCACCGCCGCGATCGGCGGCGAGGCCACCGTGGGGCAACCCATCGTCGCGCTCGGAAACGTCGGTGGCCAGGGCGGCACGCCCAACGCGGTGACGGGCAAAATCGTCGCGCTCAACCAGAGCGTCTCCGCGACCGACACGCTGACCGGCGCGCAAGAGAGCCTGGGCGGCCTGATCCAGGCGGATGCCCCGATCAAGCCCGGTGACTCCGGTGGGCCCATGGTGAACAGCGCCGGGCAGGTGATCGGCGTGGACACCGCCGCCACCGACAGCTACAAGATGTCCGGCGGGCAAGGCTTCGCCATTCCTATCGGGCGCGCGATGGCCGTTGCCGGGCAGATCCGGTCCGGCGCCGGTTCGAACACGGTCCACATCGGTCCCACCGCCTTCCTCGGCCTGGGTGTGATGGACAACAACGGCAACGGCGCGCGGGTACAGCGGGTGGTCAGTTCCGGGCCCGCCGCGGCCGCCGGGATCGCGCCCGGCGACGTCATCACCGGCGTCGACAACGTCGCGATCAACGGCGCGACGTCCATGACCGAGGTGCTCGTCCCGCATCACCCCGGGGACAACATCGCGGTGCACTACCGGTCCGGTGGCGGTGGTGATCGCACGGTCAACATCACCCTGGCGGAGGGACCGCCGGCCTGACACCCGCACCGACGCGACCCGACCGGTGGCCAATTCGTTTGCGACCGGGCGGGTTTCGGCGTAAGCGTGGGAGCGTGATTCCGAAAGTCGCGCCCAGGGTACACGTGGCATCGTGGATTTGATGAACGACGCAAGAGAAGCTGTCGAGCACCATCCCGAGGGGGGCAGTCACGTCCAGGACGGCGTCGTCGAGCACCCCGACGCCGAGGACTTCAACAACGCCGCCGCGCTGCCCACCGACCCAACCTGGTTCAAGCACGCGGTCTTCTACGAGGTGCTGGTTCGGGCTTTCTTCGACGCCAACGCAGACGGCGCCGGCGACCTGCGCGGTCTGCTGGGGCGCCTCGACTATCTGCAATGGCTGGGCATCGACTGCATCTGGCTGCCGCCCTTCTACGACTCGCCCCTGCGCGACGGCGGGTACGACATCCGGGACTTCTACAAGGTGCTGCCCGAGTTCGGGACGGTCGAGGATTTCGTCGCGCTGCTCAACGCCGCGCACGAGCGGGGCATCAGGGTCATCACCGACCTGGTGATGAACCACACCTCTGATTCGCATCCCTGGTTTCAGGAGTCGCGGCACGACCCAGATGGCCCGTACGGCGATTACTACGTGTGGAGCGACACCGCCGAGAAGTACACCGACGCGCGGATCATCTTCATCGACACCGAAGAGTCGAACTGGACCTTCGACCCGGTGCGCAAGCAGTTCTACTGGCACCGGTTCTTCTCCCATCAACCCGACCTGAACTACGACAACCCGGCCGTGCAGGAAGCCATGATCGACGTGCTCCGGTTCTGGCTCGAGTTGGGTATCGACGGTTTTCGCCTGGACGCGGTGCCCTACCTCTTCGAACGCGAGGGCACCAACTGCGAGAACCTGCCCGAGACGCACGCCTTCCTCAAGCGGGTCCGCAAGGTCATCGACGACGAATTCCCCGGCCGGGTGCTGTTGGCCGAGGCCAACCAGTGGCCGGCCGATGTCGTCGAGTACTTCGGCGACGCCACCACCGGCGGCGACGAATGCCACATGGCTTTTCATTTCCCGCTGATGCCGCGGATCTTCATGGCGGTGCGCCGGGAATCGCGCTTCCCGATTTCGGAGATCCTGGCCCAGACGCCTGAGATCCCCGACATGGCGCAGTGGGGGATCTTCCTGCGTAACCACGACGAGCTGACGCTGGAAATGGTCACCGACGAAGAGCGCGACTACATGTACTCCGAGTACGCCAAGGATCCGCGGATGAAGGCGAACGTCGGGATCCGCCGACGGTTGGCGCCGCTGCTTGATAACGACCGCAATCAGATCGAGCTGTTCACCGCGCTGCTCCTGTCGCTGCCCGGATCACCGGTGCTGTACTACGGCGACGAGATCGGCATGGGCGACGTGATCTGGCTGGGTGACCGCGACGGCGTGCGCACCCCGATGCAGTGGACCCCGGACCGCAACGCGGGCTTCTCCAAGGCCAACCCGGGCCGGCTCTACCTGCCGCCCAGCCAGGACTCCGTCTACGGTTATCAGGCGGTCAACGTCGAGGCACAACGCGACACCTCCACGTCGTTGCTCAACTTCACCCGGACGATGCTGGCCGTGCGGCGCCGCCACGAGGCCTTCGCGATCGGGACCTTCGAGGAGTTGGGCGGCTCGAACCCGTCGGTGTTGGCCTTCGTGCGGCAGGTTTCTCACGACGGTGACACCGTGCTGTGCGTCAACAACCTGTCGCGTTTTCCTCAGCCGATTGAGCTGAACTTGCAGCATTGGAGCGGTTGCACGCCTATCGAGCTGACCGGGCAGGTCGAGTTTCCGCGTATCGGTCACCTGCCCTACCTACTCACCCTGCCGGGACACGGGTTCTACTGGTTCCAGCTGGCGGGATGCGAGGAGGATGCATGACTCGCGCGGCGACGATGCAGAGCGAAGCGATGAGGAGGAGCGGCGCCGATGACTCACGCGGCGACGATGCAGAGCGAAGCGATGAGGAGGAGCGGCGCCAATGACTCGCGCGGCGACGATGCAGAGCGAAGCGATGAGGAGGAGCGGCGCCAATGACTCACGCGGCGACGATGCAGAGCGAAGCGATGAGGAGGAGCGGCGCCAATGACTCACGCGGCGACGATGCAGAGCGAAGCGATGAGGTGGGGGCACCTTCCGTTTGCGGGGAGATGCAAAGCGGAGTCGATGAGAAGGAGTGGCACAAATGACTCAGCCGGCCAAGCTGCCTTGGTCTGAGTGGCTTCCGCAGCAACGTTGGTACGCCGGACGCAACCGCGAACTGTCCAGCGCCGAGGCCAGCGTGGTCGTCCCGCTCGACGATGGTCTTGACCTGGTGCTCGTCGACGCCGACTACGTCGACGGTTCCCGGCATCGCTATCAGGTGATCGTGCGGTGGGACGCCGCCCCGGTCTCCGAATACAGCCACGTCGCCACCATCGGCGCCGCGGACGACCGGACCGGCTTCGACGCCCTGTATGACGCCGATGCGCCGCGGTTTTTGCTCTCGCTGATCGACTCGTCCGCCTCACGCAGCGGGTCGGGCACCGAGGTGAACTTCGTCAAGGAACCGGATGCAACGCTGCCGCTGGAGGCGATGGCGCACGTATCCGATGCCGAGCAGTCCAATACCAGCGTCATCTTCGACCGCGACGCCATCTTCAAGGTGTTCCGCCGAATCAGCAGCGGCATCAACCCCGACATAGAGCTGAACCGCGTACTGGGCCGGGCGGGTAACCCGCACGTCGCGCGGCTGCTGGGCACATACGAAATGGCGGGTGCGGACGGCGGCGCCGACGCGGCGTGGCCGCTGGGCATGGTGACCGAGTTCGCCGCCAATTCCGCCGAAGGTTGGGCGATGGCCACCGCCAGCATCCGCGACCTGTTCGCCGAGGGCGACTTGTACGCGTACGAGGTCGGCGGCGACTTCGCCGGTGAGTCCTACCGGCTCGGCGAGGCCGTCGCGTCGGTGCACGCCACCTTGGCCGAGACGTTGGGTACCTCGCAGGCAGCCTTCCCGGTGGACAACGTGCTATCGCGGCTGTCCTCGACGGTGGCCCTGGTTCCCGCGCTCAAAGAGCACGCGGCGACGATCGAAGAGCGATACCAGAAGTTGGTCAGCGAGACGATCACCGTGCAGCGCATCCATGGCGATTTGCACCTGGGCCAGGTGCTGCGCACGCCGGAGCGCTGGTTGCTCATCGATTTCGAGGGCGAACCGGGGCAGCCGCTCGAGGAACGCCGCGCGCCCGACTCTGCGCTGCGGGACGTGGCCGGCGTGCTGCGGTCCTTCGAATACGCCGCCTACGGACCGTTGGTCGACCAGGCGGACGACAAGCAATTGGCGGCGCGCGCCCGGGAGTGGGTCGAGCGCAACCGGACGGCGTTTTGCGACGGCTACGCGGCCGCCTCCGGGACCGACCCACGCGACTCGGCGCAGCTGCTGGCCGCCTACGAGCTGGACAAGGCGGTCTACGAGGCCGGCTACGAGGCGCGGCACCGGCCGGGTTGGCTGCCAATTCCGTTGCGCTCCATCGCTCGTCTGACCGCCGCCTAGTCGCGATCGCGGGCGTGGCGGGGCCGGGCGCAACGGGTCGCCGCCATCGGACGTGCCCTGCGAGCGCCAGGGTGATCGAAAGATAATTCCTGCTGTTCGCCGGCTTCATGGTGGGCGCAACGGTCGGCGGCTTCGTCAGCACGCTGGTCACCGGGACGGGGATGTTGGTGGTGGCGACCGTCGTGTGCGGGCTGACGGCCGGCTACACCTATTCGACTCCGACCGCCCGGCCCTTCTCGACGAGGCGTGAAAAGAGCATCGGCAGTAGCGCTGACCGGTGCGCTACTGCCGATGCTGGCCTGCCGGTTCTTAGGTTGCCGGTTGTGCTGGTTGCGCGGTGGTGGCGCTGGCCAGCAGCACCTGCTGCATGTCCGGCTTCATGGCCATCAACTGCTGATTCCAGTACGGCCACGAGTGCGTCCCGTTGGCCGGGAAGTTGAACACCGCGTTGCGTCCGCCCGCGGCCACGTAATTGTTCTGGAACTGCTGGTTGGTGCGCAACGTCAGGCCTTCCAGGAATTTGGCCGGCATGTTGTCACCGCCGAGATCGCTGGGGGTGCCGTTACCGCAGTAGACCCAGATGCGGGTGTTGTTGGCGACCAGCCGCGGGATTTGGATCATCGGGTCGTTGCGCTTCCACGCGGGGTCGCTGGACGGGCCCCACATGCTGTTGGCGTTGTAGCCGCCCGCGTCGTTCATCGCCAGCCCGATCAGCGTTGGCCACCAGCCCTCGGACGGGTTGAGGAAGCCCGACAGTGCGGCGGCGTACGGGAACTGTTGTGGGTAGTAGGCCGCCAGGATCAATGCGGAGCCACCCGACATCGACAGGCCCACCGCCGCGTTGCCGGCCGGGGAAACCTGCTTGTTGGCCTGCATCCACAACGGCATCTCCTGGGTCAGGAAGGTCTCCCACTTGTAGGTGTAGTTCTGTCCGTTACCCGACGACGGCTGGTACCAGTCGCTGTAGAAGCTGGACTGGCCGCCCACCGGCATAATCACCGACAGGCCGGACTGGTAGAACTCCTCGAACGCGGGGGTGTTGATGTCCCAGCCGTTGTAGTCGTCCTGCGCCCGCAGGCCATCGAGCAGGTAGACGGCGTGCGATCCGCCGCCCTGGAACTGGACCTTGATGTTGCGGCCCATCGACGGCGAGGGCACCTCAAGGTATTCCACGGGAAGGCCCGGTTTGGAGAAGGCCCCCGCGACGGGGGAGCCGCCGGAGGCTACCGCGAGACCGGACAGCAGGGAGGCACCCATAGCCGCGATCGCCAGTCGGCGCGGCATGATAGCCGCTGCGCCACGCAACTTTTCGAAGAACGACATAGCTCTCTACCCATCCCAACTTGCATCTGCCGCACGGTGCGGTCGAATTTGTTCTCGGGGAGTGAAACACAGCGGGAGCGCCGAATCCGACTGTCGCGGCCGCGATGACAGATCGCGGTTAGCTAACGATTGAGCCTCGCCCAGAAATCGTCACAGCCGGGTCACGATCGACTCTCGAAATCATCCGTCCACCTTGCGATGCGATAGCGCATGCACTATCGCATCGGCAACAGCATCAGGCAACCAGGCGGCGTAAAAGCGTTGATGCCGTGACGATTCCAAGAACAGCCGCCACCACCAGCACGACGATGTCCACGGGGTTGAAAGGGGTGCCGATCAGCAGGCCACGCAGTGCGTTCACCTCGTAACTCAGTGGGTTGACCTTGCTCAGCACGTGCAGCCACGTCGGCATCACGTCGACGGGGTACAGCGCGTTGGACGCAAAGAACAGCGGCATCGTGATCGCCTGGCCGATCCCCATCAGACGATCGCGGCTGCGCACCAGACCGGCCAGGGTCATGGACAGACACGCGAAGAACGCGGCGCCGAGCATGACGATGGCCATTGCGGACACGATCCGTAGCGGGTTGACCGTCAGGCCGATACCCATCACATACGCCAGCGCCAGTACGCCCACCACCTGGGCCACCGAACGGACGCCGGCTGCGAACGCCTTGCCGGTGATAAGCGCCGACGCCGGGGCCGGGGTCACCATGAGTTTGGCTAGTACGCCGGCGTCTCGATCCCAAATGATCTGTATCCCATAAAAAATCGAGATGAACAGCGCCGACTGGGCGATGATCCCCGGCGCCAGAAAAGCCAGGTACGACACCGATCCGGTGGGGATGACATGCAGGTGGCTGAACGTAGTCCCGAAGATCAACAGCCACAGCGCGGGCTGCACCATCCGGGTGACCAGCTCGGTCCTGTCGTGTTGCAGCTTCTGCAATTCGACGATCGCGAATGCTCCGATGCGACTGGACAGCGCGCCGATTCGTTGCCGGCCACGCGGGGCGCGGATCAGCGGACCCGCCACGGCGTTATCAACCGACACGACGCGCCACCTTTCTGCTGGATCGGATTTCGCGAATGGATCCGCCCGCTTCCGACGGATCCTCTTCGTCATCGAGACCCGATGCCGCGTAACGGCGGAACACATCCTCGAGGGTGGCCGATGGCGACACCGTCGCCTTCAACTTGTCTGGGGTGCCGACGGCCCGCAGTTGACCGCGGTGCATCAGCGCGACCCGATCGCACAGCGCGTCGGCCTCCTCCATGTAATGGGTGGTCAGCAGCACGGTCATGCCGAACCGCGCCTGCATCTTGTGCACCTGTGCCCACACACCGTCGCGCGCGATCGGGTCCAGTCCGACGGTTGGTTCGTCGAGTACCAGCAGCGACGGGCGATTGACCAGCGCCTGCGCCACCTCGAGGCGGCGCACCATGCCGCCGGAGTATGACGACGCCAGCCGGTCGGCCACCTCCATGAGATCCATGGCGACCAGCGCCTGATCGACCCGCTCGGCGCGCTCGTTGCGGGCTACGCCGTACAGCCGCGCGAACCAAGCCACATTCTGCCGGCCGGTGAGTGCGGGCTCAATCGAAAGCTGTTGCGGCACATAGGCGATGTTGCTTCTGATGTCGGTTGTTTGGCGGCGCGCGTCCATTCCGAAGATACGCAGTTCGCCGTGCTGCACCGGGGTCAGCGTGGTCAGCATCCGGACCATAGTCGTCTTGCCGGCGCCATTGGGCCCCAGCAGGCCCATGGTTTCGCCGGGCCGTACCTGCAATGTCACATCGTCGACGGCGGTGAACTGACCGTAGCGATACGTCAGGTTTCGGCCGTCGATCGCCATCGGCAGTGATCCGCTCATGATCGACGCTCTTGCAGTTTTCGAGTCATCGTGTCGAGGACCTCCAATCCCTTTGTCAAAGACTCGATTTCGTCGTCGTCGAGTTCATCGATCACCTCGGCCAACAATGCCCGCCGGGTGGCGCGGGACGCGTCGACGACCTGCTGGGCGGGCTCTGCGAGCCGGAGTTGGCAGACCCGACGGTCGGTGTCTCCGGCCGTTCGCAGCAACAGCCCGCCGGACACCAGCTTGGTGACCAGGGTCGAGGCGGTGTTGGGCACCAGCCCGAGCTCGGCGGCCGCGGTGCTGACCGATATCCCCGGGCGACGCCCGACCAGCCACAACAGCTCCGATTGAGACTCGGAAAGCCGCGACGAATCGAACCCGCGGCCGGCCGACCTGCGGAGTTGTCGGCGGAATCTGCCGACGACACCGAACAGCTCGCCCGCCACATCAGTGCGCGATTTCATATGGCCCCATAATACCTCTGTAGCCGAGCTATCTATGTGGAAGCTATGTGTGAGGTATGTACCCGTTACCGAGGCGATGCAGTACGACGTCGGTCAGCTCGCCGCCGTCGATGCGCGCGGTCATGTAGGTGCAGAACGGTTGTCGGCGGCGATCCGTCGGCGACCCGGGATTGAGCAGGCGCAAGCCGGTAGCCGTGGTGGTGTCCCACGGGATGTGGCTGTGCCCGAAGACCAGCACCTGACTGCCGGCGTAGAGCCGGGACATCCGGGCGTCGCGTCCGCTGGCGGCGCCGGTCTCATGCACGACGGTGAACCGCACCCCCGCCAAGCTCACGTGCGCTCGTTCGGGCAACCGCGCGCGCACGGCCGGGCCGTCATTGTTTCCCCAGCAACCCACCAGCCGGGCCGACCGTTCCTCGAGCTCGTCGAGGAACTCCGGCGCTATCCAGTCGCCGGCATGCACGACGACATCGGCCTCGGCCACCTCATCCCACACCGACGCGGGCAGGTCGCGGGCGCGTTTGGGGATGTGGGTGTCGGCAATCAGCAGAAGCCTCACAGCCCCATCTTGCGCCCGCGGTTGTCACCTCGCCGACGGCGCCAGGGCTTTTAAGGGCTTTGGGGCGTCCGCGGGCTCACCCAGCAGAAGCGAGCGAACGAGGCGACGCGGACCGAAGGGCCGGAGCATGGAGCTGGCCGGGCGTGGCCGCACCCGTTGCGGCCACCAGAACCACCGCCCGAGCAGCGCCGCGATCGACGGTGTCATCAACGAGCGCACGATCAGCGTGTCGAACAGCAAGCCAAGACCGATCGTGCTGCCGGCCTGGCCGATCGAGCGCAGGTCGCTGGCGACCATCGACATCATCGTGAAGGCGAACACCAGGCCCGCCGAGGTGACCACCCCGCCGGTCTCGCCCATCGAGCGGACGATGCCCGTTTTCAGCCCCGCCCCGATCTCCTCCTGGAACCGCGACACCAGCAGCAGGTTGTAGTCGGATCCGACCGCCAGCAAAATGATCAACCCGAAAACCGGCGCGATCCAGTTCAATTCGAGACCGAACAGGTGTTGCCAGACCAAGACCGACAGGCCGAAGGCGGCACCCAGTGACAGCAGCACCGTGCCGACGATCGCCAGGGATGCGACCAACGCACGCGTGATGATCAGCATGACGACGAAGATCAGCGTCAGCGCCGCGAGTCCCACGATCAGCAGGTCGTAATGGGAGCCCGCTTGGATGTCGCGATAGATGGCCGCGGTGCCGGCGAGGTAGAACGTGGCGCCGGTCAGGGTCGTCCCCTTGACCGCTTGATGGGCGGCGGTCAGTTCCGGCATCACCGCGGAGATGCCCGCAGGCGTCGCCGGGTCGGCGTCATGGGTGATGATGAAGCGCGCGGCCCGACCGTCCGGCGACAAGAAGAGCTTCAGACCGCGCTGAAAGTCAGGATTCTGGAACGCTTCCGGCGGCAGGTAGAAGTAGTCGCCACCGCGCGAGGCGTCGAAGGCCTGGCCCATCGCGCTGGCCGTGTCGGTCATCTGGGACATTTGCGTGATCAGACCGGAGAAGCTGCTGTGCATGGTTAGCAGCGTCCCCTGCATGGATTTGGCGACGGCGATGATCGGCGGGAGTTCGGCGAGCATCTGGGGCAGTATCGCGTCGACGTTGTTCACGTCCTTGATGAGCGTGCTCATGTTCTCGCTGAACTTGTCCACACCGTCGATCGCCTCGAACACCGACCTCGACGCCCAGCACACCGGGATGTTGAAGCAGTGTTGCTCCCAATACAGGTAGTTGCGGAACGGCCGCGCGAAGTCGTCGAAATCCGCCAGGTGGTCCCGCATCTCGTCCAGTGTGGCTTGCATCTCGTGCATGTCGCCGACCATGCGATGGGTCGCGCCGCTCATCTGCCCGAGCAGGCCCTGCATCCGCTGCATCGAGGTGGTCCAAGCGCCGAGGTCGTCGCTCATCCTGAGCATGTCGTCCGAGCGGTCCTTCATGAACTGAATGTTCTGCCGGATCGGAATCGATTGAGCACTGATCTGGAACGGTATGGACGTGTGCTCGATTGGACCACCCAGCGGCCGGGTGATGCTCTGCACCATTGCGATTCCGGGCGAATTGAACACGTTCTTGGCGATTCGATCCAGGATGATCATGTCGCCGCTGTTGCGCATGTCGTGATCGGCTTCGATCATGAGGATGTCGGGATTCATTGTGGCGGCGCTGAAATGGCGCTCGGCGGCCGCATAGCCGACGTTCGACGGCAGGTTGTGGGGTATGTAGAAGCGGTCGTTGTAGCTGACCTTCATGCTCGGCATGATCAGGATGCCGACGATCGCGATGACCAGAGAGGCCGCGAAGACCGGACCGGGCCAGCGGACGGTGGCTGTGCCGATGCGGCGCCACCCGCGCGTCTTGATCATCCGTCTGGGCTCGAGCAAGCCGAACCGGGTGGCCACCGCAACGACGGCGGGGGCGGCGGTCATCGCTCCCGCCACGACGACGAGCAATCCCAAGGCGGACGGGATCCCGAGCGCCTTGAAGTAGGACAGCCGCGCCAAGTGCAGGCAGAACGTGGCCCCGGCGATCGTCAACCCGGAGCCTAAAATGATGTGCGAGGTTCCACGAAACATCGTGTAGTAGGCGGCTTCTCGATCTTGGCCGGCCTGACGCGCCTCCTGGTAACGCCCGATGAGAAAAATCGCGTAATCGGTACCCGCTGCGATCGCCAACGAGGACAGCATCGCCACGACGAATGTCGAAAATCCCAACAGCTCGTTGTTCCCCAGTAGTGCGACAAGCCCTCTGGCCGTACCCATCTCGAACCCGACCATGACAAGGACCAGAAGCACTGTGCTGATGGAACGATAGGCGATGAAGAGCATGATCATGATGACCACGCCCGTGACTCCCATCATCTTGAACATGCTCTTGTCGGCGGCCTCGTTCATGTCCGTGGTCAGCGGGGCGGGACCGGTGACGTAGACGTTGAGCCCTTTGGGGGGCTCTGACTTGTCGACGATCCTTCGCACCGCGTCCACGGACTGGTTGCCCAGGGTGCTGCCCTGGTTGCCGGCCAGGTTGAGTTGGACGTAAGCGGCTTTGCCGTCCCGGCTCTGGACACCGGCGGCGGTCAGGGGGTCGCCCCAGACGTTTTGGACATGCTGCACGTGCTTGGGGTCGGCTTGCAGTCTTGTCACCAAGACGTCGTAGTACCGGTGCGCCTCGTCACCTAGTGGACTGCTGCTCTCCATGACGATCATCGCGGTGCTGTCGGAGTCCGACTCGTGGAAGGTTGCGCCGATGCGCTTGGCGGCGATCATCGCCGGCGCGTCTTGTGGCGACATCGTCACCGTGTGGTTGCGTGCGACCGACTCGATCGGTGGCACAAGGACATTCAGTGCGACGGTCAGCAGTAGCCATCCGAGGATGATGGGCCAGGCGAACCTGCGGACGAACCGCATGAACCTCGGACGAGCGTCGGTGCCGGTGTTCATCCGGCTTTGACCAGACAGGAAGTTTGGGCGTGGCGCCCGGCTGTGGATCGCTCGTCCTTGACCTCGCCGTTGACGGTGATGCGGCATCCGATGTCGTCGCTGTTGCCTTGTGCCACCACGCTGGCGATCACGGCCGGCACGGTCGTCGTCACCGTGAAGGTCCAGGGCAGGGTGGTGAAGTCCGCTTGTTCCGGCTGCGCGTTCTTGTCGAGGTAACTCACGCTTCCGGAGGTGCCGCTGGGTCCGTAGACCTCGTAGGTGACGTGCTTGACATGCGAGGCCTCAAGAGGTTCGGCGCTGCTGCCGGTTGCGGTGAAGATCGCGTCGGACCCGAAAACACCGCGGAGCCGGTCGACGGCAATACCGCCGAGGGCAACCGCCACCACGACGACGAGCGGCACCCAAGCCCGTTTGAGAAACGTGGACATTGAGTTTCCTTTCTCTCGTGACCTGGTCTTTCTGGTACGGAGTCTCGACCCGCATCGGCGCAGCCAATAGAGCCATTTGGCCCCCGCCTTGGGTCGGCAGGTATACCTCGCGGGGATCGCGTGCTACGTACCGGCAAGCCGCAGCGTGAACCGCAGGTCAACTAATACTATACCCCGGGGGGTATCAGGCAACCGCCGTGGTATACCCCGCCGGGTATGGTATGAAGGAGGTATGGCAAAGGAAGCACGCGGCGACGCAGCGATTAATGGTGGCATCGCCGGGCATAACCGAGGTGACATCGATGCGGTCCTTGCCCGGTTGCGCCGAGCGCAGGGTCAACTCGGGGGTGTCATCTCGATGATCGAGCAGGGACGCAGTTGCAAGGACGTCGTCACCCAGCTGGCGGCGGTATCGAGAGCCCTGGATCGCGCGGGATTCAAGATCATCGCCTCCGGCCTGCGGGACTGCATCACGTCATCAGAAGACCGGCCGGCCGGTGCGTCACCGCCGTCGATGGATGAGCTGGAAAAGCTGTTCCTGAGCCTGGCCTGACCGCCCGGCTGCTAGGAGAAGAGGAAAGGGCAGATGTCTTTCACCCGAAGCGATCAGACCGGACCGCAGGTGACATTGTGGCTGGACCCGGTGTGTCCGTTCTCGTGGAACACCGCACGCTGGTTGCGTGCCGTCGCCGAGCGGACGGGAATGGGCATCGATTGGCAACTGATGAGCCTGGCGGTCCTCAACGAGGGACGCGAACTGCCGCCCCCGCAGCAGGCCCGGATGCGTGACTCGCAGCAGGTCGGCCGACTGATGGTAGCCATCGCCCGTGACGGCGGCACCGACGGATGGACCGCCGCGTATTTCGCCTTCGGCGAGCGGTATTTCGAGCATTCCGAGCCCGTCGATGCGAATCTTGTTGCGCACGTTTTGATGACGGCGGGGGTCGGCGGCGCCACGGCGGCCGCGGTTACGGACGAATCGTTGGACGCGTCGATCCGGCTGCAACATCAAGCGGCGCAGGACGCGCTGGGTGAGATGGGCGGCAGCCCGATTCTGCGAATCGATGGACACACGTTTTTCGGGCCGGTTCTCACCGGTGTACCGGCCGCGAAGGACGCCACCGCGGTGTTCGACGCGGTCGCCAGCTTGGCCGCAACCCCGCAGTTCGCCCAGCTGCAACGGCCGCGCACCGCGGCCTAGCTGCTATCGGGCGGAATCCGGGGTAGTTCAACGCTGAAATGAGGAGGAAAAGATGACATCAGGATTGACCACCACGCTGCACACCTCGTTCGAGGACGCGGTGGATCGGACGACAAAGGCACTGGCCGAGCAGGGATTCGGCGTCCTGACCACGATCGACGTGAAAGCCACGCTGAAGCAAAAGCTCGGCGAGGACATGGAGAACTATCTCATCCTGGGTGCCTGCAACCCGGTGCTGGCGCATCGCGCGCTCGGCATCCACCGCCAGATCGGCCAGCTATTGCCGTGCAACGTGGTGGTGCGGTCGGACCCCGCCGGCGACGGCGACGCAATACTGGTCGAGGCGATGGACCCCCAAGTCATGGTCAAGGTGACCGAGGAGGCGGGGGCGCTGCAGGACGTGGCGGACCAGGCCACCGCCAAGCTGAAGGCGGCGATTAGCGCGCTAGCCTAGCCCGCTGCCGCATCCCCCGGTGTCGCCCGGACATCGCGCTCGCGGCGCCCAGTTCACCTGAAAGGTGTTGACCTGCCGGCGCTTTCAGGGCTGGTACTGCAGAAGTTGACTGCACCTGCGATGGTGGTCGCGCTTTCGTCCGTGCCCATGGTGGTGTCGTTGGTGCTGCTCGTTCACCATGGGCGGCCGTGTGTGTCCAGCGTCGCGTACGTCGGCGGCAGGCTGGTTTCACTTGGTGTGCTCACCGCCGCGTTTATGCACGTTTGGCGGCTGTTCGACGTGCTGCTCAGCCCCGGCCCCCCGTGGGCCGACTGGGCGGCGGTCATGGCGGTCCGAGAGCGTGATATCCCGCAGTTCGAGAGGCTCGATGAGGGAGTGCAGGTCTTTGGTGAGGTTCTCGTAGGTGTACCCGGTGAGGGGCTTGTCGCTGCGCGGCGAACCCGCGCCGCCGGTGTCGTCGACGTGCAGGTAGGTGTCCTTGAAGATGCCGTGGTGCGCGGTCACATCGGGCATGCGGTGGCCTTCCGTGCGGTTGGAGGTTGTGTCCACCGGCTACTACTCGCGGCTGCTTCGGACAAACCGGTCGGTGCCTCGGCCGGATGCCCGGGCGTCGATGCCCGGCGCTATTGTTAGCAGCCGAAACCAAGGAGAAACTTCAATGCGCACCTTCGAATCAGTCACCGAACTCGCCGCTGCCGCGGGCGAAGACCTCGGGCACAGCGACTGGGTCACCATCACCCAGGAAGACGTCAACCTGTTCGCCGATGCGACCGGCGATCACCAGTGGATCCACGTCGATCCGGAACGGGCCGCGTCGGGTCCGTTCGGCACGACCATCGCCCACGGCTTCATGACCTTGGCGCTTTTGCCGCGGCTGCAGCACCAGATCTACACCGTCAACGGAATCAAGCTCGCAATCAACTACGGCCTCAATAAAGTTCGGTTCCCCGCCCCGGTCCCCGTCGGCTCTCGGGTGCGCGCGCAGAGTTCGTTGGTCAGCGTCGATGACGTCGGTAACGGCGCCGTGCAGGCGACCATCTCGACCACGGTCGAGATCGAGGGCTCGGCCAAGCCGGCGTGTGTGGCCGAAAGCGTGGTTCGTTTCGTCGCCTGACGCCGTCAGCGCCTCAGCCACGAGACATAAACCACGCATATTCTTCTCGGCGAGTCGGGTGCGCAGGTTATGTGTCGCGACGGGGGGCGCGCCTTAAAACTCGGCGACCGCGTGTTCCAGCCGCTCGGCCAGTCGCGCCTGCGCCTCGGCGCGCCGGGTCGGGATATGGGCGGAGGGGAAAGGCGTTGTCACCGGCTCATATTCATGCAGGGTTCGGCGCGCGACCGTCATCTTGTGCAGCTCGGTGGCCCCGTCGGCGATGCCCAGCGATTCGGCGGCTACCAGCATCTTGACGAACGGCATCTCGTCGGAGACGCCCAGCGCGCCGTGCAGGTGCAGGGCTCGCTGGGCGACATCATGCAGCACCTGCGGCATGGCCACCTTCACCGCCGCGATGTCACGTCGGACCTTCTGATAGTCGTGGTGCTTGTCGATCAACCACGCGGTGCGCAGCACCAGCAGCCTGAACTGCTCGATCTGGATCCAGCTGTCGGCGATCTTCTCCTGGGTCATCTGGAAGTCGGCCAGTTTCCCGTGCCTGGTCTGGCGCGAGACGGCACGCTCACACATCATGTCAAAAGCCTTGCGTGCCAAAGCAATAGTTCGCATAGCGTGATGGATTCGGCCACCACCGAGTCGGGTTTGGGCGATCATGAACGCCGAGCCTTCGCCACCGAGCACATGGTCGGCCGGGACGCGCACATCGTTGTAGCGGACGTATCCGTGCGAGCCGTGCCTGCCCGATTCGCCTCCTACGGCGACGTTGCGGATGATCTCGATCCCGGGTGTCTCGCCCGGGACGATGAACAGCGACATCTTGTCGTACGTGCGCGCATCCGGCTTGGTCACCGCCATCACGATGAAGAACGACGCGTGCTTGGCATTGCTGGAAAACCACTTCTCCCCGTTGATGACCCAGTCGTCTCCGTCCCGGGTCGCGGTTGTCACGAACATCCCCGGATCCGAACCACCCTGCGGTTCGGTCATCGAGTAGCACGAGGTGATCTCGCCATCCAGCAGCGGCTGCAGGTAGCGCGCCTTCTGCTCATCGGTGCCAAACAGCGCGAGGATCTCGGCGTTGCCGGAATCCGGTGCCTGACAGCCGAACACCGAAGGCGCCCAACGGGAACGCCCGAGGATCTCATTCAGGAGCGCGAGCTTGACCTGACCGAAGCCCTGCCCGCCGAGCTCGGGGCGCAGGTGAGCGGCCCACAGTCCCTGGTCCTTCACCTGCTGTTGCAGCGGCCGCAGGATGGCCATCATCTCGGCGTTTTGCTTGTCGTAGGGGTCGAGGGCGACCAGGTCGAGCGGTTCCAGCTCTTCGACCATGAACTTTTCGACCCAGTCCAGCTTTGCCTGGTACTCGGGGTCTGTTTCGAAGTCCCACACGGTGGCCAACCAATCCCCGGCGCAACGGCGCGCCGGACTCGTTGATGAAGCCACCCCATCCTAGAGCGGGGCTTTCAGCTCGTATCCGGCAAGGACCTATTCGCGCTCGCCGCGGGTCTCGATGATCCGCTGGGCGATGTCGACGAGTTTCATCTGGTTCTCCTGCGAGAGCATCCGCAGCAACTCGAAGGCCCGGACGTCGTCGACGCCGAAGCGTTCCATGATGATGCCCTTGGCCTGACCGATGCGGTCCCGAGTCGATACCGCCGAATACAGTTGCTCCGCATGGCTTCCGGCCAGGATCGCCGCGGCGGCGTGCGCGGCGAACACCGACCCGATGGTCTCGCTTTCGGTGTCCCACACATTGGTTTGGTGGCCGAACAGGTTCAGTGCGCCGGCCGTGCGATCCGCGGTGTACAGCTTGAAGGACAGGCTGCTGAGCACACCGAGCTCGACCGCGGCGGGCGCATATTTCGGCCAGCGTGACTCGCTACGCAGGTCGTCGCTGCGCACAATCGTCTCCTGCAGGGCGGCCTCGGCACACGGCCCCTCACCGAAGTCGTGCTGCAGCTTGTCGAGCTGCGCGGCCAGGCCGTCGGTTTCGCCCAGCGATTCGAAGTCGCCGCCCTTTTTCACCAGCAGCACACCCGCGACGTCAGCTCCCGGTATCACCTCCACCGCCATGGCGGTCACGTCGCCAAGCACCTGCTCGAGGCGGCGCGGCGCGGCCAGCCCGCGGGCGAGCTCGGCCATCCGCACCGCCAGCGCGTGGTGGAAACCCGGGTCCGAAACGTCCATAGGACCCCGATTCTGCATGATTCGCCGACCGCGCGTAACCGCGCGGTCGCGTTCAGCGCAGCTTCGGTAAAACGTTCGCGCGGTAGAAGTCGATGGCGACGACGGGATCGTCCTGGGGAAAGTGCAGGAACGGGATGGCACCGGCGTCCAGTACACGCTGCACGGCCTCGATGTGCGTGGCTGGGTCGGTGCCGACGGTCCAGCCCGCTAACACCTTGTCAACGGGGTTGGACTCGGCCGCGCGCTGGATCTCGACGGGATTGGGCTGATCGACGGCCCCGGCCGTGAAACGCCACAGTGTGGCGGCCCGGGTCGCCATGGCGTTGTCGCCGACGACGGCGAACAGTTCGGCACGCTTGCTCAGCGTTCCGGCATCACGGCCGGCCTTTTGCGCGCCGGCAGCGAAGGCCGCCAACAGTTTTGGATCCGTCACATCGTGGGCCTGGGTGATCCAGCCGTCACCGCGCTGTCCGGCGAGTCGCGCGCTCTTCGGGCCGGCGGCGGCCACGAAAATCGGCGGGGGCGTGGCCGGGACATCGTAGAGCTTCAGCGAATTCGTCTGGAAATACCGCCCCGAGAAGGAAATTCGCGACCCACTCCACAGTTGGCGGATCAGGTCGATCGCTTCGGCCAGCCGGTCGTGGCGCTCGGCGTAGTTACCGTAGGTGTTGGTGGTGGCCTGTTCGTTGAGCCGCTCGCCGGTGCCAACGCCGAGAAACACCCTGCCCGGGTTGAGGATCGCCAGGGAGGCGAAGGCCTGGGCGACCGTCGCCGGGTGGTAGCGATAGGTGGGACACGTGACCCCGGTTCCGAACGAAACGCGACTGGTCTTGCTGCCGACCAGCGCCAGCGTCAGCCAGGGAAACATCGCGTGGCCTTCGTTGTCCTGCCAGGGCTGGATGTGGTCACTGGCCCACACGTACCGAAAGCCGGCCTCCTCGGCCGCCTGAGCCTGTGCCACCAGCCGATCGGTGCGGAACTGCTCGTGGGAGAGCACGAAGCCCACGCCCTTGCCCGGCGCCGGCGTTGGACCGCGGGACGTGGCATGCTCGCCAGCCGGTTTCGCGCATCCATCGGCCAGTCCGACCGATCCGAGCACGCCCGCGCCGGCTGCCACCCGCCCGAATGCTCGCCGCGAGATGCCGGTCACCGGATCGGCATACCCGTCCCGCCGGGGCTCACACGCACTAGCCTGATGCTGATGACCCCGCAGGTCCGACCGGCAGTCAAGGCTGATATCCGCGAACTTTCCCGCACGCTGGCGCGCGCGTTCCACGACGACCCGGTGACGATCTGGCTGATTCCCGATCAGGACAAGCGGACCGCACAGCTGTCCCGACTGTTCGCGACGATGACGCGCCACCACCACCTGGCACGCGGGGGCGTGGAGATAGCCCACGTCGACGCGGGTATCGGCGCGGCGGCGCTGTGGGATCCGCCCAACCAGTGGCGGGAGACAACCGGTGGGCAGCTGGCCATGACGCCGACCTTCATTCGGGTGTTCGGCGTGCGCTCGATGCGCGGACGCGCGATACAGGAATTGATGAAGAGCCTGCACCCCGAGGAACCACACTGGTATCTGGCCGTGATCGGAAGCGATCCGGCCGTCCGCGGCACGGGATTCGGTCAGGCGCTGATGAGGTCGCGGCTGGACCGCTGCGACGCCGAGTACTGCCCGGCCTATCTCGAGTCGAGCAAGCCCGAAAACGTGCCGTACTACGAGCGATTCGGCTTCACGGTCACCCGCGAGATCGTGCTGCCCGACGGTGGTCCGAGCCTGTGGGCCATGTGGCGCCCGCCGCGGTAGCCGCGCTTGACGGCTCCGCGCCCGCGTTTAACCCCCTGAATACGCGGGCAACCGTCTCGGCATGAGCGATAACCCCCAAGCCGACGAACAGGTGGATCCCGCGGACTTCCCCGAAGAGGGCGGCCCGGGTGACACCTTGAACGCGAGCGAAGGTACCGACTCGGACGAATTGCGCAACGACGACGGCGACATCGTGGTCGACCCTCCCGAGGGCTGGAGCGAGGCCAACAAGTTCGGCGTGACGGCCAGGGAAGAACGTGAGGGCGAATCCCTCGACGCCCGGTTGGCCGCCGAGGAACCCGACGTTCCCGATGCGATCGAGCCCGTCGACGACACCCCTCGGCGCGCCCATCGAGGCCAGATCGACGGCACGCCGGAGGACGGCGACTCGCTGTACGACGTCGTCGACGAGTAAGTCAGTGCTCGGCTGTTTACTCCAGTCGACGTAATCAAGGAGTGCTTCGCCAGCCGGCGATGCCGGTTGCGATCATCCTCAACTGCTTGACCGCGAGCCGGCGGATGTCGTCGGTCGCCTCTGTGCTCTGCGAATCCTCGATAGCCTCCGCGATCACGATCATGGCGTTGACGAACAGGGTGGCCAGCACGTTGAGATCCTCGGTGGTCCACTTGTTCAGCCCGGGGAATCGCGCCAGGTCGGTGGCCAGTTCGGACGTGATCAACCGGATCTCGGTGCGAATCGCGTACCGCAGCACCGACAGGCCGCTGTTGCGCTCCCTGCCGATGAGCCGCCAGTGTTCGCGCCTGTCGGCAACGCTGGCGACCAGGATCTCGACGGAGGACTCGATCACACGGTTCGGGTCGAGCTTGCCGGCACGCGCATCGCGCAGGGTGTCGCGCAAGCTCCGGAACGATTCGTCGATCAAGACGAGGCCCAGGGCTTCCATCGAATCGAAATGCCGGTAGAACGCCGCCGGAACGATGCCGACCTCACGGGTCACCTCGCGCAGACTCAGGCTGGAGAAGCTGCGGTCTTGCAGCAGCTTGAGGGCCGCGGCGATGATGGCCCGGCGAGTCGCCTCCTTGCGTTCCTCCCGCGACTGGCTGTCGCGCGAGCGCTCGCGGCTTGAGCCGCGCCCGCGTGAGCTAGGAGTACGGCTGTTCACTGTGTGAACCCTACCACAGCCAGGCATTAAACCCTTGACTGCACGGGCGCCGGGGTTGCACGGTGTACATATGTTCACTCAAACCGCTCAGACTTCTGGCCGCGCTTTCGCGCGGACCCTACGGCAGCGCGTCTTGGGTTCAGAGCTGTTAGACCTGCTGACCGGTCCGCACGGCGTCGATCGGTACACCGAACTGGTGGCGCCGACCTGGACGCTGGGCGAAGCTCGCGCCAAAGTGACCGACGTGCGCCGGACGACGCCGCGCAGTGTCACCCTGACCCTGACCCCCAACGACACCTTCCTGTCCGCTCACCCGCCGAAGGCCGGCCAGTACGTCAACCTCACCGTCGAAATCGACGGCCGCCGGCACACCCGCTGCTATTCGCCCGCCAATGCCGAAGGGACGCCCAACCTCGAGTTGACCATCGGTCGGCACGAGGGCGGCCTGGTCTCGAACTATCTGTACGAACGCGCGCACCGCGGCATGGTGGTGGGTTTGACGGGCACCGGCGGCGACTTCACGCTGCCGGCGCGTGGACCACAGCGCCCGCAGCGCATCCTCTTCATCTCCGGGGGTAGCGGCATCACTCCCGTGATGGCGATGGTGCGCACCCTGCTCGCCGAGGGGCATTCGGGCGAGATCGCCTTCATCCACTACGCTCGCACGCCGGCCGAGGCGTGCTACCGCAACGAATTGGCCGCCATGTCGTCGGTGCGGGTGCTGCACGGCTATACCCGATCACACGACGGCGACCTCACCGGGCGGTTCGGCCCAGAGCACCTGGCCGCCGCGATGCCATCACCCGATGCGGTATTCGTCTGCGGGCCAACGCCTCTGGTCGAGGCGGTCCGATCGCAGTGTGACAACGTGTCCACCGAGAGCTTCGTGCCACCGGTTTTCGAGCCGCCGGAGAAACCGTCGGGGGGACGAGTCACGTTCTCCGACAGTGGTGTTGACATCGTCGACGACGGGCGCTCGCTGTTGGAACAGGCCGAATCTGCGGGCCTGTCACCCGAAAATGGATGCCGGATGGGCATCTGCCACACCTGCACGCGCCGCAAGACGACCGGCACCGTGCGCAACCTGGTTACCGGCGCGGTCTCGACCGCTCCCGACGAGGACGTGCAGATCTGCGTGTCCGTTCCGGTCGGTGACGTCGACCTGTCGCTTTAAAAAGCCATCACGAAACGCTTGGAGGACAACCAATGTCGAACGACAAAATCATCCTGACACGCGAACAGGCCGACGCATTCGGCCGTGAACTCGACGCCATCAAGGAACGCGTGATGGCAGAGCTCGGCGAACAGGACGCCGACTACATCCGCCGCGTCATCAAGACGCAGCGTGCGCTGGAAGTCGGTGGCCGGGCGCTGCTGTTCGCCGGGTTCCTGCCGCCGGCGTGGCTGGCGGGCACCACGATGCTGGGCCTGTCGAAGATCTTGGACAACATGGAGATCGGCCACAACATCATGCATGGCCAGTACGACTGGATGCGCGACCCGGCGATCTCCGGTCGCACCTTCGAGTGGGACACGGCATGCCCGGCCGATCAATGGCGGCATTCGCACAATTACATGCACCACACCCACACCAACATCGTGGGGATGGACCGTGACATCGGTTACGGGATTCTGCGGATGAGCGAAGATCAGCGGTGGCAGCCGTACTTCCTGGGCAACCCGGTCTACGCCTTCCTGCTGATGGTCTTGTTCCAGTACGGCGTCGCACTGCACGAACTGGAAACCGAGCGCATTCGCTCCGGCGAGATCCGGCTCGAGGACAAGCGCGATGTCCTCCGGGCCATCTGGAAAAAGACCCGTCGGCAGACCCTCAAGGACTACGTCGCCTTCCCGCTGCTGGCCGGTCCCTTTGCGCCGTTCGTCTTCGCCGGTAACCTCACCGCAAACCTGATGCGCAATGTGTGGTCGTACATGATCATCTTCTGCGGCCACTTCCCGGACGGAACCCAGGAATTCACCGTCGAAGAAACCAGGGACGAGTCACGCGGCATGTGGTACTTCCGCCAAGTCCTCGGCTCGGCAAACCTCACCGGCGGCAAGTTCTTTCATCTGTTGTCCGGCAACTTGTCGCACCAGATCGAGCACCACCTGTTCCCTGACATGCCGGCCCGTCGTTACTCCGAGATCGCGCCCGAGGTGCAGGAGATCTGCGAACGCTACGGCATCCCCTACAACCGTGGTCCGCTGCTGCGCCAGTTCGGCACCGTCGTCCGCAAGATCGTCCGGCTGACCTTCCCCGACTCGTGGGCGCGCAAATCCATCGCCGAGCAGACCCCCGAGCCCGAGCTGATCGCCGCCTAATCCCCGCGGTCCGGCCATCGAGTTGGTGCGAGATATCGGCTGAATCACGACCGTGGGCCGTATGGACGATTCAAGGCGTCTCGCACCCATAGGACCACACCGGCGCAAGTGGGGACTGCTCAGCTCACCTCGGTAGGGGCGTCGGCCGCCTTGAGGAGTTTCACCTCGGGCCGCTGGGGCACGCCGTCGGCGAGGAACCACCGAAACGCCAGGTTCCCACGCGGATAGCCCAGCGTGGTAAGCGAATTCGGGTGTGTCGTCTTGTCGTTGGACAACACGACCGTCACGGAGCCGTCGCTGTTGACGACGGCACTGTGGCCGTTGAGGGAGCAGCGGGCATCCTGCGCGCCGAAGGTCGCCATGAACTGGTTCCACACCACCAGGTTCCAGAACCGGCATGGCGGCGGCCGGTGGGTGATGACCAGCGCCTCGTCCTGGTCGAGCACGAAGCTGCCATAGGAGTAACAGGCGTCGCGTGCCGACCAACCGAAGTTGGCGTCGGGCACCTGATAGGGATCGGCGAATGCGTTTGCGGCATGGTCGGTTTCGTGCCCCAGCGCGTGCCGCTCATCAACGCGGTTCCCAACGGCCAGCGGGACGATGGCGAACATGGTCCGCAACCAGGTCGCGGCGGCGCGCAGACTCGCCGCGGTCTCGGCGTCGCCGTGCCGGATCGGGTCGGGCTCCTCGAGCGCCGTGATGTGCCACGTCACCGGGCGGCCCGTCAGGGGATCAGCCTGATAGTCGCGGGTCATCAGCACGGCCGCGCCCGGCGTCGCGGGAAATTCGAACGTGAAGTTGCCGCCGGCGTCGATGTCGAGGTCGGTGTCGCGGACGATCGCGACCACCCGATCGGACCACGCCCCGGGCGATGGCTCGTTGTACGCCGTCACCGAAAAGTAGACGCTGTCACCCTTATTCCCGCTGATGCGGTACCGGCGACCGGGATCGACCGGGCAGATGAAGTAGTAGGCGTCGGTGTTGTCCCCGCCCCAGCGACGGTCGCGGCGCGACGGCGTGTTCACCGCGACGAATTGCGGTCGACCCGGCTCGGGAAACAGATAGGTGTCCAGGGCGACGCCCAGGGTGGCGGCCAGCATGCGGTAGCCGTCGGCGATGTGCCGGTCGTCGGTGACGGCACGGTCACCCTCGAGGAACGAGTGGTCCAGTTCGCCGAGCGTTTTCAGCAGTTCCTGCCACGCGTCCGTCGATTGGTGCGTCATGCGCCGATTCCTTTCAGGAGCAACCTGGTGGTGCGATCGACCCAGGCATCATCGAGTTCGGTGGCGCGGGTTAGCAGGGCCA
Source organism: Mycobacterium sp. NGS56 (assembly GCF_059812425.1). Lineage (NCBI taxonomy): Bacteria > Bacillati > Actinomycetota > Actinomycetes > Mycobacteriales > Mycobacteriaceae > Mycobacterium > Mycobacterium sp. NGS56. The sequence continues at coordinate 69,842 of NZ_JCALCQ010000011.1, forward strand.
CCAGCGTGATGCCGGCGATGGTCTCGGCCAACTCGGCGGCGGTCACGTCCGGCCGCACCTCACCGCGCGCCGCGGCCGCCGCGAGCCAGTCGGCGAGACCTCCGCCGAGAACGCCGGCGAAGCGCTCCAGCAGCGCCGAATGCAGCGTCGGATCCGCGGCCATCTCGCCGACCAGACCCGGCAGCGCCGCTCTGGCGGCCGGCGTGCTGAGGAAAGCCATTGTGCGGCGGACCATCTCACGCAGACCATCGGGAGTAGACCCACTATCTGGAATAGCGGTACCGGCGCCGATCGGAAACACCGCCTCGTGCACCAGGTGGGCCTTGCTGGGCCAGCGGCGATAAATGGCGGGCTTGCTGGTGCCCGCGCGCTCGGCGATGGCGGAGACCAACAAGCCGGGGTAACCGGTCTCGGCCAGCAGTTCAACCGTCGCGCTAAGCACCGCGGCGTCGATGCGGGGATCACGGGGTCTGCCAAAATCCACTACCATTACGAAACTCAGAGTAACATAAGTGGCCGTGAACGTTCGCCTTGACGACCTCGCCTCGCCCAGGTTCAGCGTCGAGGGCCAGCAGGTTCTGGACATGATGGCCACGATGGCGCCGCAGTGCCCGCTGGATGCCGGCGCGCTGCACGCCAGGGCCAGCGCCGAGACCGGTCTGCACGATTTCGGTCCGAACGATTACCGCGAACGCCTCGAGGTGTATCTCGCCGCGCTGCGCGAGATCGACGGCCTGCACGACGCCGGGGTGGTGAACTTCTACGGCCAACTGCTGCAGGTGCTCAAGAACCGGCTGCTCTTGACAGACCTGCTGCGTCGCCATCCCGAGATCAACGAAATCGAATTACGCTCGCCCGTGGTGATTGCGGGGCTGCCCCGCACCGGTACCACACACCTGCACAACATGCTGGCAGCGCCGCCGACCTTTCGCACCATGCCGTACTGGGAAAGCAACGAACCGTTCCCGATGCCGAATGAAGTTGGCGTTGAGCCGGATCCGCGGCGAACCCGGATGGATGTCGCGGTCGGGGTGATCAACATGGTGATGCCCCATTTCGCGCTCATGCACGAGATGACCACCGACCACGTCCACGAAGAGATCCAGTTGTTGGCCAATGACGTGTCGACGATGCTGCTGGAGACACTCGCCGAGGTGCCCCGCTGGCGCGCCTACTACCAGGCTCATGATCAGACGCCGCACTACGAATACCTGGCCACCCAACTGCGGGCGATGCAGTATCTGCGCGGCGGACGGCGCTGGCTGCTCAAGTCGCCCCAGCACCTCGAGCAGGTGCCCGTCCTGGATCGGGTGTTCCCGGACAGCATCCTGGTGTTCACCCACCGCGATCCCGTACCGGTTGCCCTGTCGATGATCGCGATGATCACCTACTCCGCCCGCATGCACCGCTCGCGGGTGCCGGTGCGGCAGATCGCCGGCTCTTGGATCGACCGCCTCGATCAGATGCTCACCGCACTCATCCGCGACCGCGACACCATCGGACCGGACCGCTCGATCGACGTCCGCTTCGACGACTTCATGGCCGACGAACTCGGCGTGGCCCAACGGGTATACGCGCTGGCCGACGAACCATTCACCGACGAGGCACGCACGGCAGTCGGCGCCTACCTCGCGGGCCACCGGCGCGGACGACTGGGCAATGTCGAAACGTCCTATGAGATGTTCGGGTTGGACGAGGCCAACCTGCGCGAGCGCTTCGCGCCGTATGTCGAGCGGTTCCTCAAATAAGCGCAGTGCGCTAACTTCTCAACTCATGGTCACAATGCCCGCGCTGGACGGTGTCGAACACAGGTATATCGAGCTGGGAAGCGACGTCACGATCCATGTCGCGGACGCCGGTCCGGCCGACGGACCGCCCGTCATGCTGGTGCACGGCTTCCCGGAGAACTGGTGGGAGTGGCACGAACTGATCGGTCCGCTGGCCGCCGACGGGTACCGCGTGTTGTGTCCCGACCTGCGGGGCGCGGGCTGGAGTTCGGCGCCCCGCTCGCGGTATCTGAAAGCGGAGATGGCCGAGGACCTTGCGGGCGTGCTGGACAACTTGGGTATCGCGAAGGTGAAGCTCGTCGCCCACGACTGGGGCGGGCCGGTCGCCTTCATCATGATGCTGCGCCATCCGGAGAAGGTGACCGGCTTTTTCGGGCTGAACACGGTGGCGCCGTGGGCGAAATTCGATTTGGCGGCGATCCGCGACCTCTGGCGGTTCTGGTATCAGGTTCCGATGTTGCTGCCCGTCGTGGGACCTCGCGTGCTCAGCGATCCCAACTGGCGGTTCCTGCGGATGCTGGGTTCGTGGGTCGGCGGCGAGTTTTCGCTGCCCGAGGACAGCGCCCGGTTGTACAGCGAGTGCATGCGCCAGCCGGGCCACGCGGAGGCCGGATCACGGTGGTATCGCAGCTTCCAGGCGACGGAGATGCGCAGCTGGCTGGGTGGTGAGTACAACGATCTTCGAGTCGATGTACCGGTCCGCTGGCTCAGCGGTACTGATGATCCGGTGATCACTCCACGGCTGTTGGACGGATATGCCGACCACATAAGCGATTTCAAAGTAGAGCTGGTCGACGGCGTCGGGCACTGGATCGTCGCCCAGCGACCAGACTTGGTGTTGGATCGATTGCGCGCGTTTATGAAACTGTGAGCTAGTCGACCCCGATGGTGACTTCTGTCGATTTGATGAACACGGTGGCCGGCTGCCCGACCTTGAGTCCGAGCTCGGTCGCGGCGTCCTTGGTGACCGACGACGTGATGACCTGATCGCCACCGTCGAGCGTCACCCGCACAACGGCCATCACAGTGCCGAGTTCGACCTCGGTGATGGTTCCCCTGAGCTGGTTTCGGGTCGAGAGCCGCATCGCAGGATCCTCCATGTTGGACGGGTGGGGTCTGCGGTGAGCTTAGCCCCGTCGGACCGGGGCCGGAATGGCTTGGCACACTTTCAGTTACGCGGACGGACGATTCTAATGCCGCGGACCGAGCAGGGCTACGGATGCATCCACGGCCGGCTCCACGATTTCTCGGACCGGCTTTCCGTCTTCGACCGCAAGTGCGGTGAGCTCACGCAGGCCGCCCAGCAGGATCACGGCCAATGACGCGGTCAGCGGGGGCAGCTTTGCGCGGCGGAACCCCGGACTGGCGCTGAGGTCGATCAGCAGGCTGGTCAACAACTGCAATCCGCGGCGTTGCACCGGCCGAGCGGCAGCCCCCAGCGACGGCAGTTCACGGATCCAGCTCAACGTGATGGCCGGCCGCGCCTCGATAGAGCCGACGTAGGCCTCGACCGCCTGGCGGATCTGCACGTGCCAATCGGCCTCGGGATCGACGGATGCCACGATCTTCTCGCCGAGATTCTCGATGTCCACGGCCAGCAATTCCAGGAAACACTCTTCCTTGCCGGCGAAGTGGTCGTAGAACGTGCGTTTGGACGTGCGTGCGTGGCGGACCACGTCGGCAACCGTGCTGGCGCGGTAGCCGCGCTCGGTGATCGAGGTGGCCAGACCGTCAAGCAGCCGTTGCCGAAACGGATCCGGCTCGGCGGGTGCGTCGCCCGCAACCGCATCGGCGGCAGCCGCCGTCACCGCTGGTGTCACGCGGGCGCCCCCTTTCGACGAACGCGGCGCCTTGTCAGGCTTGGTACATCAGAGTACCGTACAGGGAGATGTTGCGGTACATCGCCGTACCACCCCGGTGCCGGGGCAGATATTGGGAGACGTCATCGCCATGAGCCACCAAGTCGCCGCCCCGCCGGCCGCAATCAAGCTGCCTCCGGCGGTCCGAATCCCCAAGTTGCTTCAGGGCCTTGGATTTTCGATGTCGCGGCGCTGGATGATCCAGCGACTGGCGCGCCGCCACGGCGACGCGTTCACGCTCAACCTGCCGATGTACGGGCGCGTCATCGCCATTGGTGACCCGCAGCTGGCCAAGCAGATCTTCACGACCAGCCCCGACGAACTCGGCAACATTCAGCCCAATCTAAGCAGGCTGTTCGGCACCGGCTCCGTGTTCGCGCTCGAGGGCGACGAACATCGCCAACGGCGTCGGCTGTTGGCCCCGCCGTTCCACGGCAAGAGCATGAAGAAGTACGAAAGCATCATCGAAGAAGAGACACTGCGCGAGATCGCCGACTGGCCGCACGGCAGCCCTTTCGCGACGCTGCCGCCGATGATGCGAATCACGCTGAACGCCATTTTGCGCGCGGTTTTCGGCGCAGAAGGCGCCGAGCTCGACGAGCTGCGCCGGCTCATCCCGCCGTGGGTCACCCTGGGCTCGCGATTGGCGTCGGTGCCGATGCCCAAACGCCAGTTCGGTCGGTACAGCCCGTGGGGCCGACTGGCCGAATGGCGACGCCGGTACGACAACGTCGTCGACAGGTTGATCGATGACGAGCGGGCCGATTCGCACTTCGCCGAGCGGACCGACGTCCTGGCGATGCTGCTGCGTACCACCTACGAAGATGGTTCGGCCATGTCGCGCAAGGACATTGGCGATGAGCTGCTCACGCTGCTGGCGGCCGGACACGAAACCACCGCATCCACGCTGGGCTGGGCGTTCGAGCGGATAAGCCGGCACCCCGACCTGCTGAAGGCGCTCGTCGAAGAGGCCGACGACGGCGGCGGTGAGCTGCGTCAGGCCACGATCTTGGAGGTCCAGCGAGCCAGGACGGTGATCGATCTCGCGGGTCGCCACGTCTACCCCGAGACGTTCCGCCTTGGCGAGTGGGTGATCCCGCGGGGCGATACCATCATCGTCGGAATCGGGCAGATTCACAGCAACCCCGACGTGTTCCCCGATCCCGACCGTTTCGACCCGCAACGCTTCATCGGGACCAAGCCGTCGGCGTTGTCGTGGATCCCGTTCGGTGGCGGGACGCGCCGCTGTGTAGGAGCGGCGTTTGCCAACATGGAAATGGACGTCGTGCTTCGGACAGTGTTGCGCCGCTTGACCATTGAGACGACGGACGCGCCCGACGAGCACTGGCATTGCCGTGGGGTCGCGTTCACCCCGAAGGACGGCGGCCGGATAGTGGTGCGCCAGCGCTGAATTCGGCGCGGGCCTGGACCCGGGAGGAGCCCGGCGTCGCTACTGGCCCGCGGTTGCCCGGCGCGGCAGTTTCCAGCCCGGGCGGATGAAGTGGCAGGTGTACCCGTTGGGATAGTGCTGCAGGTAGTCCTGGTGTTCGGGCTCGGCTTCCCAGAAGTCGCCGGCGGGGCTGACCTCGGTCACCACCTTGCCGGGCCACAGCCCGGACGCCTCGACGTCAGCGATGGTGTCCAGCGCGACTCGCTTCTGGTCCTCGTCGAGATAGAAGATGGCCGACCGGTAGCTGGCACCCCGGTCGTTGCCCTGCCGGTCTTTCGTTGTCGGATCGTGGATCTGGAAGAAGAACTCCAGCAACCTGCGGTAGTCGGTGACGGCCGGGTCATAGACGATCTCGATGGCCTCCGCGTGGGTGCCGTGGTTCCGGTAGGTCGCGTTGGGCACGTCACCGCCGGTGTAACCGACCCGGGTCGAAACCACGCCCGGCTGCTTACGGATCAATTCCTGCATCCCCCAAAAGCAGCCGCCGGCGAGAATCGCTTTCTGGTTGGTCATCGTTCGTCCTCCATAACCGGCCAGCACTCGGGCAGGAACAAAAGCCAGGCTACACTCCGCCGATGAGCTGCAACGGTGCCGCGAAATCATGAGCACGCCGAAATTCTCTCGTAGCGAACTGGCTGCCGCCTTCGAGAAGGTCGAAGCGACGGTCGATGCGGCGGCGCGATCGCACGACTGGGACGCGTGGGTCCAGCACTACACACCCGACGTCGTGTACATCGAACACGCGGCGGGCACCATGCATGGTCGCGATGAGGTCCGCGAGTGGATCAGCCGGACGATGGGCAGTTTTCCCGGCAGCCACATGGTCGCGTTCCCGTCGCTGTGGTCGGTGATCGACGAGGCCACGGGGCGCATCGTCATGGAACTCGACAACCCGATGCGCGATCCGGGCGACGGCACTGTCATCGGCGCGACGAACATTTCGATCATCACCTACGCCGGCGATGGCCTGTGGCGTCAGCAGGAAGACATCTACAACCCGCTGCGCTTCGTGCAGGCCACGCTGAAGTGGTGCCGCAAGGCCCAGGAGCTGGGCACCCTCGACGAGGCCGGCTCGCAATTCATGGCGCAGTACGGAGGGACCCAGTGAGCAGCAAGCCCAAACTCGTCATCGGCGCCAACGGCTTTCTGGGTTCGCACGTGACCCGACAGCTCGTCGCCGACGGTGCGCAAGTCCGGGCGATGGTGCGGCCGAACGCCAACACCCGTGCCATCGATGACCTTGCGCTGACCCGGTTTCACGGCGACGTGTTCGATACCGCCGTGCTGCAGGAGGCGATGGACGGTGTCGACGACGTCTACTACTGCGTCGTCGATACCCGTGCCTGGCTGCGCGACACCTCGCCGCTGTTTCGCACCAACGTCGAAGGGCTGCGCAACGTTCTCGACGTGGCCGTTGCGCAATCCGGGCTGCGCCGGTTCGTCTTCACCAGCACGTACGCGACCGTCGGGCGGCGTCGCGGACACGTCGCGACCGAAGCGGACGCCGTCGGCACCCGCGGGGTATCGGACTACGTCCGATCCCGAGTTCAGGCCGAGAACCTGGTGATGCGGTATGTGGCCGAGGCCGCGCTGCCCGCGGTGGCGATGTGCGTGTCGACGACATACGGCAGCGGCGATTGGGGCCGCACCCCGCACGGTGCGTTCATCGCCGGCGCGGTGTTCGGCAAGCTGCCCTTCACGATGGAGGGCATCGAGCTGGAAGTCGTCGGCGTCACCGACGCGGCCCGGGCCATGATCCTGGCCTCCGAACACGGGCGCATCGGCGAGCGATACCTGATTTCCGAGCGGATGATCGCCTTGAAAGAGGTGGTCCGGATCGCGGCCGACGAGGCGGGCGTGCCCGCGCCGCGACGCTCCATCTCCGTCCCGATGCTGTATGCGCTTGGCGCGCTGGGTGACCTGCGGGCCCGCTTCACCGGCAAGGACGCCGAGCTCAGCCTCGCTTCGGTGCGCATGATGCGTGCCGAAGCGCCCGTCGACCACAGCAAGGCCGTGCGCGAATTGGGCTGGCAGCCGCGGCCGGTCGAGGAGTCCATCCGCGAGGCGGCCCGGTTCTGGGCGGCGATGCGAGATGCCAAAGGTAGGAGCGCAACTCCGCGCTGAACACCACGCCGACCGCCGTTCAGGACGCTGCGCGGCGATCGGCGTAGGACTAGCCTCGGGCGGTGTGACGACCGCGCGAGTGCCCGTCGATCTCAGCGGAGCGCCCCAGACCATGCTGGCGACGTTCTACGCGAAGGCGCTGGACGCCGACTTCCCGAAACCGATCCTGGGCGATCGGTACGCGAAGGAGATCGTCGAGCGCATCGACTACGACTGGAAGAGAACGACCATCACCGCGCGGCGCGCGCCGTCGGTGACCACCCGGTCGGCGCACTTCGACCACTGGACGCGCAAATTCCTTGCCGCGCATCCGTGTTCGATCGTTCTGCACCTGGGCTGCGGGCTGGACAGCCGCTTTTTTCGCTTGCAGCCAGGCCCGGACGTCCAGTGGTACGACGTCGATTACCCCGAGGTCATAGCGCTGCGCTCCCAGCTTTACCCGGGCGGCGATCACTATCGCCTCGTTGCCGCCTCGGTAATCGACCCGGCGTGGCTGGCCGAAATCCCGGCCGACCGTCCCACGCTGATGATCGCGGAGGGGCTGACGATGTATCTCACCGAGCAGGACGGAACCGCGCTACTGCGCCGGGTGGTTGACCGGTTCGGTTCAGGTGAGCTGCAGTTCGACGCATTCAACTGGCTCGGGATCAAGTCGCAATGGCTGAACACAGTGGTGCGACGGTCGGGATCCACGCTGCATTGGGCGATCAACGGGCCCGACGACATCGTCGAAGCCGTGCCGACGGTGCGGCTTTTGGCCTGGGAACGATGGTTCGAGTCGGATACCTTCGCGCAGTTGCCCCGCTCATCGCGGGTCTTGGGCAAGATCATGTCGCAGTTCCGGGCGGTTGCGAACATGTCGCAATACCACCGCTACGCATTCGGTCCGCCGGACGGGAAGCCCTGACCACGGACGCGCGTTGAACCCGACAACTTCGTCTAAGGAGAAACCACCATGGCCCACCCGGAAATCAAGGAACCCAGCGCGGGACACCCGATCACCATCGAGCCGACCAAGGGACGGGTGCAGGTGCACGTCAATGGCGAGCTCGTCGCCGACACCACCGCGGCATTGGAACTACGCGAAGCTACTTTGCCTGCAGTGCAATACATTCCGTTCGCCGACGTGGTGCAGGATCGGCTCAGCCGGACGGAGACCAGCACCTACTGTCCCTTCAAGGGCCACGCGAGCTACTACAGCGTGACCACCTCGGCCGGTGACACCGTCGACGATGTGATCTGGACGTACGAGCAGCCGTATCCGGCCGTCGCGGCGATCGCCGGGCATGTGGCGTTCTACCCGACCAAGGCCGACATCAGCGTCTTTGCTCAGTAAGGGATCCACCCGGGAAGGGCATTTTCGACCGCGCGGGTGTCGCTGTACAGACGCATGGAGATGATCAGCCCGTCGCGGGTGTCGAAGATGCATACGAACGGGCTATCGAATTCGAGGCCGTTAGAGGTGGTGCCGGTGGCTTGCGCCTCCACCACCACGGTCTCTCCCTCGTTGACGCAGCGCACCAAGTCGATGGTCAGCTCGAGGTTTTGCTTGCGTCGCTCGACGGCCCGCCGAAACGTGGCCTTGTCGCAGGAAGTGCGCGTGTAGAGGGTCCAGTAGGTGAAGTCGTCACTGAGCAGCGCGAAGCCCTCGTCCAGATCCCCGTCATCGCTTACGGTCTGCAGGAACATCCAAGCCAGTTCGCCCTGCGGGTCATCGAACGGCGTCATCACAACGCAATATTGACTTGGCCCGCAGTTCACGGTCAATCAGATCAATCGGAGACTCATCAGGTGAAGAGCGCGCGCACGGTCGTTTTTCCCGGGGCCGTCAGCTTCGGGCACACGTTGGCGCCCCTTCGCCGCGGCCGCGGCGATCCGTGCTTCCGGGCTCCCGGTGACGGCTCGATCTGGCGCACCAGCCTGCTGCCCAGCGGGTCCGTCACGGCCCGGATCAGCCGCATCGCCACCAATGCCGTGCAGGGTGTGGCGTGGGGCAGCGGCGCACAGGAGTTCATCGAAACGCTGCCTGCCATGCTGGGTCTCGAGGACGACGACTCGGACTTCGTGCCGCAACATCCGACAATTGCGGCCGCGTACCAACGGGTTCCGCACTTGCGCCTCGGCCGCACCGGGCTGGTGCTGGAGGCTCTGATCCCGGCGATCATCGAGCAGCGGGTGCCCGGAGCCGATGCGTTTCGCTCGTGGCGGCTGCTGGTGACGAAGTACGGCACACCCGCCCCGGGGCCGGCGCCGGAGGGAATGCGCGTCATGCCGCCGGCGCAGGTATGGCGACACATCCCGTCGTGGGAGTTTCATCGCGCCAATGTCGACCCGCGGCGGGCGCAGGCCGTGGTGAGCTGTGCGCGGCGGGCTTCTTCGCTGGAACGGTTGGTGTCGTGGCCGACGGGGCGGGCACGTGAGGCGTTGATGTCGCTGCCGGGGGTCGGGGAGTGGACCGCCGCGGAGACCGCGCAACGCGCCTTCGGCGACGCCGACGCCGTGTCGGTGGGCGACTATCACATTCCCAAGATGATCGGTTGGACATTGCTGGGCCGGCCCGTCGATGACGCGGGCATGCTCGAACTGCTCGCGCCGATGAGACCCCACCGCCAGCGCGTGGTCCGGTTGCTCGAAGCCAGCGGACTGGCCTACGAACCCCGCCGCGGCCCGCGGTTGCCGGTGCAGCAAATTCGCTCGCTTTGATGCGTCGCGTTTTTCAGCGTGGTCATCGGGTACCCACCAGTGCAAGTAATTGTGTGCGAACCATGAAAGGAAGCTAGGGAATAAGCGATGACTCAGTTCACTATTCCGGGATTGACCGATAAGCAGGCGGCACGGCTCACCGAACTGCTGCAAAAGCAACTGAGCACCTACAACGATCTTCACCTGACGCTGAAGCACATTCACTGGAACGTGGTTGGCCCGAACTTCATCGGCGTGCACGAGATGATCGACCCGCAAGTGGACGCGGTGCGTGGGTTTGCCGACGATGTTGCCGAACGTATTGCGGCGCTTGGCGCTTCACCGCAGGGAACGCCCGGCGCCATCATCAAGGACCGGTCGTGGGACGACTACTCGGTGGGCCGGGACACGGTACAGGCGCACCTGGCCGCCCTGGATCTCGTCTACACCGGCGTCATCGAGGACATCCGCCAATACATCGACGAGACAGAGGAACTCGACCAGGTGACCCAGGACCTGCTGATCGGCCAGGCGGGGCAGTTGGAGAAGTTCCAATGGTTCGTCCGGGCGCACCTGGAAAGCGCCGGCGGAGAACTGGCGCACAAGGGTAAGAGCACCGAGAAGGATGCCGCGAGCAGCGCACGTGGCAAATCCTAGAAAATCCGTTCCGCGTAACTACGCACCTTCGCCCCGGCACCTTCATGCCGGGGCGAATGCGTTTCGTCGACGTGAGCGACCCGGCCCTCGGGGAATAAGTGGACCATAGTCCGGTTATATAGGCAGCTACTTCACCAGGAGGCCAGATGCCTGCAGTCACGGCTAACACGCTGACGTTGCCAAGGGTCAGCGGTCCCGGCCCCGCCGACACCGAGCGCCCGGTCCGATCGATCACCACCGGCCCTCGTGGCTACGAGGGCGAGGGCTTTCCCGTCGTGCGCGCCTTCGCTGGAGTCAGCGCGGTCGCGCTCGATCCGTTCGTGCACATGGACCAGATGGGCGAGGTCGAATATGAGCCGGGCGAACCGCGGGGCACCGGCTGGCATCCGCACCGCGGCTTCGAAACCGTGACCTACATGCTCGACGGGAAGTTTGCCCACCAGGATTCCCATGGCGGTGGCGGCCTGATCGCCGACGGTGCAACGCAATGGATGACGGCCGGCTCGGGCATCTTGCACATCGAGACGCCACCGGCCGAGCTGGTCGAGGGCGGCGGGCTCTTCCACGGCGTCCAGCTCTGGGTGAACCTGCCGAAGAAAGACAAGTTCGCGCCACCGCGGTATCAGTCGATCGAAGGCGGCGACGTCGCCTTGCTCGCTTCCGACGACGGTGGAGCGCTGATTCGCGTCATCGCCGGCAACGTCGACGGCCATCGGGGCCCCGGCATCACTCACACGCCGATCACCCTCGCGCACGCGACGATCGAGAACGGGGCACAGCTCAACATTGGGTGGCGGCGCGACTTCAATGCCCTGGTCTATGTGTTGTCCGGCAGCGGTTACGTCGGCCCGGTCGCCCATCCGATCCACCAGGGACAGTTAGCGGTTCTGGGGCCCGGCGATCGGATCACCGTGGGAACCCGGCAGGTCCGGCCTTCGGACACGACGCCGGGAGCCATTGATTTGCTACTTCTGGGCGGGCAGCCGATTCGCGAGCCGGTATTCCACTACGGCCCTTTCGTAATGAACAGTCGGGCGGAATTGATCGAGGCGCTCGAGGACTACCAGGCCGGAAAGTTTGGCAGCATTCCACCAAATGCGCTAATGCCGCACCACGGCGGTGGCACACTTTAGCAATGCTTCCACGGGGGACTCGCAGACCGGGACGGCCGCCTGCCGCGAAGGCCGACGAGACCCGGCAGCGAATAATCCAAGCTGCACGTTTGGTGTTCAGCGAACGCGGCTACGACGGCGCGACGTTTCAGGCCATCGCTGCGCGCGCGGATCTCACCCGGCCCGCGATCAACCATTACTTCTCCAGCAAACGGGCGCTTTATCGCGAAGTTCTGGCGGACACCAACGAATCCGTCATCGGAGCCGGCATCAAACAGGCAGAACGCGAAACGACCCTTGCGGCACAGTTGACGGCATTCATTGCCGAAGCGACGAGTGCCAATTCGAAGAATCCGGCCGGATCCGCGTTTTTAGTCACGGCCGTCCTGGAATCACAGCGCCATCCGGATTTGGTGGGAAGCGACACCGATTCCGTCCGGATTGCCCGAAATTTCCTGCTGGGTGTCATCAACGACGCGATCGAGCGCGGCGAGATCATCGCCGGCGTCGAGGCGTCGGCATTGACCGAGGCGCTGCTGGTGCTGGTCTGCGGGGTCGGGCTCTATGCGGGCTACATCGAGAGCCCGGAAAACCTGCTGGCCATCGTCGGTGTGATGCGTCAGCTCCTGGAAGGTGCGTTCCAGAAGCCAACCACGTAGCACCCGTCGGCGCGCAGTGAAGTTGCGCACAAAGCGTATAGGCTAACTAACTTATTCTGTACCATGGTCGGGACATGACTGACCTGGATGCCTCGTTGCCGCCTTCCGTACGGTCCGCCGGCGACAGCTGGACCATCACCGAACTCGTCGGCGCCACAGCACTGGGCGTCGCCGCGTCACGTGCCGCCGAAAGTGCCGGACCCGATCCGCTGATCCGCGACGACTTCGCGCGTCTGCTGGTGTCGTCCGCCGGTCCGGCATGGGCGCGGCTGGCCGACCCCAATCTCGCCTGGCTCGACGGTGATGAGCACGGACAGCGCGCGCATCGCTGCGGTATCGACTACCAGGCCGTGCGCACCCACTTTTTCGACGAGTACTTCGCGAACGCCGTCGCAGCAGGGATCCGCCAGGTGGTGATTCTGGCCGCCGGGCTCGACTCCAGGGCTTACCGGTTGGACTGGTCGGCCGGCACCACGGTCTATGAGATGGACCAGCCGCAGGTGCTGGAATACAAGGCCGACATCTTGCAGCAGCACGGCGCCGTGCCATCCGCTATCCGGCGTCCCGTCCCGGTTGACCTGCGTGACGATTGGCCCGCAGCCCTGACCGCCGCCGGATTCGACCGCACCCAACCCACCGCATGGCTGGCCGAAGGCCTGCTGCCGTACCTGCCCAGCGACGCCCAGGACCGGCTGTTCGACATGGTCACCGCCCTCAGCTCACCGGACAGTCAGATCGCGATCGAGATGTTCGGCATGAACTCGCGGAGCAACTCTCAGCGCTGGCTGCGGATGCGGGACCGGCTCGGTTTGGATGTCAACGTCCAGGCGCTGACCTACCACGAGCCGGACCGTTCCGACGCCGCGGCGTGGCTGGCCGAACACGGCTGGCGCGTGCACAGCGTGAGCAACCTCGACGAGATGGCCCGGCTGGGCCGTCCAGTACCCGACGACCTGACCGACGAAGCGGTGCGCAGCACGTTGCTGCGGGCCCGCTTCGACAAGCCCGCCGCCTGACCAAGGATCGAACCGAGGAGCACCGGTATGAGTTCACTGCGCACCCACGATGACACCTGGGACATCAAGAGCAGCGTCGGCACCACCGCGGTGATGGTGGCCGCGGCGCGCGCCGTCGAGACCGAACGTCCCGACGCGCTCATCCGCGACCCCTACGCCAAGCTGCTGGTCAGCAATTCCGGTGCCGGCGTGCTGTGGGAGGCCATGCTCGACCCGGAGATCGCGGCCAAGGTCGAAGCCCTCGACGAAGAGTCCGCGGCGCACCTGCACCACATGCGCGGCTACCAGGCGGTGCGGACGCACTTCTTCGACACGTTCTTCACCGACGCCGTCACCGCCGGGATCCGCCAGATCGTGATCCTGGCGTCGGGGCTGGACTCCCGCGCATACCGGTTGGACTGGCCGGCCGGCACCACGGTCTACGAGCTCGACCAGCCCGACGTGCTGGCCTACAAGGCGACCACGCTGGCGGAGAATGGGGCCACGCCCTCGGCCGAGCGCCGCGAAGTCGCCATCGATCTGCGCCAGGACTGGCCCGCCGCGCTGCGTGCTGCGGGCTTCGACCCCACCCAGCGCACCGCCTGGCTGGCCGAGGGCCTGCTGATGTACCTGCCGGCCGAAGCCCAGGACCGGTTGTTCACCCTGATCGGCGAGCTGAGCCCGCCCGGAAGTCGTGTCTCGGCGGAAACCGCACCCAATCACGCCGACGAGCGCCGCCAGCAGATGCGGGAACGGTTCAAGAAGGTGGCCGACGAGATCGGCTTGGAGCAGACCCTCGACGTAGGTGAGCTGATGTATCGCGACGAGCACCGCGCAAACGTCACAGAATGGCTCAACGAACACGGCTGGCGTGCGACGGCCGAGCACTCGACCGCCGCGATGCGCAGGCTGGGCCGCTGGAACGACAACGTCGCGCTGGCCGATGACAAGGACGCGTTCTCCGACTTCGTGGTCGCCGAGCGCTTGTAAGGGCACACACCGCTTCCTGACGGCGACACCCGTCGTAGGTACGCGTAAGGAGCCGTCCTCGCCGACCCGCCGTAGGTTCACCGTTGGCTCGCGGCTGCGGTTACCCGGAATTCGCCTGGTCATCCGGGACAATGGTCACTCATTATGGGCAGCGGCGGATCCGACCGGTCGCACCGCTGGGTGCTGAGCAGAGGCCGCCTCGTCGCCGCCACCGCCTCGGCGTTCGTCATGGCGATCACCGGGATGGGGTGGACGGGTTATCACACAGCCCTGGGCAAGATCATCATTTCGCACGCCCTACCGAATGCGGCGACGACGCTGGACGGCAGCCAGAACATTTTGCTGATGGGTCTGGACAGCCGGCTGGACCAGAACGGCAAGCCGCTGCCCCAAGAGATCTATGAGGCGCTGCATGCCGGTGACGAAAGCTCGGGCGGCTACAACGCCAATGTCCTTATCGTCGTGCATATTTCGGATGGCGACGGGCCACTCACCGCGATATCGATCCCGCGCGACGATTACGCGGAGTTACCGGGCTGCCCGGGGTCGGTGTGCGCCGGCAAGATCAAGCAGGCGTACGGCCTGGCCTACCAGCAGTCGTTGAATTCGCAGGCGGCCGGGAATTCGGGTGGTACGGGCGCCAACAACTTGACGGCTCGCGAGCAAACCGCCCGCGAAGCGGGCCGTAAGGCCGAAATCAACGCGGTCAAAGACTTTCTGGGGATTTCGGTCGACCATTTCGTCGAGGTCACCCTGGGTGCGTTCTTTCAAATCGCCAAAGCCGTCGAGCCGATCACCGTGTGCCTCAACGCCGATACGCGGGACAGTTATTCGGGTGCCGACTTCCACCAAGGAGTGCAGCGCATCGACGCCGCGGACGCGATGGCCTTCGTGCGGCAGCGGCGCGACGAAAACGACGGCTCATTCACCGATTTCGACCGCACGCGGCGACAACAGGCGTTCCTGGTGTCGCTGGTCAAGGCGGCTCGCGGCGGCGGTGCGCTGTCCAGCATGAGCGGGCTGCGCAAACTGCTGGAGGTCGCTCGCGACAACGTCGCCGTCGACGACGGGCTGGACGTCATGGAATTCGCCTCCCGGGCCTCGCGATTGAGCGAGCGTCCGCTGTCGCTGTATACCCTGCCGATCGCCGGCTTCGGCCAAGACGCCAACGGTTCCGACATCAACCAGGTCGATCTTCCGACCATCCGGCGCATCGTCAGCGAGCGCTTCATGTCGGACACACCCGTCGCGCTCGAGGCCGCAGCACCGAACACCCAGCCCCCGCGGTCGTTGGCCGAACCCGCGATTCTGGACGTCGTCAACGCGACGTCACGAGACGGGCTGGCGGGCGCCGTCGAGGAGGCCTTCGCCGCCCGCGGTTTCACCCGCGGCAGCGCCACGACCGCGGCGGTCCCGACCGACGACAGCGTCATCGAATACGGCCCCGGGGCCGAGCGGGGCGCCCAGTTCCTGGCCGACCAGCTGCACGTGCCGGCGACGGCGAACGACGCCGTGGCCCCCGGGACGGTGCGGCTGACCGTGGGAGCGCAGTTTCCTGCCGGCGACTACCTCGCCCACCCTGGCGCAACGACCGACCCGTCCGGGTCCGGCCAGGTGAGTGCCGTGGCCGCCAGCGGCACCGGCGACCGTGCTCCGGCCCCGACCGACCTCAGCCAGATGAGTGCGGCGGACGTCCCCTGCGTGAAGTGAACTGACCGGGTTGGTGGGCGCCTTGCCCCCAGGGGTCGAAACCATCTGGCCCGGCGAGACCGGGGGTTGGCAGGATCCTTCCTATTGGTCTCCCAACCGGATGGTTAGTATCGCGGTTATCACCGATGAGCGGCGGCCGCGCAGCGGGACTCTGCTCGGGAAGGACAATGATGACCACCGAATCGGTTGCATCGAAGACATCGGCCTCCACGAACGGGACCGCACCGGCCGATATCCCCGCCACCGTCGCCCGGCTTCGTCAGACCTTCGCCACCGGACGCACCCGTGACATCGAATGGCGCAAACGCCAGCTGCTGCAACTGGTGAAGTTGATGGAGGAGAATGAGGCCGCGATCTCCGCGGCGCTCGCCGAAGACCTGGACCGCAGCCCCTTTGAGGCCTATATCGCCGATATCGCCACCACCGCCGGTGAGGCCAAGTACGCGGCCAAGCGGGTGCGCAAGTGGACGCGGCGCAAGTATCGATTGCTGGAGATGCCGCAGCTGCCCGGTCGTGGCTGGGTGGAGTACGAGCCCTACGGCACCGTGCTGATCATCGGCGCCTGGAACTACCCCTTCTACCTGACGCTGGGTCCGGCGGTGGGCGCGATCGCCGCCGGGAACGCCGTCATCCTCAAGCCCTCGGAGATCGCCGCGGCGTCGGCGCACGTGATGGCCGACCTGGTGCCGAAATATCTCGACAACGATGCCATCGCGGTGGTCGAGGGTGACGGCGCGACGAGCCAGGAGCTCATCGCGCAGGGCCTGGACCGCGTGCTGTTCACCGGCGGCACCGAGATCGGCCGCAAGGTTTACGAGGGTGCGGCACCGCACCTGACCCCGTGCACCCTGGAACTCGGCGGCAAGAGCCCGGTGATCGTCGCGGCGGACGCCGACGTCGAGGTGGCGGCCAAGCGGATCGCCTGGATGAAACTGCTCAACGCCGGACAGACCTGTGTCGCACCCGATTACGTGCTGGCGGACGCAGCGATCCGCGACGAACTGGTCGACAAGATCGGTGCTGCCATCACCAAGTTCACCTCCGACAAGCCGAACGGCATGCGGGTGGTCAATCAGCGCCAATTCGACCGGATCAGTAGTTACCTGTCCAGCGGCGACGGCAAGGTCACCGTCGGTGGGGCTTGCGACGCGTCGAACCTGCGCATCCAGCCCGCCGTGGTGGTGGACCCTGACCCGGACGGGCCGCTGATGCAGAACGAGATCTTCGGTCCGGTCCTGCCGGTGATCACCGTCAAAAACCTGGACGAGGCAATACGTTTCGTGAACTCACGCCCCAAACCACTGTCGGCCTACCTGTTCACCAAGCGGCGGGAGACCCGCGAGCGGGTGATCAAGGAAGTGCCGGCCGGCGGCATGCTGGTCAACCACATCGCCTTCCAGGTGTCGACGGCCAAGCTGCCGTTCGGCGGCGTCGGCGCCTCGGGAATGGGGGCCTACCACGGCAAGTGGGGCTTCGACGAGTTCAGCCACCGCAAGTCGGTCTTGACCAAACCCACTCGGCCCGACCTGTCCAGCTTCATCTACCCTCCGTACACCGAGCGGGCTTTCAAGATGGCCCGCCGGATGTTCTGACAGCTGGCTTCATCGAACGCGTTGCCAGACCGAGTTTTTGATAGTTAGAGAGGAAACCTATGCCCGGAGTGCAGGATCGCGTCATCGTCGTCACCGGAGCCGGTGGCGGACTCGGCCGTGAGTACGCCCTGACCCTTGCCAAGGAGGGTGCCAGCGTCGTCGTCAACGACCTCGGCGGTTCGCGCGATGGCACCGGCGCCGGCCACAACATGGCCGACGAGGTGGTCAAGGAGATCAAGGACGCCGGCGGACGGGCTGTCGCCAACTACGACAGCGTCGCCGAGCCCGAGGGCGGCGAGAACATCATCAAAACCGCGCTCGACGAATTCGGCGCGGTGCACGGCGTGGTCAGCAACGCCGGCATCCTGCGCGACGGCACCTTCCACAAGATGTCCTTCGAGAACTGGGATGCCGTGCTCAAGGTGCACCTCTATGGTGGCTACAACGTCATCCGCGCCGCCTGGCCGCATTTCCGTGAGCAGAGCTACGGCCGCGTGGTGGTCGCCACCTCCACCAGCGGGCTCTTCGGCAACTTCGGCCAAACCAACTACGGTGCGGCCAAACTCGGCCTGGTCGGATTGATCAACAGCCTGGCGCTGGAGGGGGCGAAGTACAACATCCACGCCAACGCGATCGCGCCGATCGCGGCGACCCGGATGACTGAAGACATCCTTCCCAAGGAAGTTCTGGAGAAACTGACGCCCGAGTACGTCGCTCCGGTGGTCGCGTACCTGTGCACCGAGGAAAATCCCAACAGCGCGTCGGTTTTCGTGGTCGGTGGCGGCAAGGTGCAGCGCGTCGCGCTGTTCCAGAACCAGGGCGTCAACTACGACAAGCCGCCGTCGGTGGAGGACATCGCCTCGCAGTGGGACGAGATCACCGATCTGTCCACGGCAAAGCAGGCCGACTTCAAGCTGGGGTGAGTTGGTTGCGACAGGGCGGTCAGCGAGTCAGGCGAGCAACTCGCCGCGCAGGCGTTCCACGTCAGCCTCGCTGACGCCCGCGTCGCGCAGGTAGCCGTCCAGCGACCCGAATTCCACGTCGATGGTGTGGCGTGCGGCCTCCAGGTACTCCGGCCGCACGCCGAGCACTCCGTCGGACAGGCGGGCCTCGGTGAACGTCATCACCTCCGGCGTGAGCTCGACGTCGGAACGCTGCTGGATCATCTCGGAGATGTGGTCACGGAGTTGGGGGACCGCGGCGTTGCTGCGCAGGTAGTCGGCGACGATCGTGTCATGGTCGACGCCGACCACTTCGAGCACCGTAGCGATCACGAAACCGGTGCGGTCCTTGCCCGCGAAGCAGTGCGTGAGCACCGGACGCCCAGCTCCCAGTAACGAAAAGACTTGCCGCACAGCGCGTTGGGCCCCGTTGCGCGTCGGAAACTGCCGGTACTCCGCGATCATGTGGCGGACGGCGGCGTCGTTGACGGACTCGTCGGACTGGCTGGCGTCGCCTTGGAACAAGCGGCGGAATGCGTGTTCGTGCGGCGCTTCGTCGCTTGGTTCATCGTCGCCGAGGTCGGGAAGGGGGAGCCGGTGAATCTCGATGCCGTCAGGAACCAATCCCGGACCACGCCGGGCCACTTCCTGGTTCGCACGCAAGTCGGCGACATCGGTGATGCCCAACTCGCGGAGCGTTGCGCGCCCGGCGTCGTCGAGCCGGCTCAGTTCACCGGAGCGGAACAGCCGCCCGGGCCGCAGCGCGGGCGTCCCGTCGGCGACATCGCGAAAGTTCCACGCGCCGGACAGTTCTCGCAGGACCTCAGGCATGTGTGGTGACCGCCGCGGCGAGGGCGGATTTTTCCTTGCCGAGTTCGGCGCGGGCGATCGTCCGCATGTGCACCTCGTCGGGGCCGTCGAAGAGCCGCATGGCTCGGTGCCAGGCGTACAGGCGGGCCAGGGCGGTGTCCTCGCTGACACCCGCGGCCCCGTGCACCTGGATGGCGCGGTCGATGACGTCGCACGCCACCTGCGGCGCGACCGCCTTGATCTGTGAAACCAATGTGTGGGCGGCCTTGTTGCCATGCTGGTCGATGGTCCATGCGGCCTTCTCGCAGAGCAGCCTGGCCTGGTCGATCTCGTTGCGGGACTTGGCAATCGACTCCCGCACTACGCCCTGGTCGGCCAGCGGACGGCCGAACGCCACCCGCTTGGAGGCCCGGTCCACCATGAGGGCCAGCGCTCGCTCCGAGCCGCCCAGGGCACGCATGCAGTGGTGGATGCGGCCCGGCCCCAGCCGTGCCTGCGCGATGGCGAAGCCGCCGCCCTCCTCGCCCAGCAGGTTGGTGACGGGTACGCGGACGTTGTCGTAAATGATCTCGCAGTGTCCGGGCTGGTCTTGGAAGCCGAAGACGCTGGTCGAGCGGACCACCGTGACACCCGGCGTATCGATGGGCACCAGCACCATCGACTGTTGTTGGTGGCTCGCCGCTTCGGGGTTGGTGCGACCCATCACGATCAGGATCTTGCAGCGGGGGTCCGCCGCGCCCGACGTCCACCACTTGCGACCGTTGATCACGTAGTCGCCGCCGTCGCGGACGATAGAGGTCTCGATATTGCGGGCGTCGCTGCTGGCGACGGCGGGCTCGGTCATCGAGAAGCCGCTGCGGATTTCGCCGGCCAGCAATGGCTCCAGCCATTGCTGGCGTTGCTGCTCGGTGGCGAACAGGTGCAGGGTCTCCATGTTGCCGGTGTCGGGCGCCGCGCAGTTGAGCGCCTCGGGGGCGATCTCCAGGCTCCAGCCGGTGATCTCGGCCAGCGGCGCGTATTCCAAGTTGGTCAGGCCCGACTCCGCCGGCAGGAAGAGGTTCCACAGCCCTTGCGCCCGGGCTTTGACTTTGAGTTCTTCGATGACGGGCGGGACCGTGTGGTCGTGGGGGCCGGCTTCGTCGCGGTATTTGTCGTATTCGGCCTCGGCCGGGAACACGTATTCCGTCATGAAGTCGGACAGTCGCTTGTGGTAGTCGCTGGCTTTGGCCGACATCGCGAAGTCCATGCCCGTCACGATAGGACACGTGTCGAGTTCGCTGTGTTGCGGTCGTCAGCGCAATGCTTACGCCGCGATGAAAACGCGTCGGTACAGGCGCACGATGGACGGCATGAGTGAATTGCGCCCGCCGTTCCCGCCGTTCACCCGGGAAACGGCGATCCAGAAGGTTCAGGCCGCAGAGGACGCGTGGAATACGTGCGATCCCCGACGCGTCAGCCTCGCCTACACGGTCGATTCGCAGTGGCGCAATCGCGGCGAACACGTGGTTGGCCGCGACGAGATCATCGCGTTCCTGACCCGCAAGTGGCAGCGCGAGCTCGATTACTCGCTCCGCAAGAGCCTGTGGGACTTCACCGACAACCGCATCGCGGTGCGCTTCCAATACGAATGCCACGACCAGTCCGGCCAGTGGTATCGCAGCTACGGCAATGAGTTGTGGGAGTTCACCGAGTCGGGACTGATGGCGCGCCGCGAAGCGAGTATCAACGACGTGCCGATCGACGAATCGCAGCGCCGCTACTTCGGGCGCCGGCCGGAATCCGAACACGGTCAGGACATGCCGCTGTGGTAGCGGGCAAGCGGATCTGGCGCGACGGCGGTGCGGCCGGCGTAACCGGAGTGCGGAAGAGGCGCGCAACCGAATTCGGAGCAACAACCTCATCTTGTGACCTCACAACGGCACGGGCGCTACTGCATCGCCTCGCGGCGGCGAACGATCGACCGCAGGATCGATCGCCGCGGCCGGGGTATGCGCGCCCTGGCGTGGCCCGGAGCCGATCACACGTCCAGGGTGAAACCTGGTTAAGGTAGCGAAGCGCGCGGCCGAGCCAGCGCCACGCCCATCGGCAGGGACAGTACGGGAAAGTACGGAAAGTAGATGTACGCGCCATGACAAATGCGCAGACGACGGTAGGAGTGGTCGCCGAATCCGGCGTCGACGAGCGGCGGGTCGCGCTGGTGCCGAAGGCGGTCGCGTCGCTGGTGAGCAGCGGCGTCGCGGTGGTGGTCGAGCCCGGTGCCGGCGAGCGGGCGCTGTTGCCCGACGCCCTCTACACCGAGGCCGGTGCCAGCATCGGCGACGCCTGGGCCGCCGACGTGGTGGTCAAGGTCGCGCCGCCGACCCAGGCCGAGGTCGCCAAGCTGCACAGCGGCCAGACGCTGATCGGTTTCCTCGCGCCGCGCAACGTCGACAACTCGATCGCGGCCCTCAAGCAGGCCGGCGTGCAGGCATTCGCGCTCGAGGCCATTCCCCGGATCTCGCGGGCGCAGGCAATGGACGCGCTGTCGTCGCAGGGCAACGTGGCCGGCTACAAAGCGGTGCTGCTGGCGGCCTCGGAGTCCACCCGGTTCTTCCCGATGCTGACGACGGCGGCCGGCACCGTGAAGCCCGCGACCGTGCTGGTGCTCGGCGTGGGCGTGGCCGGGCTGCAGGCGCTGGCGACGGCCAAGCGGCTGGGCGCGCGCACCACCGGTTACGACGTGCGCCCCGAGGTGGCCGATCAGGTGCGCTCGGTGGGGGCGCAGTGGTTGTCGCTCGGCGACAAAGACGTGGCCGCCGCCGGTGAGGGCGGCTACGCCCGGGAGCTCACCGACGAGGAGCGCGCCCAGCAACAGAAGGCTCTCGAAGAGGCGATCGGCGGCTTCGACGTCGTGATCACCACCGCGCTGGTCCCGGGACGGCCGGCACCGCGCCTGGTCACCGCCGCAGCGGTGGAGGCGATGAAGCCGGGCAGTGTGGTGGTGGACCTGGCCGGCGAGACCGGGGGTAACTGCGAGCTCACCGAACCCGGGCAGACGGTCGTCAAGTACGACGTCACCATCGCGTCGCCGCTGAACCTGCCGGCGACCATGCCCGAACACGCCAGCGAGCTCTACAGCAAGAACATCACCGCACTGCTGGACCTGTTGCTCACCGACGGCAAGCTGGCGCCCGACTTCGACGACGAGGTCGTTGCGGACTCCTGCGTGACGCGGACCGCTGCCGGCGGCGACGCAGATCCGAGCGATGCCGAGAGCCGGCGCCAGACAGGCTGAGAGGACTACATGTACGACGAGCTATTGGCCAACCTGGCGATCCTGGTGCTGTCCGGATTCGTCGGGTTCGCGGTCATCTCCAAGGTGCCCAACACCTTGCACACGCCGCTGATGTCGGGCACCAACGCGATCCACGGCATCGTGGTGCTGGGCGCCCTGGTGGTGTTCGGCTCCGTCGAGCACCCGTCGCTTGCGGTGCAGATCATCCTGTTCGTCGCCGTGGTGTTCGGCACGCTGAACGTCATCGGCGGGTTCATCGTGACCGACCGGATGCTGGGCATGTTCAAGGGCAAGAAGAAACCCCTGCCCGCATCGAGCGAGGAGCCGGCGGCCAAATGAACTACTTGGTGATCGGCCTCTACATCATTTCCTTTGCGCTTTTCATCTACGGCCTGATGGGCCTGACCGGGCCCAAAACGGCGGTGCGGGGCAACCTGATCGCCGCGGTGGGTATGGCGCTGGCCGTGACGGCGACCCTGATCAAGATCCGCCACACCGACCAGTGGGTGCTGATCATCGCCGGCCTGGTGGTCGGCGTCGTGCTCGGCGTCCCGCCGGCTCGCTACACCAAGATGACGGCCATGCCGCAGCTGGTGGCGTTCTTCAACGGCGTCGGCGGTGGCACGGTCGCATTGATCGCGCTGTCGGAATTCATTGAAACCAGCGGCTTTTCGGCATTCCGGCACGGCGAGTCACCGACCGTGCACATCGTGGTGGCCTCGTTGTTCGCCGCGATCATCGGCTCGATCTCGTTCTGGGGATCGATCATCGCGTTCGGCAAGCTGCAGGAGATCATCTCCGGGTCGCCGATCGGCTTCGGTAAGGCGCAGCAGCCGATCAACCTGCTGCTGCTGGCCGCGGCCGTAATCGCCGCGGTGGTGATCGGGCTGCACGCCCACCCAGGCGGTGCCGGGGCAGCACTGTGGTGGATGGTCGGCCTGCTGGCCGCCGCGGGCGTGCTGGGTCTGATGGTGGTGCTGCCGATCGGTGGCGCCGACATGCCGGTGGTCATTTCGCTGCTGAACGCGATGACGGGCCTGTCGGCCGCGGCCGCGGGCCTGGCGCTGAACAACACGGCGATGATCGTGGCCGGCATGATCGTCGGCGCGTCGGGTTCGATCTTGACCAACCTGATGGCCAAGGCCATGAACCGCTCGATCCCGGCGATCGTCGCGGGCGGCTTCGGCGGAGTGGTCGTCAGCGGCGGCCCCGATGGTCAAGGTGGCGACAAGACCGTCAAGGCCACGTCGGCCGCCGACGCCGCGATCCAGATGGCCTACGCCAACCAGGTGATCGTGGTGCCCGGCTACGGGCTGGCCGTCGCGCAGGCCCAGCACGCCGTCAAGGACATGGCGGCCCTGCTGGAGGACAAGGGCGTGGAGGTCAAGTACGCCATCCACCCGGTGGCGGGCCGGATGCCCGGGCACATGAACGTCTTGCTGGCCGAGGCCGAGGTTGACTACGACGCCATGAAGGACATGGACGACATCAATGACGAATTCGCCCGCACCGACGTCGCGATCGTCATCGGCGCCAACGACGTCACCAACCCGGCAGCCCGCAACGACGCGTCCAGCCCGATCTACGGCATGCCGATCCTCAACGTCGACAAGGCCAAGTCGGTGATTGTGCTCAAACGGTCGATGAATTCCGGCTTCGCGGGCATCGACAACCCGCTGTTCTACGGCGAGGGAACCAGCATGCTGTTCGGCGACGCGAAGAAATCGGTGACCGAGGTCGCCGAGGAACTCAAGGCGCTATAAGCAACGTGATGATCGCAAGCGCAGCGAAGCTGGGCGCGGCGGGTCACCACGACAAAGATGGGGTTAGACAGGCGGGTACGCCGGGGGCGGGTATCCGTTTCCGTCGGTGACCCCACGCAGGCCCCAGGTCAGGTACCGCATGAAGAACTCGATCTCGTCGCTTCCGTCGTAATCCGGACTCGGATCCATCGGCCCCACCTCTCGACTCATCGCGTTCGATGAGGAGTCTAGTCGCATACGCGTGCACGTGACACCCGGCGTTTTGCATAAACTGTCCAACCAGTTGATTGATAGCTATTCTGGGCCGGACTGGCCCCTGGCCAGGCCATACGACGATAGTGAGAACAGATGCCCACCGACAGCACCACCCCGAATGGGCAAACCCGGCGCCAAGAGCTGCTGGCGGTAGCCACCAAGCTGTTTGCGGCCCGCGGCTATCACGGCACCCGGATGGACGACGTGGCCGACGTGATCGGCCTGAACAAGGCGACCGTCTACCACTACTACGCCAGCAAGTCGCTGATCCTGTTCGACATCTACCGCCAGGCCGCCGAGGGCACGCTGGCCGCCGTGCACGACGACCCGTCCTGGACGGCGCGCGAGGCCCTCTACCAGTACACGGTTCGCCTGCTCACCGGCATCGCCAGCGATCCGGAGCGGGCGGCCGTGTATTTCCAGGAGCAGCCGTACATCACCGAATGGTTCACCAGTGAGCAGGTAGCCGAGGTCCGCGAGAAGGAAGCTCAGGTCTACCACCACGTGCACGGCCTGATCGACCGCGGGATCGCCAGCGGCGAGTTCTACCCCTGCGACTCGCACGTGCTGGCGCTGGGCTACATCGGCATGACGCTGGGCAGCTACCGCTGGCTGCGTCCCAGCGGCCGGCGCTCGGCCAAGGAGATCGCCGCCGAGTTCAGCACCGCGCTGCTGCGCGGGTTGATCCGCGACGAAGGCATCCGCACGACGTCTCCGCTGGGGCCTTAGCGCGCTTCCCGCCGAGATTCCCGCCACGGCAGTGAAAGCTGCGGCCGGAACAGCCCTCACGGCAATCTCGTTGGCGACCGGACCACGCTCCGCCCGGTGCGCTTCTAAATTAGTGGACTAGTGTCTAGAAAAGTTTGAGCGCTCAACGGACGGAGACTCTCATGGCGATCCGCGTCGCGCACGTCGGCACCGGAAATGTCGGAGGGCTGGCCCTCGCCGAACTCATCACCAACCCGCAGTTCGAACTGGTCGGCGTGTGCGTCTCGACGCCCGCCAAGGTCGGTAAGGACGCCGGCGAGTTGTGTGGCGTCGGTCTGGACGCCGGCGTGGTCACGGGCGTTGCGGCCGTCGATGACCTGGACGCGATCATCGCGGCCAAACCCGACTGTGTCGTCTACTGCGCGATGGGCGACACCCGACTGCCCGAGGCGATGGCCGACGTCATGCGCATCCTGGCAGCGGGCATCAACGTCGTCGGGTCGTCGCCCGGGCTGCTGCAATACCCGTGGGGTGTCATGCCCGACAAGTACATCGCCCGCGTAAAAGACGCTGCCAAGCAAGGCAATTCGAGCATCTTCATCAGCGGTGTAGATCCGGGATTCGCCAATGACCTGATTCCGTTGGCGCTCGCGGGGACCTGTCAGCGCATCGAGCAGGTGCGCTGCATGGAGATTCACGACTACGCGTCGTACAACGGAACCGAGGTCATGGACTACATGGGCTTCGCTCGCCCCATGGACGAGATTCCGATGCTGCTTCAGCCGGGCATCCTCAGCATCGCGTGGGGCACCGCGATCCGCCAGTTGGCGGCCGGCCTCGGCATCGAGGTCGACGAGATCACCGAGTCTTACCAGCGCGAGCCGGCACCCGAGGACTTCGACATCGCGGTCGGTCACGTGGCCAAGGGCACCGTGGCGGTGCTGCAGTTCGAGATTCGCGGCATGGTCAAGGGTCACCCCGCCATCGTCATCGAGCACGTCACCAGGCTGCGACCGGACCTGCGTCCCGACCTGCCCCAGCCCGCCGCGGGCGACGGCTCCTACCGCGTCGAGATCACCGGCGAGCCCTCGTATGCGGTCGACATCATTCCCAGCAGCCGCAAGGGCGACCACAACCACGCGGCCATCGCGGGCGCCGCGGGCCGCGTCGTCAACGCCATCCCCGCCGTGATCGCGGCGCCGCCCGGCATTCGCACCACACTCGATTTGCCGCTGGTAACGGGCAAAGGCCTTTACGCACCAAGCACTTTGGTTACCACCTAAACGAAAGGAGACCCGCGTGGGTCGGGTAGACGGCAAGGTAGCGCTGATCAGCGGTGGCGCAGGCGGGATGGGTGCCGAAGACGCTCGCCTGCTGGTCGAGGAAGGCGCCAAGGTTGTTATCGGCGACATCCTCGACGACCAGGGCAAGGCGCTCGCCGACGAGATCGGTGACTCCGCGCGCTACGTGCACCTCGATGTCACCCAGCCGGACCAGTGGGACGCCGCGGTCGCCACAGCGATCGGCGAATTCGGCAAGCTCAACGTGCTGGTCAACAATGCCGGAACCGTCGCGCTCGGGCCGCTGAAAAGCTTCGATCTGGCCAAGTGGCAGAGGGTGATTGACGTCAACCTGACCGGGACGTTTTTGGGTATGCGGGCAGCGGTCGAGCCGATGATCGCGGCCGGTGGCGGCTCGATCATCAACGTGTCGTCCATCGAGGGCCTGCGCGGCGCACCCATGGTGCACCCCTACGTCGCGTCGAAGTGGGGTGTGCGCGGGCTGGCGAAGTCGGCGGCTTTGGAGTTGGCGCCGCACAACATTCGGGTGAACTCGGTGCACCCGGGGTTCATCCGCACCCCGATGACCGCCCATTTGCCCGAGGACATGGTGACGATTCCGCTCGGGCGCCCGGGCGAGGTCCGGGAAGTCGCGACGTTTGTGCTCTTCCTGGCCAGCGACGAGTCGTCCTACTCCACCGGCAGCGAGTACGTGATGGACGGCGGGCTGGTCACCGACGTGAATCACAAGGAGTTCTAGCGCGCCGCGCTGTAGGCAGGCTGTTTTCCTCACGGGAGGCAATGTTGCTGTTGCCCGCCTTTGAGCGACAACCGGCGGTGCCGGCTCCCGGTCGCTCCCGCGCGTGACCGGTTGTCGCTCAGAGGCGGGCATTTACGCATATGCGCGGTCTGCGGCATGTGGAAGATAAACCTTAACGGGGACCGGTCGAAGGGATTAAGCGCGGTGAAGGCCATGGCGGGTGTCGATATGCCACCACACCTGCCGACCGTGCTGTCCGGTCCCGACGGCGTCGTGCGCTGCCGCTGGGCCACCGAGACGGGCCGCGATCTGACCGTCTATCACGACGTCGAATGGGGTAGACCCACTCACGACGAGGTCACGCTGTTCGAGGCGCTGGTGCTGACCTACTTCGAGAACGGCCTGTCGTGGGCAACCGTGTTCGACAAGCGGGAGAACTTGCGCGCCGCGTTTCACGGGTTCGACCCGGCGGCGGTGGCGGCGATGACTGACGACGATGTCGAGCGACTGATGGCCGATGCCTCCATCATTCGCAACCGGCGAAAGATTGAGGCCACGCTGCACAATGCCCGCCTGCTTTCCGCACAATCGCTCGCGCAATTGGCGTGGAAACATCAACCGCGACAACACCATCGACTGCGCAGCTGGGCCGACGGCCGGATGACCAGCCCGGAGTCGTATCAGCTTGCGAAAGCATTGCGGGAGACGGGATTTCGGCATGCCGGCCCCGTCGTCGCCCACTCGTTCATGCAGACCGTGGGAATCGAAAACGGTCATTTCGAAGGGTGTTTTCGTGCAGTGTCACCGCCGTCGGACTGAAGCCGCACACACGCGGCCGGTGTGAGCGATGCGCGCCGGCGGTGCTATAACCGCGATCATGCTGCGCAGCCTGGCGAGCCTGGTCGGATCGAATCACGTCGTCACCGACCCCGATGTGCTGGCGGCGTGCAGCGTCGACCACACCGGCCGCTACCGCGGGAAGGCGAGCGCCCTGGTGCGGCCGGGCACCGCCGAGCAGGTCGCCGAGGTGCTGCGCGAGTGCCGGGACGCCGGTGCGCACGTTACGGTGCAGGGCGGCCGGACCTCGCTGGTGGCCGGCACCGTCCCCGAACACGACGACGTGTTGCTGTCCACCGAGCGGCTGAACGCCGTCGGCGACGTTGACACCGTCGAACGCCGCATCGAGGCCGGCGCCGGAGCCACCCTGGCCGCGGTGCAACGGGCCGCGGGCACGGCCGGTCTGGTGTTCGGCGTGGATCTGGCGGCCCGCGACACTGCGACCGTCGGCGGCATGGCGTCGACGAACGCCGGCGGCCTGCGCACGGTCCGCTACGGCAACATGGGTGAGCAGGTGGTCGGCGTCCATGTGGCCCTGCCGGACGGCACGTTGTTGCGCCGACACAGCCGGGTGCGCCGGGACAACACCGGCTACGACCTGCCGGCGCTGTTCGTCGGCGCCGAGGGCACGCTTGGCGTCATCACCGAGCTGGACCTGCGGCTGCACGCCACGCCGTCACACCGGGTGACGGCGATCTGCGGCTTCGCCGACCTCGAGGCGCTGGTAACCGCCGGGCGCACCTTCCGCGATGTGGACGGCATCGCGGCGCTGGAGCTGATCGACGGCCGCGCCGCCGCGCTGACCACCGAGCACCGCGGAGTCGGCGCCCCGGTCCCCGGCGACTATCTGCTGCTGGTGGAACTGGCCGCCGATCACGACCAGACCGAGCGGCTCGCCGACCTGCTCGACGAGGTGCCGACGTGTGCCGATCCCGCGGTCGGCGTGGATGTCGCTGCGCAGCAACGGTTGTGGCAGATCCGCGAATCGCTGGCCGAGGTGCTCGGTGTGTACGGGCCCCCGCTGAAGTTCGATGTCTCGCTGCCACTGGCGACGATCGGCGAATTCGAAAGACGCGCAATCGATTTGATCGACACGCATGCCCCCGACGCGCTGCCGGTGCTGTTCGGCCACATCGGCGAGGGCAACCTGCACCTCAACGTGCTGCGCTGCCCGGCCGACCGGGAACGGGCCCTGTATGAGCCGATGATGGACCTCATCGCGCGATCCGGGGGCAACGTCAGCTCCGAACACGGCGTCGGCAGCCGCAAACGGCCCTACCTCGGTATGTCCCGCGAGGCCGCCGACATCGCGGCGATGCGCACGGTCAAAGCCGCGCTGGATCCAACTGGATTCCTCAACGCCGCGGTGTTGTTCGACTAGCTGCCCTTAATCCCCACCGCGTGCCGCAGCTGTGCCAAAAATTGGTCGGCGTCGTCGCTTCGCACGATGTAGTGCGATATCGCAATCCGGATCACCGTCGCCGCCTTCACCGCCGCGTTGGGCCCGGGCAGGTGGCGCTGCAGACCCTCGCGCATCTGCGGGATGACCCAGGAGAACTGGGCGATGGTGTGCTCGGGCTCGACGTCCACCATGCGCACACCGGAGTACGAATGCTGATATTCGACGATGAACCGCAGCACGGCGTCCAGCTTGTCCACGCCCTTGAGGCCCGCGGTGGCCTTCACCAGACCGCTTTCGAAGATCTGGCGCTCGTAGCTCGAAAACGCCGACAGCAACTCCTCTTTGGACGCGAACCAGCGGTATAGCGTCGGGCGGGAGACGCCCGCCTGGGTGGCGACGTCGGACAGGCTGAGCTTGGTCTTGCCGTTTCGGCCGAGCACCTCGGCGGTGGCCGCCAGAATGCGCTGACGGGTCGAGGTGTCGGTGTCGGCGATCGTCGTCGCCCGGGCCGGCTGGCTCATGATTCAAACTTTTCGAAGTGTCGCCGAGGTGTCATGGTCATTCGCTCCCACGTTAGGCCCGAGGGGGACGCCGGCGCACCAGCACCGACTGCTGGATGGCGCCGACCGCGCCCTGCTCGTCGAACAACGTGCCGATCGTCGTCCCGATGCCGTCCGGCCCGTAGCTGGTCTCCGCGCGAATGCCGATCCAATCGCCGTCAGGTACACGAAATACGTGCACGGCCAGATCGGTGTTGAGGAATGTCCATTTGGTGATGTCCAACTTGCTGCCGATGCCATTGGCGCAGTCGGCCACCGCGAACAGCCGTTCCAGCTGCGTCATGGATTCGCCGTTGACCAGGTCGACGGTCGGGTTGATCCAGGATTCGCCGGGGCCCTCGCTGAGCGGCTCGGTCAGCCACAGCCACTCCAGGCTGTGCACGTAATTGCGGTCCCAGTCCCGCGCCTTGAGGTTGCGGTTGAAGGCCTCGGCCCGCCGCCGGGGCAGTGGCGCCGCGGCGTGCGCGATCGGTTCCGTGTCCTGGTGCTGCAACCGCCACCCGCTGGCGCGCGCCACCGGCCGCGGTGTGCCGTCGGGTCCGGGGGCCAGCATCTCGGCGCCGAGCAGCTCGATTTGCTTGCCCGGACGTTGCACCTGCGCGCGCACCCACAGATCACCTTCGGCCGGCACCCCGCCCAATAGGTCGATGACCACCCGGGACAGGCGCGTGTCGTCGCGCTGCTCGCACCGCTCCAGCGCCCGGACCAGCAGCGCCGACACCGGACCGCCGTGCTGGATGGCCGCCGACCAGGTGCCGCGCGCGAGATCCGTCGCCCGGAACTTCTCACCCAGCGCGGTGGCGTCGTCGCCGGCCGGATCGATCAGCTCGTAGTAGGCGTCGGTCATCGTCAGCCTCTCGGGTCAGGGCAGGCCGGCGCCGGGAGTGGTCACCGTGACGGCATCCAGCCGGGAAAGCCGGGTGCCGACCAGGCGTTGAGGATAGGCCTCCGTGCTCGACAACAGAAACAGCGTGCGGCGCTGCGGACCGCCCAGGGCGCAGGCGATGGCGACCCGGTCGCCCATGTCGATGCGATCGGTCACGGTGCCACCCGCCACGATCCGCTCGAACTGATGGGCCAGGGTCATGGACGCCCACACCCCACCCTCGGCGTCCAGCGCGATGCCGTCGGGCGGCCCGTCGAGGCCGTCGGCGAAAACCCGGCGATCGGATAGCCCGCCGTCGCGGGCGATGGAAAATGCGGTCAGCCGCCGGGCCGTCGATTCGGCGACGATCAGCGTCCCGCGGTCCGGGGTGATCGCCATGCCGTTGGGGAAGTCGAGGTCTTCGGCCACGATGGTGGCCCTGGTCGCACTGTCGTCGGGGTCCAGCCGAATGATGACCCCACCGCGCAATGCCTGGCAGCCGATGTAGGCGCGGCCCGCGTCATCGAGGACCATGTCGCCGAGTGCCGCGGGTGCCAGGTCGGCCAGATCGGCGATGGTGACCACGGTTTCGCCGTCATAGCGCAGCACCTGCCGGTCTTCGGTCGAGGCGATCAACAGCGACCCGTCGGGCCGGAAGCCCAGGCCCGACGGCGAGTGCCCGGGCAGCGGCAGCGTGGTCAGCGAGCCACCCATGGTCGCGGTGTGGACGGCCTCGCCCAGCATGTCGGAGAACCACAGCAGGCCCTCGAACCAGCGCGGCCCCTCGCCGAAGCAGAATCCGTTGGCCAGCGGCTCGGGAATCATTCGTCCCCGCCTTCGGCAAATCGGTCCGCTTTACAAAACATCGCAAAAGTGTCATGCACCGCGGGTACCGGTGTCAATCTCCTGCGAGTTCGCACGCGACGATCGTGTGCTCGGCGTTGGGACGTCGGCGCCGCGATACCACGTTGCTGGCCGCCGACAGCGAGGGGTTTCACCGCGCTCGACAAGGTTGGTAGCAGTCGATACGCTGACGCGACCGCCCGGCCAACGGAGGCACGGTTGAAAATTCTCAGGGCATCGTGTTGGGTCTTGCTCGTCCTCACGCTGCTCGCGGCGGCGGTCACGGCGGTGCGTCCGTCGCTGGCTACTCAAGCCGGGGCCGCCCAAATGGGATTTCTCATTCTGTTTGTCATCGTCCATGCGTGGCTGGGCTACTCCGCACGAGGCATGGCCGCATTCGTCGTCATCGCCGGCGTTGTTGCGTTCGCATTGGAGGCAATCGGCGTCGCGACCGGTTTCCCCTTCGGCTCCTACACCCATCACCTACCCGGTCCGAAACCCCTTGGCGTCCCCCCGGTGGCCATCGCCAGCTGGATCATGTTCGGCTGGCTGGCCTGGGCGCTTGCCCGCGTGATCATGCGACCCGCACCTGGTGTGGCTGTCGGTAAGGCCGAACGATTTACGACACCCATCGTGGCGACATTCATCCTGGGGGGTTATGACCTGGTGTACGACCCCTTGGGGGCGACGGCGCACGACTGGTACTCCTATGACCACCCGACCGGCGCGCTGGGTGTCCCGCTGACGAATTTTCTCGGCTGGCTTCTGACGGGCTGGTTGATCTTTCAGCTCGTCGCGCTCATCGAGACGCGATTCCCCGGACGCCCCGTCATCCGAACCCGCACTTACTGGCTACTGCCGTGCCTGTTCTGGCTTTCCACCACCACCCAGGTCTTCACCAGCCTGATCCATCCTCCCGACGGCGTCGCGGTCCGCGGAGGTAAGACGATCGCGATCGCCGACGTCTACGAATCATGTGCGTCGGCGGCGTTATTCACCATTGTGTTCAGCGGGCTCACCGCGTTGCTCCGGCTCTACGGCCGTCAGCCGTCGCTTCGCTGATTCGCCTTGCCGATACACGGTGTTCGCGCTACAGACTTGTGACGGCACCATCTGGAAACGGTGCGCGTCGTAGTGCGTGTTGCGCACCAACAATGAGGCGGTCATCGAGGGGCGACTTGGCTACCGCTGAGTGGTTCTGCTGCGCGAATGAAGGAGTTGGACGTGGACCGCCAGCTGAAGACGCGGTCACCGTCGGGACCGGCTTCCTCCCGGGTGTCGCCGACCTTGAGCGGCAGCTGCGGCAAGTTGGCGATGTGAAGTGGTCGTCACGATGTCCAATGGCGTTGCCTCCCTGGGCTTTCAGCCGTTCCGCCGCCCGGCCGGGCCGCCGTCTTGTTAGCCAAGCTTTACAAAAGCTGCTCAAAGTGTCACGCTGAGCGCTGAGCTGCGAGCGCGAGAGGTGAACTGGATTGACGAAGGCGTCTGAGGAATCCGCGCAGACCGAATGGACCGTGCAGGGCCTGCTGGATCTGTTCGACGTGCAGGCCGACGGGGACGACCGATTCACCGGTGACACCGGCATCGCCGTAGGCGACGAACGCCAGGTGGTGGAAGGCACCCAGGTGCTGGCACAGGCGATTGTCGCGGTGGCGAAGCGCTTTCCCGATAAATCGGTGCGCTCAGCGCACGCGGTGTTCTCGCGCGCCGTGGTCGTCGGTCCGTCGATCGAACTGGTCCTCGACGTCGTATCCGAAGGCCGGTCCACCGCCACCGCGGTGGTCGCCGTGCACCAGAACGGCCGGCGCTGCCTGAGCGTCACCGTGCTGGCCGACGTCCCGACCGACGACGTTATCCGGCACCACCTGCCGCGCCCGGAGGTCGCCGCCCCGGCCGACGCGCACCCCTCGCCGATGCCGATGATCGGTCGCGAGCTGCGCCTGGTCGACGTCGTCGACGTCAACAGCCCCGACGAGGTCGGCCCGCCGGAACTCTACGCGTGGCTGCACTACGATCCGATCCCGACCCGCGACGAGTTGGCCAAGGCGCTGCTCGCGTACTTCACCGGGCATCTTGGGATCTCGACCACCATGCGCGCGCATGAGGGCATCGGCACCGCCCAGGCGCACCTGACCGTGTCCACCGCGCCGATGAGCATCTCGGTGGCGTTCCACGAACCGGTGGACTGGACCGGTTGGCTGCTCTACACGCACGAGAGCACCCAGGTCGGCGCGGGCATGTCGTACGTGCGCGGCACCGTGCACGCGCAAGAGGGCGAGCTGTTGGCATCGTTCGCCCAGGAGGCGCTGATCCGGCCGCTGCGCACCAGCGACACGGCGATCGACTCGCGCGCGCGGTTCTAAGACCATGCGGTTCACCATCACCCACCCGATGCACAGCCATCCCTACAACCCGGAGCTGGTCAGCGGGGACGGTATCGGCAAGGTGGCCGCGGCATGCGAGGCGGCCGGGATTCACGGTTTCGGCTTCACCGATCACCCGGCGCCCTCGCAGCGATGGCTGGAGGCCGGCGGACACGATGCGTTGGATCCCTTTGTCGCATTGGGTTTCGCGGCAGCCACGACATCCACGCTGCGGTTGATCCCCAACATCGTGGTGCTGCCGTACCGAAACCCGTTCGTGGTGGCCAAGTCCGGCGCCACCCTGGACCTGCTCTCCGGTGGGCGCTTCACGCTCGCGGTGGGCGTGGGCTACCTCAAGCGCGAGTTCGCGGCACTCGGAGTGAGCTTCGACGAGCGGGCCGAGCTGTTCGAGGAATCGCTACAGGTGATCCGGGCCATCTGGACCGGTGACGATATCTCGTTCGAGGGCAAGCATTTCAGCGCGCGCGGCATCACCGCGCATCCCAGGCCGGTGAGCGATCCGCATCCGCCGATCTGGATCGGCGGCAATACGTCGTCATCGCGGCAGCGGGTGGTCCGGTACGGCGACGGCTGGTGCCCGTTCCCGGCGCCGCCGCAGCTGGCCCAGACGGCCGGCACGGCCGTCATCGACTCGGTGCAGAAGCTCGCACGCGGGATCGACGATCTGCGCCGCAGATGCGATGCGGCGGGCCGGGATTGGTCGGCGATCGACATCACCTTCACCAACTTCGAGGGCGGCAGTCCCGCGAGCGACGACTTCAACGCCGACGCCTACCTCGAGGGCCTAGAGGAGTTGGCGAAGCTGGGTGTCACCTGGGTCGGCATGCACCTGCCCGGCGACAGCATGGCGCACGCGCTCGAGACGCTCGACAGGTTCCGCACCCTCGTGGTCGATACCGCCTGATGAACTTCTCCCGCGTCGAGCTTTCGCCCGAGGATCAGAAATTCTTCGATGAGACCCGGGCGTTCATCGCCGAACACGTCACCGACGAAGTGCGGCAACGTGATCGCGAGACTGGCGAAAACTTCAGCGAACAAGTGCATTTGGCGTTGGGCGAGGCGGGTTATCTGGCGTCGGATTGGAAGCTGGAGTCCGAAGGGGGATTCAATCCGGTGCGCCGGCGGATCTTCCACCTCGAGATCGGCCGCGCTCACACGCCGTGGTTCCACTGGGGCACCACCGCAACCGTCGCGCGGTTGGTGAAGCAATTCGGGGCGGCCGAACTCGCCGACGCGATACTGCCCGGCGTGCTGTCCGGGGAGATCCGGCTCTGCCTGGGCTACACCGAGCCCGAAGGCGGCTCCGACGTCGCCACCTGCAAGACCCGGGCCGTGCGGGATGGATCGAGCTGGGTCATCAACGGTTCGAAGATGTTCACCTCGAACGCACAGAATGCCAAGTACGTCTTCCTGCTCACCAACACTGATCCGCACGGACGCAGACACAAGAACCTGACCATGTTTTTGGTACCGCTGGATTCCGACGGCATCGAGATCCAGGGCATCCGCACGCTGGACGGTGACCGCACCAACATCGTGTATTACAGCGACGTGCGGGTCGATGATCTGTATCGGATCGGGGAGGTCAACGGCGGCTGGACGGTGATGCGGTCTGCGCTCGACGCGGAACACGGCATTACCGACCCCGAAGACCATGGCCTGCAAAACATTTCGATGCTATCCGAGCACGGCCACCTGATGGCCGAGGCGGCCGACGGAGTCGCGGCGGTCCTGGCCACGCCCGATGCGACCGGTCGGCGCCTCATCGACGACGAAGCGACCAAATACCGGCTAGGCCGCAGCATGGCCCGCATCGAGGCGGCCATGTCGACGCCCGGTATGTACGGGCGGGTAGCGATCATCCAGACCATGCGGGACGTCTCCCACGAATTGATGGACCTGCTGGGGACGGCGTCGACATTGCCCACCGATACACCGGGTTCCGCGGACGACGGTGCCATCGAGTTCATCTATCGGCACGGCGTGCCCGCCGGCATCTACGGCGGCACGATGGAGGTGTTCCGCAACATGATCGCCCAGCACGAGCTGGGTCTCGGGCGCCCTAGCTACGGCCGCTGACCGGCAGCTCGGCCGACACCTCGACGCGGGTGTCGTCGAAGCTGAGGAATCCCTTGATGGGCAGGCTTTCCGGGGGCGGGCCGGGATAGCTCCAGGCGACGTCCTCGACAACCTGGTCGCCCGACACGAACGTCCAATACGTCGCAAACCCTTTGTAATTGCAGTAACTCGACGTCTCGGAACGTTTCAGCAGATCGGTGCGCACGTGAGCCGGATCGACGTAGAGCCGCGGGGCGAGCGCGGTCTCGAACAGGATCACGGTGTCGTCGGTGTCCACCAGCGTGGTGCCGGCGACGCGGACGCGCAAGCGGCGTTGGGTGGGACGACAGTCGACGCGGTGATAGGGATTGGGCGGGTAGTGCACGAGTTTGCGTCCCTCTTCCATCCAGGTATCGACCGCGTCCCAGGGCACGTGGACGAAGCCCGGCGCTTCGGGTTCCGGCTCGCTCGGCAAGTCGCCGACCTCGTCGGCAGCGAAGGCGTAGCTCAGCGGCCGGCCGCGCCGGTGCACCATCAGCGCCCGCTCGGTGTCTATCACCACGCGGCCGTCCTTGACGGCCTGCACGCGCCGCGGATGCGGTTCGACGTAGACGACGTCGTCGGGTATTGCGGGCGAGAAGCGCCCCGCGGGATCGTTGCTGAGCGGACCGCGACCGGCCACCAGAGTCATGCTTGAAAGCCTATAAGGCCGTCGAGCGTGGGGCGGGTAGACCAAATCGGGGCCGTTCCGGTGCTTGGCGCCCAAGGTCGGCGCTTAGGGTAAACCCATGGCGGGACCGGTGGAAGGCGT
Organism: Mycobacterium sp. NGS56; assembly: GCF_059812425.1. Classification (NCBI taxonomy): domain Bacteria; kingdom Bacillati; phylum Actinomycetota; class Actinomycetes; order Mycobacteriales; family Mycobacteriaceae; genus Mycobacterium; species Mycobacterium sp. NGS56. Next base: position 107,010 of record NZ_JCALCQ010000011.1, read on the forward strand.
CAAAGTCGTCGAACTCGGGGTTTGGGTGGCCGGACCGGCCGCCGGCGGCATCTTGGCGGACTGGGGCGCCGACGTGATCAAGATCGAGCCACCGACCGGTGATCCGGGGCGCATGTTCGGCCGGATGCTGGGCTGCGATCTGGGCTTGAACCCGCCGTTCGAGATGGACAACCGGTCCAAGCGCAGCGTCGTACTGGACCTCGGGACCGAGGAGGGACGTGACACCGCGTTCGAATTGCTCGCCGACGCAGACGTTTTCCTGACCAATGTGCGACCCGGCGCGCTCCAACGGCTCGGCCTGGACTTCGGGCCGGTGTCGGCGGCCAACCCCCGACTGGTTTATGGGCTCATCACCGGATACGGCGAAAGCGGCCCGGACGCCGACCGCGCCGCCTTCGACGTCGCCGCGTTCTGGTCCCGGGCCGGGGTGGCCCACCTGCTCACCCGCCCCGGCGACACGCCCCCGTTCCAGCGCGGCGGGATGGGCGACCACTCCGCCGGGATGACGATGGCCGCGGCCGTGTGCGCGGCCCTGCTCGCGCGCGAACGGACCGGGACGGGTCAGCTGGTGTCCACCTCGCTCTACCGGCAGGGTGCCTACACGGTCAGCTTCGACCTCAACACCTATCTGATGAGCGGGCAGCCCATCGCGATCGGCCAGCGCGAAACGATGGGCAACCCGTGCATGAACAACTACGCCGCCGCCGACGGGCGGCGGTTCTGGATCGTCGGCCTCGAGCCCGAGCGGCACTGGCCGGCGTTGTGCCGCGCGGTCGGCCGGCCCGAGTGGCGCGACGATCCGCGGTTCGCCGATGCCCGTGCCCGCGCCGTCAACTCGACCATGCTGATCGCCGCGCTGGATGAAATCTTCGCCTCGCGGCCACTCGACGCGTGGGCAGAGGTGTTCGCCGGCGAACCGGACTTTTTCTGGTCACCGATCAACACCCTCGAGGACGTCGTCGCCGACCAGCAGTTCCACGCCGCGGGTGGCATCGTTGACGTCCCGGACGGCGAAGCCGCCGTGCCGATGGTGGCCACACCGGCGGATTTTCATGGGACTCCGTGGGCACCGCGTTCTGCGGCACCAGAACTCGGGCAGCACACCGAGGAAGTGCTAGCCGACCTCAAGGCGCGCCGCGGTTCCTGACGAACCAGGGAAGCTTTACAAATTTCGTCAGAAGTGTCACCCTGTGCGGTGAGTCGCATCGCCGGCGCGTGAAGCGGCTCCAGCCCTTGAGAAAGCCCATGACAAGCGCTTGAGACCCGTCAGCGAAGTGGCGGTGAGGAATGGATCGATGGCCGCTCCAACATTCGATATCAGCAACAGCAGCGCTGCGAAAGCAACCCGCGCAAACGGCGAGGGTCTGCGCTACCGGCTCGACGTCGTCGCGGCCAGCGCCGTCGACGTCGTGCAATCGGCCGGCGGCTGGCTCTACGACCGGGCCATGGCCGGTTGGGAAGTGACCGTGTTGCTCCCGCGACGCTGCGACACCCCGTCGCTGCGAATCCTGGGGGTACGGGCGGCGGAGCTCGAGCCGGAGCTCGACGAGCTGGGGGCGCGCTCGACGGGCCTGGCCGTCAGCGCGCAGGCATTCACTGCCGACGACCGGGTCCGGGAGGCGGTGCTCGAGTCGCTGAGCAACCCACTGATCGAGGTCGCTTTATGGGGTGAAGGATGGCCTTTGAGCGTGAACCGCGCGACGACGCGTGCGCAGCATCTGCTCAGCGGTGCGGCCCGGATGTTCAAGGGCTATGCGCTTGCGGCGGCGGGCATTCCGCGAGCGACGGTCTATGCCACCGAGACGCTGCTGTGTGACGTGGGCCTGGGGGTTGACGCAGAGCTCATCCGGCTCGACTAGCCCGATGAAGAAATACTTCGGACACACGCTGCTCTACTTGCACGAAACGATCTCGCTGGGGTCCGGGCGAAGCGACCGGTTCACCGAGATCTTCGCCGACACCTATCAACCGATGATGGAGCAGCTCGGCGCTCGGCTTTTCGCGATCTGGGAATCCACGCCGTACAACGGTCACTGGCCGCAGGCGACGGTCATCTGGGAGATCGACGGTTTCGCCGACTACGCCAGGATCGGTGCCGCGCAGGCTCGCGGCGGCAGCCACGATGCCGCGTCCGGTAAGTGGTCGGCATTCCTTGCCGACATCGGCGCCTCGGGGGAGGGCCGCATCATGTACCCCGGGCCCAGCAACAAGACGCTCGCCCAACTGCGCGAGGTCAATTTCACCGCGCCGCTGGTGATTCAAGAGATCATGCAGACCAAACCGGGACGCCAGGACGACTACATCCGCGAACTGGAACGGCTCTACGTTCCGTGGTCGGAACGCACGGGTAAACGCTGGCTCGGTTCGTTCACCACGACCTTCCGCTACAACGAGGTCATCCACTACTGGGCGCTGGACGGCGGCTGGGACTGCTTCGCCGAGCACTATCCGTCCTGGAAGGAGAGCCCCCCGGCCGAGATCGTCACGTGGATGAGCGTGGCTCCCGCGTTGCGGGACGGCTGGGAGGATTCCATTCTGCAGGCCCTCCCGCCGTCGCCGCTACAGTGACGAAACGACCGAACGCTGTGAACGTCAACGATTTCCGCTACGATCCCTTCGACGCGGCGGTGATGACAAACCCGTTGCCGTACTACCGGATACTGCGCGACCACCATCCGGTGTACTACATGCCGCAGTGGGACACGTTCGCGCTGTCGCGCTTCGAGGACATCTGGACGGTGCTGGAAGTCAATAACGGCACGTTCGTCGCCTCGGAGGGCACGCTGCCGCCGGCATCGGTTCTGGCGCAACACAACAGCGGCCCGGTCCCCGATCCGCCCCTGCACCCGTTGCCGTTTCACGCCATGTTCGACGCCGACCTGTACGGCGAGATCCGGCGTACCCATTCCCGACCGTTTCGGCCGCGGTCGGTCAAAGACCTGGAAGGCCGGATCCGCACGCTGGCCAACGAGCGCCTTGATGCGCTGCTTGCGGGTGGCACCTTCGACCTCACCCAGGACTACGGCGGCATCGTGGTGGCCGCCATCGTCTGCGAACTCCTCGGCATCCCCACCGATCTCGCACCGCAGGTCCTTGCCACCGTCAACGCCGGCAGCCTCGCCCAGCCCGGCGTCGGCGTGGACACCGGGCAGGCGCGACCCAACTATTTCGAATATTTGCTGCCGGCGGTTGCCCGCCGCCGGGCCGATCCGTCCGCGGCGCCGCTCGACGTGGTCGATGGTCTGCTGGACTATCGCCTGCCCGACGGCAGCGCGCTCGACGACATGGAAGTCGCGACACAGATGCTGTGCATCTTCATCGGGGGAACCGAGACGGTGCCCAAAATCGTCGCCCACGGCCTGTGGGAGCTCCACCGGCGGCCCGAGCAGCTTGCCGCCTTGCGCGCCGACCTGGAGAACAACGTGCTCATCGCACGCGATGAGATGATCCGATTCTGTGCGCCGGCGCAATGGTTCGCGCGAACGGTGCGCAAGCCCTTCGAGATTCACGGCCAAACTCTGAATCCGGGACAGCGTGTGATCACCCTGCTCGCATCGGCCAACCGCGACGAGCGGGAATACCCCTACCCTGACGAGTTCATCTGGGATCGGCCGATCCGCCGCTCGCTGGCGTTCGGCCGTGGCCAGCACTTCTGCATCGGATATCATCTGGCGCGCCTGGAAGTGGCTGTGCTGCTGGCCGAATGGCTCCGCCGGGTGCCCGACTACGCGATCCAGGCCGAAGCCGCCACTCGGCTGCCGTCCAGCTTCCAATGGGGTTGGAACAACATCCCGGTGGAGGTCTGACGTGTGGTCCTACCGGATCATCGCGCCGTATCTGTTCGAGCGCACCACGATCGACGACAAGACACCCGAGTGCCTGGCCGACGGGCAGGTGCTGTTGCGGTTTTCGGCCGCGGGCGTCTGCGGCAGCGATCTTCCGGCGTTTCGCGGCGCCAAGGGACGGCTCCCGGGAGACGACGGCCGAAGCGGTCCCGAAAAAGACGGCTTCCCCATACACGAGGTCGCCGGCGAGGTGATCGCCAGCCGGCATCCCGCCCACCGTCCCGGCGATCACGTTGTTGGCTGGGCATCCGGTTTCGACGGCATGATGGAACGCGTTGTCAGCGACGGTGACGGACTGGCGCCCTACGACCCGGCGCTGACCCCCGCCCAGGCGGTCGGCCTGCAACCATTGGCCTGTGTGCTCTACGCCTGCGAGCAACTCGGCGATCTGGCCGACCGGCACGTCGCGATCATCGGCCAGGGATCGATCGGCCTGTTGTTCTCCTACGTCGCCAAAACGGCGGGCGCGCGGCGCGTCACCGGGGTCGACCCGATCGATCGCCGTGACCTGGCAACGGCTTTCGGAGTCGACGACCTGGTGCGCGCCACCAGTGACCGCTGGGTGAGTCACCTCGGGCCCGCGGACCGCGCGGACGTGGTCATCGAGGCCGTGGGTCACCAGGTCGCCACCCTGAACCACGCCATCGACGCGGCCGCCCCCGGCGGCACCGTGTTCTACTTCGGTGTCGCCGACGACGAAATGTATCCGATCAGCATGCGGGGGATGCTGCGCAACAACTTGACGCTGAAATCCGGTGTGACGCTGGACCGGCGGCGGATGCTGGAGCTTGCCGGGAAATTCGCCGCCGAGCACCCTTGGCTGCTGGGCGCCTACCTCACCCACACCTTCGGCATCGACCAGGCGCAGGACGCCTTCGACCTAGCCTGCCGGCCGGTCGTCGAACGGATCAAGATCGCCATCGCCGGATGAGCCGACCATGACAGACACCTCGCCGAGCAGCCTGCAGCTGGCGCTGCGCGGTAAGACCCCGATATTCGGCGGCTGGGTCACCGGCCCGACGGCGCTGGGCCCGGAGGAATTCGCCCGCGCCGGTTACGATTACGTCGGCTTCGATGCGCAGCACGGCTATCTCGACGACGCCGGCATCGCCGGCATCTTGCGCCGCATCGAGCACGTGCCCGTCGGCACCGTGGTGCGCCTGCCCAACGCCGAGGCGGCGCCGATAGGGCGGGTGCTCGACGCGGGCGCCGACGCCGTCGTCATCGCGATGATCGAGTCTGCGGACCAGGCCGCCGCCGCGGTGGGCGCCACCCGCTACCCGCCGAGGGGCGTGCGCAGCTTCGGTCCGCTGCGCGCCAGCCTGGGGCACGACCCCGCCACCCACGAGTCACGGGTCGGGGTGTTCGCGATGATCGAGACTGCGGCGGCGCTGTCGGGCATCCAAGAGATCTGCGCCGTCGACGGGCTGACCGGAATCTACGTCGGGCCCGCCGATCTGGCCATCTCGCTGGGCGTCCGCGTCGTGGGCGCCACCCGGCACCCGGACGTGCTCGACGCGATCGTGCGCATCCACCGGGCGGCTTCGGACGCGGGCTTGGTCACCGGCATTCACGCTGGGGACGGCAAGACGGGGCATGCCATGGCGCAGCTGGGATTCGACATGATCACCCTGGCGGCCGAGGCGCAGGCGCTGCGACGAGGCGCGGCGGAGCACCTGCGCGAGGCCACGCGATGATCGACGACGACCACTCAAGGATCCGAGAGCTGCTCGCCGGCTACGCCCTGGCACTTGATGTCGGCGACGTCGACGCATGCGTCCGGCTGTTCGCACCCGACGGCGAATTCCTGGTCTACGGCAAGACCTTCGCCGGCCATGACGGCATCGCGGGCATGTTCCGCGCGGCGGCCCGCGGCCTGCACCTGACCGGCAGCGCGCGGATCGAGGTCGAGGGAGAGCGCGCCACCGCCAGATCTCAGGTGCTGTTCGTCCGCGCGGGCGATCTTCAGGTGCGGCCCGCGATCTACGACGACGAGCTGGACCGCGTCGGCGGGCAGTGGCGCTTTACGCGGCGCCGCTGCCGCTTCATCACCGAGGCCGGATTGGCCGATAGCCCGGAGGTGAGTTCAGCATGAATGAACGCGTCGCACTGGTGACCGGTGCCGCCGGCGGGCAGGGCTGGTCCATTGTCCAACGACTGCGCGACAAAGGATTTTCGGTGGCCGCGTGCGACACCCGGACCGGCGAACTGATCACCGCGGTCGACGAAGCGGGCGACGACGGCCTGATCGCCCTCGAGCTCGACGTCACCTCAGCCGAGCAGTGGAACTCGGTGGTCGCCGCGGCCGTCGGTCGCTTCGGGTCGCTGAGCACGCTGGTCAACTGCGCCGGCGTGCTGCATCGGGCGTCGCTGACCGAGGAGACTCCCACCGGCTTTGAAACCGCTTGGCGCGTCAATTGTCTGGGCCCGTTTCTCGGGATGCGCGCCGTCCTGGGACAGCTGCGGGAGGCGCCGAACGCGTCGATCGTCAACATCTGCAGCACCGGCGCTATTCGCCCCTTCCCGCAACACAGCGCCTACGGGTCGTCGAAGTGGGCGTTGCGCGGCCTGACCCAGACCGTCGCGGCCGAACTCGCCCCCTCGGGCGTCCGGGTCAACGCCGTCTTCCCCGGGCCGATCGCCACAGCGATGCTCGACGAGGTCACCCAGGCACGGCTTGCCGCGGCATCGATGTTTGGGCGGATAGGCGAGGCCGGTGAAGTCGCCGACGCCGTGGCCTTCTTGGTGTCGGACGAGGCATCGTTCATCACCGGCTCCGAACTCGTCATCGATGGTGGGCAATGCCTGCAGACCCGATGAGCGTCGGCATCATCGGCGCCGGGCCCGGCGGGCTGGCACCGGGAATCATGTTGTCACGGGGCGGGTTTGACAACTTCACCATCTTCGACCGGGAAGACGGCGCGGGGGAACCTGGCGGATCAACACTTATTCCGGACTGGCATGCGGCGTCAAATCGCACCTTTATTCCCACTCGTTCGATCTCAACGCCGAGTGGTCGCGACTGTGGTCCCTGCAGCCCGAGATCCTGCTGGACTACTTCCAGCGCTGCGCCGACAAATACGGCCTGCACCCGCACCTGCGGCTGCGGCTGCGCAACGAAATTCGAGGCGCAGGAGCGCTACATCGTGCGGGCGTTGACATACGTGCGGCGTAGGGGCAAGCGCTACCTCGCGGTGCGACCCGTCGCGCTGGCCGACTTCGTCGCCGAGGTCGATCGATGGATGAGCGGCACCGTCTGGACCACGCAGTGCAGCAACTACTTCCGTGCTCCCAACGGACGCGTGGTCACCCAGTGGCGGCGCAGCGCGCGCCCCTTCTGGGGCATGACGCGCAGGCTCAGGCCGGCCGGCTTCCGCTTCGCCGCACCAACCGCGTCGGCAGCCGATGCGGTCACCGGTTCGGAGCGGGGTGTGCAATGACGGGGCTGGACGGCGCCGACCGACTTGATGTGATGCTGCGCGACATCGCTGTGACACGGACCGAGTTTTCGCTTGCCGCAATACAACTCATCCGTGCGCCGTTCAACGAACGGCGCCGGCTGACCGCCACCCAGACAGATGTGCACGGGGTGCGGATCGTCGAGGACACCGTGCCAACGGAAGCCGGCGGCGTCAACGTGCGCATCTATTGTGGTGGGCCCCAGGACCCGGCACCGGGCGTGGTGTACTGCCACGCCGGCGGCTTCGCGCTGGGCAACCTGGACACCGATCACCGGCAATGCGTTGAGCTTTCGCGCCGCGGCCGCTGCACGGTGGTCTCGGTGGACTATCGGCTCGCCCCCGAACACCCCTTCCCGGCGGGTCTCGAGGACGCGAGCGCCGTGCTGGGGTGGGTTGCCGCGAACGCGGGGTATCTCGGGGTTGATCCGGCGCGTCTGGCCGTCGCGGGCAGCAGCGCCGGCGGCGCGTTGGCCGCATGCCTGGCGCAGCGGGCCGCCGACGGGGCACTGCCGCCGGTGACGTTCCAGTTGCTCCACCAACCCGTGCTTGACGACCGGGTCACCCCATCGAAGGTGGAGTTTCGCACCAGTCCGGCGTTCGACGGCGAGGCCGCCGACTTGATGTGGCGCCATTACCTGGGACCTGCCGAGGCGTCCGATGCCGCGGTGCCCGCGCGTCGAGACGAAATCGCCGGACTGCCACCGGCGTTGATCACCTGCGCCGAGATCGACCCGTTCCGCGACGAGGCGATCGGCTACGCGTGGCAGCTACTGCGCGCCGGGGTCTCGGCCGAGTTGCACGTTTTCACGCGCGCCTGTCACGGCTTCGATTCACTGCTGCCCGATTGGGCGGGCTCGCAACGATTGTTTGCGCTGCAAGGCCACGCCCTGTCCAGCGCGTTGCACGGCGACTAGCCGTCGAACCTGATCAGCTGTCGTACGGCGATGCCGTCGGCCAGGTTGTCCATCGCCTCGTTGATGCCCTCCAACGGAATCGTCGACGACACCAGTGATTCCACCGGCAGCCGGCCTGACCGCCACAGCTCGACGAACCGGGGGATGTCCCGGCTGGGCACCGCCGAACCCAGGTAACTGCCGATCAACGACCGGCCCTCGGCGACTAAACCCAATGGCGACAGGCTGATTCGCGCGCTCGGTGGCGGCAGACCCACGGTGATGGTGCGTCCGCCGGGCGCGGTCAGGGCGATCGAGGTTTCCAGCGCGGCCGGATGACCGACGGCCTCGACCACCACCGCGGCCTTCACCCCGGCGTCGGTGGCGTGCCGCGGCGTGTAGGCGTCGTGGGCTCCCAGGCGGCGGGCGGCGGCCACCTTCTCCGGCAACTGATCGACGGCGACGACGCGAACGCCGTCGTAGGTCAGTGCGGTGAGCAGCGCCGCCATCCCCACGCCCCCCAGCCCGACGACCGCCACGGTCTGGCCCGGACGCGGATGACCCACGTTGAGCACCGCGCCACCACCGGTGAGCACCGCGCAACCCAGCAGCGCGGCGACCTCGGGCGGCACGTCGCCGGGCACCGCGACGGCGCTGGCCCGATTGACGACCGCATGCGTCGCGAAGCCAGAGACACCGAGATGGTGATGCACCGGATGGCCGGCCCGGCTGAGCCGGATGTCGCCGCCGAGCAAGGTGCCGGCGCCGTTCGCCACGCTGCCCGGTTCACACGGCGTCAGGCCCTCGGTCGCGCACGCAGCGCAATGACCGCACCGCGGCAAGAACACCAGCACCACCCGTTGCCCGACGGCGAGATCGTCGACGCCCTCGCCGAGGCGCTCGACGATCCCGGCGGCCTCGTGGCCGAGCAGCATCGGCATCGGCCGCACCCGGTTGCCGTCCACCACCGATAGGTCGGAATGGCAGATGCCGGCCGCCTCGACGCGGACCAAAACTTCGTCGCGCCCAGGGGGCGCGAGGTCGAGTTCTGTGACGGTGATCGGTCGCGACTGGGCATAGGGCCGAGGTGACCCGATGTGCTCCAGTACCGCGCCCCGAATTCCAGACATGTTGGAATACAACCATGGCGTCGGCTTCCTTAGTTCCGCCCGCACCGGACGGGCTGACCAGCAACGACTTTCCGGTGCAGTGGCCGGTCGGAACTCGGTGGGCCGACAACGACATGTTCGGCCACCTCAACAACGCCGTGTATTACCAGCTGTTCGACACGGCGATCAACGCCTGGATCAACACCAGCACCGGGCTGGACCCGATCACCACGCCCGCCTTGGGCATCGTCGCCGAATCGGGCTGCCGCTACTTCTCCGAATTGCAATTCCCACAGAACCTCGTGGTGGGGCTGGCCGTCACGCGGCTGGGCCGCAGCAGCGTCACCTACCGGCTGGGCGTGTTCCGGGCCGCCCCGAACCAGCCCGCTGCAGGCCAGGGACAACCCATCACCGCGCTGGGGCACTGGGTGCACGTCTACGTCGACCGCGCCACCCGCAAGTCCGTCCCGATCCCCGACTCCGTGCGCGCCCTGCTGGCGACCGCCGCCGTCGACCAATAACCGCCTGGCATCAGGGCTTTCGTCAGCAAAGGGGTCAACGACGGCATCCCAAGGAGGCCTCGTCGGCCCGGCTATGCTTCGCGCATGCCAGTCATGAGCAAGACCGTCGAGGTGGACGCCGACGCCACGTTGATCATGAAGATCGTCGGCGACTTCGAGGCCTACCCGCAGTGGAACGAGGAGATCAAGGGCCTCTGGGTGCTCGCCCGCTACGACGACGGGCGCCCCAGCCAGCTGCGGCTCGACACCGATTACCAAGGCATGCAGAGCATGTTCATCCAGGCCGTGTACTACCCCGGTGAAAACCAGATCCAGACCGTCCTGCAGCAGGGCGACCTCTTCACCAAGCAGGAGCAGCTGTTCAGCGTCGTATCGCTGGGAGCGTCGAGCCTGTTGACGGTGGATCTGGACGTCGAAACCTCGATGCCGGTGCCGGCGCCGATGGTGAAGCAACTCCTCAATAACGTGCTCGATCATCTGGCCGAAAGCCTGAAGCAGCGCGCCGAGCAGCTGGCCGCAAGCTAGGTCTCTTGGCGGCGATCGCCGCGTCCTCATGGCGGCGACCCGCTTCGCCCGGCTTCGCCGCGCTCGCGATCGCCGCTAGTCGAAGATTCCCGTGCGGTCGCGCATCTCGGTCAGCCGGGCGGCCGCGTCGGTGAATTGCCACACGGTGTGCTCGATCACGGCGGCGGTGTCGCGCCGGCGCAGCGCGGCGATCAGCTTTCGGTGGTTGTCGACGGCGGCCTGTCCCCAGTTCGGGTCGGCGGCGTAGACCAGCACCGGCATGTAGCGCGCGGCGTTGAGCAGGAACCAAGCCAGTTTGATGCGGCCGCTCGCCTGATTGAACACGCGGTGGAACGCGAACTCGATGCCCGCGATGGTCTCGGCGTCTCCGGACGCGACGGCCGCGGCGAGCGAGTCGTTGATCCGGTTCAAGTCGTCGATCTGAGCGTCGCTGATGTGGTCGGTGGCCGCGGCCGCCAGCTCACGCGCGATCGATGCCTGCAGCCAAAAGATGTCCTCGATGTCCTGCCGGGTCAAGGGGAGCACAACGTGGCCGCGGTGCGGTTCGAGCTGCACCATCCCCTCGCCGCGCAACTTCAGCAGGGCTTCACGCACCGGGGTGACGCTGACGCCAAGCTCGGCCGCCGTCTCGTCGAGGCGGATGAACGTACCCGGGCGCAGCGCGCCGGACATGATGGCCGCCCGCAGATGGCCCGCCACGGCGTCGGACAACTGCGCACGACGCAGCGGCCGCCGACTCCTCGGCTGCATTGATATCGGTGCGTTCACGGGACTGCCAGGGCTTTCGTGGGCTTGGCGGGACGGGGTTTGAGTTTTGACGGGTGTTAACGCGGACTTGTCAGTGGGCCGTCAACGCCTTAGTGTGACCCACACAACACTAAGTTTTATCAAATATCAACCTGGCGCAAGCGGTGCGCGAGTGAAGGGAAGTGCATAGGTTGACCGCGCAATTGGTGAACCATCAGACGCAGGCGGACGAGCAGCCGTACCTGGCCCGGCGACAGAACTGGGTGAACCAATTGGAACGGCATGCGCTGATGCAGCCCAGAACGACGGCGCTGCGGTTCCTGGGCAAAACCCTCACGTGGGGCGACCTGCGCAGCCGGGTGGCGGCGCTGGCCGATGCGTTGAGCCGCCGCGGTGTCGGATTCGGTGACCGGGTCATGATCCTGATGCTCAACCGCACCGAGTTCGTCGAGTCGGTGCTGGCCGTCAACATGCTCGGCGCGATCGCGGTCCCGCTGAACTTCCGCCTCACCGCGGCCGAAATCGCGTTCCTGGTCCAAGACTGCGAGGCGCGTCTTATCGTCACCGAATCCGTGCTGGCTCCGGTGGCCACCGGAGTCCGCGACATCGAGTCGTTGTTGAGCACCGTCGTGGTGGCCGGTGGTCAGACCGACGACAGCGTGCTCGGCTACGAGGACCTGATCAACGAATCCGGACAACAACACCGGCCGGTCGACATTCCGAACGACTCGCCGGCGCTGATCATGTACACCTCGGGTACCACCGGGCGGCCCAAGGGCGCCGTGCTGACGCACACCAACCTGACCGGCCAGACGATGACCGGCCTGTACACCAACGGCGCCGACATCAACAGCGACGTCGGGTTCATCGGCGTGCCCTTCTTCCACATCGCCGGCATCGGCAACATGCTGACCGGGATGCTGCTCGGCATCCCGACGGTGATCTACCCGCTGGGCGCGTTCGAGCCCGGGCAGCTGCTCGACGTGCTCGCCGCGGAGAAGGTCACCGGCATCTTCCTGGTACCCGCCCAGTGGCAGGCGGTCTGCGCCGAACAGCAGGCCCGTCCGCGTGACCTGAAATTGCGGGTGATCTCGTGGGGGGCCGCGCCGGCTCCCGACGCGCTGCTGCGGGAGATGTCGGCGACGTTCCCCGGCGCCCAGATACTGGCCGCGTTCGGCCAGACGGAGATGTCGCCGGTCACGTGCATGCTGTTGGGCGAAGACGCCATTCGTAAACGCGGGTCGGTCGGCAAGGTCATCCCCACCGTGGCCGCGCGCGTCGTCGACGAAAACATGAATGACGTGCCGATCGGTGACGTCGGCGAAATCGTTTACCGCGCACCGACTTTGATGAGCGGCTACTGGAACAACCCGGAGGCCACGGCAGAAGCGTTCGCCGGCGGCTGGTTCCACTCCGGAGACCTCGTCCGCATGGACGAGGAAGGCTACGTATGGGTGGTCGACCGCAAGAAGGACATGATCATCTCCGGTGGCGAAAACATCTACTGCGCCGAGGTGGAAAACGTCCTCGCCAGCCACCCCGCCATCGTGGAAGTTGCCGTGATCGGCAGGGCCCACGACAAGTGGGGCGAAGTGCCCATCGCGGTGGCCGCTGTCGCGGACGACAATTTGCGGCTCGATCAACTCGACGAGTTTCTGACCGAGCGGCTGGCGCGATACAAGCACCCCAAGGCGCTCGAGATCGTCGATGCGCTGCCGCGCAACCCGGCCGGGAAGGTGCTCAAGACTGAACTACGCGTCCGGTACGGAGTCGGATGAATCGACTAAATCCATTCTCGGGCAAAGGGTTTTAGGAGTAGAGAGGAAGGTTGACGGGAGCTGTAACGTTTGCCAGCTGTCGGCGAAGGGTTAATTGTGCGGATGCGGTTCACACGTGCTTGGCCATCGGGTACATTCCTGTGGTCTCCGTTACTACTTGCCGGTAGGGAGCCGATGGTCACAGGCAGCAAGCCGGGGCGAGGTGGAGGCACCCCCAGCTACATAGCGGTGAGGGGGCGAAGCGTGCTACACGATCCGCCGCGACGCCACGAGGCGCGCGGTGACGGCCAGAGGGGGCAGCGGTGACTTCAACGCCGACGAATCGGCAAGGCCCCTACTTGGTCAGCTACGTGCGCGACCAGGTACAGACGCCCTTGACGCTCGTCGGAGGATTCTTCCGGATGTGCGTCCTGACCGGTAAGGCGCTGTTCCGGCGGCCGTTCCAGTGGCGCGAATTCATCCTGCAGTGCTGGTTCATCATGCGGGTCGCGTTCCTGCCGACCGTCTTCGTCTCGATCCCGTTGACCGTGCTGCTGATCTTCACGCTCAACGTGCTGCTCGCTCAGTTCGGAGCCGCCGACCTGTCTGGCGCCGGCGCGGCAATCGGCGCAGTCACCCAGCTCGGCCCGCTGACCACGGTGCTGGTCGTCGCCGGCGCCGGCTCGACGGCGATATGCGCGGACCTCGGAGCTCGCACCATCCGCGAAGAGATCGACGCGATGGAGGTGCTCGGCATCGACCCGATCCACCGCCTGGTGGTACCTCGAGTGCTCGCCGCGACCCTGGTCGCCACTTTGCTCAACGGCCTGGTGATCACTGTCGGGTTGGTCGGTGGCTACCTTTTCGGCGTCTACTTGCAGAACGTATCGGGCGGTGCGTACCTGGCCACCCTGACCACCATCACCGGGTTGCCCGAGGTCGTCATCGCGACGGTCAAAGCCGCCGTCTTCGGCCTCATCGCCGGCCTGGTCGGCTGCTACCGCGGCCTGACCGTGAGCGGTGGCTCAAAGGGCCTGGGCACTGCGGTCAACGAGACCGTGGTCCTCTGCGTTGTCGCGCTCTACGCCGTCAACGTGGTGCTGACGACGATCGGCGTGCGGTTCGGGACGGGGCACTGACGTGTCGACTACCGCCGTCTTTCGCTCCCGCTTCCCGCGGGCCGCAGAGAACCTCGACCGCTACGGCCTCGCCGCGGCCCGCGGCCTCGACGACATCGGTCAGATGGCGTGGTTCGGCGCGACCGCCCTCGGCAGCATTCCGCACGCGCTGCGCAACTACCGCAAAGAGACCCTGCGACTGATCGCCCAGATCGGCATGGGCACCGGCGCGATGGCGGTCATCGGTGGCACCGTCGCCATCGTCGGCTTCGTGACATTGTCGGGTAGCTCGCTGGTCGCCATCCAGGGGTTCGCCTCGCTCGGCAACATCGGCGTCGAGGCGTTCACCGGCTTCTTCGCCGCGCTGATCAACGTGCGCATCGCCGCGCCCGTCGTCACCGGCATCGCCATGGCCGCCACGGTCGGTGCCGGCGCCACGGCGGAGCTGGGCGCCATGCGCATCAGCGAGGAGGTCGATGCCCTGGAAGTGATGGGCATCAAATCGATTTCGTTCCTGGCGACCACCCGCATCATGGCGGGGCTGGTCGTCATCATCCCGATCTATTCCATGGCGATCATCATGACTTTCCTGTCCCCACAGATCACCACCACGGTGATCTACGGGCAGTCGAACGGCACCTACGAGCACTACTTCCGGACGTTCTTGCGCCCCGAGGACGTGTTCTGGTCGTTCGTGGAAGCGATCCTCATCACCGCGGTCGTGATGATCACCCACTGCTTCTATGGCTACAACGCTGGCGGTGGTCCGGTCGGTGTGGGTGAGGCCGTCGGTCGGTCGATGCGCTTCTCCTTGGTGTCGGTACAGGTTGTCGTGTTGTCCGCCGCGTTGGCGCTGTATGGCGTCAACCCGAACTTCGCACTCACGGTGTAACCGCCATGGCCCGACCGATTCAGATCAATTCACCGCGGACCCCGCCGTACAAGCTGGCTGGCGTGGCGCTCCTGGTCGTCTTCGCACTGGCGCTGGCCCTTGTGTATGGGCAGTTCCGAGGTTCCTTCACCCCTAAGACGCAGCTGACGATGTTGGCGTCGCGGGCCGGGTTGGTGATGGATCCGGGTTCGAAGGTGACTTACAACGGTGTGGAGATCGGGCGGGTGGGGTCGATCTCGGAGACGGTGCGCGACGGTAAGCCGGCGGCGAAGTTCACCCTCGAGGTGTATCCCCGGTACTTGAAGCTGATTCCGTCGAACGTCAACGCCGACATCAAGGCGACGACGGTGTTCGGCGGCAAGTATGTGTCGTTGACTACCCCGGCCAACCCGTCGCCGCAGAAGATCACGCCGCGCACGGTGATCGACGCGCGCTCGGTGACCACCGAGATCAACACCCTGTTTCAGACGATCACCTCGATTTCGGAGAAGGTCGATCCGGTCAAGCTGAATCTGACATTGAGTGCCGCCGCGCAGTCTCTGTCGGGGCTGGGGGAGAAGTTCGGCCAGTCGATAACCAACGCCAACGTGCTGCTCGATGACGTGAACCCGCAGATGCCACAGGCGCGCAAGGACATTCAGCAGTTGGCCGCGCTGGGTGATACGTACGCGAACGCGTCGCCGGATCTGTTGGATTTCCTGAACAATGCGGTGATCACCTCGCGCACGATCAATGCCCAGCAAAAGGATCTGGATCAGGCGTTGTTGTCGGCGGCCGGGTTCGGCAACACGGGCGCGGATCTGTTCAACAAGGGTGGCCCGTATCTGGCGCGCGGGGCGGCCGACCTGGTCCCGACCGCGGAACTGCTGGACACCTACAGCCCGGAGCTGTTCTGCACGGTGCGCAACTACCACGACATCGAGCCCAAAGCCTCATCCTTCCTGGGCGGCAACGGCTACTCGCTGGTCGCCCACACCGAGGCGCTGTCCGGTTTGGGACTGGTCGCCAACCCCCTGTCCCTGGTAGCCGTCGCCGCGCTCACGATGGGACTCGGCGGCGCGGCCGGCCTGATCGGCGGTGCGCCCAACCCCTACGTCTACCCGGAGAACCTGCCGCGGGTGAACGCGCGCGGCGGCCCAGGCGGCGCGCCAGGGTGCTGGCAACCCCTCACCCACGACCTGTGGCCCGCACCGGAGCTGGTGATGGACACCGGCAACAGCCTCGCACCGTACAACCACCTCGACACCGGATCGCCGTATGCGATCGAGTACGTCTGGGGCCGTCAGGTAGGGGATAACACGATCAACCCATGAAAATCACCGGAACCCTCGTCAAACTCGGCATCTTCTCGGTGGTGCTGCTGGTCTTCACTGTGATGATCATCGTGGTGTTCGGCCAGATGCGCTTCGACACCACCAACAAGTACTCGGCGGAGTTCACCAACGTCAGCGGCCTGCGCGCGGGTCAGTTCGTCCGCGCCTCCGGGGTTGAGGTTGGAAAGGTCGACACCGTGGAGTTGGTCGACGGTGGCAAGCGGGCGAAGGTGAACTTCAACGTCGACCGCTCCATCCCGCTGTACCAGTCGACGACCGCCCAGATCCGCTACCTCGACCTGATCGGTAATCGCTACCTCGAACTCAAGCGCGGTCAAGGCGAAGGGGCCGACAAGGTTCTGCCGCCCAACGGATTCATTCCGGTGTCACGCACCCAGCCGGCACTCGACCTCGATGCCCTGATCGGTGGGTTCAAGCCGCTGTTCCGGGCGCTCGACCCGCAAAAGGTCAACACCATCGCGAGTGCGTTGGTCACCGTTTTCCAGGGGCAGGGCGGCACCATCAACGACATCCTCGACCAGACCGCCCAGCTGACCAGCCAGCTCGGTGAGCGCGACCAGGCCATCGGCGAGGTCATCAAGAACCTGAACACGGTCCTGGACACGACGGTTCGGCACCGGCAGCAGTTCGACCAGACCATCAACAACCTGGAGGTGCTGATCACCGGTCTGAAGGACCACGGGGACCAATTGGCCGGCGGGACCGCACACATCAGCAACGCCGCCGGCACGGTTGCCGACCTGCTGGCCGAGGACCGCGGGCTGCTGCACCAGACGCTGAACTACCTGGATGCGGTACAACAGCCGCTGATCGATCAGCAGGACCAATTGCAGGACTACCTCAAGAAGGTGCCGACGGCGTTGAACATGATCGGGCGTGCCATCGGTTCCTACGGGGACTTCGTGAACTTCTACGCCTGCGACATCACCCTGAAGATCAACGGTCTGCAGGCCGGCGGTCCGGTCCGCACGGTCCGGCTGTTCCAGCAGCCGACGGGTAGGTGCACGCCGCAATGAGAACACTGGAACCACCCAACCGGGTCCGGATCGGTCTGATGGGCATCGTCGTGACGGTGCTGGTGATCGGTGTGGGCCAAAGCTTCACCAGTGTCCCGATGCTGATGGCCAAGCCGCACTACTACGGGCAGTTCACCGACACCGGCGGCCTCAGCAAAGGCGACAAGGTGCGCATCGCCGGCGTGGACGTCGGCAAGGTGGAGGGCCTCAAGATCGACGGCGACCACATCGCAATCCAATTCAACGCCGGCACCGCACGCTTCGGCACCGAGAGCCGACTCGCCGTCAAGACCGACACCATCCTCGGAAAGAAGATCCTCGAACTCGAGCCGCGGGGCAACCAGGCGTTGCGGCCGGGGGGCACATTGCCGGTCGGCCAGAGCACCACGCCCTACCAGATCTACGACGCGTTCTTCGACGTCACCAAGGCTGCCCAGGGCTGGGACATCGACACCGTCAAGCAGTCTCTGCACGTGCTGTCGCAGACCATCGACCAGACCTATCCGCACCTGAGCCCGGCGCTCGAAGGGGTGGAGAAGTTCTCCGCCACCATCGGCAAGCGCGACGAAGAGGTCAAGCACCTGCTCGCCCAGGCCAACAAGGTGGCCAGCATCCTCGGTGATCGCAGCGACCAGATCGACCGGTTGCTGGTCAACACCAAGACGCTGCTGGTCGCCTTCAACGAACGCGGCCAGGCCATCAACGCCCTGCTCGGCAACGTCGCGGCGTTCTCCGAACAGGTCAAGGGCCTGATCAATGACAACCCGAACCTGAACCATGTGCTGGAACAGCTGCGCACCGTCAGCGACATCCTGGTGCAGCGCAAAGACGACCTGGCCAACGGTTTGACCGAGGTCGGCAAGTTCCTGCCGTCGCTGAACGAGGCGATCGCGTCGGGGCCGTTCTTCAAGGTGGTCCTGCACAACCTGGCCCTGTACCAGATTTCGCAGCCCTGGGTCGACGCAGCGTTCAAGAAGCGCGGCATCGATCCGGAGAACTTCTGGCGCAGCGCCGGTCTGCCGGAATACCGGTGGCCCGACCCGAACGGCACCCGGTTCCCCAACGGCGCGCCGCCGCCGGCACCGCCGGTGCTAGAGGGCACGCCCGACCACCCGGGTCCCGCCGTCCCGCCGGGATCGCCCTGCTCGTACACGCCGGCCAATCCAGGCGGCAATGTCACCGTCGGGGACGAGGGTCTGCCGCGACCGTGGAATCCGTTGCCTTGTGCGGGTGCGACGGCAGGGCCGTTCGGCGGGCCGGGCTTCCCGGCTCCCATCGACGTGATGGCGTCGCCGCCGAATCCCGCGGGTCTGCCGCCGACGCCGGGCATCCCGATCGCGGGCCGGCCGGGCGATCCGCCACCCGACGTTCCGGGAACACCGGTGCCATTGCCGACGCAGGCGCCCCCGGGTGCGCGCACCGAGAACCTTGCACCGGCGGGTCCGCCGCCGCCGCCGTCGACGTTCGCGCCGGGATTGCCGCCGGGACCGCCGGCGCCGCCCGGGCCGGGCAACCAACTGCCAGCACCGTTCATCAACCCCGGAGGAGCCGGAGGCAGTGGCGCAGCGGGGGGAGGTAGCCAGAATTGAGCACCATCTTTGATGTCCGCAACCTGCGGCTACCGAAGCTTTCTCGGGCATCCGTGATCATCGGATCGCTGGTGGTGATCTTGGCGCTCGTCGTCGGCTACGTCGGGTGGCGGCTATATCAGAAGGTGACCACCAACACCGTGGTGGCCTATTTCCCGGCGGCCAACGCGCTGTACCCGGGTGACAAGGTCCAGATCATGGGGCTGCGGGTGGGCGCGATCGACAAGATCGAGCCCGTCGGCAACAAGATGAAGGTCACGTTCCACTACGAGAACCAATACCGGGTTCCCGCCAACGCCTCGGCGGTGATTCTGAACCCGACCCTGGTGGCGTCGCGAGCCATCCAGCTGGAGCCCGCCTACAAGGGCGGTCCGGTGTTGGCCGACAACGCGGTGATCCCCGAAGAGCGCACCCAGGTGCCGGTGGAGTGGGATCAGCTGCGCAACAGCATCACCAACATCATCTCCAAGCTGGGCCCGACGGCCGAGCAGCCGAAGGGTCCGTTCGGTGAGGTCATCGAATCGTTCGCCAATGGGCTGGCGGGCAAGGGCAAACAGTTCAACAACACGCTGAGCAACCTGTCGCAGGCGCTGACCGCGTTGAACGAGGGTCGCGGCGACTTCTTCGCGGTGGTGCGCAGCCTCGCGCTGTTCGTCAACGCGCTGCACAACGACGACCAGCAGTTCGTCGCGCTCAACCAGAACCTGGCCGATTTCACCACCCGCCTCGCGCACTCCGACACCGACCTGGCCAACGCTATTCAGCAGTTCGACAGCCTGCTCACCACCGTGCGGCCCTGGCTGGACCAAAACCGCGGGGTACTGGTCCAAGACATCAACAACTTGGAAACCGTTACGAACTCGCTGCTGCAACCGGATCCGCTGAATGGGCTGGAGACCGCGCTGCACGTGCTGCCGACGGCCGCGGCGAACATCAACCAGATCTATCACCCGTCGCACGGTTCGGTGGTAGCCATCCCGTCGATCACCAACTTCGCGAACCCGATGCAGTTCATCTGTAGCGCAATCCAGGCGGGCAGCCGGCTGGGCTATCAAGAGTCGGCCGAACTGTGCGCGCAGTACCTCGCGCCGATTCTCGATGCGATCAAGTTCAACTACCCGCCGTTCGGCTTGAACCTGTTCAGCACGGCCGAGACCCTGCCCAAGGAAGTCGCCTATTCGGAGGATCGGCTGCATCCGCCGAACGGATACAAGGACACCACCGTCCCGGGCATCTGGGTGCCGGACACCCCGACGTCACACCGCAACACCCAGCCGGGCTGGATCGTCGCACCGGGCATGCAGGGCCAGCAGGTCGGGCCGATCACCGCGGGCCTGATGACCCCGGAGTCGCTGAACGAGCTGATGGGCGGACCGAACATCGAGCCGGTCCAGTCGACCCTGCAGACCCCGCCGGGTCCGCCGAACGCCTACGACGAGAACCCGATAGCGCCCGTCATCGGCCAGATTCCGCCGCAAGTTCCCATTCCGCCGCCACCGCCGGGGCCGGGCGTGATCCCGGGCCCCGTCGCCCCGACACCGGCGCCGGTGTCCGCGCCCGCACCGAACGCGGGCGGGCCCGCGTCACCCGCTGACTTTGGAGGTGGCCAGTGAGCCGCGCGACGAGCGCGTCACGCGCGAGGAGCAAGCCGAACCGTCGGCCCGTGCGGCGCGCGCTTCGCGTGATCCGCCATCGGAGCTGGCAAGGTCTGATCCTGCTGATCGCCGCGATGGTGCTGAGTTCATGTGGCTGGAAAGGCATTTCGCAGGTCGCGATCCCGGGCGGGCCTGGCAGCGGGTCGGGCGCCATGACCGTCTACGTGCAGGTGCCCGACACACTCGCGATCAACGGCAACAGCAAGGTGATGGTCGCCGACGTGTTCGTCGGCTCGATCAAGGCCATCAAGCTCAAGAACTGGATCGCCACCCTGACGCTGGGCCTGGACAAAAAGGTCAAGTTGCCCAAGAACGCCACCGCCAGGATCGGCCAGACCTCGCTGCTGGGTTCGCAGCACGTCGAGCTCGCCGCACCACCGAACCCGTCGCCCGAACTGCTCAAGAACGGCGACACCATTCCGCTGAAGAACTCGACCTCCTATCCCACGACCGAGCAGACGCTGGCCAGCCTGTCGCTCATCCTGCGTGGTGGCGGCATCCCCAACCTGGAGGTGCTGCAAAACGAGATCTACAACATCTTCAACGGGCGTGGCGATCAGATCCGGGCCCTGCTCGGCAAGCTGGACACCTTCACCAACCAGCTCAACCAGCAGCGCGATGACATCACGCACGCGATCGACTCGACCAACCGACTGCTGACCTATGTGGGTGGCCGGGCCGACGTGCTGGATCGGGTGCTCACCGATGTCCCGCCGCTGATCAAGCATTTCGCCGACACCAAGAACCTGCTGATCAACGCCGTCGATTCGGTGGGACGGCTCAGCCAGGCCGCAGACCAGTACCTGTCGGAGACGCGAGGGCCGCTGCACACCGACTTGCAGGCGCTGCAGTGTCCGCTGAAGGAGCTCGGGCGGGCCTCGCCGTACCTGATCGGGGCGCTGAAGTTGATACTCACCCAGCCGTTCGACATCGACACGGTCCCGAAGATCTTCCGCGGCGACTACATCAACATCTCGCTGACGCTCGACCTGACATATAGCGCTGTGGACAACGCATTCCTCACCGGAACCGGATTGTCGGGTGCCCTGCGGGCGCTCGAGCAGTCGTTCGGACGCGATCCGGAGACGATGATCCCCGACGTGCGCTACACGCCGAACCCGAATGACGCGCCCGGTGGACCGCTGGTGGAAAGGGGGGACAGGAATTGCTGACACCCTTCATCCGACGCCAGCTGATCGCCTTCGGGATCCTGACCGTCATCTCGCTGCTCGTGCTCGGGATCTACTATTTGCAGCTCCCGAGCCTGGCCGGCATCGGCCGCTACACGCTGAAGGCCGACCTGCCCGCATCGGGCGGGCTGTATCCCACGGCCAATGTCACCTATCGCGGCATCACCATCGGCAAGGTCACCGACGTCGAGCCGACCGAGCGTGGCGCCCTGGCGACGATGAGCATCGACAGTCACTACAAGATCCCGATCGATGCGACGGCCAACGTGCACTCCGTCTCGGCCGTCGGTGAGCAGTATCTGGACCTGACCTCGTCGGGGAACACCGGCAAGTACCTGGCGGAGGGCCAGACCATCACGAAGGGCACCGTGCCCGCGGAGATCGGGCCGGCCCTGGATACGGCGAACCGCGGGCTGGCGGTGCTGCCCAAGGAGAAGATCAGTCAGCTGCTCGACGAGACAGCGCAATCCGTCGGCGGGTTGGGCCCCAACCTGCAGCGGTTGGTCGACGCCACCCAGGCGATCGTCGGCGATTTCAAAAACCAGATGACCGACGTCAACGACATCATCCAGAACTCCGGACCCGTGCTGGACAGCCAGGTCAAATCGGGTGATGCCATCGAGCGCTGGGCACGCAACTTGAACAGGCTGGGGGCCCAATCCGCGCAGGAAGATCAACACCTGAAGAGTCTGCTGCGCCAGGCGGCGCCGACCGCCGACCAGGTCAACTCGGTCTTCAACGACGTGCGGGATTCGCTGCCGCAGACGCTGGCCAACCTCGAGGTCGTGATCGAACTGCTCAAGCGCTACCACACCGGCGTCGAGCAGGTGCTGGTGTTCCTCCCGCAGGGCGCATCGATCGCCCAGACGGTGGCAGCGCCGTTCCCCAACATGGCCGCGCTCGACCTGGCGCTGTCGATCAACCAGCCGCCGCCCTGCCTGACCGGCTTCATCCCGGCCTCGGAGTGGCGGTCCCCGGCCGATACCAGCATCCAGCCGCTGCCCACGGGAACGTACTGCAAGATCCCGATGGAGACCCCGGCCAACAGCGTGCGCGGGTCGCGCAACATCCCCTGTACGGACATTCCGGGCAAACGGGCCGCGACTCCGCGCGAATGCCGCGACCCCAAGCCGTATGTGCCCGCCGGTACCAACCCGTGGTATGGCGACCCCAACCAGATCTTGACGTGCCCCGCGCCCGCCGCGCGCTGTGATCAATCGGTCCGGCCGGGCATGGTGATCCCCGCGCCGTCGGTGAATAACGGGCTGAACCCGGCGCCCTCGGACCGCGTCACCGGCACACCCCCGCCCACCAGCGATCCGTTGTCCCGACCGGGGTCGGGTACCGTGCAGTGCAATGGCCAGCAGCCCAACCCGTGTGTCTATAAACCCAGCGGGCCTCCCTCGGCGATCTACAGTCCCCAAAGCGGTGAACTGGTAGGGCCAGACGGAGTGAAATACTCCGTCGAGAACTCGACCAGAACAGGAGACGATGGATGGAAGGAGATGCTGGCACCAGCCGGCTGAACCCCATCGACACGGACGATTCGTTGACCACGCAGGACAAGGACGAGGCTTCGACGGCACCCGAGACCGGACCCGGTCAAACCGATCCGCAGGAGGCCTCCGGGGATCCTGTGGAATCTACCGACGGTGATGCCGGCGTCGACGCCGACCGGTCGGCGTCCGACGGCACCGCAGCGGATGATGCGGGATCCGGGGAGCCGGCCGTGGCCGCACCGCGCCGTCCGTCGCGGGTGGGCCGTGGGTGGCTGGCCGCCATCGCCGCGGTGTTGGTGCTGTGCGCCGGCGGCGTCGGGGCGGGCGGCTACCTTGCGTTGCACTACCACCATCAGACGCAACGCACCGTCCGCAATGACGACGCGGCGCTGAAGGCCGCGGTGGAATGCGTGTCGGCGACTCAGGCGCCGGACACCAACGCGATGACCGCGAGCGAGCAGAAGATCATCGACTGCGGCACGGACGCCTTCCGCTCGCAGGCATTGCTGTACACCAGCATGCTCGTGCAGGCGTACCAGGCCGCGAATATCCACGTTCAGGTGTCGGATGTGCGGGCGGCTGTCGAACGCAACAACCCCGACGGTTCGATCGACGTCCTTGTCGCGCTGCGGGTCAAGGTGGCCAGCGATCAGAACCAGAGCGAGACCGGCTACCGGTTGCGCGTGAAAATGGCCTTCGCCGAGGGACAGTACAAGATCTCCAAGCTCGACCAGGTGACGAAGTGACGGTGGTGGTCGAGCAGACTGCGCCCTCGGCAATCCAGGAGTCAACGCGGGAAACCTTGGCGCCTTGGCATTCTCGCGTCAGCGCATTCGCCGTCGACGTGCTGCCCGGCATCGCGGTGGTGACGACCCTGGCATTGGTGTCGTTCACCGTGCCGGCGGGCGGTGTGTGGTGGTGGCTGGACATCTCCGTCCTGGGCATAGTGACCCTCCTGGTTCTGGTCAACCGGCTCTTGTTGCCGGCGATCACCGGCTGGAGCCTGGGCCGCGCGCTGGTGGGTATCGCGGTGACCCGACGCACCGGCACCGCTCCGGGGCCGTGGACGCTACTGCTTCGGGACGTCGCCCACCTGCTCGATGTCGCGTCGATCGTGGGATGGCTTTGGCCCCTGTGGGATTCACGCCGCCGAACTTTCGCCGACATGTTGGCGCGCACCGAGGTGCGCCGGCTCCACCCGGACACGACGCAGCCTCCCCACATCCGGCGCTGGTGCGCACTCACCGTGTCCGGCGCGGTGGTGCTCTGCCTGGCCGGGGCCGCCGTGAGCTTTTTCGTGGTGTTCTCCGCGGACCGGGCGGCCGATCAGACCCGCGCCCAGATCGTGACGCAGGGGCCCAAGATGGTGTCCCAGATGCTGACCTACGACCCCAAGTCGCTGCATGAGGACTTCACGCGGGCGCTATCGCTGGCAACCGACAAATATCGGCCCCAGCTGGCGGCTCAGCAGGACTTGGTGCAAAAGGGGAAGCCCGTCATCAACGAGTACTGGGTCACCAACAGCTCGATCGAATCGGCAAGCGCGGATCGGGCGACGATGCTGCTGTTCATGCAAGGCCGGCGCGGCACCGGGCCCGAGCAGCGCTACATCAGCGCCACCGTGCGGGTGAGCTTCGCCAAAATCAGCGGAAACACATGGCGCGTCGACGATCTCAACGTGCTGACCAAGCCGAAACAACCCGGGAGCGGCAAATGAGCCCGCGCCGCAGGTTCACGCCCGCCGAGCGGCCACTGCTCATCGCCCGCCCGATCGAGGGCGAGCCGCCGCGACCATGGCTGGTGCCCTTGGCCAGCACCGTCGCCGCGGTCCTGATGGTGGCGGCGATCACCGCCTGCGCGCTGATGCTCGCCTCGCACGCATCCCGGACGCGCACCGCGTCCAAGGACCGCGAGGCACTGAACTACGTGACCGGCTTCATGACGCAGTTCACCTCCATCGATCCGTTTCACGCCAACGATTACGTGAACCGGATCTTGGCGCAGGCGACCGGCGACTTCGCCAAGCAGTACCAGAAGAACGCCAACGAAATCCTCCTGCAGGTAGCCCGGGCCGAACCGGCCACCGGTACCGTCCTGGACGCCGGTTTGGAGCGATGGAACGACGACGGCAGCGTCAATGTCATGGTGGCCACGGCGATCACCACCAAGTCGCCGGATGAAAAACAGGTATTGCAGAACGCCAATCGCTGGGCGGCAACCGCGACGCAGGAAGGGAACCAGTGGAAGATCAGCAGCCTGCAGCAGGTGATGTGACCGCCGAGGACAACACAGTCGCAGCCGAGGACGAGGCGACTGGGACCTCAGAGGGCGACGGCTCAGAGCCAAGCGACGAAAGAGCCGACGCAACAACGGAATCCAAAGATATGGACGGCGACGAAGCAACGGCCACCGGCGACGATGCGGAACAGGCCGATGATGACGCGGAGCAGGCCACCGACACGGCGCAGGCCGGCAGCGCGGGGAAAAAGCTCCGGACCGGTAAGGCCTGGGCCATTGTCGCGACGGTCGCGGCCCTGCTGTTCGTCGGATCCGCTGCGTTCGCCGGCGCAATGATGCAGCCGTACCTGGCCGACCGAGCCGTCGTCGCAACGAAACTGAACGTCGCGCGCACCGCTGCCAACGCGATCACCACGCTGTGGACGTACACGCCGGAGAACATGGACACGCTCGCCGACCGCGCGTCTCGTTACCTCAGCGGCGATTTCGAGGCGCAGTACCGCAAATTCGTCGACGCGATCGTGGCCCCCAACAAGCAGGCCAAGATCACCAACCACACCGACGTGACCGGTGCGGCGGTCGAAACGCTCGACGACCGCAACGCTTCGGTCATCGTCTATACCAACACGACCTCCACCAGCCCGCTGACCAAAAACGTCCCGTCGCTGAAGTACCTGTCCTACCGGTTGTTCTTGAAGCGCTCCGACAGCCGTTGGCTGGTGACCAGGATGACAACGATCACGTCATTGGATCTAACGCCGAAGGTTTAGCTCCGGCTGTTGTCGGTGCCGAAATATACTGCAGCGCATGGCTGTCACGTCACCGATATCCGAACGATGGACCGTAGCAGCGTTGCTGTTGTTGACCTTCGCCACCGGGTTGGCCGACTCGATCAGTATCCTGGCGCTCGGCCACGTGTTCGTTGCGAACATGACCGGCAACGTGATCTTCCTCGGGTTCTGGCTGGCTCCGAGCACCACCATCGACCTGACCGCCGTCGTGGTGGCACTGCCGACGTTCATCTGCACGACGGTGATCAGCGGCCGACTGACACGTCATTTCGGCACGCGCACGCGAACGTGGATCACCACGGTACTGGCGACCGAGATCATCCTGCTCTTGGCACTGGCGATCCTGGCTGGCGCGGGAGTGCTGCGTTACCAAGGGAATTCCAAGCTGCTCATGATCGGCGTTCTCGCGATCACCTTCGGCTTACAACACTCGAGTGCGCGCCAATTCGGTATTCAGGAACTGTCCACCACCGTGCTGACGTCGACGATCGTCAGCCTCGGACTGGACAGTCGCCTGGCGGGTGGCACCGGCGAACGCCACCGGCTGCGCATCGGCGTGGTCGCCACCATGTGCACCGGTGCCTTCTTCGGTGCGACGATGTCGAGATATGTGATCGCCCCGGTGTTCGTGGTCGCCGCGACGGTGATAGCAACGAGCCTGCTGATCTTCCGGTTCGGTCCGGCGGCGACGAAAAGCACGGCAGCCGTTACTAGTTGAACGCCAGCCAGCTGGGCAGCGCCCGCTCGTGTGAATCGCAGAGTACCTGCCGGGTGTCGCACGATCCGCGCGGTGATCCCGCGCCGGCCCACATGCCCCCGGTGTCGCGGCGCAGCACGAACGCCGACGAGCCGCCCCCGTCAAGGAGCACGGCGTTATCGCTTCCTAGCCCGCGGAACAGGTCCTGCATGTTGTCGGGGGTGTAGTTGCCGCCCTCGAAGATGTACATCTCGTCCTTTTGCCTGGCGTAAGCGATCGCCGTTCGGGCCGCGCTCGGCCCCCCGTCGTGCAGTTGTCCGGTGTTGCCGGGCGCCAACAGACCGATGCCCGAGACCGCGACGAATCTCTCGTTCTTGTTGAGCAGGTCCGCGACCACCGGAGTGGCGGCGTCATAGTCGCTCTTCGTCTTGGGCCACAACACATATGGCGCGCCACCGGACGGCAGGATCATGGTCGACAGCGCGCTCCAGCTTTCGCCGCCTCCGGACAGGCCCTGCTTGCCGGGATAGGCGACGGTACCGGTGACAGCCTGATTGGCCCGACCCTGGCCCTGGGTGTTGTCGACGAAGGCGCCCAGCGGCGAACTGCAGCCGGTCTGGCGCCACGATCCGCCTTTCTGCCCGCGAACGTCGAAGAAGTTGGCGTTGATCGCGATGGTCGGCTGACCCATCCGCTGCCAAGCCTGCAGCGGTGCGTACAACTCCGAGGCCTGCCAAAGACCCTCGGCGGTGCGAGCCCCGGGGTTGTTCTCGCACCGGGCCTGATCACCCCGGTGGGTGTCGACCAGCAGGTGCGGCGACAGGCGTCCCGCCGCGTTCTTGATGATCATCAGGTGGCCGCCGTTGTTCATCTCGTACCAGCTGCCGCCGGCGTTGAGCATCGGCGCGGGATGGCCGGGGCCGAAGTTGTACACGAGATAGGAACCACGGGTGCTGCCGATTGCGCTGGCCAGCAGGTCGCGGCCGTCGGCGGCGCGGGCTAGGGGCTGGCCCGACGTGATCGCCACCGCGAAGCACGCGATGACGGCGGCGCAGCACGCCGCGAGCCGGCGGAAGCTGGCGCGTCGGGTCAGCACGATAGCCCTTTCCGCCCGGAACCGAACACAACTGAATCATCATCAGCCTCAATAGTCACACTGTCAACATAAATAACGTTGCGGTGACGGCGGGGCTACGCCCGAATTACGCTTGCTCGCTTGAGCTTTCGGGCTCAGCGGCCGCGGTTCCGGCCGGTGCGGTGGCCGCTGGGTCGGCCGGCTCGGTGGCGGCTTGCTCGGCCGGCTCGGATTTGGCCGGCGTGTTGGCGGCGGGTTCGGCGTGCTTAGCGCGGCGGGCCTGATGCTGCGCCTGGTGCTCCTGAGCGATCGCCAGTTCGACCGCTCCCGGAATTCGGTGAAAGCCCTTGCGGTCGTACAGATGCGTGATCACACCGCCAAGCAGCAATCCGATGACGAGGCCGATGGTGGTCATGCTCAGGGCCTGGGTCAGGCCGGCATCGCTACGGCCGCCGAAGTAGAGCAGCGACCGGGCCCCGAGGAAGACCTGGTGCATCGGTTCGAATTCGGCCAGCCAGCGAAAGAAGGACGGTGTGGCCTCCAGCGGTACCGTGGCGCCGGCTGACGGCAGCCCGAGGATCACGAAGATGAGCATGCTGACCAACATTCCGGCAGTGCCCAGCACCGATAGTAGGGAACTGGACGTGATTCCCACCGCGGCGATCGCGAAGACGCCGAACGCCCAGAGCTGCCAGCTGTGGTCGATGGGCATGCCGAGCCCGTCGGCGATCGCCAGATACACCGCCGAGGTGAGCAGCCCCAGCAGTACCATCAGGGCCCACTTCAGCAGCAGCGTCTGGAATCTGGAGATCCTGACCTGCTCGGCAAACCGGTACACCGGGCCGAATTCGGCGGGCACATAACCCAGCAGCGCGTCCACCAGTGTGCTGACCACGATGCTGCCGGTGAATCCGGCCAGCAGCAGCAAGAGCGCGTAGTAGAAGGCGGACAGGCCGTTGCCGGTGCCGTTCGGCAGCGGGTTGTACACGTTCGACTGGATCTCGATGGGGGCACTCAGGCCCACTTGGGCCGCCCCCGCCAGCGGCGCGCCGCCGGTCTGCGCGGCGACCTCCGCCATAACCCGTTGCCCGGCTATGCCGTTGGCCATGCCCATCGCCGTGTTGAGGGTCTGACCGGCGATGCTCGCGCCGAGGGTGCCGGCCCTCGGATTGGTGGAGACGGTAATCGATGGCCGGTCCGCGCGGGCCGGCAGCACCGCGCTGGTCGCGAAGTCCCGCAGCTTCGACGAGAAGCTCGGCGGTATCAGCACCTGGCCGTACACCCGGCCGGTGTCCATTTGGTGCTTGGCCTCGCCACGGGGGAGCACCCGAACGTCGAACTTGCTCTTGTCCAACCCGTTAACCAGGCGGTCGACGATCTGTGCGCCGCCGGGGCCGGCATCCTCGTTCACCACCGCGATGGGGAAATGACGCAGGTTGGTCGTCGGGTTCAAGATGCCGCCGAGATAGAGCGCGCACAGCGCCGACATCAACGCCACGGTGATCACCAGGGGTGCCGCCCAAAACCGCACGGTGCGGATCGCCGTGATGTTCCGGTTGGGGTTGGGCGCCGCGTGCTGCGGGTGCGAGTGAGGCATGCCGACTCCTGTCTGTCGAGCCCACTCTATGGGCTGCGGAGCCGGCCCTCTATGGCCTCAGTCACCAAGCTTCGCGTGCATCTCCCAAATCAGCAGTTCTGCCCGCTCGCTCGCCGATACGCGCCGACCGTCGCAGTCGGTGAATCGGACGGCGTCGCCGTGGGCCACCGCGCCGATTCCTTCCACGTCGACCCGGCCACGGGCAGCGAAAAGATGCAGGTAGGGAGCCCGCGGAAGGTCCACCTCCGCACCGGCGGTCAACCGCGTCACGTGCAGCGCCGCGTTGCGGTTGTGCAGGGTGATCGCGGCGTCATGCGAGGGCATGCCTGAGGCGATCGTAACAAGATTGCCCGCTAAGAGCTTCTCGTCGATATCGTGCTGTTGGTAGCTCGGCTGGACACCGGCCTCATCGGGGACCACCCACATCTGCACGAAATGAACCGGCTCGCTGCGAGAGTCGTTTCGCTCCGAGTGCAGGATTCCGCTCCCGGCCGACATGCGTTGCGCCAGACCGGGATAGATCACGCCTCGATTGCCCGCGGAGTCGTGATGCGACAGCTCGCCGTGCAGCACCCAGGTCACGATCTCCATATCCCGGTGCGGGTGGGTGTCGAATCCCGTTCCCGGCGAGACGATGTCGTCGTTGTTCACCAGCAGGAGCCCGAAATGGGTGTTGTCCGGATCGTAGTGGTCACCGAATGAGAAAGAGTGCCGAGATGTCAGCCACGGAGTGTTGGTGACGGCCCGGGTTCGGCCATCCCTTATCTCGGTGGTGGCGGACATCGCTCCAGCCTAATGTTCTGCCGGATCAGGTCACCGCCGTGGTGAGCAGCCCTTGGGCCTGCAGCAGCGCCTTGTCGAGTTCCGGCAAGGTCAGCCCGGTGGAGTGACCCAGGTGGATCTCGATCTGGTACTCCGGCTGGCCGTCATGGCCGAATATCGGCAGGACCACGAATTCCGCTGCGGCCAGCTCTGTTTCAAGCACATCGGTGACCGACCGCAGGGTCACCATCGTCATCAGCGTGGTGAGCTGGCGGGTGACCTGCGCCGTCGGCTCCAACGAGGCCAGCACATCGGCAAGCCGAGTGTGCAGCGAGCGGTGAGTGTCGTCGAAGCGCCACGCACCGTAGCCGCGGGCGCGAATATCGGCGAGCACCCGTCGGTGCTCTGCGATTTCGGTGCGGGTCAGCCTGGGCACCACCCGATGCAACCACGCTTCGACGAAGTCGTCGTCGCGCCAGGCCATGGCGACCAGACCGAAAGGCGGGTCGATGGGAAAGCGCTGTCCCACGGCGTGCTCGCCGTCGGTGCCATGGCCGACCGCATCGACGGTAATCAGGTGCCGGGTGCCGATCCGCGACATCGAGCAACCCGCCCCGAGCGTGTGGTGCAGGAAGCGCAATGCGTCACGCCCGCGGTCCAGCAGGGGGAACTGCTCACGCAGGCCGTGAACCAGTCCGAACAATCCGCTGCCCAGCACGTAGCGGCGATCGTCGCGGCGCGCGACCCAGGCCCGGCGTTCCAGTTCGGCCAGCACCAGGGCACAGGTGGAGGTGCTGATCACGCAGGCCTTCGCCAGCTCGGCTGAGGACAGTCCGTGTGGCGAATTCGCGAGTGCAGCAAGGACATTCATTACCCGGGCGGTGGGTGGTGATTTGGCGCCCGATTCGCCGCGGGTCTTGGCCGTTGACGTATCCACCGCCACCTCCCTACGATCCGTCCAAAATGCAAGGATATACGTCCTAATATTAGGAGAAAATCGTGGTCAAGGTCGGAGTATGGGGGCCGGGCTCGATGGGTGTGGTCGCTCTACGCGGAGTGATCGACCATCCGGAGCTGCAACTGGTCGATGTGGTCGTGCACAGCGACGCGAAAGCCGGTCGCGATGCGGGAGAGTTGTGTGGCATCTCGCCCGTCGGCGTCGTGGCCACGCAAGATCCGGCGGCCCTGCTGGCCGGTGACGCCGACGTGGTGGTATACGCGGCCGCCGCGAATCTGCGGCCGCTGGAGGCTGTCGAGGACATGGTGTCGATCTTGCGGGCAGGTAAGAACGTGGTGTCGTGCTCGGTGGTGCCGCTGGTATTTCCCGACGCCCCAGAACGGGAGCGCGCCGCCTTCACCGACCCGCTGCGCCGGGCCGCGATCGACGGCGGCGTATCGTTCTTCACCACCGGCATCGACCCCGGGTTCGCCAATGACGTTCTGCCGCTGGTGCTTTCCGGCGTCGCCCGGGTGATCGAGTCGGTGCGGGTGACCGAGGTGTTCAACTACGCGACCTATCCGGACAGGTCCGCCGTGTATGAGATCCTCGGCTTCGGCCAACAACCGGACTACCCGGCCCTTGCGGCCCAACCGGGGATCTTCACCTTCGGCTGGGGTCCGGTGCTGCACCAGCTGGCCGCCGCGCTGGGCGTCAAGATCGACAACATCGAGGAGAGCAACGAGCGGATCCCCGCTACCGAGTCCTTCGACACCCCGACGGGTCATATCGCCGCGGGAACCGTCGCCGCGATGCGTTCGACCCTCACCGGTTACGTGGACGGGAGGCCGACTTTCGTGCTTGACCATGTGACGCGCATGCGTGACGACATCGCCCCTGATTGGCCGCAGCCGCGTATCTCCATCACACCGAAGGACCTCGGCTACGGGCCTGCGTCCGGACAGGGGCTATACCGGGTGGAGATCGAGGGGTCGCCGAGCATGCGCTGCGAATTCGAGATGGCCGAGGACGCGGACCACGACCTGGGGGCCCGCATCGCCGGCGCGTCGCGGATGGTCAACGCCATCCCCGCGGTGTGCGCGGCCCCGCCCGGATTGTTGTCCGTGCTGGACCTGCCGCTGATCACCGGGGCCGGCCTGCTGCGTCGGGTACCGGGCCCGCCGCCGGACAGCCGCCTGTTCTAAGCGCGGCCGCCGGGATACGTTGCGGCGGCGAGCTCCAGGATCTCGGCACGGTCGGCCGCCAGGATGAACCCCGAGTCGATCGCGGCTTCGAGGGCGGCGGCGAAGCTTTCCAGGTACTGCGTGGCACCACCCGGATAGAGCCGCTGAATCGTGTCGGCGTCGAACAGCTCTCCGGAGCCGAAGATGGCCGACATGATGCTCTCCTCGCCACCCAGGCCCGACGTCCTGGCGATCGGCACATCCACCCATGGCGTTCTAATGCCACCGCGGGCTAGTCCGTTGCCGTCTGGAACGGGTTGCGGCCCATCGCTTTCGCGGACCTCGAGCGGGTCCGCGCGCGGCGCGGGTTCGCCGGTGGCGACCCAGGTGTTCAGCGCCGCGAGCGCCGCCTGCACCACATAATGGTGCTGCGGACCGAAGTTGATGTTGTGCGCCAGTTGCTGGCCCATCAGCATGTTGGTCGGCGTGTAGCCGGCCACGATGGTCTCGAGCGGTGCCGACCCGCTGTCGATGAACGCTACCTGGATCGTGTAGTTGTCGGCGTGGGCGGCACCGGCGATCTCCCAAACCCGCAGCAGCTCGTTGTCCGGCTGCCTAGCGAAGTAGTAGCCGTCGCGCGGGCCGCCGAGGACATCGGTCTCGGTGATGACAGTCAGCAGTGGGACCCGCAGTTCCGGGCGGAACGCCACCGCCCGCGTCGCGGCGGATTCTTCGAAGATCGAGCTGCCGTCCAGCGGGGCGGCCGGGCCGAACCGGGAGTGCACCAGGAATCCGTCGTAGATACCCGCCAACGGGTCGACGGCGTTGATGTAGGTCGTGAGGAACATGGCGGATTGGGATTCGCCCAGTGCGATGACACGTTGTGCGGGCAGCCCCTGCAGGATGGCGCCGGGTTCGCCATTTTTGATCAGGGCGCCGATCTGGGAGAAGATGTCGTAAGAGAACGCGTCGCCCGGATGGTGCAGGGACGCATACCGTTGCGGATGTTGGCTTTTCAGTGACATATCCGCGTCGAGCAGGCTTTCGCCACCCTCGACTCCCACCCGCTGAGCCGAGACGGCGACGTAGGCGTAACCGGCGCGCAGCATTTCGCGGTGCGCCATCATCCACACCGCGGCGGCGTCGATGCCACCACTCACGTTGAGCCATTCAACGAGCACCGTGCCGTTGAACCGAGCGGGATCGGACGGCGTCAACACCACGATGCGGGTGGTGAAACCGGCCGAGCCAGAGGGTGTTACGTCCCAGCGGCCATCGGGACCCAGCTCGTTCGCCGCGGTGTAGCGGCACGCCGTGCCGGCGACCAAGAACTCCTCGACGTCGTAGCCCGTCTCGGCCAGGTCAAAGGCGCTCAGCAGCAGCGCCGGCTTGCCGGGGGTCGGCGTCACTTGGGCGGTATTCGTCACGGCAGCATCTTTCTCAACTCTGGCCCGCGCACAGCGAACTGGGCAGCCCGAATTTGGCGAATAACGTGTCGTCGAGGAAAGCCACCACGTGGGATACCTTGCCTTCCTGCACATCCAGCACGTGCAGCTGAAAAGCTTCATGCGCCGCGCCGGCGCGCATGTACATGGCTGCGGCGGGCTGGTCGTTGGCGATCAGCGGCAGCAAGCGCATGTCCCCGCTGCCCTGCGCCGGGCACTGCTGATGAATGAGCGTGACGATTGCGCCCGCGCCCTGATACCAGCCGGTGTACGGGGGCATCTCCCAGATCGCCTCCGCGGTGAACAGGTCGACCAGCCGGTCGATGTCGTAGGTTTCGAACGCGGCGATGTAGCGGGCCAGCAGATCCTGGGCCTCGGCCGAATCCGGCTGCACCAGTTCGTCTTCGGCGCTGGGCCCAACCGCTTCGAGCTGGGACCGGGCCCGCTGCAGCAGGCTGTTGACGGCGGTGGTGGTGGTTCCGACCGCATCGGCCACCTCGGCGGAGCGCCATCCCAGCACGTCGCGCAGCAGCAGCACCGCCCGTTGTCGTGGCGGGAGGTATTGCAGCGCAGCGACAAACGCCAACCGCACCGACTCCCGCGACCCGACGACAACCGAAGGGTCGTTCGGATGCTCGGTCAGTTCCGGCAGCGGTTCGAGCCACGGCACCTCGCGTCGCTCCACCAGCTCGGCGGTCGGGTCTGAACTCGGACCACCCAGGCCCACCGGCAACGGCCTGCGCTGGCGTCCCTCCAGCGCGGACAGGCAGGTGTTGGTGGCGATGCGGTGCAGCCACGTTCGCATCGAGGACTTGCCTTCGAAACGGTCGTACGCCTTCCAGGCCCGTAGCAGGGTCTCTTGCACCAGGTCCTCCGCGTCGTGCACGGACCCCGTCATCCGGTAGCAGTGGGCTAGCAGTTCGCGGCGATAGGGTTCTGCGTGCGCCGAGAAACCCTCGCCGGCTACCGGGTCACCTCCAGAGTTATGCGCGAGAAGGCTCATCCGCATGAGCCTACGCAGTGTCGGGGCACCCGGCCCACAACAGCAGCCATTACGCTGCCGGTAATGAGTAGGACCTCCGAGTGAACCGCACCGAACGCAGTTTCGACGGCTTCGGCGGTGTGCGCATCGTCTACGACGTATGGACGCCCGAAACCGCGCCGCGAGCCGTCCTGGTGCTCTCACACGGTCTCGGCGAGTACGCCCGTCGCTACGACCACGTCGCAAAGCGTTTCGGCGAGGCCGGGCTGGTCACCTATGCGCTGGACCATCGGGGGCACGGCCGCTCCGGCGGCAAGCGGGTACTGGTGCGCGACATCCATGAGTACACCTCCGACTTCGACACCCTGGTGGGCATCGCCACCCGGGAACATCACGGCCTCAAGTGCATTGTGCTGGGGCACAGCATGGGCGGCGGAATCGTCTTCGCCTACGGCGTCGAACGACCGGACAACTACGACCTGATGGTGCTGTCGGGGCCCGCGGTCGCGGCCCAGGATCAGATCTCGCCGCTGCTGGCGCTGACCGCTAAGGTGCTGGGCGCCATCGTGCCCGGGCTGCCGGCGCAGGAATTGGACGTGGACGCCATTTCCCGCGACCCTGCGGTGGTGGCCGCCTACAAAGAAGACCCCCTGGTGTATCACGGCAAGGTGCCGGCCGGCATCGGCCGTGCGTTGCTGCTGGTCGGCGAGACCATGCCGCGGCGGGCACCGGCCCTGACGGCGCCGCTGCTGGTGGTGCACGGGGAGCAGGACAGACTGATCTCGGTCGCGGGCAGCCGGCGTCTCGTCGAGTGCGTGGGGTCCACCGACGTCGAGCTGAAGGTCTATCCGGGGCTCTACCACGAGGTTTTCAACGAGCCCGAGCGCGAACAGGTGCTTGATGACGTGGTCTCCTGGATCACCGCTCGCCTGTGAGGCGGGCGTGTCGGACCGCTCCCGTACCTTGGCGCTATGAGTCGCGCTGGCGACGATGCAGAGCGGAGCGATGGGGAGGAGCGGTGCCATGAGTGACGACAAGATGCTGGCCCGCATCGCAGCATTGCTGCGTCAGGCTGAGGGCACCGACAACACCCACGAAGCCGACGCGTTCATGTCGGCCGCGCAGCGGCTCGCGACGGCCGCGTCCATCGACCTGGCGGTGGCGCGCTCCCATTCGGCGCAGCGGTCGGCGGCGCAGACGCCGACGCAGCGCACCATCACCATCGGGAACGCCGGCACGAAGGGGCTACGCACATATGTGCAGCTGTTCGTGCTGATCGCCGCTGCCAACGACGTGCGCTGCGACGTGGCCTCGAACTCGACGTTCGTGTACGCCTACGGGTTCGTCGAGGACATCGATGCCAGCCACGCCTTGTACGCCAGCCTGGTCGTGCAGATGGTCCGCGCGTCGGACGCCTACCTCGCCTCGGGTGCGCATCGTCCCACGCCGACGATCACCGCCCGGCTCAACTTCCAGCTGGCGTTCGGGGCACGCGTGGGCCAGCGGCTGACCGAGGCCCGCGACCAGGCCCGCCGGGAAGCCACCAAAGACCGCAGCCGGTCGCCGGGAACCGCTATCGCGTTGCGGGACAAGGAAGTCGAGCTGGTGGACTACTACCGCAGTGCGTCGAAGGCCCGCGGCACCTGGCAGGCCGCACGGGTGTCGGCGGGGTATTCGTCCGCGGCGCGCCGCGCCGGGGACCGGGCCGGCAAGCGGGCACGCCTGGGCAACAGTCCCGAACTTCCCGGGGCGCGGAGCGCGCTGAGCGGGTGACGGCGGAGAACTCCCCACCGCGGGATTCTCAGCGCTCCAAGGTGTATGCGGCCGAGGAGTTCGTCCGGACGCTGTTCGACCGTGCCGCCCAGCACGGTTCACCGGTGGTGGAGTTCTTCGGCACGCAGTTGACGCTGCCACCGGAGGGGCGATTCGGTTCGGTGGCCTCCGCGCAGCGCTATGTGGACGACGTGCTGGCGCTGCCGGCGGTGCGGCAACGGTGGCCGGTGGTGGCGCCGCTACGGGTGCGAGGACGGCGCGCCGCCAGCGCTGCACACTACGAAAACCGGGACGGCACAGGAATTATCGCGGTCCCCGATCGTGACACCGCCGACTGGGCGCTGCGTGAGCTGGTGATTCTGCATGAAGTGGCGCATCATTTGTGCCAGGCCGAGCCGCCGCACGGCCCCGAGTTCGTCGCGACGATCTGCGAGTTGACGGAGCTGGTGATGGGACCGGAACTGGGGCACGTGCTGCGCGTGATCTACGCCAAAGAGGGCGTGCGGTGAGCCCCACCGATCCCGATGCGCGGGCACGCGAGGTCGAAGCCCAGATGACCGACGACGAACGTTTCGCACTACTGGTGTCGGTGATGGGGGCCGGCGAGATGTGGCCGGTGCGCGACGAGCGCATCCCCGCGGATGCGCCGATTAGCGCCGGATACGTGCCGGGGATTCCGCGTCTGGGTGTCCCGGCGTTGCTGATGAGCGATGCCGGCCTGGGCGTCACCAACCCCGGATTCCGCCCGGGCGACACTGCCACCGCGCTGCCCGCCGGTCTGGCGCTGGCCGCCAGCTTCAATCCGTCGCTGGCCCGGGCCGCGGGCGAAGTGATCGGCCGCGAAGCACGCAGCCGCGGGTTCACTGTGCAGCTCGCGGGCGCGATGAACCTGGCCCGCGACCCCCGCAACGGTCGCAACTTCGAATACCATTCCGAGGACCCGCTTTTGACCGCGACGATGGTTGCCGAATCGGTCGACGGCATCCAGCACCATGGCGTGATCTCGACGGTCAAGCACTACTCGTTGAACTGCAACGAGACCAATCGGCATTTCCTGGACGCGGTCATCGATCCCGATGCGCATCGCGAATCCGACTTGCTGGCTTTCGAATTAGCGATCGAGCGGTCCCAACCCGGCGCCGTGATGACCGCCTACAACAAGATCAATGGTGAGTATGCCGCGGCGAATGCCGTGTTGATCAACGACGTGTTGAAAGGAGCCTGGGGTTATCGGGGGTGGGTGATGTCGGATTGGGGTGCCACACCAAGCTGGCGGTGCGCCCTGGCCGGCCTCGATCAGGAGTGCGGGGCCCAGATCGACGCGCTGTTATGGCGGGCCGAGTCCTTCGGTGCGCCGCTACGCGAGGCGTACGCCGACGGCCGGCTGACCAAGCAGCGCCTCTCGGACATGGTTCGCCGGATTCTGCGGTCGATCTTCGCGGTCGGAGTTGACGACGCCGAGGCGGCGTCGACACCGGACATGGCAGCGCACAACGAGATTGCTTTGAACATCGCGCGGCAGGGAACGGTGCTACTGACCAACCGGGGGCTGTTGCCGTTGGTGTCCGGGTCGAGCGTGCGCATCGCCGTCATCGGCGGGTATTCCCATCTGGGTGTGTCGGCCGGATTTGGTTCCAGCACCGTAGTTCCGCCGGGCGGATACGCGGATGTGGTCCCGATCGGCGGCAAGGGGCCCGAGGCCGGGCTGCGCAAGCTGTACCTGCTGGCCCCGAGTCCAATGGACGAGTTGCGAAAACACCTTCCGCGCGCCCAGATTGAGTTCGATCCCGGGATAAGTCCGGCCAAGGCGGTGCGGGCGGCGGGCATGGCCGACATCGTGATCGTGTTCGCAGTGCGCGCGGAGGGCGAGGGCTTCGACATCGCCGACCTCTCGCTGCCGTGGGGCCAAGACGAACTGATCACGGCGGTGTCGGCGGCCAATCCCAACACCGTCGTGGTGCTGCAGACCGGAAATCCGGTGTCGATGCCCTGGCGGGACTCGGTGAATGCAGTTGTGCAAGCGTGGTTTCCGGGCCA
Organism: Mycobacterium sp. NGS56; assembly: GCF_059812425.1. Lineage (NCBI taxonomy): Bacteria > Bacillati > Actinomycetota > Actinomycetes > Mycobacteriales > Mycobacteriaceae > Mycobacterium > Mycobacterium sp. NGS56. The sequence goes on from NZ_JCALCQ010000011.1 coordinate 145,679, forward strand.
GGCCGGCGCGCGGGCCATCGCAGAGATTATCAGCGGGAAGGTGAATCCGTCGGGGCGGCTGCCGATCACCTTTCCGATCGATCTAGCCCAAACCCCGCGTCCGCAGCTCCCCCAAGCCGACGGACCGTGGGGGACACCGACCACGATCGAGTACCTCGAAGGAGCCGACGTCGGCTACCGCTGGTTTGCCGCGCGCGGTCACGAACCAATGTTCGCCTTCGGTCATGGGTTGTCCTACACCAGGTTTGACTACCGCGACCTGGTGGTCAGCGGCGAAGACACCATTTGCGCCAGTTTCAGCATCGTCAACGTCGGCGACCGCGCCGGGGCGGACGTAGCCCAGCTGTACTTGACGGCCGCCGCCGGCGAACCCTGCTTACGGCTACTGGGATTCGCGCGGGTGGAGCTCGAGCCGGATGCGACCCAACGGGTGAGCGTCGAGGCGGATCCGCGCCTGCTCGCCCGCTACGACGGCCGCGCCAAGAGCTGGCGGATCCACCCGGGCGCCTATACGGCGGCGGTGGGTGTGTCGGCGACAGCGATGAGGCTGGAAGCCTCGGTCGAGCTGACCGGTCGCACGTTCGGGCGATGACTTACACGGGTGCACACCCGAACGCGCGACCGGTCCGACGGCTTACTTGACGGGGACCAGCGCGTCGCCGCACGTGCAGCGATATGGCTCACCCGAACCCGAGCAGTGGCAGGGGACCTCGATGCGGACGCGACAGCCGCAGCCTTCGTGGCCGCATGTCAGCTCGGTCCCGGCCTCGTAACTTGCCATTTATCTCACCTTTTCTCGTGTGGTGACTCGTGCGGTGCGGGTCGACCGCACCTTCACTGTATACCCCCCACGGGTATATAGTAAACGGCCTGCGGTCGGTTCGATACCCACTCCACTCGTCGTGCCGGCCTGGTCGCGCGCGGCTAGCGTGGGCATCATGACCGGGCAACCAACCCCCAAAGACGTCGACGCTTTCTTGGACAACACGGTGGTCGACGGCGATGCCTCATTGAGCGCGGCGCTCGAGGCCAGCAGCGCGGCCGGATTGCCGCCGATTGCGGTATCGGTGCAGCAAGGGAAGTTCTTGAGCCTGCTCGCCGCTGCGATCGGTGCGCGCAGCATCCTCGAGCTCGGCACATTAGGTGGTTTCAGCACCATCTGGCTGGCACGCGGAGCCGGCCCGCGAGGGCGGGTGGTGACGCTGGAATACGAGCCCAAGCACGCCGAGGTGGCGCGCGCCAATCTGGAGCGGGCCGGCCTCGCCGATCGGGTGGAGGTCGTGGTCGGCGCCGCCCTGGACACGCTGCCGACGGTGACCGGTCCCTTCGACCTGATCTTCATCGACGCCGACAAGGAGAACTATCCCGCGTACCTGGAGTGGACGGTGCGACTGGCCCGGCCTGGTGGGATCATCGTGGCGGACAACGTGATTCGACAGGGACAGATCCTTGAGCCGGCATCCAACGCTCAGGCGCGGGCGGTACGCCAAACGCTGCAGGCGATGGGCGAGGATCCGCGGCTGGACACCGCGGTGATCCAGACGGTAGGGGCCAAGCCGTGGGACGGGTTCGCGCTCGCGTTGGTGCGCTAAGTGTCAGCGCGCGGTGAGGTCGGCGACGGCCTGTTCGGCGGAGGTGAGTTCGCTTATCCGCAACGCGGTTTCACCGGCATACAGCGCCGCGCTGTCCAACCAGGAATCGGGCACGCCGGCGACCGGCGCCAGCGGCGTGAAGAACGGGAAGGCCGGCGATTGCAGCCGCATCAGCGGCCCCGCGTCGAAATATCCCAGCGCCGACAGCGGGCGGCTGGCCGCATTCAAAGCGGCGGGTAGCGCCTTGGCCTTGCCGTCTTGGCCGCACCACCGGTGCGTGGCCGCGTTGGGCACGACGCGGTGGCGCAACGGCCAGCTCAGGCCGAACAGGTTGGTCTCGATCGTCCTGTCCGCCCGCAAGACTCGGCGCTGGTACTCGTGGTTCGCGTTGGCCTCGTGTGTCAACAGGAATCGGGTGCCGGCAATGACACCGCTGGCGCCGCTGTCCAGCGCGGCACGGGTGTCGGTGCCGGTGGCGATCCCGCCGGCCACGAATACCGGACGGTTGGCGGCCACGGCGAGCGCGCGCGGCAGAAAGTCCAGCGCCGCCATGGTTCCCACGAGATGGCCGCCGGCCTCGCGTCCCTGAGCGATCAAACCATCGGCGCCAGAAGCGATCGCCGCGCGCGCCTGCGCTTCGGTGCCCACCATCACGAAGACGAAGATCCCGGCATCTCGCAGGTGCGCGACGAGACCCCGCTTCTCGCCGAATGCCAGCACGACGGCGTCTACCCGGGCTTCGACGCAGACCGCGACATGACGACGATGAACGAAGGGCATCAACAGATTCACCGCAACGGCCCGGCCGGGCGCCTGTGTGCGCACCAGTTCGATCGATGTTCGTAGCCGGTGCGGCGTATCGATGCCCAGCGTGCCCAGTCCGCCCGCCCGGGCGACCGCACCCGCCAACGTCGCGCCCGCCAGCCCGCCGCCCATGCCGGCCTGCCCGATCGGCACATCGAGCCGGAGCCGGTCCACGATGTCCATGACCCAACACGCTACGCGCCTCGTCGATACGGCCGCGCCGAGCGACCCGATGGGGCGCCGATTTTCGTTGCTGGCCAATGGCGCGCGGGCGTAATCTTGACGGCAGATGGATGGGTGCAGTCCGGCTCAAAAGGCTTGCTGCATAACAGAAAGGTCACAAAATGAGTACAGTCCATTCATCAATCGATCACCACCCCGATTTGTTGGCTCTGCGTGCGCGCTATGAGCGCGTCGCCGAGTCGATGAGCGCGCATGTCACGTTCGGTCTGGCCCTGCTGACGGGCCTGTATGTGGCCGCATCGCCGTGGATCGTTGGATTCAACGCCATGGCATCGCTTGCCACGTCCGACCTGATCGCGGGGATCGCGGCGGCGTTCTTGGCCTACGGGTTCGCGACGACGCTGGACCGCGCGCACGGCATGACCTGGACGTTGCCGGTGCTGGGCGTGTGGGTCATCGTCTCGACGTGGATCCTGCCGGATGTCACGTTGAGCGCCGGCATGACCTGGTCGAATGTCGTCGCGGGCGCGTTGTTGACGTTCTTAGGCCTCAACGCGACCTACTTCGGCATGCGCACCCGCGCGGCGGGCACGCACGAATAAGCGCGAACTCGGATAGACCCCAAGGTAATTCGCCCCCGGGCCGCATCAGCGGGGCCCGGGGCGGCGATCAGCCGCAGACCGCGCCGATCGCGGCCGAGCTGACCAGCTTCACGTACTTGGCCAGCACGCCGCTCTTGTAGCGCGGCTCCGGTGGCGTGAAATCCTTTCGGCGAGCCTCGAATTCGGCAGGATCGGTCAGCACGTCGAGCACATGGTTGGCCACGTCCAGGCGGATGCGGTCGCCGTCTCGCAGGAAGGCGATCGGTCCGGCGTCGACCGCCTCCGGCGCGATGTGGCCGACGCACAGGCCGGTGGTGCCGCCGGAGAACCGGCCGTCGGTCAGCAGCAGCACGTCCTTGCCCAGACCTGCGCCCTTGATGGCGCCGGTGATGGCCAGCATTTCGCGCATGCCGGGCCCGCCCTTGGGACCTTCGTAGCGGATCACCACGGCGTCGCCCTTGGTGATGGTGCCGTCCTCCAAGGCGTCCAGCGCGGCCCGCTCGCCGTCGAAAACCCTTGCGGTGCCCTCGAACACGTCGGAATCGAAACCGGCCGACTTGACCACCGCGCCCTCGGGTGCCAGCGAGCCGCGCAGGATGGTGATGCCGCCGGTCGGGTGGATGGGATTGCTCAACGCGCGCAGCACCTTCCCGTCGGGGTCGGGCGGCGCGATCTCGGCCAGGTTCTCGGCCACCGTCGCACCGGTCACCGTCAGGCAGTCGCCGCGCAGCAGCCCGGCGTCAAGCAGTGCCTTCATCACCACCGGGACGCCGCCGATGTGGTCGACGTGGGACATGACGTGGCGGCCGAACGGCTTCACGTCGGCGAGGTGCGGAACTTTCGACCCGACCCGGCTGAAGTCGTCGAGCGAGAGTTCGACGCCGGCCTCGTGGGCGATGGCCAGCAGGTGCAGTACCGCATTGGTCGAGCCACCGAACGCCATCACCACCGCGATCGCGTTTTCGAACGCCTCCTTGGTGAGGATGTCGCGAGCGGTGATGCCGCGCCGCAGCAGTTCGACGACGGCCGCACCGCTGCGGCGCGCGAACCCGTCGCGGCGGCGGTCGGTCGCCGGTGGCGCCGCGCTGCCGGGCAACGACATCCCGAGCGCCTCTGCGGCGCTGGCCATCGTGTTGGCGGTGTACATGCCGCCGCACGCGCCCTCACCGGGACAGATCGCGCGTTCGATGGAGTCGACGTCCTCGCGGGGCATCAGGCCGCGGGCGCAGGCTCCGACCGCCTCGAACGCGTCGATGATGGTGACCTCACGCTCGGTGCCGTCGGACAGCTTGGCCACCCCCGGCAAAATGGACCCCGCGTAGAGGAACACCGAGGCAAGGTCGAGCCGTGCGGCGGCCATCAGCATCCCGGGCAGCGACTTGTCGCAGCCGGCCAGCAGCACCGAGCCGTCCAACCGTTCGGCCTGCATCACCGTCTCGACGCTGTCGGCGATCACCTCGCGCGACACCAGCGAGAAATGCATCCCCTCGTGACCCATGGAAATGCCGTCGGACACCGAGATGGTGCCGAATTCCAGCGGGTATCCACCGGCCGAGAACACGCCCTCCTTGACCGCCTTGGCCAGCCGGTCCAGGGAGAGGTTGCACGGGGTGATCTCGTTCCAGGACGAAGCCACCCCGATCTGCGGCTTGGCGAAGTCCTCGTCTCCCATACCTACGGCCCGCAGCATGCCACGGGCGGCGGCCTTCTCCAGGCCGTCGGTGACGTCACGACTACGCGGCTTGATGTCGGCGCTTGCCGCCGAATCGGTGGTGGACATCGTTCAAGTATGCGCTGGCCAGTCGCGATGGCCATTTCCGGGGTTATACCCCAACGGGGTATAACCTGAAGTTCGGTGTGATGCCGCAGCGCGGCGGGCGATTCAGCAGGGGTGACAGATGACGAACGAGCACGGTTATTCGCAGCAGAAGGACAACTACGCCAAGCGGCTGCGACGCATCGAGGGTCAGGTGCGTGGCATCGCCCGCATGATCGAGGAGGACAAGTACTGCATCGACGTCCTCACCCAGGTCAGCGCCGTCAACAGTGCCTTGCGGTCGGTCGCCCTGAATCTGCTCGACGAGCACCTGAATCACTGCGTCACCCGCGCCGTCGCAGAGGAGGGGCCGGACGCCCCGGAAAGAGCCCAAGCCAAGCTCGCCGAAGCCTCCGCGGCCATCGCGCGCCTGGTGCGCTCCTGACTTAGGGGTTCTTTTTCAATCGGTGACGCAGTTGAGACCTTCGCTACGGCCGTGCTGCGGGGGGAGGCGAAGTTGCGGTCCGTACGGTAAGGCAGTGTGATCGCATTAGGCGCGACAACCCAGGAAGTGGGTAGTCCGGCCGATACAGACGCCATGACTGCCGAATCCAATGCTGCCGCGCGAACGTGGACTCCACGGATCGCGGCTCAGCTTGCTGTGCTGGCCGCCGCGGCGTTCACCTACGTCACCGCTGAGATCCTGCCGGTCGGCGCGCTGCCGGCCATCGCGCGCGACCTGCACGTGAGTCTGTTTGCGGTGGGAACGCTGCTGACCTGGTATGCCTTCGTGGCGGCCCTGACGACGTTTCCGCTGGTGCGCTGGACGGCGCATTGGCCGCGCCGGCGCGCGCTCATGCTCAGCCTGACCTGCCTGACCGCCTCGCAGGCGATCTCGGCGCTGGCGCCCAATTTCGCGGTGCTGGCGGCCGGGCGGGTGCTGTGCGCCATCACCCACGGTCTGCTGTGGGCGGTCATCGCACCGATCGCGACCCGGCTGGTGCCCCCGAGCCATGCCGGACGGGCCACCATGTCGATCTACGTCGGCACCAGCCTCGCGCTGGTGGTGGGCAGCCCGCTGACCGCGGCCTTGAGCCTGATGTGGGGCTGGCGCCTGGCCGTCGTGTGCGTCACCGTCGCGGCCGTCGTCGTCACGTTCGCCGCCCGGTTGATGTTGCCGGAGATGGTGCTCAACGAGGATCAGCTCGCCCACGTGGGCCCGAGATCACGACACCACCGCAACCCCCGGCTGATTCTGGTGAGCGTGCTGGCAATGATCGCGGTCACCGGCCATTTCGTGTCCTACACGTTCATCGTCGAGATCATCCGCAACGTACTCGGCGTGCGCGGGCCGAACCTGGCCTTCGTGCTGGCCGCCTACGGGTTGGCCGGTCTGTTGTCGTTACCGCTGGTGGCGCGGCCGCTGGACCATCGGCCCAGGAGCGCCGTCATCCTGTGCTTCACGGGGCTGACGGCGGCCTTCGTGGTGCTGACCGGGCTGGCGTTCGGCGGTAAGACAGGCGTGGCCACCGCGTTGATCGGGACCGCCGCGATCGTGTTGTGGGGCGCGATGGCCACCGCGGTCTCGCCGATGATGCAGTCCGCAGCGATGCGCAACGGGGCCGACGACCCCGACGGGGCGTCGGGGCTCTACGTGACCGCGTTCCAGGTCGGGATCATGGCCGGGTCGCTGGTCGGCGGCCTGCTCTATGAGAGCAGTGTGACGCTGATGCTGGCCGCTTCGGCGGCCCTGATGGCCGTCGCGCTGGCCGGGATCGCGGCCAACCGGCGGATGCTGGACGTTGCTTCGACAAGCTCACCCGATTCATAGCCGCCCAGGTCAACCGGGTAATTATTGGCCGTCGCGGGGCACGGCTCACCGCCGTTGACGGTAGCTGGCGTCCCTCCTATGCCACACTGTGTCGAGAACACGAGTGGAGGTATGCGTATGTCAGGCTGGACGAGGGCCGGGACTAGGAAGGGCCTCTTCGCCGCTCTGAGCACAACCGGTTTGGCGTCCATCGTGGGCTTGGCGCTCGTGCTGAGTGCGGCTCCCGCATCGGCGGATCCGGACCCGGCTCCGGCTGACCCGGGCGCGGTCGCCGCCCCGCCCGGGCCGCCCCCACCGCCCGACCCGTTGGCGCCGCCCCCTCCGCCCGACCCGCTGGCAGCCCCGCCGCCGCCCAACCCGCTTGAGCCACCGGCGCCATGGCTTCCGCCCAATGCCCAGCCCGCGGCGGCCTCGGCCGACGGGCAGAACGCCACGCCATTCACCGGCACGGCGCCGTTCGGGCCGCCCAAGATCGTTCCCGCCAACGGGTCGACCGTGGGTGTGGGCCAGCCGATCATCATCAATTTCCCCGGGACGGTCGAGAACGCCGACGCGGCGATCGGTGCCGTGCACGTCTCGTCGGTCCCGCCGGTGCCGGGCAAGTTCTACTGGATGACCCCGACCCAGTTGCGCTGGCGCCCAATCAACTTCTGGCCCGCGCACACCGCGGTGACGGTCGACGCCGGCGGCACCGTGTCCACCTTCCGGACCGGTGACACGCTGATCGCCACCGCCGACGACGCCACCCACCAGCTGATCGTCGCCCGCAACGGCACGGTGGAGAAGACCTTTCCGATGTCGATGGGCATGACGTCCGGCAACCACCAGACCCCCAACGGCACCTACTACGTGCAGGACAAGAAGGCGTCGGTGGTGATGGACTCCTCGACCTACGGGGTGCCGGTCAGCTCGACCTACGGCTACAAGGTGACGGTCGAGGACGCGGTCCGCTTCGACAACGTCGGCGACTACGTGCACAGCGCGCCGTGGTCGGTCGATGACCAGGGCAAGCGCGACGTCAGCCACGGCTGCATCAACATCAGCCCCAGCAACGCGAAGTGGTTCTTCGACAACTTCGGTCCGGGTGACCCGATCGTCGTGAAGAACTCCAGCGGCGGCTCGTACAAGAAGAACGACGGATCAGCCGACTGGATGAACTAGTCCCTCGATAACGCGAATCGCCCATCTCCAGCTCGGAGACGGGCGATTTCGCGTTCTGTGCGCGTGTGGATCGACGTGCGCGTCGACCGCCAGGAGGGGCTTCCGCTCGACACGACTTATATATAGCATCATACATAACCTGCCTGAGGAGGTGCGATGCGTGGTCCACGCGAGCGGATGGTCGCCTCCGCCGCGTTGCTGATCCGGGAACGGGGCGCGCACGCCACCGCGATCTCCGATGTGCTCGAGCACAGTGGTGCACCCCGCGGATCGGCCTACCACTACTTCCCCGGCGGCCGCACGCAGCTGCTCTGCGAGGCCGTCGACTACGCGGGCGAGCATGTTGCCGCCGTCATCACCGGCGCCGACGGTGGCCTGCAGCTGCTGGACGTGTTGATCGACAAGTACCGCCGGCAGCTACTCGATAGCGACTTCCGGGCCGGCTGCCCCATCGTCGCGGTCTCCGTCGAAGCGGGGGAGCAGCACGACACCCAACGCATGGTGATCGGGCGCGCCGCGGCGGTCTTCAACCGGTGGTCGGATCTGATCGCCGCGCGACTCATTGCGGACGGGATTTCGCCGGAGCGCGCGCGCGAACTGGCGGTCCTCGTGCCCGCCTCGCTCGAGGGCGCAATCGTGCTGGCGCGAGTGCGGCGTGACCTGATGCCGCTGGACGTCGTCCACCGCCAGTTGCGTGACCTGTTGCTGGCGGCGTCTGCCCATCGGGCGCCCGGAAAGGAAGGCTGCGATGACCGGTGAATGGCAATCCAGCGCGTGCATCCTGTGCGAGTGCAACTGCGGCATCGTCGTCCAAGTCGAAGACCGCCGGCTGGCCCGCATCCGCGGTGACAAGGCGCACCCGGCCTCACAGGGCTATACCTGCAACAAGGCGTTGCGGCTGGACCACTACCAGAACAGCGGCGCCCGGCTGACCTCCCCACTGCGCCGCCGCGCGGACGGCAGTTACGAGGAAATCGATTGGGACACCGCGATCGTGGAGATCGCCGAGGGATTCAAGCACATTCGCGACAGCTACGGCGGCGACAAGATCTTTTACTACGGCGGCGGTGGGCAGGGCAACCATCTGGGCGGGGCGTACAGCGGCGCATTCTTGAAGGCGCTGGGCTCGCGCTACCGGTCGAATGCGCTGGCGCAGGAGAAAACCGGTGAGGCATGGGTTGACGGGCAGCTCTACGGTGGTCATACCAGGGGCGAATTCGAGCACGCCGAAGTCGCGGTGTTCGTCGGGAAGAACCCGTGGATGTCGCAGAGCTTCCCGCGAGCACGGGTGGTGCTCAACGAGATCGCCAAGGACCCCACCCGCTCGATGATCGTCATCGATCCGGTGGTGACCGATACGGCCAAGATGGCCGACTTCCACCTGCGGGTGCGACCCGGCACCGATGCATGGTGCCTGGCCGCCCTGGCGGCGATCCTCGTCCAGGAAAACCTGTGCAACGAAACATTTCTCAGCGAGCATGTGCGCGGCGCGGATGCCGTGCGCGACACGCTGCGCGAGGTTCCGGTGGCCGACTACGCTGAGCGGTGCGGAGTCGACCAGGAACTGCTGCGCACGGCGGCGCGGCGCATCGGCACAGCCGCCAGCGTCTCGGTGTTCGAAGACCTCGGCGTGCAGCAGGCACCCAACAGTACGTTGTGCTCCTATCTGAACAAGTTGCTCTGGATCCTCACCGGCAATTTCGCGAAAAGGGGTGGCCAGCACCTGCATTCGTCGTTCGCACCGCTGTTCGGCCAGTTCTCCGGTCGCACACCCGTTACCGGTGCCCCGATCATCTCCGGCCTGGTGCCCAGCAATGTGGTGCCCGAGGAAATCCTGACCGACCATCCAGACCGGTTCCGGGCGATGATCGTGGAAAGCAGCAATCCCGCGCACTCGCTGGCCAACTCAACCGCATGCCGGGAGGCCTTCGGCGCCCTGGAACTGATGGTGGTCATCGACGTCGCGATGACCGAGACCGCCAGGCTCGCACATTACGTGCTGCCCGCAGCGTCCCAATTCGAGAAACCGGAAGCCACCTTTTTCAACCTCGAATTCCCGCGCAACACCTTCCAGCTGCGCCGCCCGCTGATGGAGCCCCTGCCCGGAACCCTGGCCGAGCCCGAAATCTGGGCACGGTTGGTGGCTGCGCTCGGTGTGGTGGACGACGCGGATCTGCGGCCACTGCACGAAGCCGCGCGAAACGGCCGACGGGCCTACACCGAAGCGTTCCTCGGTGCCGCTGCGTCCAATCCCACTGTGGCGCAACTACTTCCGTATGTGCTCTACGAAACGCTGGGCCCGACCCTGCCGGATGGATTACGCGGCGCCGCCGCCCTGTGGGGCCTGGCCCAAAAGACCGCACTGAGCTATCCGGACGCGGTGCGCCGCGCCGGGCACACCGACGGCAACGCGCTGTTCGACGCGATCCTGGACAACCCGTCAGGGGTGACGTTCACCGTGCACGACTACGAGGACGACTTCGGACTGATCAGCCACCCCGACCACAGGATCGCGCTGGAAATTCCGTCCATGCTCGACGAACTCAAGGCGCTGTCCGGCACGCCACCACGGCTGACCACACCGGAATTCCCGATCGTGCTATCGGTGGGGGAGCGGCGCGCCTACACCGCGAATGACATCTTCCGCGATCCGACCTGGCGCAAACGCGACGCCGACGGCGCGCTGCGGATCAGCGTCGAGGATGCCCAGCTCCTCGGGCTCGTCGACGGATGCCGGGCGCGCATCAGCACTGCGGCCGGTAGCGCCGAGGCAACCGTCGAGATCACCGAGACGATGATGGCCGGTCATGCCGCCCTGCCCAATGGTTTCGGGCTCGATTACGTCGACGCCGACGGGCACACCGTCACTCCCGGTGTCGCGCCGAACGTGCTCACCTCGACCGAATGGCGCGACCCTTACGCCGGCACGCCGTGGCATAAGCACGTGCCCGCGCGGATCGAAGCCGCGCCGGTGAGTGTCAGTTCCAGATCTTGACCCGGCGCTCCGGTTCCAAAAACAGCGCACCGGCGTCGGCGCCGTCGAAGGCGTCGTAGAAGGCGTCGATGTTGCGCAGTACGCCGTTGCACCGGAACTCCGGCGGCGAATGCGGATCCACCGCCAGGCGCCGGATAGCCTCCGCGTCACGAGATTTGGTGCGCCACACCTGGGCCCAGCCGTAGAACACGCGCTGCACGCCGGTCAGGCCGTCGATCACCGGAGCGGGCTGACCGTTCAGCGACAACTGGTAGGCCAGCAGCGCGATCGACAAGCCACCCAGGTCGCCGATGTTCTCCCCGACGGTGAATGCGCCGTTGACGTGGTGGTCGCCGTCCAGACCTCGCGGCGTGTAGCCGTCATACTGTTCAATGAGAACTTTTGTGCGGGCGGCAAATTCGTTTCGGTCGGCGTCGGTCCACCAGTCGACCAGGTTGCCGTCACCGTCGTATTTGGCGCCCTGGTCGTCGAAGCCGTGCCCGATCTCGTGTCCGATCACCGCGCCGATTCCGCCGTAGTTGGCCGCGTCGTCGGCTTCGGGGTCGAAGAACGGCGGCTGCAAAATGGCTGCGGGGAAGACGATTTCGTTCATCCCCGGGTTGTAGTATGCGTTGACCGTCTGCGGCGTCATGAACCACTCGTCCTTGTCCACCGGCCCGCCGAGTTTGGCCAGCTCACGATCGTGGTTTACCGCGTACCCGCGCAGATAGTTGCCGTACAGGTCGTCGCGCTCGATGACCAGCGCGGAGTAGTCGCGCCACTTCGCGGGGTAGCCGACCTTGGCGGTGAACTTCTCCAGCTTGGCTAGCGCCCGCTCCCGGGTCTGCGGCGTCATCCAGTCCAGGTCGCTGATGCTCATCCGGTACGCGGCCCGCAGGTTGGCGACCAGCTCGTCGATGCGGGCCTTCGCCCCCGGGGGGAAATGCCGCTGCACATAAAGCTTTCCGACGGCGTCGCCCATCAGGTTCTCCACCAGCGACACCGCGCGCTTCCACCGCTCCCGGATCTGCTCGGTGCCGGTCAGCAGCCGGCCGTAGAAGTCGAAGTCCGCGGCCACCAGCTCGTCGGTCAGCCAGGAGGCCCGAGCGCGGATCAGCCGCCACCGCGCCCAACTCTTCCACACCTCGAGGTCCTCATTGCGCCACAGCTCGGCGAAGGTACGCAGGTAATCAGGTTGGCGCACGATCACTTCCGCAAGCGCCAGCGGGTCGGCGCCGAGTGCGGTGGCCCAGCCCACCCAGTCGAAGCCCACGGATTCGTCGCGAAGTTCGGCGAACGTGCGCAAGTTGTAGCTGAGATCGGCGTCGCGACGCTTGACCACATCCCAGTGCGCCTCGGCCAGCTTGGCCTCGAGCGCGACGATGCGTTCGGCGGTCTGGACGTGGTCGCCCGGGTCCCCGCCGAAAACCAGGCCGAACATCCGCGCGATGTGCGCGGGATAGGCCTCCAGCACCGCGAGGTGCCGCTCTTCGCGGTAGTAGGACTCGTCGGGCAGGCCGAGGCCGGACTGGGTGAAGTGCACCAGGTAGCGGGCCGAGTTCTTCGCATCGGTGTCCACGTACACCCCGACGCCGCCACCCGCACCCGTACGCTGCAGCGCGCCGATGGCCCGAGCCAGCGCGTCAGCGTCGGTGGCCTCGTCGATCGCGGACATCTCGTCGAGCAGTGGCCGCACGCCGCGGCGCTGCACGGTGTCCTCGTCGAGGAAGCTGGCGTACAGGTCACCGATGCGCTGCGCGTCGTCGGCGGCGGCGGCCGCACCCTGTTGGCTGGCCTCCACGATCAGGTCGCGCACCTGCTCCTCGGCGCGGTCATACAGCTGGCGGAAGGCGCCGTCGGTCGCCCGGTCCGCCGGTATCTCGTATTCGGCCAGCCAGCGGCCGTTGACGTGACCGAACAGGTCGTCTTGGGGGCGGATGCTGTCGTCGACAAAGCTCAGGTCGATGCCCGAGCGGATGGCCGTATTCGTCACCCCGCCATCCTTCCATCTTTCCCGGGTGCAACGATCGGGCCATGTCCGACGGCGAGCGAACCGAGCCACCCGAAGAAGATTCCATTGACATCGAACGCGACGACGACGCCAACGACGTCGACGGACAAGAATCCGAAAGCGCCGAAATCCTTTCCCCGTACGGCGTCGCGTCAGCGGTTCTCGGTGTGCTGTCGGTGGCCGCGGTGGTGCTCGGTTTCATCATCTGGTCCGATCACCGCGACCAGGTTGCCGAACGCGGTTACCTGAGCCGCGCCATGCAGACCGCCGCGGAGTGGGCGAATGTGTTGATCAACATGAACAGCGGCAACGTCGACGCCAGCCTGCAGCGGCTGCACGACGGGACGGTCGGCGAACTCAACACCGACTTCGACGCCGCCGTGCAGCCCTACAAGGCCGTCGTGGAAAAGCTGCAGTCCAAGAGCGCCGGGCGCATCGACGCGGTGGCGATCGAAACCGTGCATCACGACCTGGACACCCAGCCCGGTGTCTCCCGGCCGGTGGTCACCACCAAGCTGCCGCCGTTCGCCAGTCGAACCGACTCCGTGATGGTGATCGCCACGTCGGTCAGCGAAAACGCCGGAGCCAAGCCGCAGACCGTGCACTGGAGCCTGCGGCTGGACGTCTCCGACGTGGACGGTAAGCAGATGATCTCCGGACTGGCGTCGATCAGGTGAAGATCCGATGAGAAACGTCTGGCGGCTGTTCGCGTTCGACATCGTGGCGCCGCTCGCCGCAATCGCGGCCCTGCTGGCCATCGGGCTGGTGCTCGGTTGGCCGCTGTGGTGGGTGTCAGCGTGCTCGGTGCTGATCCTGCTGATCGTCGAAGGCCTGGGGATCAATTTCTGGTTGCTGCGCCGGGATTCGGTCAGCCTCGGCACCGACGACGACGCACCCGGGTTGCGATTGGCGGTTGTCCTGCTGTGCACGGCGGCGCTGGGCGCGGCCGTCGCGACCGGCTACACGCACTGGACGAGGGCGGACAACGACTTCACCAACGACTCGCACCACGTCGTTCAGATCGCCACCGGAATGGCGGAGGCGATGGCGTCGTTCAGCCCCACCGCCCCGACCGGATCCATCGACCGGGCCACGGCGATGATCGTCCCGGAGCACGCGGCCGCGTTCAAGGAGCAGTACACCAAGTCCAGCGCCGAGCTGGCCCAGCACAACGTCTCCGCGCAAGCCGCCACGCTGTCGGCCGGAGTTGAAGCGATCGGACCCTCGGCGGCCAGTGTGGCGGTGATCCTGCGGGTCACTCAGAACACCCCGGGCCAGCCGCCCAGTCAGGCCGCGCCAGCGCTGCGGGTGACGCTGACCAAGCGGGGGGGTGACTGGCTGGTCGCCGATGTGCTGCCGGTCAGGTAGCGGATCAGTTCGCTTCGGCTGACCGAGCGGACTTCGCCTTCGCGAACCGATCCGACAACCGCCGGATCCGGATCATCAGCGCGGCCGTCGGGCTGGTGCTGCCGTCGAGGTAGCCGTCCAGCTCCTCGGCCGTGACACCAATGCGGGACGCGAACTCCTGCGGGGCCAGACCCGAGCGCTCGATCAGGAGCCCAACGTGGCGCGCCACCTCGGCGCGCTCGTTGGCCTCGAGGTGGGTGCGGGCACGCTCGAGCACCTCCCACAGCGCCTTGGCGATGCCGTACGGCCGAGTGCCCTCGAGAACCTCCTCGACCTGGCGGGCGGTCCGCCCGTACGGGTCGCGCTTCAGTGCGCCGGCGATGCGCTTCCACGTCGCGATGTCGCCGCCCTGCAGCGCGGAACGGATGGCCGCGGTCGGCCAGAACTCCACCGGCTGATCGGGGTCCTGGAAGGAGCCGGATGATCCATTGCCCGGTTGACGCTGTCGCTGGGGCGGGGGTGCGGGGCGTCGGTCGGGTGCCAACGTCACTTCGCCTCCTCCAACATCGCGACGGCCACGGACATGCAGCGTTGCCTCACTTCTTCCCAGTCCGAGTCAGCGTCGGCTTCCGATCCCTGGTCTTCGGGGTAGTCGCAGGGGTTGGGATCTGCGAGTCGACGGACCAGCTGGGTGGCAACCCACTGCTGCCCAGACGATTTACAACAGTAATACCTGTCCATCCCGGCCAGCACCGCCGCGGCCGTCTCGGGCTCCAACGTATCGACCATGTCTGCAAAGTCGGCATAATCGCGCCGACTGTTACGGCACATGATCAGATAGCCCTTGAGCCGCAGTGCCTCCGCGCCCGTCGGGACCAACAACCGATCGCCGGTGGGCAACTGCACGTTGGTGGTCTCCACCGGACTGCGCCGCTCGTATCTCGGCCCGTCGTCGACGGCAGCGTCGCTGTCGCTTTCCAATGCGTCGATCGCGACCGACAGGCGTCCCCGCCACAACGTCACCGGGTGTACGGGCCGGTCCATGATGGCCTTCGCGATGCCGTTGCGCGAGGTCAGGCCGTTGACCAACTTTTTGGCGGCCGGGGAGCCATTAGTGTTGCCGTTGGTGCCGGGCCTTTTCTCGGCGCCCACGCCGACGCTGACCTTCTCCTCGCTGAGGGCCACCTGGTGCGGGATCTGGCCGGGCCCCAGGCCGCGGGTCTGCTCCTCGTCCGGGCCCGAGGACGGCTGCGCGTTGCGGCCACAGCCGGTGAAGGCCAGCGGATCTGCCACGCAGATGGCGTCGGGTGCCAAGTGTTTGAGCTTGGCGGCCGACTTGAGCACCATCCGCAGGTCGGCACTGGGGACCACCAGCCCCGAGATGTCGTCGGGGATGACGACGACATCGCCGAGGTCGACCTCGGGCAGCGGCCGGTCGAAGTCGACCGACGGCAGCACGCGGGACAGCCACGGCGGCAGCCACCAGTTCCACTGGGCGAACATCGCCATCAGCGCCGGCACCATCACCAGCCGCACCACGGTGGCGTCCACCGCGATCGCGACCGCGCACGCCACGCCGATCTCGGCCACCAGCGGCATCCCGGCGAACGCGAAGCCGACGAACACCGCGATCATGATCAGCGCCGCGCTGGTGATGGTGCGGGCGCTGGTGCTGACGCCATAGGCCACCGCATCGCGGGTGTTACCGGAATGCAGGAAGCGCTCCCGGATGCGGGTGAGCAGGAAGATCTCGTAGTCCATCGACAGCCCGAACGTCATCGCGAGCACCAGCGGGGGAACGGTGCTGTCGATCGAGCTGATCTGGGCGAAGCCGAGGTCTTTCAGCCAGCCCCACTGGAACACCATCACCAGGCTGCCGTAGGCGGCGGCGACCGACAGCAACGTCATCAGCACGCCCTTGAGCGCCAGGAAAACCGAATGAATGGAAAGCAACAGCATCACGAACGCGATCAGCGCGACGAAGCCCAGCACCAGCGGTTCGGTCGCGGACACCCGATCGTCGAAGTCCTTGATCAGAGCGGTCGGGCCGCCGACGTCGACGCGCGCGGTGCCCGCTTTGGGGACTTTGGGCAGCTGCGCGCGCATCCAGCCGACGGTCTCGCGGGCCTTCATGTCCTCGGGATCCACCGACAACACCGCGGATAGCAGCGCGCTGCCGTTGTCCTCGGCGAACTGCGGCGGCGACACCGAGACGATGTTGGGCGCCTGTGACATCCGCTGGCGGATCGCGCCGATGATGTGGCTGTGTTCGGGCGAGGCCGCGCCGCCGTCGGGGAAGTTGATCAGCACGCGGACGGGGCCCAACGCGCCGGGACCGAGCGCCTGGGCCGCCGCCCCGACTCCGGCGCGGATCTCGTGCGACGAGTCGAACTGGCGCAGCAGGCTGTTGCCGAGCACCATCGATGACGCGGGCGCGGCCATCACGAGCAACACCAGCGACGCCCCGACCGCGGACATCCACGGGCGCCGCATCACCCAGCCGATCCAGCGGTTCCAGAACCGCGACTGCGTGCTCTCGGGCCGCCGCGACCAATGTAGGAAGCCCGACCGTTTGGCGGCCGCGCGTCCGAACGTCGCCAGCGCCGCCGGCGTCAGGGTCGTCGAGGTCAGCATGGCCACCGCGACGGCCAGGATGGCACCGGTCGCCATCGACTTCAGCGCCGGGGTGTTGATCACGTAGATCCCGGTAAGCGAGGCGACCACGGTCATGCCGGACAGGACGACCGCCAGCCCGGAGGTGGCCATCGCGGCGTCCACGGCTTCGCGGGGCTGGCGCCCGGTCCGCAGTTCCTCCCGGAACCGCATCAAAATGAATAGTGAGTAGTCCACGGCGAGCGCGATCCCGAACATGGACACCGTCGAGGTCACAAACACCGACATGGTGGTGTAGGCGGACAGCAGATAGACCAGGCCCATCGTGACCACCACCGTGCAGATCCCCAAGGCCAGGGGGATGGCCGCGGCGGCCAGTGACCCGAACACCGCGAGCAGCACGATCAGAATGACCGGCAGGTTCCACTTCTCGGCGGCGGCGATGTCGTGTTTGGTGTTCGCCGCCGCGGCGGCGGACAGCGCCCCCTGCCCGATGACGTAGAGCCGCACGCGGCCATTCGCGGTCTGACCGGGTTGATCCCCCTTGATGCCGACTTTGGTGCGGAGTTGCTTGGCGATGTCGCTCGTGTTGCGGGAATCGAGCCGCACCGACAGCACATACGGGCGGTCCGGCTGCGGCGGCCGCTGCGTGGGATTGGGGATCTCCGCGGTGCCGGGGATGGCGGTGGCGATCTGTCGCAGCTGCGCGACGGCGTCGTTCATGTCCTGGTAGCTGGCGTCGGGCCGGGGCGCGGCCACCAGCGCCAGCGACGATCCGCCCTGGTCGTGGTACAGCTCTTCGAGCTGGTCGTGCACCGCCAGCGATTGCGATCCGGCGACGTCGAATCCACCGCCGGTGAGATTGCCCGACTGCGTCAGTGCCAGGTACACCGCCGGAACCAATGCCAGCAGCCAGCCTGTGAAGACCAACCAGCGGTACTTACGCAGGCTGCGGCTGAGGCGCATCATTAACTGCTGGATTTTGTCGCTCCCCGGTGCTCACGTAGCGCGTGCTGGCGACGATACCGCAGCCGGCTGTGGAATATGTGGGCTTATCTAGTTCCTGAGCTGCGGCGACGGGGTTGTTGCCAAGTCGTTGCCAACCGGTGACCAAGCGGGATTTCGGTCACATATCCCCTCGTGGGCTCTGTTCGAACTGGCAGCGGTGATATCGGCGGTGGCAGGATGTCGGATGGCCCGCAGGCCGCCCGGGAGATTCAGGGGACGCCTTCGCTTGTGGGGCCATCTATCGCAGCTGTTTGCGAGGCGCCGACGCTGGCGGTCCGTCGCAGACCTTAAGGAGTTGTCCATGACGAGAACCACCGCTGGACGGGGTCGCAGAATTTTCACCGGGCTGATCGCCGCTACCGTGCCCGGCGCAGCCGTCGCGGTGCTCGCCGGCGCCCCGGCGACCGGCGCCAACGACCCGTGCGCGGCCAGTGAGGTCGCCCGCACCATCGGTTCGGTCTCCAAGTCGATGGGCGATTACCTGGACTCGCACCCGGAGACCAACCAGACGATGACCTCGATGCTGCAGCAGCAGGCGGGACCGCAGTCGGTGAACGGGTTGAAGTCCTACTTCGAGGCGAACCCGAAGGTCGCCGGCGACATGACCTCGATCGCCCAGCCGCTCACGAACCTGTCGATGCAGTGCAAGTTGCCGATCTCGATCCCACAGGCGCTGGGGCTGATGCAGCAGGCGCAGGGTGCGGCCGGTGGGCTGCCCGCGCTTCCCGGTAACCCCGCGGGCGCATCGCCGCTGGGAGGGGCCACCGGTGGCGCAGCGGCCGCCGCACCGCAGCCGGCACCACCGGCGGCGACCAATCCGCTGCCGGGTCCGTCGCGCGGCAACACCGTCGGCTAGGCCGACGGTGGCGACCCGCTGCGCCCGGCTACGCCGCGCTTGCGATCGCCACTAGGCCCGACGGTGGCGACCCGCTGCGCCCGGCAACGCCGCGCTTGCGATCGCCACTAGGCCCGACGGTGGCGACCCGCTGCGCCCGGCTACGCCGCGCTTGCGATCGCCACTAGGCCCGACGGTGGCGACGGCGCTGCGCCCGGCTACGCCGCGCTTGCGATCGCCACTAGG
>NZ_JCALCQ010000012.1:0-145311 GCF_059812425.1 Mycobacterium sp. NGS56
CGTCGTTACCGCTGCGGCTGATACCCGAAATACGTTGAGGTGCAGACACATTGGGTGCGGTGGGCGCGAAAGCAGGCTCAAGCTATTGTCAAGGCTGAACGATCGCGCACCGTGATGCGCCACTGGCCGTAGGAGGCGCCCGGCACTTCGTCGCGCGTTACGGCGTGTCCCAATAGCACATGTCGCAGCCGGGATCGGCATTTCGCGGGCCTGCATCGAAATGGGTCAACCGATTTCCTACATTCGGGGTTGTCGGACGCCATCGGGACCGCCTCAGGTCCAGGAGTCACCACCGACAAAACAAATCGCCGGCCTCTGCAGCCATTGAAGTGAAGTGGCACAACGGATTTGATGTCACGAATTCGCGAGCGTCGCACCGGGCGTGCCTTCCCGTCTCACGCTGCCGGCCCCAGCATCGTCTTCCACCCCTCGTCTCCGATGGTGGCCGAATTCGCAACGGAATAAACCACACCGTCGGGACCCACGACCTTGCCGCTGCGCACGTCGTAAAGCGCGGTGGGCAGCCCGCTCGGGGTGTAGGTGCACGGGTTCGGCTGCTGCCCATTGCACAACACGGTGCCCGATCCGGGTCGCTGCAGCGGATCGCTTATCGGCGGCGGTGTACCCGGCACCTGATCGGCGGGCGCCGGGTTGAGGCCGTTGTTGACCGACGGTGCCGGGATCACCAGCCCCGGTTTCACCGGCTGGTTACATCGCGCGCTCGGCGCCGGGCAGGTCAGTACCTGATCGGGGTCGCCATACCAGGGGTTGGTGCCCAGCGGCACATAGGGTTCGGTGCTCCGACATTCTCGCGGGGTGGCCGCTCGCTTCCCCGGTACATCCACGCAGGGGTAATTGCGCGCTCCGCGAACCACATTCGTCGCATCCATCGGGATCTTGCAGTAGGTGCCCGCCGGGAGCGCCGCGGTGCTGGTGTCGGCTGGAGACCGCCATTGCGATGCCGGCAGGAAGCCGGTCAGGCACGGCGGCGGCTGGTTGAGCGAGATGGCGCCGACACCGAGCGCGGCCTGGCCCGGAGACTGCGCGGTCACCGACTGGGCGATCGCACCGGATTGGGGTAAGAACACCAGCGCCTGCTCCACGCCGTTGTGATAGCGCTTGAGCATGTCGATTACGACCTCGAGATTGGCCAGCGTCTGCGGCAACGACTCCCGCACGTCGCCGAATGTGCTGTTCACCCGCGCGGCCGTCGGCGCCGCGCCGGCCAGGATGCTCCGCACCGCCTGATCGTTCTGCGCGGTCTGCGCGGCCAGCGTGTTCAGATTGGCGGCCCAATGCCCAATCGTCTCACCGGAATCGGCCTGGCTGTCGACGATGGGCGCCGCACGTTCGATGATCTCGTCGACGTCGTCGATGCTGCCCCGGAAGTCGTGGGCGATCGCCTGGGTCGCGTCCACCAGGCGTTGCAGCGATGGCCCCAGCCCGCCCACGGCCTGCGACGTCTCGTACAGCAGTGAGGCGACCTTGTCTTTCGGGAGCACCACCAATCCACGGTTGGCGGCATCCAGCGCAGGGCCGATCTGGCTGGGGACCGTGCTTTTGGTGATCGTCTGACCGTCCGCCAGGTACGGACCCCGGTTGGCGGTCGACACCAGGTCGACGTATTGCTCGCCCACCGCCGACACCGAATGCACATTGGCCGCCGCGTCGGCCGGTATGCGATAGCCGTCCTCGATGCTCATCGTTGCGCGCGCGCCGCGTTCGGTCGGTTCGATACCGGTGACCTTGCCGATGGTGATTCCCCGATAGGTCACGTTGGCCGTTCGATACAGGCCCCCGGACTGCGGCAATTCGGCATAAAGCGTGTAACGACCGACGCCGACCAGGCTCGGTATCCGGAGGTAATACCAGCCGAGGACCACCACCGCGGCCACGGCCACCGCCGTCAGAAGCACCAGCTGGGTTTTGATCAAGCGGGGCAACATATTTCATTCACCCCTTTCCACCAACGGCCCGCCCGGGGCGTCGTTGGGGTTCGGCGTGTAGCGCACGTCCGGGATCATGGTGTCCGGATTGCGTCCCCAGGATTGCTCGAGCGCCCGCAGCGCCCCGGAGAATCCGGTACCGGTCAGCGTCGTGTTGTCGATGGTGGACAGCGTCAGGTCGAGCACGGCAGACACATTGACGTAGTCACCGCGGATCACCTGGGAGACGTCATCGATGTTGAACGGCGCGGTGAGTCCCAACTTCAGCGCGCCGGCCACGAACGGGGAGGCCGGGACGAGTTGGCGCAGCGGCCGCTGCAGCGACTGTAGGCTCCGGCGGAGGTTAGGGCGGGTATCGGTCAACGCCCGGTTGGCGGCACTGCTGAAGCGCCCCAGGGATTCGGTGGCGTCGGCGAACAGTTCGCGGGTGTCGGCGAAATGCTGGATCAGCGGCGGGACGTCGGTCAAGACTTGGTCGAGCGTGTCTTTGCGATTCGCGAAGATGGTCAGGAGTTCGTTGGTCGAATCGATTGCGCGGGTGAGGTCATCGCGTTGCCGGTTCAAAGCGGTGATGAAAGTGTCGAGGCGCCCGAGGAATTCGCGCATCTGCTGGGCATGACCATCTAGGATGTTGACGACCTCGGTTTGGATCGCGTCGAGGTTCGCGATGCCGCCGCCATTGAGGATCACCGCGACGCTTGCCAGCGTCCGTTCGACGGTTGGGTAGGCCGAGGAATTCTTCAGCGGGATCGTGTCGCCGCTCTTCAATCGCCGCACGGACGGGTTTCTCGGCGCGGCCAGCTCGACGTGCTGGGTGCCCAGCAGACTGGTCTGGCCGATCTTTGCGGTCGCGTTCGCCGGCAGCTGCACGCCTGGATCGAGATCCAGCCTGACGGTGGCGATCCAGTTCTTCAGGGTGATGGCCCGCACCGTGCCGACCCACACGTCGGCGGCCCTTACCCGACTATTGGTGTTCAGCGCCAACGTGTCTGGCATCTGCACGTAAATCGTCATGTGGTCACTGCCGGTGCCGTGGCCGACCGGCAGCGGCATATCGGCGATGCCCCGCCAATGACAGGACGTCAACATCACCGCGGCCAGTAGCAGCACGAGCTGGCGGCGCAGGGCAGCGAGGGCGGCGGGCCGCCTTGATGGCTTCGGTGTGCCGTTCGCGCTCACCGGGCCGGCCCCGCCTGTGCGGGCGGCGGAAACCACGGCGGGGGCGCCGGATTCGACTCGTCGTAGGCGTTCGGCGGCCCGGGTGAATTGGTCCCCGCCGGCGGAAGCGCGACGTCTTGACCACCCACGAGCTCGGTGAGCGATTCGGCGGTGAGCATGTTGGCGGTAGCCGGCTGGACCTGCGTGCCCTGCATCCCGGGCGCGACCACCCAGCCCGGCTCATGGTTGCCATACGAAAAGGGGGTGTCGCGCGAAAAGATGCCCGGAACGGTGGTGTCTTTGTACCCTGGCGGCGGGCGCAGTCGCTCTTCGGAGTACGCGACTTCCTTCGGCAGCGTGGCCGCGGAGTTGAACGGGTTCAGGCTGGCGGGCGCGTAGTTGAACTTGAGGGTGTCCAGGACCGGCGCCAGATATTGTGCGCACAGCTCGGCCGAGTCTTGATAACCCAGCCGGCTGCCGGCCTGAATGGCGCTGCAGATGAAATGAATCGGGTTGGCGAAGTTGGGGAACACGAACAGGCCCACCAGCGAGCTGTGGGCGGGCTGGTAGAGGTTGTTGAAGTTGCCCGCAAAGGTCGGTAGCACGTGTAAGGCGGTTTCCAGGCCGTTTCGCGGCTCGGGTTGCAGGATGGTGGTGGTCACGTCGGCGAGGTTGTCGACATCGTGGGTCAGCGCGGCCCCATTGTCGTTCAAGAACTTTCGGGCGGCGCCGAGAACGTCGTCGAGGTGGGTGATGGTGTCGCTCACGTCGTGATCGGATTTGGTGAACCAGTCGGTGAACGAAGCGAGGTTGTCGTTGAGCGCGACGAACTGTTGTTTGTGCTGATACAGCGCGGTGACGAACTGGGCCAGACTTTTGGTGATCGCGACGAAGTCCCCTCGTCCCTCGTTGAGCGCGGTCAGCGCCCGCGACAAGTTGTTCAGGGCGTCGTTGACCTGCTGGCCCCTGCCGGCCAGGTTGTCCGCGGCCGATTCGATGATGTCGCCGAACGGCCCCGCCGGCTGCTGGGGGGTCGGGCCCAGCTGCCGCAGGATCCCGTTGATGGAGTCGCGTAGCTGATCCCACTCGACAGGCACCTGAGTGCGTTCGATCGGGATGACCGCGCCGTCATTCAGCACCGGTCCGCCGGTATAGGGCGGTGACAACTGAATGGTGCGCGAGGCCACCAGGCTGGGGTTGAGAATCGATGCGGTGGCCTTGGCCGGCACCTTGTATTTGTTGTTGTAGTGCAAGGTGACTCGCATCTTGTCGCCGGCCGGCTCGATCTTGTCGATCGAACCGACCCGCACACCCATGATCTGGACTCTGTCGCCCGGATATAGCGCCAGAGTCTCGGAGAAGTACGCGACGACCGTGGTAGTGGTCAGTTTTCGGTAGAGCTGCACTCCGGCCGCCGCGGCGACGAAGACGAAGACCGCGGCCAAGGCCGCGACCACCACCACCCGGGCGGACACTTTCGGCAATCGCAGGTTGCGGATATCGAAGATGGTGCTCATCGGTCCCCTGTTCCGTCGGGCGTGATGAATGGTGCCGGCAGCTGCGGTCCCGGTCCCGGCGCCGCCGGTGGACCGGGGGGCAGGCCCGGGGCCAACGTCGACGGTGGCGGGGTCGGACCTGCCGGGCGCAGGTTCTCGGTACGTGCCCCCGGTGGCGCATGCTCGGGAAGCGGTACCACGGTGCCGGGAATGTCCGGCGGCGCCTCACCCGGCCGGCGCGCGCTCGGGATACCGGGCGCCGGCGGCGGTCCGTCGGGGTTTGGCTGCGACGCCGCGACATCCAGCGGCGCCGGAAAACCGCCGAGCACCGCGCCGAACGGTCCTTGATCGGAAAGCGCACAGGGCAAGGGGTTTCCGGGCCGCGGCGGACTGTCGGGTGCCGGCGCGTACGAACAGGGCGATCCCGGCGGTACGGCCGGCCGCGGATGGTCCGGGGTGCCCTCCAGCACCGGCGGCCCCGGGGGCGGTGCGCCATTGGGAAACCTTGTGCCGTTGGGGTCGGGCCAGCGGAATGCCGGCAGCCCGGCGCTGCGCCAGAAGTTCTCCGGGTCGATGCCCCGCTTCTTGAACGCCGCATCGAGCCACGGCTGAAGTACCTGAGCGGGAATCAGATTCGCCACGATCGCCTTGAAGAACGGTCCCGACGCGACCGCTTCGGTCAGGGATGCGGTGTATCTGCTGACCAGTAAGAGCACATCGGACAGTTCCTGCTTGCGCTTGACCAGCTCGTCGCTGACCGTGCCCAGCTCCAGCAGCACGTGATGTGCATTGGGGTTCTCCTTGATGAATTCGGACACCTGTGTCGACACCGATGACACATTGCTCAGCAGGATGCTCAGCGCCTGGCTGCGCTGCCGGAACGCGGCCAGCAAAGTGTTGGCATTGACCAGCAAACTGTCGACCTGTTGGCTACGGTCGCCGAGCACGCGAGTGACCTTGTCGGCGTTGGTCAGCAGCCGCTTGATCTGATCGTCGCGCTTACCGATGGTGCCGGAGAATTTGGCGACACCGTCCAGCGCTGCCTTCAGGTGCGGTGCGGTCTGATCGAACGTCTCCGACAAGACGTTCAGCGACCGTTTGACGACGTCGATGTTCCAATCCGTCGCCGCCTTCGTGACATCGACGAACGCGTCATAGATTTGATACGGGGTAGTGGTCTGGTCGGAAGGGATGATCCCGTTGGGCCGCAGCGCATCCGGACCACGAGGCTGGATCGCCATGTTCTTGCGGCCCAGGAAGGTATCGGTGCGAATCGCGGCACGGCTTTGCGTCCCGATCGTCTTGCCGGGCATCGAAAAGCCAACCAGGACCCGATCGCCGCTGATCACCAGCGAACGCACCAAACCGACGTTCACCCCGGCGATCTCCACCTTGTCGCCGACGCTGATGCCACCGGTGTCGGCGAATTGTGCGTAATAGGTCGGGGTGGCGAACAGCATCGGCACGCTGGTGAAGCTCTGCCCCACACCGACGGCGAGCAGCGTCACCAGCCCGCCCATCAGGCCGACGCGGGTGCGATTGAACTCCGTCAGCGTTCTCATTGCGGCGTGCATCTCCCGGTCGGCTGCCCGAACAGCTTTACCGTGCGCACCGGACCGCCAGGCTGCAACCCATTGACCTTGATCGAGATGTCACACAGGTAGAAGTTGTAGAAGTCTCCGTAAATGCCGCCGGCACGGCCGATTACGCGAAACGCGCCCGGCAGTTTTCCCAGCACGTCGTCAACCGTCGGCAGGTCGTTGATGAGCGACTGCTGAATGCCCTCGAGGTGCCCGAGCGTGTCGTGTAGCACTGGCCGGTCCTCGCTCAACAGATCGGCCGCGGTTCCCGCGGCCTCGCTGATGTGCGCGGTCGCCGCGGCCAGCGGATCGGCCCTGTTCTTCAGGCCGGTGATGAGCAATTCGAGTTTGTCGACGGTGCGATCGAACTCCTTCTCGTGCTTGACGGTGGTGGCCAGCACGGTGTTCAGGTTGTTGATCACCTCGCCGATCGCCCTGTCCCGGTCGGCCAGCGCGCTGGTCAGTGTCGCCGTCTGGTCGAGGATGTCGGTGATCGTGGCGCCCTGTCCCTGGAAAACGGTGATGATCGACTGGGCGATGCTGTTGACCTTGTTGGGGTCCAGGGCCTTGAACAGCGGCCGGAATCCGCCGATCAGTGCGTCGAGATCCAGGGCCGGCTGGGTGTGCTCGAGCGGGATCTGGCCACCGGGGGCCAGTCGGTGGGCGCTCTCGCCGTGTTTGAGCTCCAGATAGCGGTCACCGATCAGGTTGAGGTAGCGAATCGACGCGGTCGTCCCGCGGTCCAGCGGTAGTGAGCGATCTACCTTGAACTCCACCAACACCCGGGTGTCACCGTCGATCAATGTCACCTTGGCGACCTTGCCGACTTCCACCCCCGAAGCGCGCACGAACTGCCCCGCCCGTAGCCCGCTCGCGTCGGTGAACACCGCAAAGTATCCGGTGGTGCGATCGAATCGCACCTGGCCGAACACGATGACGATCATCACGGTGAACATCGCCAGCACCGACCAGAAGATGGCGAGTTTTACTGCTGTACCGGTGATTTTCATGGATTGATCGTGTTCTCCCCGAATTGGCGGCCCCAGACGTATTCGGTGGCCAGCGGCTGGCCGAGTCCGAAATGGTTATAGGGCGCGAGGCTGGCGCCGGTGTCCATCACCAGATACGGTGCGGGCCACAGGTCCCGGGTGATCTTCTGCCAACAGCCGGGCCGCCCGCCGGGGCCACCATGAGCGTTCACCCGCGGCAGGTTATCCGGATAGACATAGGGATTGGGCGCACCGATGATCGAACCGGCCGCTGCGAGCGAATAACCGTTGCCGCCAGCCGCTTTCGCGACTTCCGGAGCGGCGTCACGAAAGTTGCGGATCATGCAGAACAGTTCGGGGCTGTAGGTGTCGAGCAGGTCGGCCGTCGGCACCAGATCCGCGGCACCGCGCGACAGATACGGCCCGCCCCGGGCGAAGATGTCCTCCCCGTTGTGACCCACACCCACGGCCGCCAACAGCGCGGCGTCCAGGTCGCCCTGTTGCCTGGTCAGGGTGCGTGCGGTGGTCATCGCGTTGCGCAGAAAGGCCCACAGGTCGGGTGCGGCCTTGGTGTACACGTCGGCGAGGTCCGCCAATCGCCGCACGTCATACCGGATCTGCGGCATTCGCGGATTCAGCTGCGCCAGAATTGCATTGCCGTTGACGATGGACTGCCCGAACTTGCTTCCCAGTCCGTCCAGCGCCTGCGCCAGCGCGGACAACGTCGCGTTCAGCTCGATCGGACTGACTTTTTCGGCTATCGAGGTGACCGTCTCGAACAACGTGTTGAATTCGGTGGTCACCGAGCGCGCGTCGATCACATCATGCGGCGAGATGCGCTGCTTTGACGGGTTTTCCGGCGCAATCAGGGATACATATTTGTTGCCGAACAGTGTCGCCGCCTCGATGTTGGCCACCACGTTCACCGGAATCAGCTTGATGTAGCGCGGATTCACCTCCAACGCCAGCTTGGCGGCCGGAGCGCCGTCACGCTCGATTTCCGAAATACCGGCCACCCGGCCGATCTCGACCCCGTTGTAGGTGACTTTGGATCCCGGCTCCATCACCAGGCCGGCCCTGGTGGCGACCATCGTCAGCTCGGTCTTAGGGGTGAAGTCCCCGCGAAATTGCAGGTACACCAGCGCCAAAACCAGTCCGGAGACCAACAGCAACATCACACCCTCGACGTACACCCAGGCGCGTCGACCCATCCGCGGCACCGGCGTCATCGGTTACACCGTCAGATTGAAGTTCGGGTCGACGCCGTAGAGCGCCAACTGGGCGAGCAGGACCACAATCACCACCGAAACCAGTGAGAATCGCATCGATCGACCGACCGCTTGGCCGACGCCGACCGGACCGCCGCTGGCCGTATAGCCGTAGTAGCAGTGGGTGATCATCACCACCACCGCGATGATGACGACCTCCAGAACCGACCAGCCCACGTCCTCGGGGCGCAGAAAGGTGCGGAAGTAGTGCTCGTAGGTGCCGTTTGACTGTCCATAGAACACCGTCGTGACGACCTGGCCCGACGTGAATGCCATGTCGAGGGCGAGGGCGTACAGCGGCACGATCACCGCCAGCCCGCCCAGGATTCGCGTGGAGACCAGAAACGAAATCGACTTGATGCCCATGACTTCCAGCGCGTCGATCTCCTCGCTGATCCGCATGGCACCCAGCTGGGCGGTTGCACCGGCGCCGACGGTGGCCGCCAGGGTGACCCCGGCGACGATCGGTGCGGCGATGCGGGTGTTGGCCAGTGCGGCAAAGAAGCCGGTGAACGCCTCCACGCCGATGTTGCCCAGCGACGCGAAGCCCTGAATGGCGATCAGCGATCCGCCGGACAGCGTCACGAACCCGATGATCGCGACGGTGCCGCCGACCACGGCCATCGCGCCGGTACCCATGCCGATCTCGGCGACCAGGCGCAGCGTCTCGCGCCGGTAATGGCGCAACGCCCACCCGATCTGGCCGACGCTGATCCGGGCGAACCTCGCGAAAATCCCGATCTGGTAAAGCCTTCGGACCGTGCCGCCGCCGTAGCGGTCGAGGTTGGCTGCCGTTCGCGGGTAGCGGGCGCGTAGCGCGCCGGGCGCGGATATCACGGCCACGTCAGCGGCCCGTCCCGAACCGCACGCCGATCGTGGTCAGCACCACGTTGACGGCGAACAGCGCGATCACGCACAACACCAGCGTCTCGTTGACGGCGGTGCCGACACCCTTGGGACCGCCCTTCGTGGTCAGTCCGCGATAGCAGCCGACCAGACCGGCGATGGTTCCGAAGATGGCCGACTTCACCACCGAGATGACCACCTCGGGCAGGCCGGTGATCAACGTGAGGGTTCCCACGTAGGCGCCTGCCGAAATGTGCTGGATGAAAACACCGAACACGAATCCACCGACCAGGCCGATGGTTATCACCGCGCCGTTGAGCAGGGTGGCGACGATGGTCGCGGCAACGACGCGGGGCACCACCAGCCGGTGGATCGGGTCGATGCCGAGCACCTCGAGCGCATCGATCTCCTCGCGAATGGTGCGCGCGCCCAAGTCGGCACAGATCGCGGTGGATCCGGCACCGGCGATCACCAGCACGGTGGTCAGCGGACCCAGCTGCGTCACCGCGCCCAAAGCCGCACCGGCGCCGGAGATGTCGGCCGCGCCGAACTCCGCCAGCAGGATGTTGAGCGTGAAGATGATCAGCACGGTCAGCGGAATCGCGACCGCGAGGGTCGGCAGCAGCGAGACACTGGTGATG
Organism: Mycobacterium sp. NGS56; assembly: GCF_059812425.1. Taxonomy (NCBI): domain Bacteria; kingdom Bacillati; phylum Actinomycetota; class Actinomycetes; order Mycobacteriales; family Mycobacteriaceae; genus Mycobacterium; species Mycobacterium sp. NGS56. The sequence goes on from NZ_JCALCQ010000012.1 coordinate 9,925, forward strand.
AACCAGCCCTGCTCGATCGTCTCCCGCCACTGGAAGGGCCGCCGGAACAGCGCCTTGCCGGTCAGCACGCAGGTCCGGAAGAAACCGCCGACCGCGTCGACCCCCGGCTGCACCTGGCCGCGGAGATACGTGGCAATCACCGCGTGGCTGCTCATCGCCGCTTCTCCCGCCATTCGAGCGCGGTGATCATGGTGGAGTTGGCGAGTTCGAGAACGTCCTGGCCGGCTTTGCCCGCCTCGGCCGCATCGCCGTCAAAGACCGCCCGGGCCAGCGTCCGGTACATGTCCGTTCGGTTGGCCTCGGTCTTCATCGCGTCGGCCAGGGCGGTCAAAGCCCGCTCGTATGCCGGCCGAAAAGGGTTGTACATCAACCGGAACACGATCGAACCGGAGCTGTCGACCAGATGATCCCAGAAAGCGAGGGTTTCTCGCTGCCACTCGAGCGTGCCGGCCGAGGCCTCGAGGCTGAGCAGCGAATGTGCAAGCAACCCAACCAGTTCGGGTCCGTGTTGTTCGGCTGCCAGTTCTGCGACCTTCGGGCCGATGCGCAACCGGGCCTCGAGGAGGCTGCGGAAAACGGCGGCATCGAGTTCGCCGTCGCGAAACAACAACTGGGGCAGCAGATCGAGGCCGGCGTGCCGCCGATAATCTCGCACCGTGGTGACGCCGCCCTGGCGCACCTGGACCAGGCTGGCCGCCGAGAGCCGCTTGAGCGCCTCACGGACAGCGGGCCGGGATACCCCGAGAACCTCGGCCAGCCGACGCTCGCTGGGCAACGCCGCACCTGGCCGCATCTCGCCGCTGAGCACATCGGTCGCGATTTGGTCGAAGACCGCTTCAGGCACGGATCGGCGACTTACCGGCTGGAGCGCCATGCGGCCAGTGTGGCTGGCCGAAAGCCAGTCAGGTGGTCAGACCACCGGCGTGTCGCAATCTTTCCGTTCGGCTAAAGCTACGTCCGCTGCGCTGCCACGAACAGATTCGCTGGCACGTAGTCGCGGACTTCCTCGGGCGCCGCGCGCCCGTAGCCGGCCATCAACTCGTCGGACGGTGTCACCGTCACTTCCCAGCCGTGGCGGCCGAACCACTCGCCTACGTCCTCCCGCTCCTCGAAATACCAGAGCTCGTCGGTTCGGGGCAGCTCGCGGTCCGGATCGATACCGGCCATCAGCCCGCGGATCCGGTCCATCCGTTCACGGCGGTTGGCGCGGACCTGTGGGTCGAGGAATTTCGGGCCCAATGCCTCCACCGCCACCCGGCTGCCGGGGACGGTCAACTCCTGAATGCGTTCGAACAGTAGGTCCTGGGCGGCCGCCGGCAGATATGGCATCAAGCCCTCGGCCGACCAGACGCTGGGCGCACGGACATCAAAACCCGCCTGCCGCAACGCGGTCGGCCAGTCCTGGCGAAGGTCCACCGCCACCGATACGCGGTTGCAGGCGGGCTGCGCCCCATGCTCGGCCAACGTGGCCGCCTTGAAGTCCAGCACCCGGGTCTGGTCGAGCTCGTAGACCGTCGTGCCCGCCGGCCAGGGCAACCGCCAGGACCTCGCGTCCAGACCGGCCGCCAGGATCACCGCCTGGCGAATGCCCGCCCCGGTGGCATCGAGAAAGAACTTGTCGAAAAACGCGGTACGCGAAGCCATGTAGCCGACCATCGACTGCATCTGCAACGGCAACGTCGGTTCGGCGTCGACGACCTCGTCCGGTAGCTGTGCGCCAGAGTGCCAGTTCCACACACCGTCACCCGCCGCGTCGAGGAAGATCTGGGCGAATGGATCTGTGATCAACGGGTTTTCGCTGCGGGTCTCCGCCGCGCGGGCCGAGGCCACACCCAACGCGGTCGCCCCCACGCTTTCGGTGATCTCCCAGCTGTCGTCGTCGGTTCTGGCTCCGCTCATCTATCCGGTCACCCTGCCTTTCTGGTCCGTCGCGCCGATACAAACAGCGTCTGCGGTGTGGCGTGGTCGATGTCCCGAGGTGGCCTGCGGTCGTAGCCGGCCATCAGCTGAAGCGCCGCAGTGACCGTCACAGCCCAGCCGTGCCGGCGCGCGCCGCAATGCGGACGGCCAATCGTGGCGCAGGTCGACGGGGACGCTGGCCAGCTTGCAGGTCGGCTGCGCGCCGTTGTCATCAGCGTCGACGCCCTGAAGTCCAGCACCTTCGGCTGGTCCAGCTTGCACACCGTGATGCCGTCCGGCCAGGGCAACCGCCACGCCCGCGAGTCCAGTCCCGCAGCCAAAATCACCACCTGGCGCACGCCCGCGGTGGTGGTGTCGAGGAAGAACTTGTCGAAGAACGCCGTCCGCGCGGCCATCTAGTCGACCATTCCCTGCATCCGCGGCCTGAGGTCGGGTTCCATCTCGGCGATCTGGGCGGGCAGGTTCGCAGGGGCGAACCTCCCACCTGCCGTTGCCGGCCGCCTGCAGGAACACCCACGCGAACGGGTCGCTGATCAGCGGGTTCTCGCCTTCGGTCTCGGCCGCCCGGGCCGCGGCCACGCCGAGCGCCGTCGCCCCGACGCTCTCGGTGATCTCCGAGCTGTCGTTGTCCGTCGTGGCCACGCCGGTTCCCTCCCGCTTTTGCCAGCACGCCTACTTACCCGACCCTACGCGCGCCGGATGAGTGGGAGCTGTCCACGAACCGGGTATTGAGTTAACTTGTCGGCGGGCCACTTAGCAGGCCGGAAGCACGGTGTCGGCGCAAACCCGAAGGATCGTTGAGACATGCGAGTTGACGGGCGCGACGTCGTCGTTTCCGGCAACTTGCTGCAGCCATTGACCCGGCGGACCAATGACATTCTGCGGGTGCTGCTGGCGTCGCTCTTCTTGGCGCTGGTGATCACGGGTTCGGTGATCACCCGCCCGCAATGGATCGCGTTGGAGAAATCCGTTTCGCAGATCGTCGGCGTCTTGTCGCCGACGCAATCCGACGTGGTGTACCTGATCTACGGATTGGCGATCGTGGCATTGCCGTTCATGATCCTCATCGGCCTCATCGTCGCCGGACAGTGGAAACTGCTGGGCGCGTACGCCACCGCGGGGCTGATCGCGATCGTCTTGTTGTCGATCAGCGGCACCGGCCTCTCCGCGCCGCGGTGGCACTTCGACGCCCTCGACCGGCTGACCACGCTGCCCGCGCAGCTGCTCGACGACCCCCGGTGGATCGGGATGCTGGCGGCGGTGCTGACGGTGTCGGGGCCGTGGCTGCCGGCGCGCTGGCGGCGCTGGTGGTGGGCGCTGCTGCTGGCCTTCGTCCCCATCCATCTGGTGGTCAGTGCCATCGTCCCGGCGCGCTCGTTGGTGGGCCTGGCGGTGGGATGGGTCGTCGGCGCGCTGGTGGTGCTCGTCGTCGGCACTCCCGCGCTCGAGGTACCGCTGGACGCCGCGGTGCGTGCGCTCGCCAAGGCCGGCTTCGCCGTTACGCGGCTCACCGTGGTCCGGCCGGCCGGCCGCGGCCCACTGATCCTTTCGGCCGATGGCGAACATCTCGGGGAAACGGCGCTGATCGAGCTGTACGGCCCGCATCAACGCAGCGGCGGGGCCCTGCGCCAGCTGTGGGACAAGCTGAAACTACGCGACGCCGAAACCGCACCCCTGGTGACCTCCATGCGCCGGGCCGTGGAGCATCGAGCGTTGATGGCGATCGCCATCGGCGACGCGGGCCTGGCCAACACGGCGACGGTCGCAGTCGCCCCACTGGACCGGGGCTGGATGCTCTACTCGCACCGACCTCCTGGCGGGACGCCCATCGACCAATGCGCGAAAACGATTCCCGTTGCCCGGCTGTGGGAATCGCTGCGAGTCCTCAACGACCGCCGGATCGCCCACGGCGACCTACGCAGCCACCACATCACGGTGGAGGACGACACCGTGATGTTCGGTGGGTTCGGCAACGCCGAATACGGTGCGACCGACGCCCAACTCCAATCCGACATCGCACAGCTCCTGGTGACCGCCTCCGCCCTTTACGACCCGAAGTCCGCGGTGGGCGCGGCGATCGAAGTGTTCGGGAAGGACACCATCCTCGCCGCCTCTCGTCGGCTCACCAAAGTCGCTGTGCCGCAATATATTCGGCGGTCAGTGCCGGACGCCGGTGCCGTCATCTCCGGCGCGCGGGCCGAGGTCAAGCGCCAAACCGGCGCCGACAAGATCAAGCCCCAGACCATCACCAGGTTCACTCGCAGCCAGTTGGTTCAGCTGGTGCTCTTCGGCGCGCTGGTCTATGTCGCGTACCCCTTCATCAGCACGGCGCCGACGTTCTTCTCTCAACTCACGACCGCGAACTGGTCGTGGGCGCTGCTGGGCCTGCTGGTATCGGCCCTGACGTACGTCGGAGCGGCCGCAGCATTGTGGGCCTGCGCGGACGGCATGGTGAACTTCTGGACGCTGTCAATCGCCCAGGTGGCCAACACTTTTGCGGCAACCACGACGCCGGCGGGCGTCGGCGGGTTGGCACTGAGCACGCGGTTCTTACAGAAGAGCGGCCTGTCGGCGATGCGAGCGACCGCCGCAGTGGCCCTGCAACAGTCGGTGCAGGTGATCGTGCACATCGCGCTGCTGGTCTTGTTCAGTGCGGCGGCCGGCGCATCGATGAACCTGCGGCATTTCGTCCCGAGCGCGACCCTGCTGTACCTGATCGCGGGGGTTGCGCTGGGCATCGTCGGCACGTTCCTGTTCGTGCCCACGCTGCGCAAATGGCTGGCGACCGAAGTGCGCCCCAAATTGAACGAGGTGGTGACCGATCTGGTCAAGCTCGCGCGCGAACCGCGGCGGCTGGCTCTGATCCTGCTGGGTTCTGCGGGCACCACCCTCGGTGCGGCACTGGCGTTATGGGCCAGCATCGAAGCATTCGGCGGCGGAACGACTTTCGTTGCCGTCACCATGGTCACCATGGTGGGCGGGACGCTGGCTTCTGCAGCGCCCACGCCCGGCGGTGTCGGAGCGGTCGAAGCGGCCCTGATCGGTGGTCTGGCCGCGTTCGGCGTGCCGGCGGCCGTCGGCGTGCCGTCGGTCCTGCTGTACCGGGTGCTGACCTGCTGGCTGCCGGTGTTCGTCGGCTGGCCGGTGATGCGGTGGCTGACCACCAATGACATGGTCTGAGGATCTAGTTTTCCGCCTGAACTACTACGAAAACCGTTGAGGTACGCACGCTTTGGCCGACCGTGGTGGTCAATGACACCAGGTAGTAATCCTCGGGTACCGACTGGGCGACCGTGATCGCAACGGTGACCCTGGCCGATCCGTCAGCGGCGAATCGACCCGATGCGGGCTTCACGTCGATCCCGACATCCGAGGACGCTCCCGTGACGGCGTAGCCGTCGGTGCCCTCCGTCATGCGTTGCGCATCGACGGTAACGCTGCCGGTGTGTCCGGGTGCGATCGTGACGACGGGCTCAGCAACGTTGACGGCCACCGCCGAAGTGCCCGCCGCGAACGACGGCGGCGCGTCCGCTTCGCCTGTGCCCCAGCGCTTGTCCGGGTAGGCCGCCAGCGAAAATAGCAGTGTGCCGCCGGTGCTGATGATCGACTCGGGCAGCGACGTACGGTCGGTTGCCCGGCCGTCGACCTTCAGGCCGCTGATGTACTTGAGGTGCCGGGGCCCGGATGCGCCGGGCGCTGCGATTCGAATGGATTTCCCTGCAGGCAAAGCTATTTCGACGCGGTCGAACAGCGGAGCGCCCACGGTGAGGATCGGCGTTCCCGGGGTGGCCGGGTACAGGCCCATAGCCGCCCACACGTACCAGCTGGCCAGTGCGCCCAGGTCGTCGTTGCCCGGCTCACCGTCGGCGGTCGGAGCGAACAGCCCGCGTACCCGGTCGACCGTGCGTTGAGTCTTCCACGGTTGCCCGATGTAGTTGTACAGCCACGGCACACCGAAACTCGGTTCGTTGCCGGCCCACAGGTAAGGCTGGTTGGGCCCCACATTGAGCTTCTTGGTGAAGCGGTCGAGCCGATCGGCGACGGCGGCGCGGCCGCCGAGGGCCGTCACCAGGCCCGCGACGTTGTGCGGTACCGACCAGACGTACTGTTCGGCATTGCCCTCGTCGTACCCGACCTGGCCGAAGTTCCCCGGCGCCACCACAACCCCCGGACCGCGCCGGAAGAAGCCGGACCAGCTGCGCGGCGAAATGTATCGCGTGGTCGGGTTGAACAGGTTCTGCCAATACTGAGCCCGCTTCTGGAATGCGGCGGCGGTCGCGGCGTCGCCCAGCGTCTCGGCGAATCGTGAGATGGCGAAGTCGTCGAGTGACCACTCGAGGGTGATCGACGCGTCGGCGATCCAGCCATTGCGGCCGAACTCCAACGTGAAGGGCGCATACCCGAACCGCTGGTAGGTGGCGATGCCGGGACGCTCCACATAACCGCTCAGGCCAATCCCGCCTTTGGTCGCCCCATCGACCATGTAGCGCAGCGCCGTTTTGGTGTCGAAGTCGTTGGCCCCGAACGTATTCAGGGTCACGATGAGCGGTATCACGCTATCCCCGGTCATCTCGCCGGTTGCCGCGTTGGCAAACGCCCAGCGCGGCAGCGCACCGCTCTGCTCGGCGTCGTTCACCAACGACTGGGCCATGTCGCTGGCCCGGTCGGGGAACAGCAACCCCTGCAACGCGGCGAGGCACCGGTAGGTGTCCCAGTCGGAGAAGTTGGCGTACTGCGTGTGGCCGGCGGCCACCGTATAGATGGAGCCGTCGAACCCCACGTAGCGGCCATCGGCATCATTGAAGACGTTGGGGTGCAGAAGCGATCGATACAAGGAGGTGTAGAAGGTGGTCAGATCGTCGAAGTCGCGGCCGGCCACCGTCACACGGGACAGTGCGGCGTTCCATTCCCTCGAAGCCGCGCCGCGAACGTCATCGAAGCCCGCCGCGCCCTCGGCCGCCAGATTCGACCACGCCCCGTCGATGCCGACGTAGGAGATCGCGGTGCGCACCTCGAGCGTCGAGCCGGCCGGAAATTCCACATAGCCGCCGCTGTACGGCGCGTTCGCACTGCGGGCGCCGGCGTTGACGACATTGCCATCCCAGGATCCGTACGAGGTGAAAGGCTGGCTGAACTTCATTGCGAAATACACCGTGTAGGCGTTCGGCTTGTCGCAGAAGCCGCCGCTGGTGGCCCACCCGGTGATGGTGGTGTTGTCCTCACCGATCTGGATGGTCGCTCGGGAGTTACCCGCCAAGGACGAGCCGGAGCGCACCTGGAGAAGGGCTGCACGGCCGTTGCGCGGGTAGCTGAAACGGCCCACGCCCGTGCGCGCGGTGGCGGTGAGTTCGGCCTTTACCCCGGTCCCGGGGAACCGCACCGTGTAATAGCCGGGGATACCCTGCTCGGTGTCGTCGTGAGCGATCTCCTCGGCGGCGTTCCACGGTTGCAGGCCGATCGCGCCGGTGACCGGCAGCATCGAGATATCGCCGAAGGCAGCGCATCCCACCGACGCGTGGGTCATGCTGAAGCCGGTGGCGCGCGGATTGTCGTAGTTGTATCCGGCGTAGTTGCCGACCGTGTCCGGCGAATACTGCACCATCCCGAACGGCACGGTGGCGCCGGGGAAGTTGTTGATCTCCCCCACCGTCTCGCCGCCCGTCCCGGTGCCGATGAGGGTCGCGACATGGTCGACCGGGTTCGCCACGACCACGGGCGGACCGTCGTATCCCTTCGGTGGCGCCGCGGCAATGAAGACCATGAAGACAGCCGACGCCGCGATGACTGCGATGAGGGCCCGCCGCGAGCGCATACCTGTCTAATACTCCGAAAAAGACCGCATAACGCCATATTCGTATGGCGTTTTGGCCGACGAATTTCGATAACGATCGGCGGTGCGGTGTCGCCGCGTCGCCAGATCAGAAAAATACCGGCAAAGCTGCAAGGTATTTCGGTTACTGTCAGCCCACCACGGCTGGCGCTGGTACCGGCCCAATTTTCGGGAGATTGGATCGATGAAACATTTGACGCTAGCAACCATTTCCGTAGCGCTGAGTTTGGTGCTCGTCGGTTGCGGCCAGGACAATAAATCCGGCGATAAAACGTCGACGTCCACTTCGTCGACCACGTCGACGGCCTCGTCAACGTCGTCGCACACGAGCGCGGCAGCGGCGGCCAAAGCCAAATACACCATCGCCGACTACGTGAAAGACAACAACATCTCCGAGACGCCGGTGCACCACGGCGATCCCGGCCCGAACGTCGACCTGCCGGTGCCTGCGGGCTGGCAGCTCAATGCGGACTCCGGTACCTCCTACGGCGGCATCGTGCAACTTGCGCCCGCCAATCCCTCGGATCCGCCCACGGTCTCGGCACTGTTCTCCAGGCTGAGCGGCAACGTCGACCCGGCGAAGCTCATCGAGTACGCGCCCGGCGAGGTGCAAAATCTGCCCGGATTCCAGGGCAGCGGAAACGGCTCCGCCTCCACGCTCGGCGGTTACCAGGCCTGGCAGGTGGGCGGCACGTACCAGCGCAGCGGTCAGACTCGCGCCATCGCGCAGAAAACGGTGGTCATCCCCAGTCAGGGCGCGGTCTACGTGCTGCAACTCAACGCCGATGGGCTCGAGACCGATCAAGGTCCGTTGATGGACGCCACCAACGTCATCGACGAACAGACCACCATCAGCGCCGGCTGAACCCGGCTGCGCGCCCGCAAAGACCGGCAGGCTCCGCGGGTTCGCTCACACGATTCCCGCACCCGCGGCCGCGCGGGTTCGCATGACGGAAGGTGTCTCGAAGCCGGCGCCGGCCGCGGCGCGCCGCACCACCGCGCCGACCGTATCCACACGGTCCAGCGGCACCAGGGCGATCACACAGCCGCCGAAGCCGCCGCCGGTCATCCGGGCGCCCAACGCGCCCGCGCCCACCGCGGTGTCCGCGATCAGGTCGATGCGTTCGGTGGTGATCTCGAAGTCGTCGCGCATGGAGGCGTGCGAGGCGGTGAAAATTCGCCCGGCCTCGGGATAGTCCGAGTCGCACAGCGCCGCAACGCAATCGGTGACTCGCCGGTTTTCGGTGAGCACGTGGCGGGCGCGGCGGGCGTCGACCGGGTCACGCACGCCGGCCAAGACGGCGAGGCCCTGTCGACCCGCGAGGTCCTGCGCCTCACGCAGCGACGATGCCGACAGATCGGCGGCCGCCCGCTCGCACGACGCGCGCCGCGCCGCGTAGTCGCCATCGGCGTGGCTGTGGCGCTCCCGGGAGTCGATCAGCAACAACGCGACACCCGCGGAGTCCGGGTCGAAAACCACCGGCGTGACGCTGAGGTCGGCGAAGTCGATCAGCACCGCCGTCGCGTCGCGGCCAAATAGCGAAGCAAGCTGGTCGAGCAAACCCGTTGGCGCGCCCACATATTCGTTTTCGGCGCGCTGGGCCAGCCGGGCCCGTTCCGCCGAGTCGATGTGGAGCCCGGCCGCGGACGCGATCGCGCCCAGCGCCGCACATTCCAGCGCCGCCGAGGAGGACAGGCCCGATCCCATTTCCACATCGCTGGTGATCGACATCGTGCCGCCGGGCACGGGGTAGCCGCCCTGGCGCAGGGCCCACACCACCCCGGCGACGTAGGCAGCCCAGCCGCCCACCTCTTTTGGAGCCGTGCCGATCCGAACACGCACCGGGGCATCCGCGCGGTCGCTGACCACGGTGATCGCGTCGTCGTCGGCGGGTGTGAAGGTCGCGACGGTGCGCTGCGGCAGGGCGATGGGCAGCGCTAGACCAAGGTTGTAGTCGGTGTGTTCGCCGATCAGATTGATCCGCCCCGGCGCGGCGTAACGGATCGTCATCGCAGTTCGGCCAGCCGCTGGGCCACATTCTCCGGAGTGACGTCACCGATGAAGGCGTCCATCGCCGATTCGGATGCCGCCAGGTACTTGAGCTTGGTGGCGCTGCGCCGGATGGACATCAATTCGACGTGGAAGTAGCCCTCGGCCTGAGCCGCGGTGTCGGAGTATTGGTGCAGCGCCGAGATATAGGGCAGCGGTTCGGAATACATCCGATCGAAGCGCCCGAGCACGTCGAGGTAGACGAGGACGAACGCGTCGAGTTCACTCCCGCTGAGTTCGGTCAGGTTGCGCACGAGCCTGTTCGGGTAGATGTGCACCTCTACCGGCCAGCGCGCCGCGAACGGCACGAACGCGGTGAACAGCTCGTTGCGCGCGATGATGCGGCTGCCGTCGGCGGCCTCACGTGCGAGCAAATCACCGAAGAGATTGGTGCCGTGCCGTTTTCGATGTTGACGCGCCTGCTCGAGCATGGTGACGGTGCGCGGCGTCAGGTACGGATAGCCGTAGATCTGGCCGTGCGGATGAGTCAACGTCACCCCGATTTCCTCGCCGCGGTTCTCGAAGCAGAACACCTGCTCGATGCCCGGCCTGGCCAACAGGTCGGCGGTGCGATGCCGCCACGCCTCGACGACCAGCCGCGCGTGCGCCGGCTCCAGCTGGGCGACGGACCCGGTGTGGTCGGCGGAGAAACAGATCACTTCGCAGCGGCCATGCCCGGGCGCGGTCACGAAGCCGTCCTCGGCGGGCACCGGCGCGACGGCGGGCAACGACGGCAGCGCGGCGGACAGGCTGGGGAACCGGTTCTCGAATACGACGACGTCGTAGTCGGGGGCGGGCACCTCACTGGTCAGCCCGGTCGGTCCCGGACACAGCGGGCACGCCTCCGGCGGCGGCTTGTAGGTGCGGTCCTGGCGCAGCGCCGCGATGATGACCCATTGCCCGGTGGTTCGGTCGAACCGCAACTGCGACTGCTGCTCGGTGGATCGCGCCGGCAGCGGCCGGCGGTCCTCGACCGGTGCCGGATGATGCCCGGGCAGCGCGAAGAACAGCAGGTCACGACCGTCAGCCAGCTTCGCGCGGGTCGGCTCAGTCACGATGTCGAAGACTAGCTTGGTCGCCGCGGCGCGGTTCGGGTAACCATGATGCGTAAGCGCAAGAGAGGCGGTCTGTCGATAAGTGTTCTTGAGGAGCGCGCGCGCAATTGGGTGATCGGCTCCGATCCCGGCTTGCTTCGGCTGCGAATGGCGACCCGGACCACGGGCGCGCTCGGCCTTTCCCTGCTGGTGCTTTTCATCCTGACCAGGGCTACGGGACAACCACTGACGGTCGCCCTGTTGGGCGTCGTCATCACCATGGTCGCGTCGCGCTCGGTCAACGAAGCCGACCCGCGCCAGCAGCGGATCACCATGGCGCTGCTGCCGCTGCCCGCGGCGGCGTCCATCACCGCGGCCGCGGTGCTGGCGCCGCACGCGGTGGTCAGCGACGCCGTCTTCGTGGTGGTCGTGTTCACCGCGGCATATATCCGGCGATTCGGCGCACGCGGCAGGGCGCTGGGCATGGTCGCATTCATGTCCTACTTCTTCACGCTGTATCTGCACGCCCGCGTCGCGGAGTTGCCCTGGATGATCGGGGCGGTCGCGGTGGGCACCGTGTGCACGTACGTGATGAGCACCTACGTGATGCCCGATCGACCCGAGCGGGTGCTGAGTGCCACCATTCGGGCGCTGCGGGCGCGGATGGCGATCGTCCTCGACACGACCGCCGAAGCGGTGCGGACCGGCCGCCTAGACGAACGACGGCGACGGCGCATGCGGGCCCGCACCGTCCGGCTCAACGAGACCGCCCTGATGGTGCAGAGCCAGATCGAGGACAAGGCCGACCCGGGCACCCTGTGGCCCGGGGTCACCGCCGAACAATTGGCCCCCTGGCTGCTGGATGCCGAGCTCGCCATCGAATGGGTGGCCACCGCAGGCCGGCGGGCGGCCGTCCTCGCTTGCGAGGACCCCGATTCCATGCCCGCGCCCACCCGGGCCGCGGTCGTCGACGCGCTCAATCAACTGTCGCGCGCCATCCGGCTTCCTGAACCCGACGGGCTGCGCCGGGCCGCCGAGCGCGCGCAGCGGCTGCTCGACGGGCAGCACGAGCCCGCAGGCGACGACGAGGGCGGCGCGGCCGTGCGCCGCCTCGCACTGGCGATCATCAACGCCGCGTCGGCGACTTCCGACGTCCGGGCGATCGTCGACCGGGTGGCCGCCGGCCGACCTCTCGACGACGCCGACACCCCGCCCCAGCCACCCGACGCCGTCCCCGACAACACCGAGGACGAGCCGGCCACCGGGCTGCGGCCGACCACCCGGCAGGCCATTCAGGTCTCCGTCGCCGCAGCCTTGGCCATCGTGGTCGGCGAGCTGGTTTCGCCGGCGCGCTGGTATTGGGCGGTGATCGCGGCGTTCGTCATCTTCGCGGGCACCAACTCGTGGGGCGAAACCCTGACCAAGGGTTGGCAACGCCTGCTCGGGACGCTGCTCGGCGTGCCCTGCGGCGTCTTGGTGGCCACGCTGCTGACCGGTCATGAGCGAGCGGCATTGGCCGGCATCTTCGTGTGCCTGTTCTGCGCCTTTTACTTCATGACGGTCACCTACAGCCTGATGACCTTCTGGATCACCACCATGCTGGCGCTGCTGTACGGCCTGCTCGGCCAGTTCTCGTTCGCCGTGCTGATGCTGCGGATCGAAGAAACGGCGATCGGTGCCGTCATCGGGGTTACGGTCGCGGTCCTGGTGCTGCCCACCAACACCAGAACGGCGATCCGCAGCGAAGCTCGCGCCTTCTTGACGAGCCTGTCCGTCCTGATCGAGACCTCGGCCGCGACGATGTTCGGTGACAAGTTCAGCGTCAGCCCATCAGAGCAGGCGCGCCGGCTCGACCGGGACCTGCAGCAGTTCCGGGTCACCGCCAAACCGTTGCTGGCCGGCGTCGCCGGACTTGCCGGGCGGCGCAGCATCCGCCGCGCCCTGCGGATCTTCACCGCCTGCGACCGCTACGGCCGGAGCCTGGCGCGCAGCGCCGAGCAGTATCAGGACCCGGTCGGGGCGCCATCCTCGGAACTAGCGCAAGCCTTTTGCGCGGCCGCGGCCCAGACGAGGCGCAACATCGATGCCCTGCAGGAAGCCATCGAGGGCGGCCACGCCCCGACCCTGGTCTCGGCGACCGACGAGCTCGACGCCGCCGAGACGGTGGCCCGGCAATGCGACGGCAACGGCCCCGGCGACACGGCCAACGACACCCGTCGCTTCCTGACCGCCGTGCACGCCCTGCGCCAGATCGAGCGCGCCGTCATCACCGCGGCCACCAATCTCGGTGGGCGCGAACGCGTCAGGACGGCCAGCCCCGCGCCCTCGCGTTGAGGGGCCTCGATTTGCTACGCAATCCGAACGTGGGCGGCTACCATCTTGCTAGCCGCCGCGGCCGGCAAGCAGGAGTCGAGGAGAAACCCATGGCGACACCGCACCTCCCGCCGGGCTTCGATTTCACCGACCCCGACATCTACGCCCATCGGCTTCCCGTGCGAGAGTTCGCCGAATTGCGGGCCACGGAACCCATCTGGTGGAACGAGCAGCCGCTCGAGCAAGGGGGCTTCGGCGACGGCGGCTACTGGGTGGTGACCAAGCACCGCCACATCCGTGAGGTGTCATTGCGCAGCGATGTCTTCTCATCGGCCAGCAAGTCGATCGTGCCGCGCTATCGAGAAGACTTGGCGCAGCGGCAGATCGAGGCGGGGCGATCCTCGATGATCATGATGGATGATCCCCGGCACAGTCGGCTGCGCAAGATCATCTCGCGTGGCTTCACGCCTCGCGCGGTCGAACGGTTACGCGCCGAACTCACCGAACGCGCGCGATGCATCGCTGCCGATGCGGCCGCGCACGCGTCGGGAGACTTCGTCCGTCAGGTGGCGTGCGAGCTTCCGCTGCAGGCTATTTCGGGTCTGCTCGGCGTACCGGCGGAGGACTACGACAAACTGTTCGACTGGACCAACAACATGATCGGCAGCGACGACCCAGAGTTCGCCGACCATGATGCGACGACGTCGGCGGGCGAATTGATGTGGTATGCCATGCAATTGGCGGCACGCAAGGCCGAGGAACCCGGCCCGAAAGATCGGGACATCGTCACCACGCTGATCAAGGCCGATTCCGAGGATCAGCGACTCTCCGAGGCCGAGTTCGGCATGTTCGTGGTCACGCTGGCCGTGGCCGGCAACGAAACGACCCGAAACTCGATCACCCAAGGGATGATGGCGTTCACCGACCACCCGGATCAGTGGGAGTTATTCAAGGAGCAACGGCCGAAGACGGCGGCCGACGAGATCATCCGCTGGGCCACCCCGATCACGGCGTTTCAGCGCACCGCGCTGGTGGATACCGAACTCGGCGGCGTGCCCGTCGCGAAGGGCCAGCGGGTGGTGCTGTTCTACCGGTCGGCGAATTTCGACGAAGAGGTCTTCGACAACCCGTTCACGTTCGACATTCTGCGCAGCCCCAACCCGCATGTCGGATTCGGCGGCACCGGGGCGCATTACTGCATCGGGGCCAACCTGGCCCGCATGACGATCGACCTGATGTTCAACGCGATCGCCGACCACATGCCCGACCTGCGCTCTGCCGGCGATCCGCAACGGCTGCGGTCGTCCTTCATCAACGGCATCAAACACTGGCAGGTCGACTACCGGGGAGAGTGTCCGGCGACGGCACGCTGAGTAGCCCGCGCCCTACATCCGATCTGGAGGCAGAGGTGATCGACATCATGCATGAGAGTGCCGTCGTTTCCAACCTGGCCGGCCATCGATCACAAGCTCGGCTGTGGGCTTTCGTTGTCGCGGCGCTCACCGGTGGCGATGAAGTCCTCGACCAACTCCACCACTTGGTTTGGCGCCTCCACCTGGGCGAAGTGACCCACGTCGGGCAGCACCTCGAGCCTGGCGTCCGTGCGCGCCTCGTGCGCGGCGTACGCGTGGTCGACGGGAATGATGCCGTCGCACTCGCCCCAGATCGCCATGACCGGTAGATCCTCGCGCAGCCGCAGCCTGTTGAGCGCGCTGACCGCCTGTCCGCGGTAATCGACGACCGATCGCAGCGTCCGCAGGAACGACTGCCGTGTCTGGCCATCCGACAACGACGAGTAGGCGCTCCACAGCTCCGCGCCGCGCGGTGAGCGGATGCCGGCGCTTTTCATCCAGGATCGCAGCTTGTTGCCGACGGACAGCACGGGCGGCGGGGCGATGATCGGCAACACCAGCTCCGCCCCGGGCGCCGAGAGCAGCCGCAACACCCATCCCACGTCGGGCCCCAGGCCGCCGCTGCTGATCAGGATCAACCGTTGGGCGTAGTCGGGGTGCTGGTAGACGAACTGCATCGCGACGCCGCCACCAAGCGAGTGACCGACGACGGTGGCCCGGCTGACGCCGAGTTCATCGAGGAAATCACGTAGCCACACCGCGAAGGCGCCCAGCGAGTAGTCGGTGCGAGGCTTCGCCGATTCGCCGTGACCGAGCAGGTCCGGGGCGATGACGCGAAACTTCTTCGACAGCGGCGGGATGACCGCCCGCCACGTCTCCGAACTGCCCGCCATGCCGTGGATGAGCAGCAGCACCTCGCCGTCACCCTCGTCGCGGTAGGCGATGCGATCGCCGTGTAGTTCGAGAACCTTCAGCTCATTCATGTGGGTTGTGTACCCGCTTTGGTCCTGCTCAGCAATGATCTAATGCATGACCGAACCGGTTTTGACCCGAGTGGCCGTCTACCTCGACTTCGACAACATCGTGATCTCCCGCTACGACCAGATTCACGGACGGAATTCGTTTCAGCGGGACAAGGCCAAGGGGCTCGAGCAGCAGGCGGAGCGGCTGGACCCGGCGACCGTCGACGTCGCCGCAATCCTTGATTTCGCGTCGTCGTTCGGCACCCTGGTGCTCACCCGCGCCTACGCGGACTGGTCGGCGGATATCAACGCCGGGTATCGCGGCCAGCTGGTGGCCCGCGCGGTCGACCTGGTGCAGTTGTTCCCGGCGGCGGCCTACGGCAAGAACGGCGCCGACATCCGGTTGGCCGTCGACGCGGTCGAGGACATGTTCCGGCTACCCGATCTGACCCACGTGGTGGTCGTGGCCGGCGACTCCGACTACATTCCGTTGGCCCAGCGTTGCAAGAGGCTCGGCCGGTACGTTGTCGGCATCGGCGTGGCAGGTGCGTCGAGCCGCGCGCTCGCGGCGGCCTGCGACGATTTCGTCATCTACGACGCACTGCCGGGGGTACCGGTGCCCGAACCGGCGCCCGCCGGCGCGGAGGCGGACAAGCCGAAAAAACGGACCACTCGCAGCAAGTCGGCCAAGGGGGACGAGCCCGATGAGCAGCCCGACCCGCAGGCCGCCGCCACCGCGTTGCTGACGCGGGCCCTGCGGATCGGCTTGGAGAAGGACGATGTCGACTGGCTGCACAACTCGGCCGTGAAGGCACAGATGAAGCGGATGGACCCATCGTTCAGCGAAAGATCTTTGGGATTCCGCTCGTTCAGCGATTTCCTGCGTTCGCGCTCGGATGTCGTCGAACTGGATGAGACGTCGACGACGCGGATGGTGCGGCTGCGCGCGCAGGAGTGAACGACGGTGTGGCAACACATATTTCGCTCTAACGGCGGGTGACAAGCGCCGGGCGAGCGAGCAGGTGAACCACGGTGGGGATATTGAAGCGGCCTAGTTCGTCTCATCGCCCGCCGCAGACTTGTCAGCATCAGTGGGTCGCCGGACGATCGGTTGACCAGGGGTGGGCCGATTCCAATTGGGATGCAACACGAATGAGGATATCTTCGCGCCCGTAGGCGGCCGCGAGCTGCACGCCGACGGGAAGGCCCTCAGCGTTGCGATGCAGGGGAAGGCTGATCGCCGGCTGCCCGCTCATGTTGAAGGGGGGCGTAAACGCGGCGAACCGGCCGGCGCGCCGCATCGGCGCCGTCGGGTGCTCGGGATCGTTCTCGAATTCGGTTAGCAGTGGCGGTGGTTCGGTCACTGTCGGCGTGAGGAGCAGGTCCCAGCCGTCGGCCCACCACTGCTGCAGCGACCGCCGAAACGCATAGACCGCCTCCTGCGCCACCGCGTAGTCGAGCGCGCTCACTTGGCGGGCCCGCTGGGCGAGCACCCAGTTCACCGGCTCGACCTCGCCGGAGGTCAGCTCACGCCCGAGCGTCTGGCCGAAGCCGCGCACCCCCATCGCCATCTGCGTGGCCCATAGCGCCATGAACTTCTCGGTCAAGGTGGTGTCGGCTAGGCAGGCCGGCCACGCCGGCTCGACGATGTGCCCGAGCCCCTCGAGCATCGATCCGGCGGCACGCACCGCCGCGACGCAGTCGGGGTGCAGGAAGTCGTCGCGCGGGTGGACGTCGAGCAGCCCGATCCGCAGCCGGCCGGGTTGGGCACCGACCTCGTCGAGGTAGGCGCGCTCGGGCGGCGGCGCGATCACGGTGTCCCCGACCCCGGGCCCGCGAACGGCGTCGAGCAGGCCCGCCGTGTCGCGCACCGTGCGGCTGACGCACAGTTCGACGCCCAGGCCCACCTCGGCGCGCACCGGCCCGACGGTGATCCGGCCCTGGCTCGGCTTGAGTCCGACCAGCCCACAGCAGGACGCCGGGATGCGGATGCTTCCGCCGCCGTCCGAGGCGTTGGCGAACGGGACCATCCCCGCGGCCACGGCGGCGGCCGCGCCGCCACTGGATCCGCCCGCCGTGCGGTCCTGCGCCCAGGGGTTGCGGGTCGCCCCCCACGCGAGCGGCTGGGTGGTCGGCAGGCTGCCCAGCTCGGGGCTGTTGGTCCGGCCGGCGATCACCAACCCGGCCGCCTTGAACCGCGCCACGAGCGTGGTGTCGCGGACGTCGACCTTGGCGGCCTCTTTCAGCGCGACATTTCCGTTCGACAGCGTCTGGCCCGCGAAGCTGGTGTAGAGGTCCTTGAGCAAGAACGGGACCCCGCGGAACGGGCCGTTGGGCAGGCCCGGGTCGGCCGCCACCGAACGCGCGTGCCCGAACCACTCGATGACCACGGCGTTCAGCGAGGGATTGACACGCTCGATCCGCTCGATCGCCGCCTCCAGCAGTTCACTCGGCGTGACCTCGCCTTGGGCCACCAGCGCCGCCTGATCCGTGGCGTCCATCCAGCGCGTCTCGTCGGCCAGAGCAGTCATGGCTTCCGGTGTATCACGGGGTCAACGTCACACCCGCACCCGCACACGAGTCGCGGTGCCGACGCAGCGGCCTTACGCTCGTTGGTTGCACGAACTCAACGGGGGTTTATTGATGGGTGGGATCAGCGGGCGAACCGTGTCCAGACAGTGGTTTGCCCCGATCGGGGTCGCGTCGGTTGCCTGCCTGTCCATCGCGTCCTGTTCGGAAACCGCTGCACCGCCCCCGCTCAGCGCCACCACCTCGACATCGGTCTCGAAGACCAGCACACGGGCGGCCGCGCCACCCGCGCCGATAACCGGCCCGCTGGAAAAGGATTGGAAAAGCTACGGCGGAACGGCGTATTTCGGTTGCCCGGAGAAGTTTTCGGCCAGCAAGTCGGCGCTCGAGGACATCCGGCCGAAGATCTTCGACCCGAAATCCGGGCAGTACGTCGCGCCCGGCGTCCCGTCGGTTCCCCCCGGCGAGAACGTCACCGGCGCCATCTGCGCGCCGGCCGGCACGGCCGACGACATGAAGGTCGTGTACGTCGTCACCACCGTCAAGCCGGCGCAGGCCCCGGCCCCCGAAGCCGCCAAAACCACCGGCTACGTGTTCGACACCAAGTCGGGCCGGCAGCTGGCCAGCAAGGAGCTGCAGCCGCCGGCCCCGGAGCTGAAGCTGGCCGCGCCGAAGGATTGGGGCCTGGCCTCGACCGCCTCGGGCGTGGCGTGGCTGAACGCCTTCACCGACGGCCGTACCGCATCACCACCACGGACCGTGGTCCTGTCCGGGGGCGATCTGTCGATGATGTGGAACGATCCGCAGCCCGGGCGCGTCTGGCAGGACGTGCTTGCGTTTGCGCGCAACACCGAGCCCGGCAAGACTTCCGGCGCGGAGCTGCGCCGGCCGAACGGGGAAGCGATCTATCAGGACAACGACGTGCAATCCGTCGATGCCGAATTAACCGACGGCCCAAGCAAACTGGTGCAGCTCACGCACCGGGATTCAGACAACCCCCCGGTGCTGTCGACGATGTTCTACGACCTCGACGCCAAGTCCATCATCAAAATCGGCGATTCCGACCGGATTTCCGGCGGTGGGGTGACCGCGGTGCTGTCCGACGGCAAACTGTTCGTCGACGCCCACAACTCGGACGCCTCCCAACTCGGCTTCGGCGTATGGAACCTGCGCAGCCAGCAGTGGGACTTCCAGAAGAGCAGGGACGACGCCAAGAAGCTGTCGATTTCCAAGCTGGCGTATTTCGAAGACCACCTCTACATCACCGGCACCGGCGGAACGTTCTCCGTAATCGCCTTGCCCGCAACCGATCCCGTGGCATCGAACTGGGCACTACGGCCTTTCGGGCGGATCTCCGGGTGGACGCTGGTGTGCCGCGGCGAGACCGCGCCAGGGTCCAACGGCGAGTGCAAGGAGATCGTCATGGTGCAAGACCAGGACGGCCACTACCCCGGGCCCTGGTTCTGAGCCCCGTTCGCCGTCAGACGACCGGCGTGCCCTCAATTGTCTTCGCCGACACCGCTTCTCGTTCGGACAACGATGAGTGCGGCACAGACCACCAGCACGCCGGTGGCCGCCACCTCGGCGATCAACGCACCGTAGTTCAGCACTTGCCGGTCCGGGACCAGAGATATTCCCAGCTCGTTCTTGGCGTCGCCGGCCAGGATCGCGGGATACACCAAACACAAGACAGCGGTCACGAACGCGACGACGGCGCACCCACATGCGACGAGCCCAAGCCGGCGCACTCGCGCAGCGCCGAGGAGCGCGCCGGCGGCCGCCAGCGAGGCGATCACCACGATCCACCCCGGCGTGCCGTCCACCATGTCGGTAAGCGAGGAGCCATAGTATTCGCCGTGCTCGCCGACGTAGCTGCCGAGACCATTCCACCTGATGGGTAATCCCAGTTGACTTACGTCAATCCACGGCATCAGCGTCATTGCCACCGACGCGACGGCCGCCACGACGGCCACTACGCTGATTGCCTTGTTACGCAACAGATTGCCTTTCGATCATCTACGACGAACTTCCAGCAGGCCAACCCGGGTATGGGGGCAACGTGGGAAATTCCGAGCGAGGGTGCACGCCGTTGAGCAGATACAGGCGGCGGTCCGCCGGGTCGGGCGCTTTGTCGACGCAAGATCGAGCATCGGCCACTTCGGAGGGCCACTCCACCGGATCGGTGTTCGACTCGGGGATCCGGTCGGCAGTCATATTGTGGCCCACGACGTGCCAACCGCCGAAGACATCGTCGACAGGAGCCGCCGCGGTCCCCTTTTGCGGTGCAACTGGCGCTACCGGACCATCCTCCGGGGCGGTCATCGCGACGCGATGCACGGCGATCCGGGCCGCGGGATCGGTGGCGGGCAACGCGCTTTTCCAGCCGTAGTTTCCGCCACCGAGATCCAGCGCGCTGGCGTAGGCCCAATCGCACACCACGGCCGTGACCTGACGGCCGGCGGTGTCGAGCCGTAAGAAGTGGTAGCGATCGGTGCCGACCAGTCGATCGCGCAATGGATGCTCGGTGTCGGGCCAGCGGTCGCGGGCGCTGTCCGGTTGGCCCTGTGGCGCATTCGGCGCGACGGCATGGGTGAATCCGGGGTAGGCATAACCGATGTCGCCGGCGTTGGCCGCCACGAAAATCGATTCGAGGTAGGCGCGCACCACCACGGCCGGTGTGGTGAGCAAATCGATTCCCGGCTCGGCACTCCACACCGCGCGAAGCTCCGACAGCATTCCCGTCCAGGGAATCTTCGGCGCAGGTTCCGCTGGAGGCGCAGCGTCCTTGGGACCGCAGCCCGCGACAACGGCGCACAGCGTCAAAGTGACGATTCGACCGAGAAATCCGCGCCGTCGCCCGAGACTCATGAAACTTCCCTATGGGTTGGGTAATTGGGTCACTTCGTCATATTGGTGCTGCATGTGTGGGATGACGCTCTCGTCACCCAATATCCTCTGCACCGCACCCTTTAGCGCTTGATTGTATTTGTAATTGTCCCACGTACCGCCGTTCGCCTTGTATTCGTCATACGTGGCGATGTGCATTGGGCTGTGCGGGTCACCGGGAACGTCCGGCGCAAAAAATTGTTGCGTCAATCCGATCGGCACGCGGTTGGCGATCAGGCCGTCGAGCACCTGTGAATACGCGGCGCTGTCTTGCATGTGCGGTATCTGAACCTCGGGCGGCGCGGTCGACGATGGCGCGGCACCAATGATGTCTTGCTTCAACGCATCTGCGCCCATGGACAGCGCCGGGCCGCCGAGTGTGCCGATCATGTTATACGGCGGCGGCAGCGCCTTGCCCGCCAAGCCCGCCACCGTGCCGCCGCCCTTCACCAGGCTGTCGTACGCCGACGTCTTTCGGTTATAGGCTTCGGTGGCCTGTTGGGCGCCGTTGAGTCCCTCGGCGTGCACGGCGTTGTTCACCCCGACGTCGACCAATCCCTTCAAGGTGGCGGCCTGCTGCAGATCGGCGTCGTTGGCGACGGCGCCCGGCACATGATGCGCGATCGCTTCGGCGTACCGGTTCTGGTCCTGCATGATTTGCTGCATCGCAGCACCATTGAAGGTGTTCGACGCGTCTTTGTCCGTGCTGAGCACGGAGAAAATGCCTTTAGCGATGGGCAGTCTCGATTCCACGTCCTGATTGGAGTCCGGCGCGTGGAAGAAGGGTGACAGGTCGTTGGTTCCGCCGGCGATGTTGGCGACGTAGGGCGACAGCCCGGTGGCCATGGCTTGCGTCAGCTTCGGATCGATCTGGCCCAGCGTGTGATGACCTGGCAGATCGAGCAGCTCGTGCGAATGCTGACCGAGGTAGGCCGCATACGTCTGCGCGGTCTGCCCCGCGATCTGGGCTTCCGGGCCCGCCGCGTCCTTGGTCCAGCTGAACAACGAGCCGGCCGCGTCGCCACCGTCGGACCAGGCGTGGTGGGTGATGTTCTGCAAGAAGTCCTGGGTCGACTGGTCGCAGATTCCCTGCTGATTGACAATCCAATTGACGGCCCCGTGGTCGCGGCCGGCAGCCCAGAACACCGACTCGACCGTTTGGTCGTAGGTGTTGCGCGCCCAGTCCTGGGTCATGATCTGCGCACCCTTGTGCAGCAAGCCCTGATCAACCCCAGTGTTGCGCTGCAGCAACGGGTTACCGTCCTTGACGATGTCGGCGATCGTCCTGGTCTGGTCGGCGTACAACCAGCCCGGCGCCTGCAACACCTCCTGCACGCTGTCCGGCAACTGCGTGGTCCCGCCTTTCACGGTGTCGGTGCCCTGTTTGGCACCGATGGTTGTCGGCGTCTTCGGGAACGTGATGTTCGGATTGCTCATCAGCTGCCAGGAGTTGCCGATCAATCCCCTCTCGTCGCCGAGGCGCTGCTCGGCGGTTTTGAGCGCATCGATGCTCATGCCATGCTCCTGGGCCTGCAGTTGGCTCAACACCGATGCCTGCTCGGCGGTCAGCGGAGCCTTGCCGGCCACCTGGTCGGCGGTGACAGAGCCGAGCACTCCGTTCACCCGGGCGGCGGCACCCTTATCGCCGGCGAGCGCGGCCTTCACATCCTGCTCCGCAGATTCGGGCGTCTCGGCGGCGTGCCCGTCGACACTCAGAACGCGCGCCGGGTCGTACCCGTCGTCAGCCAGATTCTTCTGCGCCCCGTGCAGTGATTTCGTGTAGTTGTCGCGGGTGGCACGCAACTGGTCAAGGGCGTCTCGAGTGTCGTCGACCGCGTCGGCTTTCGCGTCCGTGATCAACGTCTCCAGGGCGTGGCGGTCCTTCGGGTCGAGGTTGGGATCCTGCAGGTCCTTCGTGGCGGCGCCGATGATCTTGTCGAGCAGTAGTAACCGACCTTCCAGGGTGGCGATTTCCTGGGCGCCGGTTTTTTGCGCGTCGGCCAGGGCGGCGGCGATGTTTTCGAGATCGGCGCCGATCTTGGGCAGCTGCTGGGACTGCGCGCCCAGCGCCTGGGCCGTGCGCTGCACTTCGGCGGAGGTGTTGATCGGGCTGTCACCGTTCTGGTGGTTCCAGGCTGCCTCGAAACGTTTGCGGGCCTGCTCGAAAGTCGCGTCGGCTTCCGAGCTGGAGCGGCCCGCGGCATGAAACGCAGTGGCCAGACTGGAAATCTGCCCGGGCTGGCCCGCCTGCAGAGTCCGGTTGATCTCCCAGGGGTCGCCGCCGGCCCCCGCGACGAGCTCGGCGATGCTGAGATAGTTCAGCTGCATCGCAGCCCCGAATGGCCGCACCGACGCCGGGAATGGGTGTCGAGCGACATGCAATCCCTCCCCGCGGTTCACGACCATCGCCGCCGACATGTCGCCCACGCGGACGGCGATTTTGCTGGCCAAGCATATTAAGGCCGGCGCCACACGTGCCAGTCACCTGCCTCGCCCCGGTCAGCTCGAGTAGGGCCGATCGTGGCGGCACGCGTATGTTCGTTCGCAGCCCGGACCCGAGCCTTCGTGCGGGTTTCCAGGTGCATCGCCACCCCTGCCCCGCTCGAGGAAAGTTACCGCCGCAGATTCGCCGATCAATGCAGCCGCGGCGACGTCCTGACGCGACGCCGACGACGGTCTTTCCCAGCCGGTCGTTGAATTGGACCAAAAACGACGCCACCTCTAGGCTTTCGGCGTCAACCGAGAGCAGATCGAGAGCGAAGGCTCGTTGCGAAGGAGCAGCAAGATGCCGTCACCGACATCAACCCCGAAGCTGCCGCCCGCCCGGGTGGCTCGCGCGGTCGAACGAGCCCGCCATCACGCGGGGCGCCTATACCAGCGACTGGCACCTCCGCCGATCACGGTGCTCGACATCATCTTCGGTGCGTTTTTGTCGCAGGCTGTCTCGGCCTCCGCACAGCTAGGCATCGCCGACGCGCTTGCCGCCGGTCCGTTGTCCAAGGAGGAATTGGCGCGCCGCGTCGGGGCCGACCCGGACACGGTGGCGCGGCTGATGCGATTACTGATCAGCCGCGGCGTGTTTCGCAGGCGCCGCGACGGTCGGTTCGCACTCAACGCACTGGCCGACACGTTGCGCAGCGACTCGCCGATCTCGATGCACGGAGCCGCGCTGTTTTATGGCTCGGCGCAACACCGGGCAAACTGGACGCGGCTCGCCGACGCGGTGCGCACCGGGGAGCCGAATCCCCCAAAAGTGTTCGGCAAGGACTTCTTCGACTACCTCCCCGAAGACCCGGAGTTCGCGGAGATGTTCAACAACGCGATGACGTCCACGTCGTCGGTGTTGGAGGCGGCGGTGGTCGCCGCCTACGACTTCAGCAACTTCGGCGTCATCGCCGATATCGGTGGCGGTCACGGCCGGTTGCTGTCATCCATTCTCGCCGCGGCACCCGCTGCCCGCGGCGTGCTGTTCGACCTGCCGCAGGCGGTCGAGGGTGCGCCGCCGATTTTGACCGCGCTCGGTGTCGCCGACCGGGTCACTGTAAAGGGCGGGTCGTTTTTCGAAAGCGTGCCGGCCGCTGACGCCTACGTGATGAAGAACGTCATCCACGATTGGCCGGACGACAAAGCCATCGCGATCCTGGGCACCATCAAAGCCGGGGCCCCATCAGGTGCGAAGCTGTTGCTGTTGGAGATGGTCCTTCCCGATCATGACCGCGAGTTCCTCGGGTACTACGCCGATATGGAGATGTTGGTGATGGGGGGCGCACTGGAACGCAGCCTCAAGCAGTGGACCGACCTACTTGACCGTGGCGGCTTCCGGCTGCAGCGCGTGGTGCAGACGGCAGGGCCGCTCTGCGTCATCGAAGCCATACCCAGTTAGGACGCCCCTTGGACCCGATCGGGGCAAACGCCCCCACCTCGTGGAGGCACCTACAGGATTCGAACCTGTGAAGCTTTCGCGACGGATTTACATACCGCTGCTGTTTCCGTTTGCCTAATCAAGCTGGCTTCATCGTTCAACGGAAGATCTAGGTACAACGCCAGGATCACCGCTTCTAAAGTTCAATTGCATACTTGCTGCGTGTCGGCTGAATGGCGCTCAACAGCGGACACGGAGTGCCGGCTCGGCTGTTCGAATATGCGCGCAAAGTCGAAGCGCACCGAAGTTGTCTGCACCCGTACCGCCGCCGCCCCGCCCTCGCCAACTGGGTCGATTTGTCATTGCATTGACAAGCGAATCGCTCGATAAATGCGCACCATTACTGCTGCCACTCGCCAACCTGCGAACGCTTGTGAGCAAATACCTAGGGGCATAAACTCTCGTCGACAAATCGGGAAACATCACCACCAACACGAAGGTCTCCCCAGCATGTGGCGAGGGCGGCGCAGGTATGCCGTTGCGCTTACCGACGTGTGCGCGAACTGTCACACCGAGCCCATCGCGTCGCACGACGGCGGCAGATCATGGACTCATCCGCGCACAGGTACGATCTATTGCCACCTAGGTGACGGTTCCGTGGCTACGCGCAGGCAACCCGAGTGGATGAGCTGACCCATAAGCTCCGTGCGCCACAGGTCGTCAAGGCGAGCGTTTCCTCGTTCGAATAACGAACAAGAACTGCCTTGACATCCAGGTTCGAAATCAGCTGATGAAAATCCGGACGCGCGAAGACTCGAGCGCAAAGCACTCGAGCCTTTCCACCAATTTACGCGATATTGCACACACGCCCAATGACGGCGATAGCATCGAATAGTCGTCGGCTTTAAATGCGACGGCGTTTTAACTAGCAGAAGGGCGTGAGCGATGGGCACGAAGAGCAAGACGAGGACGCTGAAAGCCGCCGCACTGGCCGTAGTACTAATCGGTGTGATGATGGGATCGTCGAGCTGCATCATGATCGAGGGCGGTGCCATCAACTGCGCCGCAGTTCGCGCCGGTTGCTAGGGGCGCCTGGCCAAAAACCCAAGTTTGACCACCAACCAAGCGGAATCCGCACTGGCTCTTGCTAATTGACGGCTGATCAGTGCAGACCCCGCGTCCATGTGGATGCAAGACGGCGGTGCTGACGCTGAACAGCCAGTGGGCGCGCGTTTGTGACGCGGTGGCGAAGTGCCTCGACACCGCTGCGACGTCGACTGCGTATTGACCGTGCGCCTAAGCCAGTCGTAGTGGCGCAAACGGCCCCAGACCTGTTGGTGGCAGGTACAGGATTCGAACCTGTGAAGCTTTCGCGACGGATTTACAGTCCGCTCCCATTGGCCGCTCGGGCAACCTGCCGCCAGACAGGTTACAACGAGCGAGTAGACAAAGCACAAACGCCTATCACCGGATGAAGGGACGAAAGGCATGGCGGACTCATCGTTCGACATCGTCAGCAAAGTGGATCGCCAAGAGGTCGACAACGCGCTCAACCAGGCCGCCAAGGAATTGGCCACCCGGTTCGACTTCCGCGGCACCGACACCAAAATCGCCTGGAAGGGCGACGATGCCATCGAGCTGACGTCGTCCACCGAGGAACGCGTCAAGGCGGCGGTCGACGTCTTCAAAGAGAAGCTGATCCGCCGGGACATCTCGATGAAGGCCTTCGACGCCGGCGAACCGCAGTCCTCGGGCAAGACCTACAAGATCACTGGCTCCCTCAAGCAGGGCATCAGCAGTGAGAACGCCAAGAAGATCACCAAGCTGATCCGTGACGACGGCCCCAAGAACGTCAAAACCCAGATCCAGGGCGAGGAAATCCGGGTCACCAGCAAAAAGCGCGACGACCTGCAGGCCGTGATCGCGATGCTCAAACAGGCCGAGCTGGACGTGGCGCTGCAGTTCGTCAACTACCGCTGACCGGTGGGGACCTCTGGCGCGGATCCGCGGGTTACTAGCCCGACCAACCGGTGGGTCTCTACGCTGGTGACGAGTCCCACAATTTGAGCGAGGTTCAGATGACCGTGACTCCTCAGGAGGCCTCCGATAGCGGTGCCACCGAGGCCGGATACTCCGACGTGATCATCGTCGGTGCCGGCATCTCCGGCATCGACGCGGCGTATCGGATCAGCGAGCGCAATCCGCACCTGACGTACACCATCCTGGAGCGGCGCGCGCAGATCGGCGGGACGTGGGACTTGTTCCGCTATCCCGGTGTGCGCTCGGACAGCAGCATCTTCACGCTGTCCTTCCCGTTCGAGCCGTGGACCCGTGAAGAGGGCGTCGCCGACGGTGTGCACATCCGCGAGTACCTGGCCGCCACCGCACACAAGTACGGCATCGACCGGCACATCCGGTTCAACAGCTATGTGCGATCGGCGGATTGGGACTCCGCAACCGACACCTGGACGGTCACCGTCGAGCAGGACGGGGCACGCAAGCAATACCGCGGCCGCTTCCTGTTCTTCGGCAGCGGCTACTACAACTACGACGAGGGCTACACCCCCGACTTCCCGGGCATCGAACAGTTCGAGGGCACGGTGGTGCACCCGCAGCACTGGCCCGAAGACCTGGACTACAGCGGCAAGCAGGTCGTGGTGATCGGCAGCGGGGCGACCGCGGTCACGCTCCTGCCGTCGTTGTCGGACCGCGCCGCCAAAGTGACCATGCTGCAGCGCTCGCCGACCTATCTCATTGCGGCGTCCAAATACGGCGCCGTCGCCCCGCTGGCTCGAAAGCTATTGCCCTGCAAGCCCGCTCATCTCGTCATCCGCATGTACAGCGCCCTGACCGAGGCGGTGTTCTTTGCGTTGTCCCGCAAGGCGCCGGGGCTGGTGCGGTGGCTGCTGCGGCGCAAGGCGATCAGCAGCCTGCCCCCCGGCTACGACGTCGACACCCACTTCAAGCCGCGCTACAACCCGTGGGACCAGCGGATGTGCCTGATCCCCGACGCGGACCTGTACAGCGCCATCGCTGCGGGGGGCGCCGAGGTGGTCACCGATCACATCGACCATTTCGACGCGACCGGTATCGCGCTGAAATCCGGTGGGCACCTCGCCGCCGACATCATCATCACCGCCACCGGCCTGCAGCTGCAGGCGCTGGGCGGGGCCGCGATCAGCCTGGACGGCAACGAGATCAAGGTCAGCGACCGTTTCGTCTACAAAGCGCACATGCTCGAAGACGTGCCGAACCTGTTCTGGTGTGTCGGCTACACCAACGCGTCGTGGACGCTGCGCGCCGACATCACCGCCCGGGCGACGGCAAAGCTGATCGAACACATGGCCGCTCACGGCTATACCCACGCCGCACCGCATCGGGGCAACGAGCCCATGACCGAGAAGCCGTCGTGGGACATCAACGCCGGGTACGTGCTGCGCTCGGTGCACGCGCTGCCGAAGTCGGGCACCAAACGACCGTGGAACGTGCGGCAGAACTATCTGGCCGACGCCCTGGACTACCGGTTCGACCGCATCCAAGAGGCCATGGTGTTCGGCCGGGTCGACGACCGGGCGCCGCTGGCCGGATAGCCCGCGGCGATTACACGTTCGCCTGGATGGACACTCACAGCCATACCGTTCTGCCGTTCAGCTTGCGTTCGGAGCTCGCGAGAAGCTAAACGAGGAACTGCTACAAAATCGCAGGTGTCCGCAATACGCTGGTCGCCATGGCATCTGAGAAGCGCGAACCCAAAGTCGTTGTCCTCGGTGGCGGTTCCTGGGGCACCACCGTGGCGTCAATCTGCGCGCGCCGCGGGCCGACGTTGCAGTGGGTGCGCTCCGAGGCGACCGCCGCCGACATCAACGACAACCATCGCAACAGCCGTTACCTCGGCAACGACGTCGTGCTGAGCGACACCCTGCGCGCCACCACCGACTTCGCCGAGGCGGCGAACTCGGCGGACGTCGTCGTGATGGGCGTTCCCTCGCACGGCTTTCGGGGCGTGCTGAGCGAGCTGGCCAAGGAACTGCGGCCGTGGGTACCGGTGGTGTCATTGGTCAAGGGGCTCGAGCAGGGCACCAACATGCGGATGTCGCAGATCATCGAGGAGACGCTGCCCGGCCATCCCGCCGGCATCCTGGCGGGGCCGAACATCGCGCGCGAGGTCGGCGAGGGTTATGCCGCCGCGGCGGTCCTGGCGATGCCCGACCAGCACTTGGCGACCCGGTTGTCGGGCCTGTTCCGCACGCGGCGCTTCCGCGTGTACACCACCGACGACGTCATCGGGGTGGAGATGGCCGGCGCCCTGAAGAACGTCTACGCCATCTCGGTCGGGATGGGCTATTCGCTGGGCATCGGGGAGAACACCCGCGCGCTGGTGATCGCCCGCGCGCTGCGCGAGATGACCAAGCTGGGCGTCGCCCTGGGCGGCCACCCCGACACCTTCCCGGGCCTGGCCGGCCTGGGCGACCTGATCGTCACCTGTACCAGCCAGCGCAGCCGCAACCGACACGTCGGTGAACAACTGGGGGCGGGCAAGCCGATCGACGAGATCATCGCCTCGATGAACCAGGTGGCCGAGGGTGTCAAGGCCGCCAGCGTCATCATGGAGTTTGCCAACGAGTTCGGCCTGACCATGCCGATCGCCCGTGAAGTCGACGCCGTGATCAACCACGGCTCCACCGTCGAGGAGGCCTATCGGGGCCTGATTGCCGAGGTCCCCGGTCACGAGGTGCACGGCTCCGGTTTTTGAACTGGTTTCAAAGGTTTGAAAATTCAAATCTTTGCGTTCTCTATGGGCGGCGCCCGTCGGCTTGACCGACCATTGCCAGCAAAATACCGTCGGTCCAGGCGGGCAGTGGTTTTCGGCTGTGATCCTGTGAGTCGGTCCGGTCGTAATCGTCTGTACGCCAGCGCTTTACGACGAGGTAATGAGCGCGCAATGGGGCGGATATCGGAACATAGCCCCCCTAACAGCTACCGAGGGACGCTACCGATGCACAATGTCGAACAACCGGGTGAGCAAACCGGTGCACAAAACCGGTCCGCACCGCGTAGCAAACGGTTGCGCGGCATCATCCGGCACGACTTGCCGGCATCACTCGTGGTTTTTTTGGTTGCGCTGCCCCTGTCACTGGGCATCGCAATCGCTTCGAACGCCCCGGTGCTGGCCGGCCTGATCGCAGCGATCGTCGGCGGAATCATCGTCGGCGCGGTGGGTGGATCCCCGCTGCAGGTCAGTGGCCCCGCGGCCGGCCTGACGGTTGTCGTCGCCGACCTGATCTCCGATTTCGGTTGGGGCATAACGTGCTTGATCACCGTTGCCGCCGGAGTCCTGCAGGTTCTGCTGGGGCTCAGCCGTGTTGCGCGCGCCGCCCTCGCGATCTCACCGGTCGTCGTGCACGCCATGTTGGCCGGCATCGGCATCACGATCGCCCTGCAGCAGGCGCATGTGCTGCTCGGCGGGAAATCCAAGAGCACGGCCTGGCACAACCTTGTCGGACTACCCGGCCAGATCATCGGTGCCCACCGCCCCGGGGCGATCCTGGGGATGCTGGTGATCGTCATCCTGGTGGGCTGGCGATGGGTGCCGGCCAAACTTCGCCGCGTTCCGGGTCCGCTGGTCGCCATTGTGGCCGTGACGCTGATCTCGGTGGTCTTCCCGTTCCATGTGCGCCGGATCAACCTCGAGGGGTCACCGCTGGATGCGCTGCAATTGCCTGAGCTGCCCCACGGGAACTGGGGCGCGATCGCGATCGGGGTGATCACGGTGGCGCTCATTGCCAGCGTCGAAAGCCTGCTGTCGGCGGTCTCGGTCGATCGGATGCACCGCGGGCCACGCACCGATTTCAACCGCGAACTGGTGGGGCAGGGAGCCGCCAACATCGTGTCGGGCACCGTCGGCGGGCTGCCGGTGACCGGAGTGATCGTCCGCAGCTCGACAAATGTCAACGCGGGCGCCCAATCCCGCGCCTCAGCGATTATGCACGGATTCTGGATCCTGTTGTTCACCATCCCGTTCGCCGGGCTGGTCGAGGAGATTCCGACCGCCGCCCTCGCCGGACTGCTCATCGTCATCGGGATTCAGCTGCTGCAGCCGGCTCACATCGAAACCGCAATGAAGCACGGTGATCTCGGGGTCTACATCGTGACGGCAGTCAGCGTCATCTTCCTCAACCTGCTGCACGGGGTCATGATCGGGCTCGCGCTGGCGATCGCGCTGACCGGATGGCGCGTCATCCGGGCCAAGATCGAAGCCACGCCCGTGGACGACGAATGGCGGGTCAGCATCGAGGGTGCGGCATGCACCTTCCTGGCGCTGCCGAGGCTCACGCGAATGCTGACATCGGTGCCGCAGGGCGCGACCGTGACGGTCGCCGTTGCGGTCCACTACCTCGATCACGCTGCCCATCAGGCTATTACCGACTGGCAGCGACAGCATGAGGCGACGGGCGGGACGGTGCAGATCCAGGGCGTGACCGAGGCGGGTCGCCGCCACCCGGACGAATCGCCGGTCGACGCCGAAAGATCCGAAGCCGCAGCATAATTGGTTGGCCACTGCCCGCGCCGGATGCGATAGCGCATGCGCGACCGCAATCGAATGTGACTCAATTCCGCAAGGAACCCGCCGGCAGGGTCGGTCAGTCGACGTCGATGCGGATGTGCAACCGCTTGCCGCATACCTGCGCCAGCCGCTGCAGCACGTCGACGCGGGGTACCTCGGTCCCGTCCTCCCACGCCGCGACGGCTTCGTGGGTGGTGCCCAGCGCCTCGGCCAATTGGGCCTGGTTCATGCCGGCGCCGGCACGCGTTTCGAAGATCAAGTCGGGGAGATCCAGCGCCAGCCCGGCTTCGTGAATGTCCATCGAGTTGGGTTCAGTCATCGCCATCACCATCCACGCCCAATGGTACTTGCAGACCCCGCTTACCGCCCCGCCATTTCCTCCAGCCGGCGGATACGGTCCTCGATCGGCGGGTGTGTCGAAAACAGCGACCCGATCCGCTCGCCCGCCCGGAACGGGTTGGCGATCATCAGGTGCGCCTGGCTGGCCAGCTGTGGTTCCGGCGGCAGCGGCGCCGCCTGGACCCCGCCGGAGATCTTGCGCAGCGCCGACGCCAGCGCCAACGGGTCGCCCGTCAGCACCGCGCCCGATTCGTCCGCCTGGTATTCACGTGACCGTGACACGGCCAACCGCACCACCGTCGCGGCGATCGGACCGAGCAACGAAACCAGCAGCAGCGCAAAGGGATTCTCGCCGTCGCGATCGTTGCCGCCGAGCATGCCGGCGAACATGGCCATATTGGCCAGCGCCGTGATCACCGACGCCAGCGCGCCTGCGATGCACGAGATCAGGATGTCGCGGTTATAGACGTGCGAGAGCTCGTGGCCCAGGACGGCGCGCAACTCGCGCTCGGTGAGGATGTCCAGAATGCCGGTGGTGCAGCAGACCGCCGCGTTGCGCGGGTTGCGGCCGGTCGCGAACGCATTGGGCGCGTTGGTGTCGCTGATGTACAGCCGGGGCATCGGCTGGTGCGCGGCGGTGGCCAGCTCCCGCACGATTCGGTACATGCCCGGCGCCTGCACCTCCGAGACCGGCTGCGCATGCATCGCCCTTAGCGCCAGCTTGTCGCTGTTGTAGTAGGTGTAGATGTTCATGCCGATGGCGAACAGCACCGCGAGGAACATGGCGGTCCTGCCGAACAGCGAGCCGACGAACACGATCAACGCGGACATGCCAACCAGCAACGCGAACGTCTTGAACGTGTTGTGGTGCGGATGCCAGGTCATCGGTGTCCTCCTCGGAACACTCAACAGCGCGTTATTGCCGATTACAGCTCATTGAACGCCCGAGACGGCCTTTTTGGTTCCGCAGGGCCGCTGCGGGCGCCGCTACCCGTGCCGGCTGATGGTGTAGTCCACCAACGTCTGCAACGCGTGACGGCCGGGGACGTCCGGCAGCAGGGCCAGCTCCCGGCGGGCCTGCTCGGCGTACTCGTGCAGCGATTCCTTGGCCTTGGTCATGCCCGGCGACGTCCGCAACAGCGCCAGCGCCTCGGCCACCGCGTCGTCTTCCTCGATGGGCCCGACCAGCAGCTCACGCAGCCGGTCCGCCTCGGGGCCGGGTTCACGCAGCGCGTAGAGCATCGGCAAGGTGTGCACGCCTTCGCGCACGTCGGTGCCGGGCAGTTTGCCGGACTCCTGGGAGTCGCTGTCGATGTCGATGATGTCGTCGGAGATCTGGAACGCGGTGCCCACGATGCCGCCGAGCCGGCTCAGCCGCTCCACCTGATCGGCGTCCGCACCCGAGAACATCGCACCAAACCGGCCCGCCGAGGCGATCAGACACGCGGTCTTCTCGTACACCACCTTCAGGTAGTGCTCGATCGGATCCGATCCCTCGACGAGCCCACGTGTCTCGCGCATCTGGCCCGTGACCAACTGGGCGAACGTCTCGGCGATCAGCCGCACCGCCTCGGGCCCGAGCCGGGAGACCAACCGGGAGGCCGTGGCGAACAGATAGTCCCCCGCCAGGATCGCGACGTTGTTGCCCCAGCGCACGTTGGCGGTGGGTGTGCCGCGGCGAACCTCCGCCTCGTCCATGACGTCGTCGTGGTACAGCGTGGCCAGGTGTACCAGTTCGATGACGGCGCCCGCGATGGTCACGTCCACGCTGTCCGGGTCGGGTCCGATCTGCGCCGACAGCACGGTGAACAGCGGCCGGAACCGCTTGCCGCCGGCCTTGAACAGGTGCGTCAGCGACTCGGTCATGATGTCGTCGGCGCCGCGCAACTCGGTGTCCATGAGCTGCTCGATCCGCCCCACACCGTCCCGTACGGCCGCCGCGAAAGCGGGGTTGCCGAAGTCGACGCCCGCCACCACCGTTACCGGAGTACTCACGGGACCAAACATACTGGTGTGCATGAAGACGGGAGCGACCCGAGCCCAAGTGCTGGTCGTTGGCGCCGGACCCGCCGGTTCGGCGGCGGCGGCCTGGGCGGCCCGCGCGGGCGACGACGTACTGGTCGTCGATTCGGCGAGCTTTCCCCGCGACAAGGCCTGCGGGGACGGGCTGACCCCCCGCGCGGTCGCCGAGCTGAAACGGCTGGGGCTGGGCGACTGGCTGGACACCCGAATTCGGCATCGAGGACTGCGGATGAGCGGTTTCGGCGGCGAGGTAAAAGTCGATTGGCCCGGCCCGTCATTTCCGTCGACCGGCAGCGCGGTGGCCCGCTTCGAGCTGGACGACCGGATCCGCAAAGTCGCCGAAGATTCCGGGGCGCGGATGCTGCTCGGCACCAAGGCTGTTGCCGCGCAACATGATTCATCGGGCCGGGTGACGTCGGTGACATTGGCCGACGGCACCGAGGTGAGCTGTGGCCAGTTGATCGTCGCCGACGGCGCCCGCTCGTCGCTGGGCCGCAAGCTGGGCAGGCGCTGGCATCAGGAGACGGTGTACGGCGTCGCCGTCCGCGGCTATCTGACCACCGCGCGGGCCGACGACCCCTGGCTGACGTCACATCTGGAACTGCGCGGACCTGATGGCTCCAAGGACAAAGTGCTGCCGGGCTACGGCTGGATCTTCCCGCTCGGCAACGGCGAGGTGAACATCGGCGTCGGGGCGTTGTCGACGTCCAAGAGGCCCGCCGATCTGGCACTGCGGCCGCTGATCGACTACTACACCGATCTGCGCCGCGACGAGTGGGGTTTTACCGGCCGACCGCGGGCGGTCGCCTCGGCGCTGTTGCCGATGGGCGGCGCGGTGTCCGGCGTGGCCGGTGCCAACTGGATGCTGATCGGTGACGCCGCGGCCTGTGTGAACCCTCTCAACGGCGAGGGCATCGACTACGGGCTCGAGACCGGGCGGCTGGCCGCGGCGCTGCTGGATCACCCCGACCTGTCGCAGGTGTGGCCGTCGCTGTTGCAGCAGCACTACGGCCGCGGCTTCTCGGTGGCGCGCAGGCTGGCGCTGCTGCTCACGTTCCAGCGGTTCCTGCCGTCGACCGGACCGATCGCGATGCGCTCGACGACCCTGATGACCATCGCCGTGCGGGTAATGGCCAATCTGGTCACCGAGGACGACGCGGACTGGGTGGCGCGCGCCTGGCGGGGCGGCGGGCGGCTGTCGCGCCTGCTCGACCGTCGAACGCCGTTCAGCTGACTCCGCGTCCCGCATCGCCGCTGGTCGACGGCCCTCGGCGGGCAAGGCGGGGGCCGAAATCGGCGATTCACTTTCGCCCGCGCACCCCGAGAGAGGCGTGTATAGTCCCCCTGATGAAGGGAACGAGGCTGGCTACTATCTCGGCCGCCGCCGCCATCGCGCTCGCCGCGCTGGCTACGTCGGCGCAGCTCTCCGTGCCGGCGCAGGCGGATCCGCCGCCCACGGCGCCATACCCCACCCCGCGGACGCCGTCGCCCCCGAGCGACTACGACGCGCCGTTCAAGAACACCGTCAACGGCTTCGGCATCTACCAGCCGCAGGACCAGTTGGCGTGGCTGGGCAAGATCACCTGCGATCGGATTGGCAGGGGCGTGGACGGCGACGCGTACAAGTCGGCCACTTTCATCCAGCGCAACCTGCCCCGCGGGACCACTCAGGGCCAGGCGTTTCAGTTCCTCGGCGCGGCTGTCGATCACTACTGCCCCGACCAGGTGGG
Organism: Mycobacterium sp. NGS56; assembly: GCF_059812425.1. Lineage (NCBI taxonomy): Bacteria > Bacillati > Actinomycetota > Actinomycetes > Mycobacteriales > Mycobacteriaceae > Mycobacterium > Mycobacterium sp. NGS56. Next base: position 45,319 of record NZ_JCALCQ010000012.1, read on the forward strand.
CTTCGTGCAAGCCGCCGGCAATCACTAGAACGTCGTCAACGCAACGGTTTGTATCCGGCGTGTAGGGCGACGATGCCGCCGGTGAGGTTGCGCCAGCGCACTCCGGACCATCCGGCCTGCGTTATCTGCCGCGCCAGTTCCGCCTGATCGGGCCATGCCCTGATCGATTCCGCGAGGTACACGTAAGCGTCGGGATTGCTGGAGACCGTCCGCGCCACCCGTGGCAGCGCCCGCATCAGGTACTCCTTGTAGACCGTGGCGAACAGCGCATTGGTGGGCGTGGAGAACTCGCACACCACCAACCGGCCGCCGGGGCGCGTGACACGGGCCATCTCGCGCAGCCCCGCCCGGGGGTCGACGACGTTGCGCAGCCCGAAACTGATTGTCACGGCATCGAACACATCGTCGCCGAACGGCAGCCTGGTGGCATCGCCGGCGACCTTCGGAACGTCGCGCGCCGCGCCCGCCGCCAGCATGCCGACCGAGAAATCGGCGGCCACGCACCACGCCCCGGACTTCCTCAGCTCCACAGTGGACACCGCGGTGCCCGCGGCGAGATCCAACACCTTCTGACCCGGCCCGATGCCCAGCGCCGACCGGGTGGCTTTGCGCCAGTACCGATCCTGCCCCATCGACAGCACCGTGTTGGTCACGTCGTACCGGCGGGCGACGCCGTCGAACATCGACGCGACATCGCGGGGATCCTTGTCCAACTCCGCACGACTCACGCGAGAAACGCTACCCGTTAGGGGAATGCGGTCGCGCGGTAGGCGTTGTATGACTGCGTGACGGAAAAAGTTTGGTTTATCACCGGTACATCGCGAGGTTTCGGACGGGCGTGGACGATCGCGGCGCTAGAGCGCGGTGACAAGGTCGCCGCCACGGCGCGCAACACCGCCTCGCTGGACGACCTGGCGCAGAAGTACGGCGACGCGCTGCTGCCCATCCGTCTGGACGTGACCGACCGGGCGGCGGATTTCGCGGCGGTCAGGCAGGCGCACGACCACTTCGGCCGGCTGGACATCGTGGTGAACAACGCCGGCTACGGTCAATTCGGGTTCATCGAGGAGCTCTCCGAGCAGGACGCGCGGAACCAGATCGAGACCAATGTCTTTGGGGCATTGTGGATCACGCAGGCGGCACTCCCCTACCTGCGCGAGCAGGGCAGCGGGCACATCATCCAGGTTTCCTCGATCGGAGGCATCACAGCCTTTCCGTTGGTGGGTATCTACCACGCGTCGAAGTGGGCGCTGGAGGGCTTCTCGCAAGCGCTGGCGCAGGAGGTCGCTCCGTTCGGTGTGCACGTCACGTTGATCGAGCCGGGTGGCTTCGACACCGACTGGGCCGGTGACTCTGCCGGGCACGCCGAGCCGCTGGCGGCCTACGACGACGTTCGCGCCGCCGTACAGGCGGAGCGCAGCCGCCGGTGGGCCAGCCCGGGTGACCCGTCGGCGTCCGCGGCCGCGCTGCTCAAGGTGGTTGACGCCGAAAAGCCGCCACTGCGAGTGTTTTTCGGAGCTTCCCCCCTGGAGACGGCCAAGGCCGACTACGAAAGCCGGCTCGCGAACTGGGAGGAATGGCAGCCCGTCGCGGAGCTCGCGCAGGGGTAATTCGCGGCTATCTCGAGACGGCGTTTCAGGCCATCGCGTCGGCCTGCGCCACGTATCCCTCGAAGTCTGCAGCGAGGGCGTTCTCCCGGAAGCGAGCCAAGAACTTCTGGTAGCCGAGCTTGTCTCCGCTGTTCCTGGCAAGGAGCGCCTGCAACCTCAGAATGGGCAGTTGGTGCAGGACGAAGCCCGGCTCAGTCGGCACGGCAGCCAGCCTGTCCACGGCTTCCTGGGCTTCATCGATGTCGGATTCTGTGCCGCGATCAAGTAATGCCTCGCCCAGCACCGCGGTGGCAGGACCACGAAAGACCATCTCGTCGGTGGCGAACTGCTCGTCGAGAACCCGGCGTGCCAAAGCGATGGCGCCGTCGAACTCGCCGGACCGAAGTCTTGCCCGAGCGAACTCGAGATCGGTCAGCCTCCGCAATGTGGCGGTGAGTTTCTCGCGAACGATCATTTCGCGCGCTGCGGTCAATGCCTCAATGCCGGCCGTGTGGTCACCCTCGGGACCGTGCAGCAATGCCATCGCTCGATTCAGGTATGCGAAGCTGACGGCGGCGTTGTCCCCCGACTGGAGCGCGATCTCCAGTGACTCCGATGTCAACGAGATGTCCTCCGCGTCGGGCACTATGGCATCGTTTCCCGTCGCGACCGCTAATTTGTACACCTGCGCCAGAATTCGGGTCGTCGCGTCAAACGACCGCGCGGTCGCAATGCCTCGTTTGATGTCGGCCCGCCACCCCGCGCGGCCCAAGAACATCGCCGATGCGCCCCGCAAGGTAATGGCCCAGGAGAGCGGAGATCCGATGACGAAGTTCCCCATGACGGGGTCACCGTCTGCGAGGTCAATAATGCGCTGCGCCAGCCGCTGGCTTTCAGCCGCCTCACCGGCTTCCCAATTCGCCTGGGCCGCCCCATAGAGGAGGCCCACGACCATATTTGGCTCTCCGATCGACTCAACCAGCACGGCGAACTCGGACGCCGCATGCACGGCTTCCCGGTGGCGCGAATTGAACGTCAGCGTGTTGAGGTAGCCCGCCATGCCCACTGCCAGTGACTTCTTGTCGCCAGCCGCGGCCGTGATATCGCGCAAGTCATCGAAGCCAGTGGTTTCTGGAACCCCACCCACGCGAAAGGCGCTGCCGCACAAGAAAGCCCGCGGTGAGATCCGCATCGCCAAACAGTTTGGACGATCGTCGGACATTTGGTCGGCAACCCGTGCGGCCTGTTCCCAGCTTCCGCGTGCCGCACGGATGTCGCGCGGCCCATAACCCGTCGCGGCGCGCATAAACCAATCATATGCCTCGGCCAGCTCACCCCCGGACTCATATTGAGCAGCGATCATGGCCGCCCCCTCGCCGGTGGCTGCGGCGCTCGTCTGCAGCATCATCGCCGCCACGCGCCGGTGTAAGTCCGAGCGCGCGGCCTTGAGCTGTGATTCGTATGCCACCTTCTGAGTGAGCGGATGGTGGAACGCGTATTCGGCATCGTCTCCGTAGGTGACTTGGTCGACCAGCTCGGCTTCGATGAGTGGCGTCAGGTCTGTCCGCTCGAGCAATCGCTCCAATAGCTCGGCGCGAAATCGAGCGCCGATGACCGCTGCGGCGTTCAACGTCCGCTTCGCCAAGGGAGTGAGCCGGTCGATACGGTCACCGATGGCGGCCTGCAAAGTGGGAGGTACGTGCACGTCGCCTACTTCTCTTAGGCACACGTAGGCACCCGGCTCGCCCTCGATCTCACCCCGCTCCGCCAGATCGCGCACGATCTCTTCGGCGCAGAATGGTATGCCCGCCGCGCGGTCGGCCACCACCGTGGACAACCTGCCAACCGACGAATCCCCACCGAGCAGCTCACCCAGTAACTCGTCGATGTACGAATCACTCAGCGGTGCAAGCACGATGGCCGCGGCTTCGGTGAGTTCCGACAAGGTCCCCTGATACTCGGGGCGATACGTGATCAACATCGTGGCTCGCATTCGAACGAAGGCGGCCCCGAAATCGGTGAGCATTGATTCGCTGACGCCGTCTATCCAATGCGCGTCTTCGATGACATATACGGCGGGCTTCGCCCGACCCAGCGAAACTGCGTTGATGAGCTCGATGAGCCGCCGCCGCCGGGCGTCCGGGCTTATGTCGGGCGCCAGCATATCGGTGTCACGGATGCCCAGCAGCTCATCGAGCAACAGCAGGTCCTCGGCGTCGGTATGCGGCACGGCTGCGCGCACCCGCATCCGGGCGGCTTGTGGTGTGAGACCGCCGAGTCCGAACACTGCGCGTAACAGTCGTGAGATCACGTGGAACGAGATCTCCCGGGTATGCGATTCGCAGTAGGTGGAAAACACCTCGAAGCCACGGCTTGTCGCGGCAGAAACGGCTTCGCGGACCAATCGCGTCTTGCCGATGCCCGGCGGCCCCGAGACGGTGACCACAGATCCGACCCCATCGAGCGCCCTATCCAAGATCGCCGAGATCGCCACCGTCTCCGACTCGCGGCCCACGAGGCGAGAGCGCCGACGACCCACCCGGCGTTCGGCCGACGCGGACAATAGCCGACGCGCTGGCACGGCATCCACGGAACCCTTGATGCGGACGAATTCCTTTGCGCCCAAGGCGAAATCGTACTCGACGAGGCCGGCGGTGGACTCGCTGAGCATCACCCCACCCGGCGGGGCGACCGACTCCATCCGCTGAGCCATCCCGACCTGCTCACCGACGGCGGTGTAACCCAAAGACCCCGAACCGATCTCGCCCGCGATCACCTGACCGGAGTTAAGTCCTACCCGCAACTGGAGGTCCACGCCATCGCGGTCCCGGATTTCGACGGCAAGCCGCTTGGTCTCCTCCTGGACACCCAAGGCCGCCAGACAAGCCCGGGTCGCGTGATCCTCCATCGCCACCGGAGCGCCGAACACGGCCATGATGCCGTCGCCGGTGAACTTGTCGACGGTGCCGCCGTAGCGCTGCACGACCGCCACGCAGCGGTCCACCAGCTCGGCCATGATCTCGCGCAGCCGCTCAGCACCAACCGCCGCCGCGATGTCCATCGAATGCACCACGTCGGCGAATAGCACCGTTACCTGCTTGTACTCCGCCGATCGACTGACCTTTGTGACCGGCGCGCCGCACTCGTTACAGAACTTGGAACTCAGTGGCAGTTCGGTACCGCACGACCCACATTGCAGGCCCGCAGCTGGCAGTGCACCGCGACTACCGTCATCCACGTCAGTATCGTGTCACCGCTGGTCAACGATGTCTGCAATATCGCTGCACCGCCTTTGGGCAAAGTCTTTAGAGTCTCTCGCCGCCGTCATGGCATCGCCGCGGCCCGCGCGATGTGGCCTTCGTACCCGTGTTCGTCGGCCATGGCGCGATACCGATCCCGGAAGTCCTGATAGGAGGCGTCCTCACCGCGCGCTCGCGCCAGCAGCGCCCGCAGTCGTAGTACCCAGACCTCACGTATCGCCAGGAACTCTTCGGCCGGCTCGTTCGCCAGCCGCTCGATTGCCGCCTCGGCTTCGGCCACGTGATCGACGGGTGCGCAATCGAGCAATGTCTCCACCAGAGCGCCCGTGGCTGGAAGGCCCCAACCCAGCCCCAGCCCCTTGCGGAACAGATGGTCGACCGCGGCAAGCATGAGCGGTATGGCCTCATCGCGGTCTCCACGGCGAACCTTCTCCCGCGCCAAGTACACCTCGACGATCGATAACTGCGACAGGAGATATCTACGGCGTACCGACCCATTGTTGGACTCGGCTAGCAGCTTTCGCCCTCGGTCCCGCTCCTTGGCCGTCTCTCGGTGCACCAGCGCAACACCCAACGTCATCCGCGCGATTGCCAGTGCCATATCATCACCGGATCGTTCGGCGATAACTAATGAGTTTTCGATCTCGCGTACCGCACGGTCGTCGGATCTCATTGCGCCGTAGGCTATTCCCGCGAAGTATACGTATGCCACGACCGTGACGTAGGACATGGGGTCGGTGCTGCGGGCCATGGCCAGACCCTGCTCCAGGCCTTCTCGCCATCCGCCGCGGCCGAGGGCATAACGACCGATCGCCCGGTTCGTCAAGGCGAGCGCAAGGGGAGATCCGATGATGAAGTTGCCTTTCGCCGGATCACCGGCGGCCAGGTCGATGACTCTCTGGGACCACCGCAATACATCCGAATATTCGGCGTTCTCACCCTTGGTGAAGATGGGCGCGACGGACAGCCCCACTGTCAGGGTGGGCTCGTCGATCGACTCGATGAGAGCCATGGCCTCCGATGCCAGCCGCGATGCCTCCCGCAGCCGGTCGTCAAGCGCATGATCCATCACCAGCCCTACCATGCCAATGGCCAGTGAGGCCTTGTCTCCCGCGGCGGCGCACAGTTCGCGAAATTCCTCAAAGCGCTCACCGGCCACGTGCTCGTTGACCCGGAAGGCGATGCCACACAACATGGTTCGGGGTGCGATGCGCATGGTCAATCGGTTGGGATCGTCCGCGGGTAGCGCGTCGGCGATCGTTCGGGCGCGCTCCCAGCTCAGCCAGGCCGCGGCGATGTCACGGTTGGTCGCCCATGCCGCCGCCCGCATGTGCCAGCCATAAGCGCCGTGCTCGTCACCGGCGGCCTCCAAATGTTCGGCTATCAAGGCGGCATTTTCATCGGCCACGGCCGGAGCACGTGATTCGATCGCTGCCGCAATGCGCCGGTGCAGCTCGGCGCGATCCGACCTGAGCTGCGATTCGTAGGCCACCGTCCGAATCAGCGGATGGTAGAACACATACTCCGATCGCTGGCCGGACCCGATCCGATTGATGAGCTGGGCCGACACCAGCTCCTCGAGCGCGGGCTCGATGCCCAACGTCTCCAACAGGTCCCGGTTGAAGTTCGAGCCGATGACCGCCGCCGCGCTCAGGGTGCGTTTTGCCTTCACGTCCAGCCGGTCGATGCGCGCGGCGATGGTGGCCTGCAGCGTGGCGGGCACGCGCACCGCGGCCCCGTCCGCCGTCGAGCTGTACGCGCCCGAGGTGCCCTGCAGCACGCCGCGATCAGCAAGCTCTCGCACCATTTCTTCGGCGAAGAACGGGTTTCCCGCGGCCCGCTCGGTGATCCTGGTGGCCAACTCACCGACTGACGGGTGTGTTCCGAGCAGCTGCAAGACCAATCCTGCGGTTTCCGGATCACTCAGTGGCGGAAGGGCGATGGTTCGGGCGCCAACAACCCGGCTCAACGCACCGTGGTATTCGGGACGGTAGGTGACCAATGTCAGCGTGCGTGTCTGCGGGATCACGGTGATGAAATCGGCCAGCAGTGACTCGCTGACCTCATCGATCCAGTGGGCGTCTTCGATGACGTAAAGCGCCGGCGTTTCGCGGGCCAGCGACGCTGCGTTGACCAGCCCGGTCAACCGCCGCCTCCGCGCATCCGGATCGATCTTGGGCAGTCCCACGTCGGGGTCGGCGATGCCCAGTAGGTCGTCCAAGAGCAGCAAGTCCTCCTGTTCCGCGTCGCGAGCCTGAGACCGGATCCGCTTCCGGGCGGCGGGCGGGTCAAGACCATTGATGCCCGTGACCGCGCGCAGCAGGCGCCCCACGGCGTGGAAGGGGATCTGGCTGGTGTGTGATTCGCAGGAGGCGACGAACACGTCGACGCCGCGAACTGCTGCCATCGCGGAGACGTCACGCGCCAGACGGCTCTTGCCGATACCCGGTGGCCCCACCACGCCCACCACCGCGCCGTCGCCCTCGAGTGCGCGCTGCAGCAAACCCTCGACCGCCGACATCTCCTCGCGCCTACCGACCAGCTTCGACTCGGCATGCCAGTCATCGCGCTGCTCGTCGCCCATGCCCAGCAGCCGATGGGCCGGCACTGGCGTGTCGGAACCCTTGATGTGAACCAACTCGGGTGCACCGAGGTTCGCCGCGCCTTCGACGAGTCGGGCCGTCGACGCGCTGAGCATCACCCCGCCCGGCGGAGCCGCCGATTCCATCCGCTGAGCCATGCCGACTTGCTCGCCTATGGCGGTGTAACCGAAAGGCCCCGAGCCGATTTCGCCGACGATCACCTGCCCGGAGTTAAGCCCCACCCGTAACCGCAGATCTACCCCGTCGCGGGCGCCGACGTCGACGGCAAGCCGCGTCGTGTCCTCCTGAACCCCCAACGCCGCCAAGCAGGCGCGAACGGCATGGTCCTCCAACGCAACCGGCGCGCCGAACACCGCCATGATGCCGTCGCCGGTGAACTTGTCCACGGTGCCGCCATATCGCTGCACCACCGCCGCGCAGAGGTCGGCGACATCCGCCATGATCTCTCGGAGCCGCTCCGCGCCCACCGCCGCGGCGATGTCCATCGAATGCACTACATCGGCGAACAAGACCGTGACCTGCTTGTACTCCGCGCGGGTATCGGGTCCTTTGACTGGCGAGCCGCAGCCGTGGCAGAACCGAGCGTTCTCCAGAGGCTCAGTGCCACACGTTTGGCACGCCGCTATGGCCGTCATTCGACCCTCCGCCGATCGGGCCCCCAAGGTTTTTAGAGTCCTCAAAGGATAGGCGGTTGGGTCGTTCCCGCGGTACTGACCCGTATCAGGTAGTCGAATACCCGAGTCATCCGGTCAACTTCGGAGGAAGATTGCGCACAGCTGCCCGGAGGTAGACCGTGACCGAAGACGCAATCAGCATTGGTGGAGTCGATCTCGCCGACCCACGCACGTACGCGGCGGGCATACCGCACGAGGCGTACCGCGCGCTGCGCGAGCGCATGCCGGTGGCATGGCACCCGTATCAGGACGGACCGGGGTTTTTCGCCCTGACCGGCTACGACGAGGTTCTAGCCGTCTCCCGCGACAGCGTCACGTGGTCGTCGGAGGCGACGGCGGTGTGGTTCGAAACACCCAGTGCGGATGACCTATTCGACCCGCGGGGCGTCATGATGATCACGATGGACCCGCCGCGCCACACCGCGCTGCGGACCCTGGTCAGCAAGGGGTTCACGCCGCGACAGGTCGCCAAACTCAATGCGCGCATCGAGGACATGGCGGGCGACGTGGTCGACACCGTCGTCGAACGAGGCGAGTGCGACTTCGTCAAGGCGGTCGCCGGGGCGTTGCCCTCATACGTCATCGCCGAATTGCTCGGCATTCCACTGATAGACGGTTACCGACTCTACGAGCTGACCGAAATCATGAATACCGGGCTGCTCGGCGACCAGCACGCCACCCAGGCAGCGATGGAAATGATGGCGTACTCCACAGACCTGATGGCCCGCAAGCGCGCGCATCCCGAGGATGACATCGCCACATCGCTGCTGCATGCCGAAGTCGATGGTCAATGCCTCACCGACCTGGAATTCAACTCCTTCTTCATGCTGCTGATCAACGCGGGCGGCGACACCACCCGCAACCTGGTCGCCGGCGCCATGTGTGCGCTGATGGAGAACCTCGAGCAGCGCGCCAAGCTGGAGGCCGACCCGTCACTGCTGCCGACGGCGGTCGAGGAGCTGTTGCGCTACGTCAGCCCGGTGATAGCGTTCACCCGGACGGCCATGGAGGACACCGAGCTGCGCGGGGTGCCGGTCAAGAAGGGCGATCGGGTGGCGATGTTCTACCCGTCGGCCAATCGGGACGAGAAACTCTTCGCCGATCCCGACCGACTCGATCTGACCCGAAACCCCAACCGGCACCTTGCATTCGGCGCGGGGGGCACACACTTCTGTCTCGGCGCGAACTTGGCCCGAGTGGAAGCTTGCGCGCTGATATCCGAGGTGTTGACGCGGATGAAGAACCTTGAGCCGGCCGGTCCCGTCGAACGGATGGCGTCGACCTTGATCAACGGCATCCATTCGATGCCGGTTCGGTTCACGCCGGGTTGCCCCGTGCGCACTCGGTGATCGCGTGAGATAAGTACCAGGACCCCAAGACAGGTAGTCGGCTACGCGTGTGCTTGACGGCCCAGACCTCGAGGCTGGGACATGAAGGTAAGCACCAACGACTTCTGGGGGCCACCATGACCATCACAGTTGACGCGCCGAGTTGCCCGAGCGTCTTTGATGCCGGATTCCCGACGATCGACTATGAGCATTGCCAAAGCCTGGAAGAGGCACACACGATCATCCGCCAGGTGCGGCAACAGGCGCCCATCGCCATCGGCCCCCATGGGCCGGAGTTTCTGACCTACGAACTGGTTCGAACCGTCCTGCGTGACCCGCGATTCCGCGTACCCCAGGGCATGTTCCTGGCCTCGCAAGGCATCACCAGTGGCCCGCTGTGGGAGCGGGTCGCAACGAACCTGATCAGCCTTGACGGGCCCGCGCACCAGCGGCTGCGCCGCCTTGTATCCAAGGCCTTCACACCGCGAGCCACCGCGCGGCTGAGCACCACGATCGTCGAGGTGATCAACGAACTGGTGGACGAACACAGCGCAACCGGGCGCTGCGACGTGGTCAGTGACATCGCCCGGCAATATCCGATCCCGATCATCTGTGCGCTTCTGGGCGCCCCGGCCGAGGATTGGAAGCTGTTCTCGGAATGGACGGACGACATCTTCAAGGCCTTCAGCTGGGAGGTCGCCACGCATGAGCGGACCATCTTGGCGGCATGGGATGAGCTCGACGCCTACATCGACGACATGGTCGCTCAGCGCCGGCTCACGTTGACCGACGACCTGCTCTCGGATCTGATCCGCGCCGAGGATGACGGCGATCGCCTCAACGCCGAAGAGCTGCGGATGCTGGTAGCGGGCCTGTTGATGGCCGGCACGGACACAACGCGCAACCAGTTGGCCGCCTCGGTGCAGGTGCTGTGCGATCACCCCGACCAGTGGGCGCTGCTGGCCGAACGTCCCGAACTCGCGGCGAACGCCGTCGAAGAGACAATGCGCCATTCGCCGATTGCAGGCCTCACCCTCCGCGTTGCCCTCGAGGACGTCGAGATCGCCGGATTCATGATCCCGGCCGGCACGCTGGTGATCGCCAACACCGCCGCCGCAAACCGCGATCCCGCCGTCTACGACGACCCCGACCGCCTGGACATCACCCGCGACGACCCCCTGCCGATGCAGACGTTCGGCGCCGGCATGCACTACTGCCTCGGTGCCAACCTGGCCCGACTGGAGCTCGCCGAAGCCCTGACGGTCATGGCGCGCCGCATGCCCAATGTCCGTCGCACCGGCCCCGCCCCGTGGAAGCCGCTCACCGCAATCAGCGGACCGGCTACGCTGCCAATCGAATTCGACGCGGGACGGTAGGCGCCGACCGCTCGTTCACTGGCCCTGCGCATACCGTCCGGCGATCACCTGCCGTCGAGCCGACGGCGACAGCACCGCCTCGTAGTGGCCGAGCAGCTCGTCACAGATGACCGGCCAACTACGGCCGAGCACGCTGCGCCTGGCCGCCGGCGCGTAGCGATGGCGTTCGTCGATCAAATGGGTGACGGCCGCGGGCAGCCTCGCCTCGAACTCATCGACACCCAGCAACAAGCCGGTACGCCAGGGTGTGACGAGGTCACGCGGGCCGCCGGCGTCGGGGGCGATCACCGGCAACCCCGACGCCAGCGCTTCTTGCACGACCTGACAAAACGTCTCGTGCTCACCGGGATGCACGAACACGTCCATGCTGGCGTACGCCGCGGCGAGTTCGTCGCCGTATAGCGCACCCGTGAAAACCGCTGTCGGCATTGCCGATCGCAGCTTGTTGCGGTCGACACCGTCGCCCACGATGACGAGCCGAACCGCGTCGTCGGCGGCAAGCCCGATGAGACGCTCGACGTGTTTCTCGGGTGCGAGGCGACCGACGAACCCGACGATGGGCTTGCCCTGCGGCGACCACCGTCGTCGCAGCGCCTCGCTACGCGCGGACGGGGCGAACCGCAGCACGTCGACACCGCGCGCCCATCGGTGCACCCGCGGAAACCGATGAGCGACAAGCGCTTCCATGGTCACGCTGGACGGTGCCAGGGTACGGTCGGCGAGCCCGTGCAGATGACGAAACCACGCCCAGGCGGCCCGCGCGGTCATCGGAATGCCGTAGCTCGCCGCGAACCCAGGAACGTCGGTTTGGTACACCGCGACCGTCGGCACCCCCAGCCAGCGGGCCGCCCGCACCGCGCCATAGCCCAGCAGCGCCGGCGAAGCCAGATGCACCACATGGGGATCGAACCCGCGCAACACCTTCACCAGCCGGGGCGTGGGCACACCGAGCGGCAGGGTGCTCACCTTGGGAAACATCCGGGACGGGACCCGGTGAACGCGGATCCCGTCGTAGATGCGATCCGCCCTGCGCTGGCCAGGAGGCGTGTCGGGCGCGATGACGAGGGCCTCGTGACCCGTCCGGCGCAGATGCTCGAGCACCCGGATCACCGAGTTGCTGACACCGTTGACCTCGGGGTAAAACGATTCCGCGACGATGGCAACGCGCACGGCACCACCGTGTCAGTCTCGGCTGTCGATAAGGTTGCCTGCGGGCATACGTCACGCGAAATCTGCAGGTCCGGCGCTTTTAGCTACCTGGTTTTCGGCCGCGTCCGGCGGCACGTCGCGACGGTCGAGCCACTTGTCCAGCAGCGCCAGCGCGATCAGCATCGCCGCCCCGGCGAGCCAGCCGACCACCGCGATGGATCCGGCGGGGATGATCGCCAGCCCGGCATTGCGATGCTGCACGCGCACCAGGTTCGGATCGTTCTTGTTGTACTCGACGTAGATCCGCATCCCGGTGGCCAAGTGGGACGGGTAGAGCACCCCGAGCTCGGGACGATAGGTGACCCGCTCGGGGGTGACGAATTCGATGGTCGAGCGGCGCGGCCCGGCACTGAGCACCTCCGCCTGAGCGACACCCATGTTGTGGCTGATCGCGATGTCGTCACGCCAGGCACCGGCCACCAGCAGCATGGATTGCAACGTGACCAGTCCGGCGACGATCAGCACCGCGATTCTGGCCCACCGCAACGCAATCCTGGCACGGGTTTTCGGCGGTTCGTCACTACGACCATGAATCAGTAAGCGCAGCAGAACCTTTGCGGAGGTCACCATCTATGTGCGCCTCATAGGGCGGCCTTGATGGCGGCGTGCAGCTGCCGCAGCGACGACCGGTCGGCCTTGACCTCCAGCACCCGCATTCCGGACCCGGGTTCGTCGAGCGCCGTGGGCAATTCGCCGACCTCGATCTGGCGGCTCTCCACGTGGTAGGCCCGGCAGAGCGCGCCCACGTCGACGTCGTGCGGTGTGCCGAAGATCCGTTGCGAGACGTCGGAGAACCGGGGGTCGCCCTGTTCGAGCAACTCGAAGATGCCGCCGCCGTTGTCGTTGGATACGACGATCGTCAGCCTGCGCGGGGTGGGCTCGGTGGGGCCGATGAGCAGCCCGGAACTGTCGTGCACGAACGTCAGGTCGCCGATCAGCGCAACGGTGCGCGCCGGGCTGTCCGGCCCGCCCGCGCGTTCGTGCGCCAGAGCCGCCCCGATGGCGGTGGAGACAGTTCCGTCGATGCCGGCGACGCCGCGGTTGGACCGCACCCGGATGTTGCGGGTGTCCAGGCCGACCAGCGCCGCGTCGCGGACCGGGTTGGATGCCCCGAGTACCAGCTGATCGCCGGGCACCAGCGCGTCGGCCACAGCCGCTGCGACGTGCAGGCCGGTGGTCAGCGGGTGCGCGTCGAGCTGGCTGCGCACGGCGGCCAGCGCGTGCCGGTTGGCCTCCGCGCAGCGATGCAGCCACGCCGGGTTCGGCGCTCCAGCGGTGACCGCCCGAGTCCCGGTGGCCTGCGAATTGCCCGAAACGTCCGGCCAGCGCGGCCCGGTGGTCAGTGCGAACACCGGCACCTGCGGGTCGGCCAGCAACGCCGATACCGGCCGGTGCAGGGTGGGGCGACCGAGCATGATCACCTGCTTGGGCCGCAGCAGGGGCAGCGCCAGTGGGTGCAACGGGTTGGCCGGGGCGGGCGCCGTCGGCTCGGCGACGGTCGGCAGCTGCGCCAGATTGGGCTGCACACCCGCGCCGTGACCCGCGATGACGACCGTGTCGGGGGACAGGTCGATCTTCAGCGGCTGGTCGAAGCTGACCGGCGGTGTGTAGGTCCACGGCCGCCCGCCCGGGCGGCCCTGCGGCGTCGCCGTTTGCGGGTCGGGGTCGGGCACCAGCGGCTCGCGCAGCGGGATGTCGAACTGCACGGGGCCGGCGTTGGCGGTACGGGAACCGGTGGCGGCCACCAGCACCCGGCACGTGGCCGATCGCCAGGTGGCGTTCGCCGAATCCAGCCGCTCGGGGGCGTCCTCGGCCAGGCCCAGGCTGATAGTGGCCCGCACCTGCGTTCCGAAGTAGCCCAGCTGCTCCATCGTCTGGTTGGCGCCGGTGCCCAGCAACTCGTAGGGCCGGTTGGCCGACAGCACGATCAGCGGCACCCTGGCGTAGTTGGCCTCGATCACCGCCGGGCCCAGGTTGGCGACGGCCGTGCCCGACGTCATCGCGACGCAAACCGGCGCGCCGGCCGCGATGGCCAGGCCGATGGCCAGATAGCCGGCGGTGCGCTCGTCGATGCGGACGTGCAGGCGGATGCGACCGGACCGGTCGGCGTCCTGCAAAGCGAAAGCCAGCGGGGCGTTCCGCGACCCCGGGCAAAGCACCACGTCGCGGACACCGCCGCGAATCAGCTCGTCAACGACGACGCGAGCCTGTGTCGTCGAGGGGTTCACTCCTACAGGGTGTCACAGCCCGCTGACGATGCCCGCCGCGCTGCGGCGGGATGAGGAAGCGGGCCATCCGACAGCAGCTCGAGGAGGCGCACTCAGCCCTTGGCGTCGCCGAAGAACTTGAGCATGGCCGCGTTGACGGCGTCCGGCCGCTCGAAGAACCCGAGATGACCGGCGTCTGGTATCTCCACATAACGGCCATTGGGCAGCGCGTCCGCCACCTCGCGGCCCATATGCGGCGGGGTCAGCACGTCGTCGGAGAAGCCGATCACCAGCACCGGGGTCGCGATGCTGCGGTAGGCGGTCAAGCGGCTGGTGTACGGCGCGATGTCGAGCTGCGCCCGGGTGCCCGGGGTGGGCTTCAGCGGCCAGGTGGAGAACATCGCGATCCAGTCGGCGACCGCGGTGTCATCGTTGAGCGTTTTGCGGGAAAAGTTTTCCAGCAGGCGGATTTTGGCGTCGTAGGCGGCCGGCATCTCGACACCGGTGTCGGACAGCTCCGCCTCGGCGTCGCGGAAGAACTGCCGGGCCCGGTCCATGCGGCCGCGGGTGCCCATCAGCACCGCCGAGCTGACCAGCTCGGGCCGGGCGAGCATGAGCTCCTGGGCGATGAACGCACCCATCGACATCCCGACGATGCGGGCCGGGGCCGCATTCAGGCCCTCGATCAGCGCCGCGGTGTCGGCGACCATGGTCTCCGTCGAGAATCCCTGGGCGTTCTCCGTGGCGCCGACTCCGCGATTGTCGAAGGTGATGACCCGGTAGCCGGCCGCCAAAAACGCGGGGACTTGATAGGGGTGCCAGGTCCGTCCGGCACCGCCGTGGCCGGCGATAAATACCACGGGCTCACCGGAGCCGCGGTCGTCGTAAGCCAGGTTGATCACCCGGACGACGGTACAAGCAACCGGTGGCACGCCTTGACCCGGTCGATCCACCACTGTCGCCGGTCCGGCGCCGCCCGCAGCGCCCGCAGCCGCTCCGGGTCGGGCGTGACCGGTCCCACCGGCAGGGCGCCGTCGACGGGCGCGGCGGTCTCGGCGACGTCGTCGACGAACAGCCCGCCGGTGCCCAGGCCGCAGGCGTGCCGAAGTTGCGGCAGGGCCGCCGCGGCGCTCAGGCCGGCGCCGATTCCGACCGCCGAATCCAGCGCGCTGGAGACCACGACCGGGATGTCGAGCTGCGCGGCGATGTCGAGCATGGCCGAAATCCCGCCCAGCGGAGCGACTTTGAGCACCGCGATGTCGGCGGCGTGCGCGCGGACCACGGCCAGCGGGTCGTCGGCCTTGCGGATGCTCTCGTCGGCGGCGATCGGCACGTCTGGCATATCCGGACGCCGGCGCAGCTCCGCGAGCTCGTCGACGCGCGCGCAGGGCTGTTCGAGGTATTCCAGCGGCCCGTCGGCCGTCAGCGCGGTCGCGGCCCGCACCGCCTCCTCGACGCTCCAGCCGCCGTTGGCGTCCACCCGCACGGTCGGGACCAGTTCGCGCACCGCGTTGACCCGTGCGACGTCGTCGGCCAGCGTCTGCCCTGGCTCGGCCACCTTCACCTTGGCCGTGCCGGCGCCGGGAAAGCGGGCCAGCACCTCGCTCACCTGTGCGGCGGGGACGGCCGGCACCGTCGCGTTGATCGGGACGCGGTCGCGCCGGGTCGGCGGCGGCTTTCGGTAGGCGGATTCGATGCCCGACGCCAGCCAGTGCGCGGCCTCGCGCGGCTCGTATTCGACGAAGGCCCCGAATTCGCCCCAGCCGGCCGGGCCGTCGATCAGCGCCACCTCGCGAGTGGTGATGCCGCGGAAGCGCACCCGCATCGGAAGCGCCACCACATGCAGGCGGTCGAGCAGGTCCTCGAGGGTCGGCGTCACGCGCCGTGGACCTGGCGGCCCGCCAGATACGTCGCCCGCACCTCGAGGTCGGCGATCTTTTCGGGCGGCACGGTTCGCGGGTCGGCAGACAGCACCACCAGGTCGGCGTACTTGCCGACCTCCAGCGAGCCGACGACGTCGTCGGAGAACAACTGCCAGGCCGCGTCGATGGTCTGCGCGCGGACCGCCTGCTCCACGGTCAGGCGTTCCTCGGGTCCGAGCACCCGGCCGCTCGGGGCCGTGCGCGTCACGGCCACGCTGATGTTGCGCAGCGGTTCTTCGGGCGTGACGGGCGGGTCGTTGTGCAAGGAGATGCGCATCCCGGTGGCCACCGCGGATCCGGCTGGCATCCAACGGGTTCCGCGCTGCTCGCCAAAGAGGCCGTCGACGATGACGTCACCCCAGTAGTGGATCTGATCGACGAAGATGCTGCAGGTCACCCCGAGGTCGTGGGCGCGCCGCAGCTGCTCGGGCCGGATGGCGCCGACGTGCTCGAGCCGCAGCCGATGGTCGTCGCGCGGATGGCGGCGCAACGCCTCTTCGTACACGTCGAGGATGGTGTCCACGCCCGCGTCGCCCTGCACGTGGCAGGCCATCGGCCAGCCCAGCGGAAAGTACGCGCCGACGATCTCGTGCAGCTGCTCGGCGGTGTAGTTGGCGCAGCCGCAGGAGCCCGGCGCGACGCCGATGATCCGGGTGGCCTCGGTGTCCAGGTAGGGAAACGACAGGTCGATGTTGCCGATCCAGGGCGAGCCGTCGACCCAGATTTTGATGCCGACCTGCCGCAGGATGTCGTCACCTTGTCCGGGTGTGGCGGCGGTGGACATCTGCGGGTTGGAGATCTCGTAGGTGCGCAGCCGCACCGTGAGGCGCTCGCGCAGCTGCTCGACCACCGGCCGGAAATTCGGGTCGAAGGCCATTTCCGAGCAGGTGGTCAGGCCGGCGCGGTTGAGCCGGGCGCACTCGGCGAGCAGCATCTGCGGGTAGTCGGCGAAGTCGATGGCCCCGCCCAGCAGCGGGAACACCGCGCCGGTTTCCTCGGCGGTGCCGTCGAGTTCACCGTTGGCGTCGCGGCCGTACCTGGCGCCCTTGGGGTCTGGGGTATCGCGGTTGAGCCCATGCACCTTGGCGGCGCGTGAATTGAAGTAGGCCTTGTGCCCCGAATTGTGGATGATCACCAGCGGGCTGTCGGGCGCGATGCCATCCAGCCAGCTCAGCGTGGGTTCCGGAAGCCCGCGCTGCAGCAGCGGGTCCCAGCCGTTGAGGAAGGCGCCGTCGGAGCCTCGCCGGGCGACCTCGGAGTGGATCGCCGCGACGACGTCGTCCGCCCTGCGCATGGTGACGGGCCGGATGTCGACGAGGCGGTCCGACAGCGCGACGGCCTCCATCAGCGGATGCCCGTGCGCCTCAACGAATCCCGGCATGACACAGCCGTCGCCGACATCGACGGTCCGGGTGCCGGGGCCGGCGAATTCGGCGACCTCGGGGGCGTCGCCGACGGCGATGATCCTGCCGTCGGCGACGGCGAGCGCCTCGGCCGTGGGCCGCGCCTCGTCGACGGTCAGGATGTTTCCGGTAACGACGAGATCTGCATCGGCCATGGGGAGGAATCGTACTGATTGCCGGTGTCCAACAGGGTGCGCCTGTCCCAAATTGCAACACGTTCTAGTCTTGCTCATGAGTCGCGTCGGCGACGATGCTACAGCGATGTGATGAGGAGGAGCGGCGCCATGACGGCCGACCAGTTGCGCACCCCGACCCATAACGGCCACCTGCTCGTGGGGGCGCTCAAGCGCCACAAGTCCAAGCCGGTGCTGTTGCTCGGCGACACCACGCTCACCGGTGGTCAGATGGCCGAGCGGATCAGCCAGTACATCCAGGCGTTCGAGGCGCTGGGCGCGGGCACCGGCGTCGCGGTGGGGCTGCTGTCGCTCAACCGCCCCGAGGTGCTGTTGATCATCGGTGCCGGACAGATCCGGGGTTACCGGCGTACCGCCCTGCATCCGCTGGGCTCCCTCGACGACCACGCCTACGTGCTGTCCGACGCCGGCATCAGTTCGCTGATCATCGACCCCAACCCGATGTTCGTCGAGCGGGCGCTGGCGCTGCTCGAGAAGGTGCCCGGGCTCAAGCAGATCCTCACCATCGGTCCGGTGCCCGAGGCACTCGGCGGCGTGGCGGTGGACCTGGCCGCCGAGGCGGCCAAATACGACCCGCAGCCGCTCGAGGCCGCCGAGCTGCCGCCGGATCAGGTCATCGGCCTGACCTACACCGGCGGCACCACCGGCAAGCCCAAGGGCGTGATGGGCACCGCGGCGTCGATCTCCTCGATGACCCAGATCCAGCTCTCGGAGTGGGAGTGGCCGGAGGAACCGCGGTTCTTGATGATCACCCCGCTCTCGCACGCCGGCGCCGCGTACTTCCTGCCGACGCTGATCAAGGGCGGCGAGATGCATGTGCTGCCCAAGTTCGATCCCGCGGAAGTGCTGAAAATCGTTGAATCCAAGCGCATTACGGCCACGTTCCTGGTGCCGTCGATGCTGTACGCGCTGATGGATCACCCGGATTCGCACACCCGCGACCTGTCGTCGCTGGAGACGGTCTACTACGGCGCCTCGGCGATCAACCCGGTGCGGCTGGCCGAGGCGATCCGCCGGTTCGGCAAGATCTTCGCCCAGAACTACGGGCAGTCCGAGGCGCCGATGGCCATCACCTACCTCGCCAAGGGCGAGCACGACGAGAAGCGGCTGACATCCTGCGGGCGACCGACGCTGTTCGCGCGGGTGGCGCTGCTCGGTGAGGATGGCAAGCCCGTTCCGCAGGGCGAGCCGGGCGAAATCTGTGTCAGCGGACCGCTGTTGGCCGGTGGCTACTGGAACCTGCCGGAGGCGACAGCCGAAACGTTCAAAGACGGCTGGCTGCACACCGGCGACATGGCCCGCGAGGACGAAGACGGCTTCTACTTCATCGTCGACCGGGTCAAGGACATGATCGTCACCGGCGGTTTCAACGTATTCCCGCGCGAGGTCGAGGACGTTGTCGCCGAGCATCCGGCCGTCGCCCAGGTGTGCGTGGTCGGCGCGCCCGACGAGAAGTGGGGCGAGGCGGTCACCGCGGTGGTGGTGCTGCGCTCGGATGCGCCCCGCGATGACGCGGCGATCGAGCAGATGACCGCCGAGATCCAGGCCGCGGTCAAGGACCGCAAGGGCTCGGTGCAGTCGCCCAAGCGCGTGGTGCTCGCCGATTCGCTGCCGTTGACCGGGCTGGGCAAGCCCGACAAGAAGGCGGTGCGCGCGCAGTTCTGGGAGGGCGCCGCCCGCTCCGTGGGCTGAGATTGGTGTTGCGCCGAGTGTGCGCCTGGCCGCACACTGGCGGTCGAACGTGCGGCTGGCCGCACACTCGGCATCGGGGCGCGGCAGGCCTGAAGTAACGTCGCTGGTATGGCCAGTGGCAAATCGGTCAAGCCGCCGTGGTGGCTGAAGCCGGCGAACAAGGTCTTCATCCGGATGACACGGCTCGGCATGAGCTTCGGCGGCGAAAGCCCCGTCGTGTTGACGGTCAAAGGACGTAATTCCGGCCGTGACCGCTCGACCCCGGTGACACCGATGACGGTGGACGGCAAACGGTATGTGGTGGGCGGATTTCCGGGGGCGGATTGGATCCGGAACGTCCGCGCCGCCGACCATGTGACGGTGGCGCGCGGCCGAAACCGTGAACGAGTACGGATGGTGGAGTTGTCCGTCGACGCGGCGCGGCCGTTCTTGCGGGCGTTTCCCACCGAGGTGCCCACCGGCGTCGGCTTCATGAAACGCTCTGGATTGGTCAAGGACGGACGTCCCGAGGAGTTCGAGGCGCTGGCCGGCGTGTGCCCGGTATTCCGGCTGGACCCGGCATAGGAGTTCAAAGAGATTGAGTGACAACCCCTTCGATGCGCAAGCGTGGCGTCCGGTCGACGGCTTCGACGACCTGACCGACATCACCTATCACCGCCACGTCGATGACGCGACCGTCCGGGTGGCGTTCGATCGCCCCGAGGTGCGCAACGCCTTTCGGCCGCACACCGTCGACGAGCTGTACCGGGTGCTCGACCACGCCCGGATGTCTACCGACGTCGGCGTGGTGTTATTGACCGGTAACGGACCATCGCCCAAGGACGGCGGCTGGGCGTTCTGCTCCGGCGGCGATCAGCGCATCCGCGGGCGCAGCGGTTATCAGTACGCGAGCGGCGACACCGCCGACACCGTCGACACCGCCCGCGCCGGCCGGTTACACATCCTCGAGGTGCAACGGCTGATCCGGTTCATGCCCAAGGTGGTCATCTGTCTGGTCAACGGGTGGGCCGCCGGCGGGGGGCACAGCCTGCATGTGGTGTGCGACCTCACCCTGGCCAGCCGCGAACACGCCCGGTTCAAGCAGACCGACGCCGACGTCGGCAGCTTCGACGGTGGTTACGGCAGCGCGTATTTGGCGCGTCAGGTCGGGCAGAAGTTCGCCCGGGAGATCTTCTTTTTGGGCCGCCCCTACACCGCCGAGCAGATGCACCACATGGGCGCGGTCAACGCCGTCGTCGACCATGCGCAGCTGGAATCGGAGGCCATCGGATGGGCGCGCGAAATCAACGCCAAATCGCCTCAGGCACAACGCATGCTGAAGTTCGCGTTCAACCTGCTCGACGATGGCCTGGTGGGCCAGCAGCTGTTCGCGGGCGAGGCCACCCGGCTGGCGTACATGACCGACGAGGCCGTCGAGGGCCGCGACGCCTTCCTGGAAAAGCGGGATCCGGACTGGAGCCGGTTCCCCCGCTACTTCTAGCGGCAAGCGCGCCGGGGCCACCGCATAGACTCGCGTCACGTGAGCAAGAGTCCCCTGCGCCGGATCGCCGACCAGCTGGTGCTGGCGACCATGCGTCCCCCCGCGGCGCCGCAAGTGCTGGTCAACCGTCCGCTGATCAAGCCGATCGAGCTGGCCCGCAAGCGCATCCTGCTCACCGGGGCGTCGTCCGGGATCGGTGAGGCCGCGGCCGAACAGTTCGCCAGGGCGGGTGCCACGGTGGTCGTCGTCGCACGCCGTAAGGATTTGCTGGACGCGCTGGCCGAGCGGATCACCACCGCCGGGGGGGATGCGTTGTCGATCCAGTGCGACGTCTCGGATATGGACGCCGTCGATACGCTGGTCGCCGACGTCGACAAACGTCTCGGCGGAATCGACATCCTGATCAACAACGCCGGCCGGTCCATCCGCCGGCCGCTGGCCGAATCGCTGGAACGGTGGCATGACGTCGAGCGGACCATGGTGCTCAACTACTACGCGCCGCTGCGGCTGATGCGCGGGCTGGCGCCGGGGATGATCGAGCGCGGCGACGGCCACATCATCAACGTCTCCACCTGGGGGGTGATGTCGGAGGCCTCGCCGCTGTTCGCGGTGTACAACGCCTCGAAGGCGGCGCTGTCGACGGTCAGCCGGGTGGTGGAAACCGAGTGGGGCGACAAGGGGGTGCACTCCACCACGCTGTACTACCCGCTGGTCGCCACCCCGATGATCGCACCGACGAAAGCCTACGAGGGGGTGGCCGCACTGACCTCAGATGAGGCCGCCGAATGGATGCTCACCGCGGCCCGTACCCGCCCGGTGCGCATCGCACCACGGATCGCGATCGCCGGCCGGGCGCTGGACATCTTCGGCCCGCGCTGGGTGAACGCCATGATGCAGCGCCAAAGCATCCAGCCCAACCGCAATACCGATGGCTGACCCGGCCGGGTGGTAGACACGATTTCATGGAGATCCTGGCCAGCCGGATGCTGCTGCGGCCGTCGGACTATCAGCGGTCACTAGCCTTCTACCGCGATGAGATAGGCCTGGCGATTTGGCGCGACTACGGCGCCGGGACAGTGTTTTTCGCGGGCCAATCGCTGCTGGAGCTGGCCGGTCACGGCGCGCCCGACCCCACTGAGCGGGCCTTCCCCGGCGCACTGTGGCTGCAGGTCCGCGACATCGAGGCCACCCAAGCGGAGCTGGCGGGTCGCGGGGTAAAAATCGCCCGTGAAGCGCGGCGCGAACCGTGGGGCTTGAAAGAGATGCACGTGACCGATCCGGATGGCCTCACGCTCATCTTCGTCGAGGTGCCGCCGGAGCACCCGCTGCGGCGTGACACACGAGGTGAACGACAGGGAAACGCCGGTTAACTGCGAGGTAACATCTGGCGACGGTTCAAGGTACACCCGCGTTTCGGCTCCCGCGGTATTCGACAATGCGAACCTCCAACCACCAGAATCAGGCGATGTGAACATCCAATTGTTCCTCTTGACCATTGTCGTAATCACGGCATTGGCTTTCGATTTCACCAACGGCTTCCATGACACGGGCAACGCGATGGCGACCTCGATCGCCAGTGGTGCGCTCAAGCCCAAAGCAGCGGTCGCGCTATCTGCGGTGCTGAATCTGGTGGGCGCGTTCATGTCCACCGCCGTCGCCGCAACGATCGCCAAAGGCTTGATCGACGGGCACATCGTGACGCTGGAGCTGGTTTTCGCCGGCCTCGTCGGCGGCATCGTGTGGAACCTGCTGACGTGGCTCCTCGGTATCCCCTCGAGTTCGTCGCACGCCCTGATCGGCGGCATCGTCGGCGCCACCATTGCCGCCGTCGGCGCGCACGGCGTGATCTGGAAGGGCGTGGTGTCCAAGGCGATCATCCCGGCCGTCGCGTCGGCGATCCTGGCCATCCTGATCGGCGCGGTAGCGACCTGGCTGGTCTACCGGATCACCCGCAATATCCCGAGCAAGCGCACCGAAGCCGGCTTCCGATACGGTCAGTGGGGCTCGGCATCGCTGGTATCGCTGGCCCACGGCACCAACGACGCGCAGAAGACGATGGGCATCATCTTCCTGGCACTGATGTCCTACGGCTCGGTCAGCAAGACCGCCTCGATGCCGCCATTGTGGGTCATCGTCGGCTGCGCCTGCTCGATGGCGCTCGGCACCTATCTGGGCGGCTGGCGGATCATCCGCACCCTGGGCAAGGGGCTGGTCGAGATCCAGTCGCCACAGGGCATGGCGGCCGAGTCCTCGTCGGCCGCGGTGATTTTGCTGTCCGCCCACTTCGGCTACGCGCTGTCGACCACCCAGGTCTGCACCGGCTCGGTGCTGGGCAGCGGACTGGGCAAGCCCGGCGGCGAGGTCCGTTGGGGCGTCGCCGGCCGCATGGGCGTCGCGTGGCTGGTCACGCTTCCGCTGGCGGGGCTGGTCGGCGCGATCACGTACTGGATCGTGCATCTTATCGGCGGCTACCCGGGCGCCATCGTGGGCTTCGCGCTGCTCATCGCGGTGTCGGCCACCATCTACGCCCGCTCGCGCAGGGTCAAGGTCGACCACCACAACGTCAACGCCGAATGGAAGGGCGACCTGACCAGCGGGCTTGAGGAGCCCGACGATCAGCGCCCGCCCTCGGACGCCGGCCCCACACTCGGCGGCGGTATGCCTTCTCCACTGGACTCCGACGACCCGACGGTCAAGGCGAGCGCCTGATGAGTCACGTCAGCGACTGGTTCAACTACCAGGCCTCGCTCAAGATCCTGGTCTTCGCCATGCTGGCCGGCGCCGCCCTACCGGGGTTGTTCGCCCTGGGTCTGCGATGCCAGGCGATCGGCGCCGGACAGGTCAGCACCGATAGCGGGCCGCCACAGAAGAACCCGGCGTTGCTGGCGATCGCGTTTGCGATCTATGCGGTGGTGATCTTTGTGATCGCCCTTGCTTTGCTGTACATCTCGCGGGACTTCATCGCCCATCACATCGGCTCCCCGTTCCTCGGCGCCAAACCCAAGTAGCATCAATTAATGCCCACCG
The DNA here is from genome assembly GCF_059812425.1 of Mycobacterium sp. NGS56. Taxonomy (NCBI): domain Bacteria; kingdom Bacillati; phylum Actinomycetota; class Actinomycetes; order Mycobacteriales; family Mycobacteriaceae; genus Mycobacterium; species Mycobacterium sp. NGS56. The sequence goes on from NZ_JCALCQ010000012.1 coordinate 69,283, forward strand.
ATTTGCTCAGCCAAAAACCGGGGGGAGCTGCACCAGCATGAACGGGTTCCTCAATTCCATCGTCTCCTGGCTTCGCGCGGGATACCCGGAAGGGGTTCCGGCGACCGACACCTTCCCGGTGCTGGCGTTGCTGACCCGCCGGTTGTCCAACGACGAAGCCAAGGCGGTGGCCTGTGAGCTGGTTCGCCGCGGCGAGTTCGACGATGTCGACATCGGCGTGCTGATCACCCAGATCACCGACGAGCTGCCGTCGCCCAGCGACGTCGAGCGGGTACGCGTGCGGTTGGCGGCCCAGGGCTGGCCATTCGACGACGCCGACGAGGCCGGGGACCCGGCATAGCCGTACTGCGCGCGCTGCATGTCCCGCCGGGCTCGGCGGCCTCGTCGCTGTTGCCCGCACTCGAACGCGTGCTGGACGGCCGTGACCCCGCATTGGTCGCCCTGGCCGGGGCCGATGCTCGTGAGTCGAATGCGCTGCGGGCGGGTCTGCGCGTCGGGGAGGCCATCGACGACGACGTGGCCCTGGTCGCGGCGACGTCGGGAACCACTGGGGTTCCCAAGGGCGCGATGCTGACCGCCGCCGCCCTCACCGCCAGCGCGATGGCCACCCACGACCGCCTTGGCGGCCCGGGCAGCTGGCTGCTCGCCTTGCCGCCCCATCACATCGCGGGGGTCCAGGTATTGGTGCGCAGCGTGCTCGCCGGCTCGGTGCCGGTGGAGATGGATGTCTCCGCAGGGTTCAAGGTCGACCAATTACCCGCTGCCATAAGGGGTTTGGGTCAGGGAAGACGCTACACCTCGCTGGTCGCCGCGCAGTTGGCCAAGGCACTCGGCGACCCGGCCGCCACGGCCGCCCTCGCCGAACTGGACGCCGTGCTGCTCGGCGGCGGACCCGCGCCGCGGCCGGTTCTTAACGACGCGGCCGCGGCGGGCATCACCGTGGTCCGCACCTACGGCATGAGCGAGACCGCCGGGGGGTGCGTGTACGACGGTCTCCCGCTGCACGGGGTCCGGCTGCGCACGGTCGACGGGCGCATCGTCATCGGCGGCGCGACGCTGGCCAAGGGCTACCGCAACCCGGTTGACCCGGATCCGTTCGCCGAGCCGGGCTGGTTTGCGACCGACGATCTCGGCGCCCTCAGCGACGCGGGCGTGCTGACCGTCCTGGGCCGCGCCGACGACGCGATCAGCACGGGTGGGTTGACGGTGTTGCCGCAGCCGGTCGAGGCGGCGCTGTGCAGTCATCCGTCCGTCAGCGATTGCGCGGTGTTCGGAGTGGCCGACGACAGGCTGGGCCAGCGGGTGGTCGCGGCGATCGTGGTGCGCGACGGCTCCGCCGCGCCGACCCTGGACGCGTTGCGAGCGCAGGTGACGCGCACCCTGGACGCCATTGCCGCGCCGCGCGAGTTGCATGTCGTCGACGCACTGCCGCGCCGCGGCATCGGCAAGGTCGATCGGACGGCGTTGGTACGCCGGTTCGCCGGCACGAGCGATCAATAGGCTGTTCGTCCGTGAGGATCGCTCGACGGGGGGCATTGCGCGAAGCGGTCGCGGTCACGGTCGGGGCGGTGCTGGTGGCGGCGGCGTTTGTGCTGCCGCGGGTGAACTCGGGCGTGCGGCCACGTCAAGACGTCGGCCCCGAAAGGTTCGCCACCCACGCCGGCTCCGCGCCGATCTTCGGCGAATGGTTGATCCACGCCAGCTGGGGTACCGGACCCGCGATTGCCATCGCGATCGCCGTCGTGGCGTGGGGACCCCTTCTGGCGCAACGCCTTTCGTGGCGGGTGGTGACGCTGGGCAGCTGGGCCACCGCATGCGGGTGGGCGTTCGCTCTGGCGATGATCGACGGGTGGCAGCGCGGCTTCGCCGGCCGGCTGACCACCCGGGACGAATACTTGTGGCAGGTGCCCGGCATCACCAACATCGGTGCGACCCTGCGCACGTTTGCCAGCCGTATCGTGGACTACCAGCCGAACTCGTGGACGACGCACGTGTCGGGGCATCCGCCCGGTGCGCTGTTGACCTTCGTCTGGCTGGACCGGCTCGGCCTGCATGGCGGCGCCTGGGCCGGGCTGCTGTGCCTGCTGGCCGGCTCGAGCGCCGCGGCCGCGGTGGTGATCGCCGTGCGGGCGCTGGCCGACGAACGGACCGCGCGGCGCGCCGCCCCGTTCGTCGCCCTGGCGCCGACCGCGATCTGGGTGGCCGTCTCCGCGGACGGCTACTTCGCCGGGGTGGCGGCGTGGGGCATCGCCCTGCTGGCGATGGCGGTGCATCGCCCGGTCCGCTTCCCCGCGCTGACGGCCGCGGGCGCGGGCCTGCTGTTGGGCTGGGGGGTGTTCTGCAACTACGGCCTGATGTTGGTGGGGTTGCCGGCGTTGGCGGTGCTGGCCGCGGCCCAGAACACGAGGAATGGCTGGGCGGACTGGCGAGCGATCCTGCGGGCCCTGGGCCCGGCGGCGCTGGGCGCGATCGCGGTGGCGGTGACCTTTGCGATCGCGGGATTCTTCTGGTTCGATGGCTACACCCTGGTGCAGCAACGTTATTGGCAGGGCATCGCCAAAGACCGCCCGTTCCAGTATTGGAGCTGGGCCAACCTCGCATGCGTGGTGTGCGCGATCGGGCTGGGTAGCGTCGCCGGTATCAGCAAAGTGTTCGACTGGCCCGCCATCGCTCGCCGCTCCGGTTTCCATCTGCTGTTGTTGGGCGTGCTGGCCGCAATCGTCGTCGCGGACCTGAGCATGCTCAGCAAGGCCGAGGTGGAACGAATCTGGCTGCCGTTCACCGTCTGGCTCACCGCGGCGGCCGCCCTGCTGCCGGCGCGGTCACACCGGATCTGGTTGGCGCTCAACGCCCTCGGTGCGCTGGCGCTCAACACGATCATCCTGACGCACTGGTAGGAACCCGATCGCCTAGATTCCGGCGGCACGGGTGACGCGGGCGAACCGGCTGGTGGGTGCGCAGGCGTCGCGCACCACCGCGATGTCGTCGACAAAGTCGACATCGGCCAGCGTACCGACGGTCACCACTTCGATGCCGTTGTCGCGCAATGCCTTCACGGTCAACTCGCCGGTTTCGGGCACGGACATCGGCACGTTGCACAGGCAGCGTGCCATCGCGGCATCCGCGATTCCGAGCACCCACCAGCCGCCGTCGCAGGCCGGCCCGAGAACGGCCGGCGCCTCGAGCAGCCGGTGCGCGCAAGCCGTCAACAGGTCCGTGCTCACCTGAGGGGTATCCATCCCGATCTGCAACACCGGAAGCCCGTCGGCCGCGTCGGCGTGCGCGTTGGCCAGCTTGGCGGCGAAATCCTTTCCGCGCTGGGGAATCACCGTGAACGACGCCAGCCGCTGCCGGATTTCGGCGGCGCTCGCCGCGGCGTCCAAGTCGCCGGCCAGCGCCACCACCCGCGCCGTCACCGGCGCGACGGCCACGGCGTCGAGGGTGTCAAGCAGTGCGGCGGCGGCGATTTCGGCGGCGACGCGGTCGCCGACGGCCGCCGCGAGCCGCGTCTTGGCCCTGCCCGGCTCGGGCGCCTTCGCGACCACCAACAGGGTGACCGGAAGGACGCTCACGAAATCACCTTCCAAAAATCCAGGATCGCGGTGATGCTGCCCCGCAGCGAACCGCTGACCTTCGACTTGCCGCCCGTCCGGGGGCCGTAGCTGACGTCGAGTTCGACGACGCGCCAGCCGGCGGCCGCCGCCCGCACCAGCAATTCCAGCGGATAACCCGATCGCCGGTCGGCGACGCCCAGCTGCAACAGCGCGTCGCGCCGGGCGACCCGCATCGGCGCGATGTCGTGCACCGGCAGGCCGTGGCGGGTGCGCAGTCGCCAGCTCATGACCACGGTGCCCACCCGGGCCACCCAGGGCCAGTGCAGCCCGGGTACGGGCCGGCGCCTGCCGGTCACCAGGTCGGCGCCGCGCTCGAGCTCGGCGATCAGCCGGGGCAGATCGGCGCCATCCATCGAGCCGTCGGCGTCGATCACCGCCACGATCGGGGTCGTCGCGGCCAGCACGCCCGCGTGGACGGCCGAGCCGTACCCGGCCCGCGGTTCGGCGACGACCTGGGCGCCGTGCCGGCGTGCGACCCCGGCGGTGTCATCGGTGCTGTTGTTGTCCACCACCAACGCTTGGTAGCCCGCGGGTATGGCGCTTAGCACCGCGGGCAGCGACTCCTCTTCGTTGAGGCAGGGCAGGACCACCGTGACCAGGCCATCGGTGTCGGGCACCCTCAGAAGCCGTGGTGGGGGAAGGGCTGCTGCGGGAACACCGGCTGCGAATGCGTCGGCGGCGGCAGGGTCTGCTGGGTGTGGGTCGGAATCGGCGCCTGGGTGGCCTTGGTGCTCGGCGGCGAATACGTGCTGGGCGGCGGCGCCTGGGTGGTTGCCTTCGTGCTGGGCGGTGAATACGTCGTCGTCGGAGGCGAATACGTGGTCGTCGGGGGCGAATACGTCGTCGTCGGAGGCGAATACGTCGTCGTCGGGGGCGAATACGTCGTCGTCGGCGGCGTGAATGGCGTGCTCGTCGGGGGTGTGAACGTGGTCGTCGGGGGTGTCAATGTGGTCGTCGGGGGGTGGAAGGGTGGGTATGGCCCCCACCCCGGGATCGGGATGGGAATCGGAATGGGAACCGGCACAATGGGATTGGGGCGGGGGGCCCAGCCCGGATCGGGATTCGGGCCGACGCCGGGATTCACCGGCGCCTCGGGAGCGGGGCCGGCCGGGACGCCGCCTCCCGACGGCGGCCCGACCTGCTGGGGTGCTGGGACGTAGCTGGGGGCCTCGACTGTGCCGCCCTGGAACCCGGCGTTGGGCGCATCGGGCGGGGGCGGCGGCAACGGCGCCAACTGCTGGCTCGGCAGGATCGGCAAGAACTTGCCCGGAGTGCCGTTCTGGACCCCCACCACCGGCTGCTGGCTGGCGGTCGGCCGAACGGCGACCGCGATCGCGGTGGCCAGCGAGGCCAATCCGATGACCGCGAAAGCGACGACGGCATTGCCGATCACCAACGATCGCCGCGACAGCTTCGTCGGCTCGTCCTCTTCGGCGTCGCCGTACTCGTAATCGTCGAATTCGGGGCCGTACTCATCGAATTCACCCGGGTATTGGTCGCCCTCATCGGCCATCGAGTAGGCCAGCTGCTGGTCTTGCGCATTCGGATCCGCGAACTCCGCCGCCGGCACGAAGGCCGTCTCATCACCGATCGGCCCCGTCGACGGCACCGCCGTGGTGGCGTCCCCGAACCCCGGCGCCATCGCGGTCTCGTCGGCGGTCAGGCCGGCCGCGGGCACCATGGCCGTCGCACCCCCCGCCTGCAACGCCGCCGCCGTTGCGGCGGCTATCGCGGCGCCGCGGGCGAGCGCGAAGGTGGGGTCCTCGGCGACCTGCACCCGCATGGTCGACGCGTCGCGAAGCTGGTCGGCGACCCGGTTCAGATCGGGCGACGCACCGAGCAGATACACGTCCTGCGGTGCGTCGGGGCGGGCGCGCAGGTTCGCCATCATCGTGTGGAACGCGGCCGTCGCATCGCCGCCCGATGCCTCCGCCAGCGGCTGGCTTGCCAGCACGGTCGGCGGCGCGTCCGGATCGCCGTCGCCCGAATCCACCAGCGACAGCGTGGCGGTCGCGTCGTCCATCACCAGCGCGGCGCCGGGCCGGCCGGCCGCGCGCATCAGGGCGGCCACCGCCTGCGACTCCGAGACGACCGCGACGTTGTGCACACCGGAATCCTCCAGCGCCCGCCGCAGCTGGTCGGCGGCCGGATGATCGGTCCAGCACAGCCGGGTGCCGACCAGGTGGTGGTTCTCGCCGGCCAGCAGCCGATTCGTGCCGACCACGGTCTCGGTCAACGTCCCGATCGGATTGTCAGCGAGGTCGACGACGGATTGGTCGATCACGTCGGCACCCTGCGCGCCCGACCCGACCAGGGCCAAGCGCGCGACGGGTCCGGTGACCGCAACCCCCAAAACGACGTCCATCCCGGTTCTCCTTCACCCGGCCACCCCGCAACCAGCAATGTCGAAGCATCATTACACTTGCGATACCGTTGGAGTATCAATCATTCAGGCGACAAGCTTCGTCTACTAGCGCAGCGTAACCAGCTTTTCGAAACGACAGGACGATTGCCGCAGGATCATCTCCGCCCCAGCCGGTCTCACCCACTGCCAGGAGCATCCGAACGGAGAATATGTTCGCAAGCGAGCAGTGCACTTCGCTCGGCGGGTTGATCCCTCGCCGAACATCTGAAACTGCGCGAAAGATATCGGCCCTCGCATCCCGGGAGGCATGGTGAGCCAGAGCAGCGACGACGCGCCTACCGGCCCCATCCGAGCTCAGACCCAGCAAGCACCGGCGCCGCGCATCATCCGCCCGCACGCCACGGGCGGCTCCGCGCTCACCGCCACGGGAACGACGCGGTACCGGCACGCCGTCGGCGACCTGACCGCTGCGGCGCTGCTGATTCTCGCGGTGTTCTTGCCGTGGAACCTCTACTTCGGGGTCGGAATCCCGGACAGCAGCACGGCCCTTTTCGCGGTGCTGATCGCGGTGACGGTGCTGGCCCTCATCGCCGTCGCGGCCGGCGGTTCCTGGCGGGCGACGGACGCGCGCTTCAACTCCGCGCGCGCCGCGCGGCTTCGCCTGGCGCTCAACGTCCCCTACCTGCTATTGGTGCTCGGCTTCGTCGTGTTCGACGCGTACGAGACCGTCCGCTTCGGTGGCACGGTCAACGTGCCGGGCGGTGTCGGGCCGGGGGCATGGTTCGGGGTCGCCGGCTCGCTGTTGAGCGCTCAGGCGGTGCCCACCGGTGCCCTCGCCGGACCCGTTCCGGGGGGCGACGAGTCCACCGGATGGCACAGGTCGGCGCGGGTCATCGGGTTGCTGTCGATGGTCGCGGCGGTGCTCAGCTTCGGTTTCAACCTGTACTGGCGGGTCCGGTACGCGCTGCAGAGCACCGGAAGCGTTGACCAATTCGGCAGGCAGAACATCGCCGTGATCGCGACCGCGGTGGTGTACGGCGTGGTGGCCCTGGTCACCGTGCTGGTCGCCTCCAGGTGGCTGCTGCGCGACGCCCGGGCGAGTCGGCTCACGACGGTCGCGCTCGGCGCATCGACGCTGGCCGCCGGGATCCTGGTGTGGTTCCTGCCCGCCGGACGTGACATCGACGCGTTCCACGGCATCGCGCAGAACACCTCCACCGCCGGCGTCGGCTTCGAGGGCTACCTGGCGTGGGCGGCCGGCGCGGCGCTGTTCGCGCCGCGGACGCTGTTCGGTCACCGGAACGCCCCGCCGACGGAGGAGTCCGCGTTGCGCGCGACGACCCGAAATGGCTTGCTGCTCATCGCCGTTTGGTGCGTGGGGTCGATGGCGATGCGGATCACCGACCTGGTCGTCGGCGTGATCCTGAACTACCCGTTCTCCCGCTACGACAGCATCGTGCTGGCCGCGTTCGATCTGGCCACCGCGGTCCTGGTGATCTGGCTGCGCCGCAGCCTGGCCACCCTCTCGGCGAGAATGGTCACGTCCCTGTGCGGCCTCGTCGCCACGCTCAGCGTGGCCCGCGTCGTCGTCGGAGTCGTGCTGGCGCCACGGTTCGCGGACTCACCCAGATCGCCTGCGCTGCACCCGGTCTACGGCAACAACCTGGCCCAGCAGATCACGAGCGTTTTCGACGTGACGCTGTGCGGCCTGGCCCTCGGCATCCTGTTGGCGGCGATCGTGACCGGGCAACTGAGCGGTCGACGCCGGGCCAAGCGTGCGGCCCGCAGGCGCGCGGCGGCCGCAAATGCGGCAGCACCGACCACCCGGGTCCCGACGGTGGCCCAGAACCCCGGGCCCTCGGCTTCGGCGACGACCCGCATCCCCGCCGGCGTCCCCGGCGCGGACAGCGATCCGGCGACCACGGAGATACCGCAGCCAAATGCCCCCCGGATCTTCCGCGGCGACGACTCCGGAACGCGTCAGATACCCGTGCAGAAGCCGCAGATCTACCGCCCCCCGCAGGGTTGACCCTCAGCGCAGCGGGGCGAACGCGAATTCTCGCAGCCCGTCAGCCGGTGTGACGGCCGCACGGAAACCCAGCACATCGGCGGCCCGCGACGGATCGGCGACGATGTGGCGTACGTCGCCGTTGCGATACTGTCCGGTGACCACCGGTGACAGCGGGCCCCCGCGTGCATCGCACAGCGCCTGCGCCACTTCCATGATCGAAATGGGTTGCCCCGAGCAGATATTGACCGCCGTAAATCCCTCGCGGTGCTGCGTCGCCGCGACGTTGGCCGCGGCCACGTCGTCGACGTGGACGAAGTCGCGCATCTGCCCGCCGTCCTCGAAAACCCTTGGCGATTCGCCCTTTTCCAGCGCCGACCGGAAGATCGCCGCCACCCCGGAGTAGGGGGTGTCGCGCGGCATTCCGGGGCCGTAGACATTGTGGTAGCGCAGTGCCACCACCGAACCACCGGTGGCCTCCGACCACGCCAGCGCATAATGCTCCTGGGCGGTCTTACTGGCGGCGTACAGGCTTCGTGGGCGCAGGCAGGCGTCCTCGTCGACGAGGCGCCAGCGCAGTTCCTCCCCGCCGACCGGGCAGCGGTGCTCGAAGATTCCGGCGTCGAGGTCGGCTCGGCGCCGGGGCAGCGGATCCACGGCTCCGTGTTGTCGGCAGTGATAACTGCCCTGCCCGTACACCACCATCGACGACGCCAGCACCAGGTGCCCCACCCCGGCGGCGAACATCTGCGCCAGCAGGACGGTGGTGGCCAGATCGTTGTGGCCGCCGTAAGCCGGGGCGTCGGCGGCGTCCACGCCCGCGCCCACCATCGCCGCTTGATGGCACACCACGTCCACGCCGGCCAACAGGGGGGCCAGTGCGTCGGCGTCGCGCACGTCGACTCGGTGACATCCGCCAGGCAGCACCGGATCTGGGCCGTGTGCGGCGGGCAACAAAGCATCGACGGCGACCACCTCGTGACCCGCGGACCGCAGCGCGGCGTCCACCCGCGCACCGATGAAGCCGGCCGCCCCGGTCAGCAGCACCCTCACGGCAGCTCGATGGGCAGGGTGACCCCGGAGTGCGGCAGGCAATGCGTGCAGGTGCGCTCGGGGGTCAGCCGACCGATGGCCTGCTGGATCAGCGCCTTGAATATTTCGATGTTCTTCGCGAATTCGGCGAACACGTCGACGGTTTTCACCGCCTCGCCTGCCCGCACACCGGCATCCAAATCGGTGACCAAAGCGATTGCGGTATAACACATTTCAAGCTCACGAGCGAGCACCGACTCCGGATACCCGGTCATGTTGACCAGCGAGAACCCGGCTGACGCGAACCACTGGCTTTCGGCCCGGGTGGAAAAGCGCGGGCCCTGGATCACCACCATGGTGCCGCCGTCGGTCACACCGGGCAGGACGGCCACCGCGGCGCGCAGCGTCGGACAGTACGGGTCGGCGAAATCGACGTGGATGCCACCGGAGTCGAAATAGGTGTCGGCGCGGCCCCGGGTGCGGTCGACCAGCTGGTCGGGCACCACGACGGTGCCCGGACCCAGTTCGGGTCTGAGGCTGCCCACCGCGCAGGGCGCGAGTACCCGCCGCACGCCGAGCTTACGCAGGGCCCACATGTTCGCCCGGTACGGCACGGTGTGCGCGGAGAATTCGTGCTTGGCGCCATGGCGCGGCAGGAAAGCCACCTCGTGGCCACCGATGGTGCCGACGGTGACCGGACCGCTGGGCGGGCCGTACGGAGTGTCCACGCTGACCTCGTGGGACTCGGATTCGAAGAACGTGTAAAGGCCGCTGCCGCCGATGACTCCGAGCATCCGACCATTGTGGTGCATGACGCCGAAACGACGGCGGGTGCGGGGCCGGAGGATCGATGGCCCGCATCCTGGCAGGATGTTCGTGTGGCCAATCTCGGGCAGTGGATTTCCGGTGCGCGGCCGCGGACGTTGCCCAATGCGGTAGCCCCGGTTGTCGCCGGAACCGGTGCGGCGGCATGGCTGCATTCCGCGGTGTGGTGGAAGGCGCTGCTGGCCCTGGCCGTCGCGCTCGCGCTGACCATCGGTGTCAATTACGCCAACGACTACTCCGACGGCATCCGCGGCACCGACGACGCCCGGGCCGGACCGGTGCGCCTGGTCGGCTCGCGGCTGGCGGCGCCGCGGGCGGTGCTGGCCGCAGCGGTCGCCAGCCTGACGGTGGGCGCGCTCGCCGGGCTCGCGCTGGCGCTGTTCAGCGCGCCGTGGCTGATCGCGGTGGGTGCGGCCTGCATCGCCGGGGCGTGGCTGTACACCGGTGGGTCAAAACCCTACGGATACGCCGGTTTTGGCGAGATTGCGGTGTTCGTGTTCTTCGGGCTGGTCGCCGTGCTGGGTACCCAGTACACCCAGGCGCTGCGCGTTGACTGGGTGGGGTCGCTACTGGCGGTGTCGACCGGGGCGTTGTCCTGCTCGGTACTGGTGGCCAACAACCTGCGGGACATCCCGACCGACGCGCGCTCAGGAAAGATCACCCTGGCGGTGCGGCTGGGCGATGCGCGCACCCGGATCCTGTATCAGGCGCTGCTGGGGGTCGCCGGGGCGTTGACGCTGGTGCTCATGCTGGCGACACCGTGGTGCGCCGTCGCATTGGTGGCCACACCGTTGGCCCTGCGCGCGGCGGCCCCGGTGCGATCGGGCCGCGGCGGTCCGCAGCTCATCCCGGTGCTCCGCGATACCGGGCTGGCGATGGTGGTCTGGGCGCTCGCCGTGACCGCGGCGCTGGCGCTAGGCACCTGAGCACTGAAGGAGGGCATCTATAGTGCAGTGCGTGGGCCCCGACCGCGGCCCCGGTGGGGTACTTTGGCGTTTGCTGGGGCGAAGCGAAGGACCGCGATGAAGCAGATTGCCGCGACTAGCGGGCCCAAGAACATCGGCTTACTCAGCGTCGGGTCGTATCGGCCGCAGCGGGTGGTCACCAACGACGAGCTCTGCGAGAACATCGACTCGTCCGACGAGTGGATCTACTCCCGGACCGGAATCAAGACGCGCCGGTTCGCCGCCCGCGAGGAATCCGCCGCGTCCATGGCGACCGAGGCCGGGCAGGAGGCGATCGCCAAAGCCTCGCTCACCGCGGCCGACATCGACTGCGTGATCGTCGCCACCAGCACGCATTTCCTGCAGACGCCCGCCTGCGCCCCATCGGTCGCGGCGGCGTTGGGCGCCACCGGCGTGCCCGCCTTCGACGTCTCGGCCGGGTGCGCCGGCTTCGGCTACGCGCTCGGCGTGGCGGCCGACATGATCCGGGGCGGCACCGCCGCCAAGGTGCTGGTGATGGGTTCGGAGAAGCTGTCCCCGACCGTGGACATGCAGGACCGCACCAACTGCTTCATTTTCGCCGACGGCGCCGCCGGGGTGGTGGTGGGTGAAACACCGGACCAGGGCATCGGCCCGACCGTGTGGGGCAGTGACGGCGCGCAGGCCACGGCCATCCGCCAGGACATCGACTGGATCGACTACATGGACCGCCCGACCGGCCCGCGACCCTTCCTGCGGCTCGAAGGCAGCGCGGTGTTCCGGTGGGCGGCATTCGAGATGGGCAAAGTCGGCCGGCAGGCCATGGACGCGGCGGGCGTCCGGCCCGACGAAATCGACGTGTTCCTGCCGCATCAGGCCAACAGCCGGATCAACGAGGTGCTGGCCAAGGGCCTCGAGTTGCGTCCGGATGCGGTCGTCGCCAACGACATCGAGCACACCGGGAACACCTCGGCGGCGTCCATCCCGCTGGCGATGGCCGAAGTGCTGGCGACCGGTGCGGCCAAGGCCGGCGATCTGGCCTTGCTGCTCGGCTACGGTGCCGGCCTGAGTTATGCCGCACAGGTCGTGCGACTGCCGAACGGCTAACCGCGTCCTGATTCTTCGCCGTCGACCTCGTCGGGGGTGGCCTCCCCGTGCAGTCGGGCTTGGAGCAGTTCCCGTTCCCGGCGCCGTCGTTCCCCGGCGATCGCGAGCGCGGCGGTGGCGCGGCGACGCAGCGGGGCGAACACCAGCATGCCCAGCGGCATCGCGATGATCAGGGCGAACAACACCGCTACCACGATCGGGAACTGCGTGATGCCCGCCAAGTGCGCGACACCGTAGATCACTCCGGTGAGCACGACCGCCAGCAGGATCCGCGCCGCCATGTACGCCGCCACGTGGACGGCCACGCGGCTCCCGCCTTGTTGCGCCGTGCCGTCGCCCGCGGCCTCGTTCTGGGTGTTGCCGGTGCTGTCGTCGCTAGCTTGTTGTGACACAGGCTGAGCCTACGGCGCGGGTATATTCGCTCGAAGGAGGTGTTGCGTGCTCTACCTGCTGCTCGTCGTGATTCTGGGGGCCCTGGTCTACGTCGGCTGGCGCGCGGCGCGGTCGCAGACCCACCGCCCGAAGACGCGCGTCATCGGACCCGACGACGATCCGGATTTCTTGCGGCGGTTGGGTCGCGGCGATTAAAAGTCCGTGCTAGCCGAGCACTCCCGGGTTGTGCTGATCGCCGGGGAACCCGTCGGCGACGATGGCGCCCAGCTCGGTGAGCGCTTCGCGCGTCCCGCGCCGTAACCGATCCAGTTCGATCTCGGCGCCCTCTTCCAGGTGCGGGTCGAAGGGCACCAGCTGCACGGCGCGGCAACGCCGGGAGAAGTGGTCGATCACCTTGTTCATGTCGACCTTGCCCGGGCGTGGCTTGACCCCGTTGATGACCGCGACCGAATTGCGCACCAGGTCCTCGTGGCCGTGGGCGTCCAGCCAGTCCAATGTCGCCGAGGCACTGCGCGCGCCGTCGATGGATGCCGAACTGACCACGACGAGGGCGTCGGCCTTGTCCAGCACCGAACTCATCACCGAGTGCAGCAGTCCGGGCCCGCAGTCGGTGAGCACCAGTCCGTAGAACCGTTCCAGGATGTCCAGGATCCGCACGTAGTCGTCGGCGCCGAACGCGTCGGATATGCCGGGATCCGTTTCGGATGCCAGCACCTCCAGGCCGCTCGGCCCCTTCGAGGTGTAGCGCCGCACGTCGCTGTAGCGCTCGATCGTTCCCGCGTCGTGCAGCAGCTGGCGCACCGTCGCGGCCGTCTCCAGCGGGATCTTCTGGCTCAACGTGCCGCGGTCGGGGTTGGCGTCCACGGCGACCACCCGGTCACCGCGGATGGAGGCGAAGGTGGCGCCCAGCGTCGCGGCGATCGTGGTCTTGCCGACGCCGCCCTTCAACGACAGGAAGGCCACCCGGTAGGAACCCCGCAGCGGCCGGTTCACCTGGGCGACGAGGTTGTTGTACCGCGTGGCCCGCGGGCTCTCGCCCAGGTTGATCAGCCCGCCGGACAGCTTGAACAGCAGCAGCCGCCATCCGTCCGACGGCGGCGGCGCGACCGGCCGCAGCAACATGCCGGTGGACAGCTCCGGATACGGCGTGTGCGGCAGGTGCTCGGGACGCTGCGGCGCTCCCTGCAGCTGCGTGGGCGGCGCGTCCGGCCCGGTGTAGTAGGCGCCATACGCCGTCGGGTCGACCCGCGGAATGCCGGTCACCGGCGTGGAGTCCCAGGGCGGCATCCCACCGGGCCTGGGCGCGGTGGGCGGTGCGGCCTGCTGGCGTTCGGGACTCGGGACGCGGCGTTCGGTACGGAACCCGGCGAAGGCGCGGGTCGGGGCGTCACCGCCCGGCTCGGCCTTGGGTTCGGCGCCCTGCTGCTGGTCCGCCGTCTGTGGGGGTAACTGCGTGGTCGGTTGTTCGGGCGCCCCCACGCCCGACGTTGGATGCTCGCTCACTGCACTCCCCTTTGTTCTGTGGTTTCCGGCGTGCCGTGCGTTATCCGGGTCGGCTGTCCACCGTCACCCGACGCCCGCGTATGAATGCAGGCCCACAGTGACCAGGTTAACGAAGAACAGATTGAAGACCATGGCCACAAAGCCTGCGACGTTGATCCAGGCGGCTTTCCTGTCCCGCCATCCCGCCGTCGACCTGGCGTGCAGGTACGCGGCATAAATCACCCAGGCGACAAAAGACACAGTCTCTTTGGGATCCCAGCCCCAATATCTGCCCCAGGCTTCTTCGGCCCAGATAGCTCCGAAGATGACGCCGAACCCGAACACCGGAAACGCGAAAATCGTCGTTCGGTAAGCGATTCGATCCAGGGTTTGCGCGTCGGGGAACCGCTGAATCAGCCGGCCCAGCGCGCTGCGTTCGGTGCGGTCGGGGTCTGCCAGCGCGGACGTCCGCAGCAGGAACAGGATGCTGGCGATGCCGGCGACCAGGAACACCCCCGATCCCAGGCTGACCACCGACACATGGATGGGCAGCCAGTAGGACTGCAGTGCGGGCATCACCGGCGCGGCGTTGGTGTAGAGCCATCGACCGGACACGGTGAGCAGGATCAACACCGGCAGCAGCACAAAGACCCACAGGGGACGGTATTGCGGACGGCGCAGCACGACCGCCCCGGCGATCAGGCCGCACAGGCAGGTCAGGTTGATGAACTCATACATGTTGCCCCATGGCACCCGTAGGGTGGCCAGGCCGCGCAGCATCAGGCAGGCCACGAGCAGTCCGATGCCCAGGTACACCACGGACAGCCCGGCCCGGCCGACGCGCTCGTCGATCGGACGTTGGGCCGCCTCGTTGACCACGCCCGGGGTGACGGAGTCGGCGCTGACGGCACCGGCGGGCACCCGGGCGCGCTGATCCGCGCGGCGACCGCCCGCGTAGGCCAGCTCGAAGGCCAGCAACAGCAACGCGATCACCAGGGCCACCACCGCCGACGTGAACGCCCAGTCGGAGTAGCGCGCCAGCTCGATGTTGACGTGCACCGTATTCATTTGACGTCCACCTCAGAACTCCTCTTGGACGCTGCGGGTGTCGCGTCGCCGCCCGCGGCTGGCGCGCTAGCGACGCCGGTCAGCAGCCGTTCGCACAGTCGCTCGAACTCGTCACCCCAACCGGAGTTGTCGGTGCGCGCGAGGCCGCCCAGTTCGACGTTCACCGTACCGGGGGACCCGCTGACGTCGGGGGTCAGACGGACCCACACCCGGCGGCGGCGCACCAGCAGCGACACCACCAGACCGCCCATCATCGTGACCGCGAAGACCAGTACCCAGGTCTGGCCCGGGTCGTGCGAGACCTGCAGGTTGACGAACGGAACGGCGCCGTCGAAGCGGATCACGGTGCCGGCCGCCGGCCCCTGGTCGATCCGGACCGATTGGCCCGCACGCAGATTGACCCGCTTCTCCTTGGTCAACCGGTGCTGCTCGATCAGGCGGGGGTCCAGGGTGAACAGCGACTGGGGTCGCCCGGTGTCCAGCCCGGTGTCACCGCGATAGATGTCGACGGCCACCGCCGGGGCGTCCAACGCCGGGAACCGCGACGACAACAGTGCGCCTTCCAGCTGCTCGGTGGGGGCCAGCAGGCCCTGGATCGCGATCTGGTGGTTGCGGCGCTCCGCGGCGGTGGAATAGCTGCCGGCGGGTGGATCGATGCGCACCACACCCGATGACAGCAGGGTTTGCGGATTGTCCGGCCGCCACTGCACCGTCGCCGTGCGGATCTTTCCGTCCGGGAAGGTGACGCTGAAGGTGGGGGCGTAGCCATGTCCCTGCAGGTACACCCGGTCACCGCCCAGCCGCAGTGGGTGGTTGACCTCCAGCTGGTAATGCCGCCAGCTGTTCGCGGTCAGATCCGTGCCGGCCTGGTAGTCAATGTTCGCCGCGAACGACGTGGCCTGTCCCGACGGCAGGTAGTGCGCCGCGAAGTCATTGACCCGGATGCACAGCGGGTGCAGCGAGGTGCCGTCGACGGTGTTGCCGGCCCGGAAGGAGTCGAACGCGGCCGGCGAGGCCGAACAGAAGCCGGGACCGCCGTCGGCGATGACGATGACGTTGCCCTCGTAGCCGAACAGCTTGCCGACGGCCACCGCGACCAGCAGGCCTAGCAGCGAGAAGTGGAAGACGATGTTGCCGAACTCGCGCAGGTAGCCCTTCTCGGCGGACACCTCGACCACTTCGGAATCGGCGGGCTCGCCGCCGTCCCGGTGCCGGATGGCGGTTCGCCAGCCGCGCAGCCGGTCGGCCAGCGTGTTCGCCAGGGCGTTCAGCTCGTCGGTGTCGGCCTGAATCTGCTGACTGGCGTACTTGGGCAGCCGGGCCAGGTTGCGCGGCGCGGTCACCGGGGTGGACCGCAGGCTGCGGACGTGTTCGATCATCCGCGGGGTGAGGCAGCCGACCAGCGACACGAACAGCAGCACATAGATGGCGGTGAACCAGAAGCTGGAGAACACATTGAAGGCCTGCAACCGGTCCAGCCACGGCCCGATCACCGGATGGACCAACAGGTAGTCGTCGACCTTGCCGGCGTTCAGGCTGCGCTGCGGCAGTAACGCCCCGGGGATCGCGCCGAGCGCGAGCAGGAACAACAGCACCAGCGCGGTGCCCATCGAGGTCAGTGCGCGCCAGGTGTTGCGGCCCTTTTGAACGAGCCCTACGAGAAGTCGCCTCAAATCGGCAACCTCACGTCGGACACGAACGCGTCGCGCAGCCATGCGATGAAGTCGTTCCACACCCCGCTGACCAACAGGGCGCCGACCGTGACCAGCAGGACGCCGCCGAAGATCTGAATGGCGCGGGTGTGCCGGCGCAGCCAGCCCAGGCCCCCCACCACACCCGCCGAGCCGAACGCCAGCAGCACGAACGGGATGCCCAGGCCCAGGCAGTAGGCGATCACCAACACGATTCCGCGCGCCACGCTCGCGCCGTCGGTGGCCGAGGCGACCGTGATCACGCCGGCCAGCGTCGGCCCCAGACATGGCGTCCAGCCCAAGGCGAACACCGCGCCCAGCACCGGGGCCCCGGCGACCGTGGTCAGCTGCCGCGGACTGAACCGGGCCTGGCGCTGCAGGGCCGGGATGAGACCCACGAACACCAGACCCATGACGATGGTCAGCACCCCCCCAACCCGTTGCAGCGCCAGCTGGTTGGTGATCAGCGTGGTGGTCATGCCGAGAACGGCGACGGTGCCGAGCACGAACACGGTAGTGAACCCGGCGACGAACAACGCCGCCGATCCCGCGACGCGCCAGCGTGCGCCCGGCGGGGCCTCAATCGCGCCCTCCGGCGGCTGTTCGTCCACGCCCACGACCGCGGCCAGATAGGACAGGTAGCCGGGCACCAACGGCACCACGCACGGCGAGGCGAACGACACCAGTCCCGCCAGCAGGCACGCGCCGAGGGCCAACAGAAGCGGTCCGGCGGCGGCGATCTGGGTGAATCCGGTCATCGCTGTCTCGGGCCCGTCACGGCGCCGCCTTGCCGGCCGGGGCCGGCGACCCCTCGCCGGCCAGTCGTTGCACCACCGGCCGCAGGTCGGTCGCCAGCAATTGGCGCAGGAAGACCGCCGCGACGCGGTGCTCGCGGTCCAGGACCAGCGTGGACGGGATCACGGTGGTGGGGTATTTGCCGCCGAAGGCGATCAGGGTGCGCATCGCCGGGTCGTAAACGGACGGGAAGGTCACGTGGCGATCGTTGACGAAGTCCAGCGCCGCTTGCCGGTTGTTGTCCCGGACGTCGATGCCGAGAAAGGACACGCCGGCGTTGCGGGTGGCGTCATACACCTGCTGCAGCTGGGTGACCTCGGCGCGGCACGGCCCGCACCACTGCCCCCAGATGTTGATGACCACGACGCGGCCGGCGAAGATCGGATCGTCCAGCGACAACGTATGCGCGGGGTCGGCCAGATCGGGTCCGGCCAGTGGGCCGGGACGGCCGCGGCTGGACGGCGGGTCGTAGTAGATGTCGGTCTTGCCGCCGGGCGAGACGAATTCGAAAGTGCCGCCCTGGGCGACCGCGTCGCGCCCCGACGAGCAGCTGGCGAGGAGGCCGGGGAGCAGCGCCGCCAGCACGGCCCCGGCCATCGCCCGTCGTCGCGCGGTCAAGGCGCCGCCGGTTCGCTGTACTCGACATCGACCACCTGGTCGCCGTCGTAAACCAAGGTCGTCACCGATGCCAGCCCGCACCGGCGCCGGCGGGGGTCGTGCCACAGTCGCCGGCCGGTCACGTGCAGCCGCAGCGTCCATACCGGCAGCTGGTGACTGACGCACACCACTTCGTGGCCGGCGGCACGGGCGCGAGCCTTGTCCACCGCGGTGTGCATCCGGGCGGCGATGTCGGCGTACGGCTCGCCCCAGGACGGCCGGAACGGGTTGCGCAGCTGCCACCACACCCGCGGGTCCCGCCAGGCGCCGTCGCCGGGGCTCACCCGCCTGCCCTGGAAGAAGTTGGCCGATTCGATCAGATCCGGGACGGTGTCCACGGCCAGCCCGTGCTTGGCGGCGATGGGCGCGGCGGTCTCCTGGGCCCGTTCCAGCGGCGAGGCGATCACCGCGACGATGTCGCGGACGGCCAGCGCGTCGGCCACCGCGGCGGCTTGCGCGCGGCCGTTGTCGGAGAGATGAAATCCGGGCAGCCGCCCGTAGAGGATCCCGCTCGGGTTGTACACCTCGCCGTGCCGCACGACGTGCACCCGGGTGTGCTCGGCCATCAGGACTTCCCCTCCTCGGCTCGCGCGGCGGCCCTGGCCGCGGCGGGCAGGGCCTGCGCGATCCGGTCGAACGCGCGGTCGTCCAGCGCGGTCGAGACGAACCACGCCTCGAAGGCACTGCACGGCGGGTAGACGCCCGCGTCCAGCAAGGCATGGAAGAAGGGTGGATAACGCCAGGTCTGGGTGGCGCGCGCGGACGCGAAATCGGTCACCGGCGTTTCGGAGAAGAACACGCTGAGCATATTTCCGGCCCGCGGGATCTGGTGTGCCACACCGGCGTTCGTCAGCGCCTCGGAGAACAGGGCGGCGAGGCGATCGGCGTTGGCAGCCAAGGTGGCGTAGGCGGCGGCGTCCGCGTTGCGCAGGGTGGCCAGCCCGGCGGCCATCGCCACCGGGTTACCCGACAGCGTGCCGGCCTGATACACCGGGCCCAGCGGCGCCAGCCGCTCCATCACATCGGCCCGGCCGCCGAACGCCGCGGCCGGCAGGCCGCCGCTCATCACCTTGCCGAAGGTGAACAGGTCGGCCTCGACGGGATCGATTCCATACCAACCACTTCGGCTGACCCGAAAGCCGGTCATCACCTCGTCGATGATCAGCAGCGCGCCGTGCTCGGCCGTGATCGCGCGCAGCGCTGCGTTGTAGCCGGGCGCGGGCGGCACCACGCCCATGTTGCCGGGGCTGGCCTCGGTGATCACCGCCGCGATCTGGTCGCCGAACCGGGCGAAGCTCTGTCGCACCGCGTCGATGTCGTTGTAGGGCAACACGATCGTGTCGGCGGCCGTCGCACCGGTGACTCCCGGCGAGGACGGCAGCCCCAGCGTCGCCACCCCGGAGCCCGCGTCGGCGAGCAGCGCGTCGACATGGCCGTGGTAGCAGCCGGCGAACTTGATGACCTTGGCCCGGCCGGTGAAGCCGCGGGCCAGCCGGACCGCGCTCATGGTGGCCTCGGTGCCGGAGTTGACCAGCCGGATCCGCTCGACCGGCGCGACCCGTGCGATCATCTCGACGGCCAGCTCGCTCTCGGCCGGCGTGGGCGCCCCGAAAGACAGGCCCGAAGCGGCGGCTTTCGCGACGGCCTCGACGACGGCAGGGTGTGCATGCCCCAGGATCATCGGGCCCCACGAGCAGACCAGGTCGACGTAGCGGTTGCCGTCGGCGTCGGTCAGGCGGCACCCGTGCGCCTCGGTGATGAACGGCGGCGTCCCGCCCACCGCGCTGAACGCGCGGACCGGAGAGTTCACCCCACCGGGAATGACGGCGCAGGCGTCCTCGAACAACTTCGCCGACGCCGCCGTGGCCCGGGGGACCCCGGTGGCGTGCGCGGTCGCCCGATCACTGCTTCCCATGACGACTAGTGTCCCAGCTGTCGCGGGCCGTTCCACTACAGGGTGTAGCAGAACGCGCCATAGGAAGGCGACGGGGTATCGACGGCCGTATTACTCGGCGTCCTGCTGGTCGGTTTCCTGCGCCGCGATGTAGTCACGGCGCGCGGCCTCGTGTTCCTCTTCCGCCGCCCGCCGGTGCGCATCGACGTCGCCCAGGCCCTCGGCGACCGCGCGGTCCTCGACCTCGGCGGCGCGCTCGTGCGCGACACCGGCTTGGTAGTGGCGCTGCACTCCGCGTTCGTGTGCCGCCTGATCGCGCACGTGCGACTGCTGTGCACGTTCGGCGGCGCGCTTCACGTCGTCTGCCGTGATGGCCTGGCCCGCGGACAGTTCTTCGCCCCGGCGCAGCAGCTCCTCGGCGCGCCGGGCGGCCTCTTCACCCGCCGCCTCACCCATGAGATGACAGTAGACGCAATATTGCGCCGAAGCCGGGTTGTCCTCGCCCGGCTGTTGCGAGTTGGATAGCGGTATGCAATTCCCAGAAGGACTTGCCCGGTTCAACCGCCACGTCACCAACCCCATTCAGCGAATGTGGGCCGGTTGGCTCCCGCCGTTCGGGATCGTCGAACATGTCGGGCGGCGCTCGGGCAAGCCGTACCGGACACCGGTGAACGTGTTCAACGCGGACGTCGACGGCAAACCCGGGGTGGCCATCGTGCTGACCTATGGCCCCGACCGGGACTGGCTGAAGAACCTGAAGGCGGCGGGAGGCGGCCGAGTGCGCAGCAAGGGCAAAACCTTTGGCATCGCCGATCCGCGCGTGGTCACCAGGGACGAGGCCGCGGAGCACGTAACACGCCGGATGCGACGGATTTTCGCCAGGTTGCCGTTCGAGCAAGCGGTCCTGCTCACGCGAACTTCCTGACGACATGCGGATCACGGCGATCGCCGAACGGGCGGTCGCCCTCGCCGGCGGACCACGCGGCGGGCCGGCCAATGCGGTGGTCAACTTCTCCCACCACACGGTCTCGCTGGTGGTGGTGGTCAGCGATGTGATCCGGCATGGGCGGCCCGTGGTGGGTGTGGCTTTCGATTCGATCGGCCGGTTTGCCCAAACCGGAATCCTGCGCGACCGGATGATCCCGCGGCTGCTGGCGACGCCGCCCGAGGCGCTGCTGGATGGGTACGGGTATGTCGATCCCGCGGCGGTTTTGGCGTGTGCGCTCACGAATGAGAAACCCGGCGGTCATGGCGACCGGGCCGCGGCCGCGGCCGCGCTGGAACTGGCCTGCTGGGACCTGAACGCCAAACTGCGCGACGAGCCGGCCTGCGTGACCATCGCTCGTTACGCCGGACGAGACCCCGCACCGTCGGTGCCGGTGTACGCCGCCGGCGGCTACTACTACGCCGACGGCGGCGTCGATGCGCTGCGCGCGGAAATGCGGGGATACCTCGACGCCGGCTACGACGCGGTCAAGATGAAGATCGGCGGCGCCGTGTTGGACGAGGACCTCACGCGGATCGAGGCCGTCGTCGACATCGTCGGCGACGCCGGACGGGTCGCCGTCGACGCCAACGGCCGGTTCGACCGGGTCGATGCGACCCGCTGGGCGAGCGCGTTGGCCCGCTACGGCCTGCGCTGGTACGAAGAGCCCGGCGATCCGCTGGATTATGCCCTGAACCGGGCGGTGACACAGTGCTATGACGGTGCGGTGGCCACCGGGGAAAACCTGTTCTCCGTGCCGGATGTGGCCAATCTGCTGCGCTACGGCGGGATGCGACCCAATCATGATGTCTTCCAAATGGATCCGGGGCTGAGCTACGGGCTGACCGAATACATCCGGATGCTCGACGTCATGGCGACGCATGGCGTCGATCGTCGCTTCGCGTTCCCGCACGGCGGTCACCTGATCAACCTGCACGTCGTGGCCGGGCTGGGCCTGGGCGGATGCGAGGCTTATCCCGGCGTGTTCGCGCCGTTCGGCGGCTACCCCGACGCGTGCGCGGTGTCGGCGGGCCGCATCTCGCCGACCGACGCCGCGGGGTTCGGGCTCGAGCAGAAGGCCGGCCTGGCCGAACCGATCGCCGAGATGACCGACGGGAGGATGCGCGGATGAAGATCGCCGTAATCGGTTGCGGTGCCATGGGTTCCATCTATGCGGCCCGCCTGGGTGCCGCGGGTAACGATGTGCTGGCCGTCGACCGCTACCAGGCCGGCATCGATCAGATCGCCGAGCACGGGCTGCGGGTCACCGGTCCGGGCTACGACCAGGTGGTGCCGTTGCGAGCGAGCACCACCGCGCCGGACGAACCGATGGATCTGATCGTGCTCGCCGTGAAGGCTTCGGACGTGAAAACTGCTGCGCACCAGGCTCTTTCGATGCTCGGTCCGGCCACACCGGTGCTGACCATCCAGAACGGCCTGGGATCGGCGGAGACGGTGGCCGACATCGTCGGCGACGAGCGGGTCGCGGTCGGGATCGCCAGCGGATTCGGCGCGGCAACCGTGGCTGCCGGGCATGTCCGGCACAACGCCATGAAGGCGATGCGCTTCGGCGCCTACTCGTCGCTGCCGCTCGCCACGGTCGAATCGATCGCCCGGGTGTGGACGACTGCCGGATTCGATGCGGCCGCGGTCACCGACATCGCAGCCATGCAGTGGGAGAAGCTCATCTGCAACGTCGCCTACAGCGCACCGTGTGCGCTGACCGGCATGACCGTCGGGCAGGTGATGGACGATCCGGAGATGGGGCCGGTCAGCCAGGCGGCCGCGACGGAGGCGTGGACCGTCGCTCGGGCCTCGGGCATCGCGATCGCCGTCAGCGATGCGGTCGAGCACGTTCGCGCCTTCGGCGCGCAGATGCCCGACGCCAAACCATCGGCGCTGCTGGATCACGAGGCGCACCGGGTCAGCGAGATCGACGTCATCAACGGAGCGGTGCCGCGCCAGGGCGCCCGGGTAGGCGTCGCGACCCCGGTGAACGCCACCCTGACCGCGCTGATCAAGTCGATCGAACGGCGATGGAGCTGACTGGGCCAAGCCGGGACGGGTATACGGCACCGGCATACGCCCGCCGACACCTATTTGAGCGGTTATGCCTCATCGCCGACGGGCATAAGATCGAGCGCATCGACGACTACCGGCAGTGGCTGGCCAGGTTTACCGAAGCGATGAAGGAACTGCCGGAGAACCAGCGCAAGAGTTCCCTGCTGCCGCTGATGAACGCCTACGCGACGCCCGGTCAACCGACACACGGTACCGGCATGCCGGCCGAAAAGTTCCGTGCCGCAGTGCAATCCGCAGGGACCGGGCCAGACAAGGACGTGCCGCACGTGACCGAGGCCCTGATCGACAAATGCGTCACCGACCTGCAGCGGCTCGGGTTGCTCAGGACGCGCACCGGGGCGCAAGCGGGATGACCGTCCCTGCACGCGCGCGCCGGGGTGGATTATGTGGGTCCGCAATCCGATAGCGCGTCTGCTAGCGCTTTCCAAGAAGTCCTATTCTGCGGAGGCAGCGCCGACGCGGCCGCGCAAGCGCGCGAGGAAGTAAAGGCCGATCACCACCGCCCAGGACAGCAGGCTGAGCCATAGCTGGCTGCGTGCCGAGTGGTCGAACGCCATCTGCGCCAGCACGGCGGTGATTGCGATCAGCGTGAGGACGGACAGCGCCGGGTAGAACCACATCTTAACCGTGAGCTTTTCCGCGGGTGTCCGCCGGCGCAGGATGATTTGCGACAGGGCGATCAACCAATAGACGAACAGGATGACGGCGCCCGAGGAGTTGAGCAGGAAGAGAAACACGGTGTTGGGTGCGACCCGCGCCATGATCACGCATCCAAACCCGACCGCCGACGAACACAAGATCGCGAAGTGGGGAACGCCGCGCCCGCTCAGCTTGACCAACTGCAATGGGGCCTCGCGCCGTTCGGCGAGCACGAACAACATCCGCGAGGCGGTGTAGAGGCCGGAGTTCAGGCAGGACAGCACCGCGGTCAGCACGACGGCGTTCATCACCTGGTCCGCACCCGAAAGCCCCACGTGTTTGAGCGCGGCCACGTATGGCGAGGCCCCGAGTTCCACGGAGTCCCAGGGCAACAGCGCGACGAGCAGAAAAATCGAACCGACGAAGAAGATTCCGATGCGGACCACTACCGACCGGGTCGCCTTCTGGACCGCGCGCTCGGGGTCGCGACTTTCCGCGGCGGCGACCGTGACGATCTCGGCGCCCACCATGGAAAAGATCACCACCACGATGGCAGCGAACACCGCGCCCACCCCGTGGGGAAAGAGGCCGCCGTGCGCGTGCAGATTGGCCAGACCTCCGTGATGCCCCGGCATCAACCCCATAACGTATGCCGTGCCCACCACCAGAAAGATCACGATCGTCGCGACTTTGATTCCGGCGAACCAGAATTCGAATTCACCGAAGGACGACACCGAGAACAGGTTGGTCGCGGTCATCAACACCATCAGGCATAGCGACAGTAGCCAGAGCGGGGCATGGAACCAGTAGTTGAGCACCTTCCCGCCGGCGACCGCCTCGAAGCCCACCACGATCACCCAGAAGTACCAATACAGCCAGGCCACCGAGAATCCCGCCCAGCCGCCCAGGGCTTTGGCCGCATAGTCGGCGAACGATCCGGTCGACGGATTCGCGGCGGCCATCTCACCCAGCATCCGCATCACCGAGACGATGAGCAGACCGCAGAGGGCGTAGGTGAGGAACGCGGCCGGGCCGGTGTCCCTGATCACCACGCCGGACCCGACGAACAGCCCGGCACCGATGACGCCACCGAGGGCGATCATGCTGAGCTGGCGCTGCGACAGCCCTTGGCGCAGTTGCGGATTGCTATCCATTCCAGACCACGCCTGTTACCACAGCACATCGGTGCCCAGATGCCAAGCGGCCTCGACTGACGACGGTGTCTAAAGATACAGGTCTCGGTCGCGAATCAGCGCCGTGGCGAGCACGCTGATCACCGCTGTCGCAACCAGATACCCGCACGCCAGCCACGGCGCACCGCCGAGCGCCGCGATCAGCGCGGTCAGGATCATCGGGGTGACCCCGGAGGCGTAGATACCCGAGACCTGATAGACGAACGACAATCCGGTGTAGCGCGTGCTCGTGGGGTACAGCGCGGAGTACAGCGTGCCCTGCGCGCCGTAGAACAGCGCATGCACCGCGCCGAAGACGATGATCATCGCCAGCCCGAACCAGACCAGGTCTTTGGTGCCGAACAGCGCGAACGCCGGAAATACCGCCAGGCCGTAGCAGGCGATGCCGGCCAGGTATACCCGCCGCGCACCGTAGCGCTCGGTCAATCGTCCCGACACCGGCAGCAGCACCGCCAGCACCAGTGCGGCGATGGTCACCACCACCAAGACCGACACCCGATTCAATCCCAGGGCGCCGGTGGCGTAACTGATGGCGAACACACCCCAGGTGTTGAACGCCGAGCCCTCGGCCCAACGCGACAGCAGCCCCAACACGGTGTTGCGCCTTGAACGCGGCTCGCGGACGATGTCACGGATCGGCACGGTCGATGCGGCCCGCAGGTCTTGCAGTTCGCGGAACGCCGGTGTCTCGTCGACCCGCAACCGGACCATGACGCCGATCACGACCAGCAGCAGGCTCAGCAGGAATCCGATGCGCCAGCCGCAGGAAAGAAACCGGGCCGGCCCCAAAACAACTTGCAGGAAGGCGAATATGCCGGTGCCCAGGGCCAGTCCGAGCGCCAAGCCGACCTGCGGGATCGCCCCGAAACGACCGCGCCGGTCACCGGGGCTGTGTTCGACGGCCAGCAGCACCGCCCCGCCCCACTCGCCGCCGAGCGCGAAACCCTGCAGCACGCGCAAGATCAGCAGCAGCGCCGGGGCCCATGCCCCGACCTGCGCCGCCGTCGGCAACGCGCCGATCAGCGCCGTCGCGCCGCCCATGATGAGCATGGTCAACGCGAGGCTGCGCTTGCGACCGATGCGGTCGCCGATGTGTCCGAACACCAGGCCCCCGATGGGCCGCATGACAAACCCGACCGCGAAGGTCGCGAACGCCAATAGTGTTCCCAGCCAAGAACTCTCGTTGGGGAAGAACAGCGTGTTGAACACCAGGCCGGCCGCGGTGGCGTACAGGAAAAAGTCGTACCACTCGACCGTCGTGCCCAGCAGGCTCGCGGCGACGACAATGCGCAGTCGTCGGCGCTGTTGCTCGGAGGATTCGTCGGCCGCGTCGATCACGGCGGTGGCGATCCCGGCGTCGGGTGCAGACGCGGGCAAGGTTGCCGCCATGACCGTCAGTGCGCCGAGGCGACCGCGAACGGCGTCGCCGCCGCTGGGTGCGACTGGCGGTTGGGGTGCCGCCACAAACCCATCCGCTCGAGCAGAGGCAGGACGCCCTCACCGAACCAATAGGCCTCTTCCAGGTGCGGATATCCCGACAGGATGAAGTGGGTGATACCCAATTTGGCGTATTCGGCCAGCCGCTCGGCGACTTCGGCATGCGACCCGACCAGGGCCGTACCCGCTCCCCCGCGAACCAGGCCCACGCCGGCCCACAGGTTGGGCGCGACCAGCAGTTTGCTGCTGTCACCGCCGTGCAGGTCCAGCATGCGGCGCTGCCCTTCGGATTCGCTGCGCGCCAGGCTGGCCTGCACCCGTCCGACGTCCGCCGGGTCGATTGCGGCCAGCAAGCGGTCGGCCTCGGCCCACGCCTCGGCGGCCGTATCCCGGCTGATGACGTGAATGCGCAGGCCATACTGCAGGATTCGGCCCGCGTCGACGGCGAGCCCGCGAATCCAGTCCAGCTTCTTGGCCACCGCCGTCAGCGGCTCACCCCAGGTGAGATACACATCGGAGTGCTTGGCCGCCACCGGTCCGGCGGATGCCGAAGACCCGCCGAAGAACACCGCCGGTATCGGATCGGGCGGGTTGTTCAGCTGTGCGTCCTGCACCTGAATGTGTTCTCCGGCAAAGGTTACCGGCTCCTTGGACGTCCACAGCTGGCGCACCACATGCAAGAACTCCGCGGTGCGGGCATACCGCGCTTCCTTGTCCAGGAAATCCCCGTAGGCCCGTTGCTCGTGCGGTTCGCCGCCGGTGACGACGTTGAGCAGCAGCCGGCCCTCGGAGTGCCGCTGGAAGGTGCCTGCCATCTGGGCGGCCAGGGTCGGACTCAGCATCCCGGGGCGGAACGCGACCAGGAACTTGCACGTCTCGGTCGATTCGACGAGCATCGCCGTCGTCAGCCACGCATCCTCACACCACAGTCCGGTGGGCGTGAGAACGGCTTCGAAACCGTTGTCCTCGGCGGCCGTGCAGATCTGGCGCAGATACTTCAGCGTGGCCGGCCGGTCACCGGACATCGCCGTGCCATGCCCGCCCGCGACAAGATTTCGCGAATCGCCGTATGTCGGCAGAAACCAATGAAACGCGAGACTCAATTCACCATCCTCTTTCGCTTACCCCTGTGCACTAAAGGCTCCATCCTTCTCAAGTCGTCGTCGGCGAGCGAGGGTTGGAACCTGCGAGATTGCATCCCCGGCTCGACACCGGCGGCGCCGCCCTGCCGCAGGCCGCGCGCGTCGGGCGGCAACATCGAGGCACCGAGTGAATAACCGGTACGACCGCGTCTCTTGCTGTCCCCGAAGGCAATACGTTCGCAATGATCTGGGCGGCGGCAATCAGCCGAATCGGCGCTAGGATGACTACGATCCGGGCGAAGCCGCGACTCGATGCCGGCAGCGTGTGCGCCCGACGACGCGTCAGAGGATCACCGCTTCGTGACCGAAAGGTCACGCCGGATCACACAATGCTTCCAATTCGGCGTGGCTCGGCGGGTAATCCCCGCTCAGCGCGGCATTATTGCGATCATGCCTGACCTCACACGCCGAGCGGTGCTCCGGATGGGCGCCGGTGCCAGCCTCGGAGCCGCCGGCGTGCTCACCTTCGGCTCGCTGCTTGCCCCGCCCGTCTCGCGCGCCGCGACACTGCCGCAGGCGCCGGCGCCGTTCGAACCGCCGACGGCGGGCAAGTCCCTGCCGACCCGGCTCACCGGCTCGTTCGTGTCGGCGGCGCGTGGCGGGATCAAGACCAATTACGTGATCGCCATGCCGCCGGGTCAGACCGGTGCGCTGCGCCCCGTGATCGCCCTGCACGGGGTGGACGGCGACGCCAACCAGATGCTCGACATGGGCGTCCCGGACGGGCTGGCCCAACTGGCCAAGGAGGGCAAGCCACCGTTCGCGGTCGTCGGCGTCGACGGCGGCAACACCTATTGGCACAAAAGGACTTCCGGCGAGGACTCCGGTGCCATGGTGCTCGATGAGCTGCTGCCGATGCTGTCCGGCATGGGTTTCGACACCTCTCGGGTGGGTTTCATGGGGTGGTCGATGGGCGGATACGGCGCGCTTCGTCTGGGCGCCAAGCTGGGCCCCGGACGAACGGCCGGCATCTGCGCGATCAGCCCGGCGTTGTACACCTCGTACCCGCTGAGTGCGCCGGGGGCGTTCGACAGCAACGAGGACTTCGTGCAGAACAGCGTGCTGGGCCTGCCGGCGCTGAATTCGATTCCGCTGCGCGTGGACTGCGGCAACTTCGACCGCTTCTATTTCGCTACGAAGCAATTCGTCTATCAGTTGAAGACGCCGCCGGCGGGCAGTTTCTCGCTCGGCGGACACGACGTCGCCTACTGGCGCAGCCAGCTGCCCGGTGAGCTTGCCTGGATGGCGACCTAGCCAACGCGGATGACAGTTCGGGAGCAAACAGTCGCCAGCACCCCACACCAGTTGGGGCGGCGAACTTCCCGAAGGGGATTCCGGCCCGACATCGAGGGACTGCGCGCGGTCGCGGTGCTCGCGGTCGTGCTCTATCACGCGGGCATCCCGGGCATCACCGGCGGCTACATCGGTGTAGACGTTTTCTTCGTCATCTCCGGCTTCCTGATCACCGGGCTGCTCTTTCGCGAGGCGAGCACCACGAATACCGTTGCGCTGGGCCGGTTTTACGGCGCGCGTGCCCGGCGGCTGCTGCCGGCCGCGGCCATCGTCGGCACCATCACCGCGATCGGCGTGGCCGCGGTGCTACCTCCACTGCAGGCGCGTGGCGTGTTTCTCGACGGCATAGCCAGCGCCCTGTATGTCGGCAACTACCGGTTCGCGGTGCGTGGCACCGACTACCTGACCCCCGACGCTCCGTCACCCTTCCAGCACTACTGGTCATTGGGCGTGGAAGAGCAGTTCTACCTGGTGTGGCCCGTGCTGATCATCGCCGTCGCCTGGTCGGTTCGGCGCATGCCGACGCTTCGCGGAATGCACACGCGGGCAACCCCGTACGCGGTGGTCCTCGCCGTGGTCGCGGCGGCGTCGTTGACGGCGGGCGTGGTGTGGACCCGCACCTCGCCGTCGTGGGCGTTCTTCTCGCTGCCCACCCGCGCCTGGGAGCTGGCCGCCGGTGGACTTGTGGCCCTGTCGCTGCGGCAGTGGCGACGGCTGTCGGCGCGGACCGCGTCGATCGCCGGGTGGGGAGGTCTGGCGCTGATCCTGCTGACCTGCACCCAACTCGACTCCCACACCCCGTATCCCGGCATCGAGGCGCTGCTGCCGGTGCTGGGCACCGCGCTCATCGTCGGCGGCGGCGCCGTCACCGGCGGACTGGGACCCGGTCGGCTGCTGTGTCGCCCGGCGATGCGCGCGATCGGCCGGATCTCCTACTCGTGGTACCTGTGGCACTGGCCGGTGCTGTTGCTGATGCCGGCGCTGCTCGGCGAGCCCGCGGGGCTGCCGGCCCGATTGAGCGCGACGGCCATCTCGGCCGGGCTCGCCGTCATCACGCTGCATCTGGTGGAGAACCCGGGCCGCTTCGCCGCGGCGCTGCGCCGGTCGGCGAAAGTCAGCATGGTGATGGCGGGCGGCGCGAGTGCCGCCACCGCGTGCGCATGCCTGTTGCTGCTCAATGCGATACCGGAACCGGTGGGTCACGGGGGGGCCGCGCCACGAGCCAACATCGTTGCGGCATCCCCGATCAAAGACCCCGCTGTCAGTCCCCAGGAGGCGGCGGTACGTCAGGCGTTCGATCAAGCCCGCGAGGCACTCGCGGCGGCCGCCGGCATGCGAGCCGTCCCGTCGAACCTGGACCCGCCGCTGGCCGAGGCGCCCGCCGACAAGGCCGCCGTATTCGTCAACGGCTGCGTGCGATCGTGGCGCGATGTCGGACAAAGCGAGTGTGCGACGGGCGACACCGCCTCGCCCACCACCGTCGCCCTGATCGGCGACTCGCACGCCGCCATGTGGAATCCCGCCTTCGAGCGACTCGCGCAGCAACGGCACTGGCGACTGGAGACGCTGGCCAAGGTGACCTGCCCGCTGCAGGACCTGCACATCGTGAGCCCGTATCTGGGCCGTGAATACACCGAATGCGAACAGTGGCGCGCACAGATCATGGGCCGGATGAACGCCGAACACCCACGCCTGATCGTGCTGGACATGAGCCGGCGCTACGGCGGAGACTTCGGCTTCACCTCCTACGACCCGGCATGGATCGACACCGTGGGACGCACCGTGGCACAGCTGCGCGGCACCGGGGCGAGCGTCCTGGTGTTGGGACCCGCTCCCGACCCGCATTCATCCGCGCCGATGTGCCTGTCCGCCCACCTCGACGATGTAATCGCCTGTACACCAACGAAATCCGAGGCCATAGACGGCGACGGGATCGCCGCCGAACAGGCGGCGACGCTGCGCAGCGGCGGCCGCTACGCCGACCTGACCGACATGTTCTGCACCGCCGACCGCTGCCCGGTCATCGTCGGCAACACCCTGGTGTTCCGCGACGACAACCATGTGACAACCGAATACGCGCAGTTGGTGGCACCGCTGATGGGGGCCCTCGCCGACCGCGCCCTGGCGGACGGGTGAGTAGTGAATGAACTTCTCATGGCTGACCAACGTCAGATCAGTGAAGGGTTTTTGGAGGTTTTAGGGTCATGTCACCGCTATTGCTGGTCTGCGTCGCAGTAGCCGCTCCCGTCGCCGGAATCGGCTTGCTCCACGTGCAGGACCGCCTGGAGCGCTGGGACTACGAGCGCCACGCGGACGACTGAGCCCCCATCTCTCCGCCAAACTCGCTGTGTCGTCACGGGTTCAGCTCGCCCGGGGAGCCACCCGGCGCACCTGAGGTCAGGTCGACAGCTGCGTACGGATGAGCGGC
Source organism: Mycobacterium sp. NGS56 (assembly GCF_059812425.1). Lineage (NCBI taxonomy): Bacteria > Bacillati > Actinomycetota > Actinomycetes > Mycobacteriales > Mycobacteriaceae > Mycobacterium > Mycobacterium sp. NGS56. The sequence continues at coordinate 100,336 of NZ_JCALCQ010000012.1, forward strand.
GCGATCTTGTCCGCCATGTACTGATGCCCCGCGTCATTCGGATGCACGCCATCGGCACCGATCAGGTCGGGTCGGCCGATGAACCAGTGCTCGGCGATCGGGTCGATGAACGTCGCCCCGGCCGCCCCGGCCGCGCCGCCGAGGATGTCGCGAATCAGAAACATCGATGGCGGCACCTCGGCGGTCGGCCATGGCGGTCCGATCACCAGCAACCGCGCCGCGGGCGCCAGCCGGCGCGCCAGAGCCAAAGCGGCGTTGGTCTTTACGGTCAACGTCCCGGGATCGACGCCCTGGTCGTTGCGGGAGCCGAAAAACACCACCAGCGCATCGTCGGGCTGGACCGCCCTGGCGGTCAGATCCTCGAAGACACTGCCGTGGTCGCCCGGCGTGGCGTAACCGGCTCTGCCTTCGGCCGCCACGCTGCCTGAGATTCGCGAACCCCGCGACCCCAGCACCTGCCAGGCGCGCGACGGCCAGGATCTCGATCCCACCCCTCCTTCACTGGTCCCGGTGGTGTACGAATCCCCCACCACTGCGACATGATTCAGCCGGAAGTCAAGAGTCAGTGTCTCGTAGGTGCGCACCTGTGCCGGATATGCGATGCCGATGCCCGCCAGAAAACTCAACCCAATGAGAAAGGTGGCCAGACGACTCACTCTCACCTCCACTGTCAACGGCATCGTTGGGTGCCGCCGCGTCCTCACCAAGTATTCCCCGAGAGTCGCGGCCGGCCGCTGAGGCGGCCATCACACCGCGCGGGCCGAAACCGCTTCCAGCGGACGGTCGATCGGATGCAGCTTACTGTTCGACTCGGCCGGCTCGCTCGTCGCATTGACGGCTCTGACATCGACCATCTTGCGCATCCACCGGCGCGCCGGCTCTTCGACGCCGTGATACAACAGCACCGAGGCGAGCACGGCAATCACAAGCAGGCCGATGACGTTCCATTTCCACGGGTTATCCAGGGTGTTGAGCTCGAATTGCTCCACGGCCCAGCCCCAGGCGGTGTGCACCAGCTCATGCACCATGTACAGGCAGAACGAGATCTTGCCGCCGTACACCATCACCCGGGCAGACAGCACGCGTGGCAGGCTGCCGAGCCCGATCGCCAGCGAAATCACCAGCGGAACGAACAACACGTCGACCACCCCGCCGCTGTCGTTCTCCACCACTCCCGATATCGGGTGGGCGCCAAACCAATACAGCACGCCCACCATTGCGGTCAGCAGAAGCAGGGAGATGTATCCGGCGACGCGGCGGCCACGATCGCTCAGCCGGAGCCTGCGTACCGCAGCGCAGGCCAGTGCTCCCGCCGTGAACTGCGTGACGATTCGCGGCAGCCAACTCCACGGTGTGTAGAAGTGGCCGCTGGCGAGCAACATCACCACCGGCGGCAGCGATGCCGCGAACGCCAGGACCATCAGACTTCGCGCCCGGGTCGCCTGCTTCATCCGTAACAGGACCAGCACCAGGACGGCGAAGAGCACATACGCGAGCCATTCCGCGCTGATCGACCAGGCGGGCCCGTCCCAGCTCGAGTCGTCGAAGAACGGCACGAACCACAACTGCACCAAGAGGACTTGGCGCACGTAGCTGATCGCACTCAACTGGGCGGCATCCGGCGAGGGCACATGACCTACGTGCAGGGTGAAGATCACCCACACGGCGGCGAGGTGCAAGGTCACCAAATACACGGGCCACACCCGGGCCAGTCGCAGCCAGAGAAAATGCAGGGTCGCGCGGGTTGACCACGACCGGCCCATGCGGTCCAGATAGTTGTACGTCAGGACGAACCCGCTGAGGATGAAGAAGAGGTCGACGCCCTGGGCGCCGCAATTGAGCACCGGCGCGAGGGCGTCGCGGAAATCGGTTGACACATCGCCGAGCATCGGCCGGAAGTGGAAGAGCACCACCCAGAGCGCGGCGACGATACGGAGCCCCGTCAGGGCCGTGATCTCGCCCCTGATTTCTCCGCCCCGCACGCCGCTCTTCCCGTCCGAATCCTGCTGTTTCGTCTCTTGCTACTTCGATTGATTGGGAAATCTCGGTAATTCACCAGCGCCCCGACCAGCAACCGGCAGCCCTGGCAGCCTAGCAGCGCAATCACCGGCATGCTGGGACGGTAGTGGTGTGGCACACGGGGTTCCGGGGTAATCCATTTGCCCGATTTCCCGCTGGGCGTTTGCTCCGCGACATATTCCGGCGGCCCAACAAATGTTTCTTAGCAAAGCGTTAGACACGGCTTCCGGTCTCCTTATGCTTGGGGCATAGCGTCGACAACGTTCTTTGGTGGGCGATCAAGCTCCCGAAGATAGCGCTAGCGCCACGGAGAGTGAGGGGTCTGCATGACGATCGCAGGCAGCCGGACTGGCCACGACAATTGCGTATTTGACTGCGAGGGCGCACAGGTCAGGGCGCACCATCGCCACCTGGCGACGGTCGTGCACATCCGCGGCGAAATAAACGATGGAAATGTCGGCCGCATTAGCGATCACATTGCGCGTTTCACCCTCGGAGAAAACCCTGTGGTGCTCGACGTGGCCGACGTCAGCGGATTTGCTGAGGCCGGCATCTCGCTGCTGCACGCGTTCGACGCTCATTGTCGCGCCGCGGGGGTGGATTGGATGCTGGTTGCCAGCTCAGCGGTGACCCAGGTGCTGGATGACGCCGGCCATGACAGCAGTTTTCCGATCATGCGCTCGGTTCACGAGGCGCTGCAGGATCGGGCTGATGCCATCGCGCTCCGCCGTCGGATGACGCTGCCGCTGGTCAGGAAGACGTTGTAGATCGCGATTGCGCGCGACGCAGCCTGGCAGTCCCGATCACCGCAAGCACCCCGGCGCTGGTCAACAGCACCAGCGTCAGCAATAGCAACTGCGGGTCGTAGGTCAGCGACGTGGTGGACGGCTGCCCGTTCGCGATGGGTGCCACGATCACCGTGTGATGCGAGTGCCACCAGGTCAGCCCCGAGCAGATGAGCGCGACACAGGCCAGGCCCAATTCGAGTGTCGCGCGGTAGCGGGCGTTCACTGAGCCGTCCCGGCGTCGTCGTCCCGGTCTCCGTCGATCGATCGCGTGGGCTCCACCCGCTCCTGGACCAGTGGGGTCAGCGCCGCCCGCAACTGACGATGGCGACGCGCCCAGGCCTGGGCCGTGCGCTGGTTCGTGAGTTTGAGACCGATGCCGACACGCCCGCGTGGCACTCCGACCAGCTCGCCGAGCGCCCGGGCCGACTGCCACCTCGCCACCTCTTGCTCAGAGGCTTCGTGGTTGTCGGGCTCGGGATACACCTTGACGATTTCACGAACCAGGATTGTTTCGGTGCCCTGGCGCAGGGCGTCTTCGGTGAGCTCGACCGAAACGTGGATCCGCGCGGCCTTCACCTGTATTCCCAGGAACGTCGATACGAGCACCAAAAAGATCGCGGGCACCACCAGCGAAACCGGGGCACCGCTCCAAATCTCGATCAGGACCATGGCCACCGCCGCGCCCGGGCCGCACGCCAACCACCACCAGCTGGCGCCGGGTTCGTAGAACAACGGCTTGGGCGCGGTGGCGCTGTCGGTAGTCATCGCAAGCCCCATCTCACGAGAGCCACCCTGCCGCATCGGCGGCCCAATAGGTGAGAACGATATCGGCTCCGGCGCGCCGGATGCTGGTCAGTGACTCCAACGCCGCGGTGCGCTCGTCAATCCAATTGTTCGCGGCCGCAGCGCATATCATCGCGTACTCACCAGACACTTGATACGCGGCGACGGGAACGGGCGAAACGTCCGCCGCGGCCGCGACCACGTCGAGATAGCTCATCGCCGGCTTGATCATCACGATGTCGGCGCCCTCGTCCAGATCGAGCTCGATCTCGCGCAGCGCCTCTCGGCCGTTGCCGGCCTCCTGCTGATAGGTGCGCCGGTCACCGGAGAGGCTGGAACTGACCGCCTCACGGAACGGGCCGTAGAACACCGAGGCGAACTTGGCGGCGTAGGCCAGGATCGCCACGTCGATGAAGCCCGAGGCGTCCAATCCGTCGCGGATCGCGCCCACCTGTCCATCCATCATGCCACTCGGCCCCACCAAGTGAGCGCCCGATTCTGCTTGAGCCACAGCAAGTTCCACATACCGGGCCACGGTGGCGTCGTTGTCGACCCGGCCGCGGGCGTCGAGGACGCCGCAGTGTCCGTGGTCGGTGAACTCGTCCAGGCAGGTGTCGGCCATCAATACCGTGGCCTCGCCGAGGTCCTTGGCCAGGTCCCGCAGGGCGACATTGAGAATGCCATCGGGATCGGTCCCGGCCGACCCGAGCGAATCCTTGTCCTCGTCACGGGGCACGCCGAACAGCATCAGCCCGCCCACCCCGGCCGCGACGGCACCGGCGGCCGCCCTGCGCAACGAATCACGGGTGTGCTGCACCACGCCTGGCATGGAAGTGATCGGCCGCGGTTCGTCGATGCCGTCGGCAACGAACATCGGCAGCACCAAATGCCTTGGCTCCAAAGATGTTTGCGCCACCAGACGACGCAGTGCCGGGGTGGTGCGAAGCCGACGCGGGCGCTGCCGCGGATAGGCACTCATGCTCGTTGAGTGGCGACCCGCCGCGCGCGCTCCAGCGCGCTTGCGATCGCCACAACATCATGGTGGCGACCCGCCGCGCCCGGCCACGCCGCGCTTGCGATCGCCACTAGCGCCTGCGGCTCTTTTTACGCGGCGGCGGCAGCGCACCCTCGGCGCGCAACCGCGCGGCGTGTTCGGCCAGGGCATCGACCAGCGGACCAACCGCGGCGGTCTCGGGCTGGACATCCACCCGCAGACCGAATTCGGCTGCGGTCTCGGCGGTCTTGGGACCGATGCAGGCGATGATCGTCCGTGCGTGCGGCTTGCCGGCGATGCCGACCAGGTTTCGCACCGTGGAGCTGGACGTGAAGCACACCGCGTCGAAGCCTCCGGTCTTGATCATCTCCCGAGTTTCCGCCGGCGGCGGGGCGGCCCGAACCGTCCGGTAGGCGGTGACATCCTCGATCTCCCAGCCACGTTCGCGCAGACCCTCGGCCAGCGTCTCGGTGGCGATGTCGGCGCGCGGCAGCAGGACCCGGTTGACCGGGTCGAAAATGCTGTCGTAGGGCGGGAAGTCGTCGAGCAGACCCAATGAGGACTGTTCTCCGGCCGGCACCAGTTCGGGGCTGATCCCGAATGCCCGGACCCGGTCGGCGGTCGACTCGCCCACACACGCGATCTTCACTCCGGAGAATGCGCGCGCGTCCAGACCGAACTCGCCGAATTTCTCCCACACCGCGCGCACCGCATTCGTGGAGGTGAACACCACCCATTGGAAGCGGCCATCGACCAATCCCTTGACGGCCCTTTCCATTTGGGCTGGGCTGCGCGGCGGCTCGACGGCGATGGTCGGGACCTCGATCGGCAGCGCACCGTAGGAGGTCAAACGCTCGCTCATCTCGCCGGCCTGGTCCTTGGTGCGCGGCACCAACACGGTCCAGCCGTACAGCGCACGGCTCTCCCACCAGTTCAGCTTCGCCCGGCTGGCCACCGTCTTGCCGATGGTCACCACCAGGGGGCCGGTCAACGGACCGGCGGGGTCGGCACCGCCCAGCACCGCCGAATCGGTCAAGCCGTGCAGCGTGGTTTCGATGGAACGCTGCTGACAGGTGGTGCCGTGCGCGGTCACCACACACGGGGTGTTCTCGGCCAGCTCGTGCTCGATCAGGGTGCGCGCGGCGTCAGCCAGATGCGACGACGTGGCCTGCAGAATCAGCGGACCGGGCGCCGCGGCCAGCGCCTCCCAGTCCACGTCACCGCGCACGTCGGCGACCGTGTGCGAGGAGCCCAACGGCAACCCCGCGTACGTCGGGACGGCATCGCTGGGGGCCAGCCCGGGCACGATCTCGATGTGCAGGTGGCTCCGCGCGATGGCGTTGACCTCGGTGATGACCGCGTCGACCGTCAGCGGGTCACCGGCCACCAACCGCACCACGTCGACACCCGTCCGCGCCTCGGCGGTCAGCGTCTTGGCCACCTCGGCGGGGTCGCCCAGCGCGGGGCGGAGGTCGGGACCGCCGGTGATCACCACCGGCTGCGCCTTACCCTGGCCGGCACCGGCGTCGCCGTTCGTGGCGGCCGCGTCGGCAGGCGCCGGGCCGGAAACCGGTGGCAGGTCTTTGCCAATCAGGGCCAGCACCGGCTCGGGCACGTCAGGATCGGTGAACACCAAAGCGGCGTTCGCCAGCACCGTGGCGGCCCGGGTCGTCAGCAATCCCGGGTCACCCGGGCCGGAGCCCACGTAGGTGATGCGGCCCGGTGTCGGCTTACGCCCTCGCGTCGTCATTGTCGCTCCCACGTAACTCGCATTTACTTTCCTCGCGCAGGGTCTTGCCGCGCTTCGCTCATCAGTTCTCGGGCGCCCAGCTCGAACAGTTCCGCGGCCACCGAAAGCCCGAGCTCTCGTGCCTGACCGGGACTCCCGATGCCGGACGCGCGGATCACATCGGACCCGTCCAGCGCCGCCACGCAACCGCGCAGCGACAGCTCTTCGAAGATCCGGCCCTCCTCATCGATGGACTCGACGACTTCGGCGATCGCGCCCACCGGTGCCGAGCAACCGGCCTCCAGTTCGGCCAGCAGGGCTCGCTCAGCGGTGACCGACGCACGCGTGTCGGCGTCGTCCAGTTCCGCCAGCACTGCCGCCAACCGGCTATCGCCGGCAAGGCATTCGACGGCGAGCGCACCCTGAGCCGGTGCTGGCAACATCTGCACCGGCTCTAGCGTCTCGGTGACGTCGTCGAGGCGACCGATCCGGGCGAGTCCCGCCCGGGCTACCACGATCGCGTCGAGATCACCACTGCTTACCCTGTTCAACCTGGTATCTAGGTTGCCTCGTAGGGGGCGGATTTCCAAACCGAGACCCAATGCTCTAAGCTGTGCGGCCCGCCGCGGTGACGAGGTGCCCACCAGCGAACCGGGCGGCAACTCCGCGAGCACCAGTCCATCCCGCGCGACCACGGCGTCACGCGGGTCGTTGCGCACCGGTATGGCCGCCACAGCAAACCTAGGATCGTCGGCGGTCGGCAGGTCCTTGTGGGAGTGCACCGCGGCGTCGACACGGCCCTCCAACATGGCCTCGCGCAGTGCGGTGGTGAAGACCCCCACCCCGAGGGACTCGATGGGCGCCGACGAGCGGTCGCCGGCCGTGCTGATCGTCACCAGCTCCGCGGGGTGTCCCAGCGCGATCAAAGCGTCTCTGACGACCCCGGCCTGGGTGGTGGCCAGCAGACTGCCCCGGGTGCCTATCCGGATCACGTTCGCCAATCGCCTACTCGGCAGTTTGCTGCGGCATACCCGCGTCGAATCCGTTTGCAATGACTGGTAATTCGCCCGCAGCCACGGCGTCGACGGCGGTCTGGTCGAGTTCGAAGAGTTCGCGTAGCGCCTCGGCATAGCTGTCACCGCCGGGGGCGCTGGCTAGCTGTTTGATCCGCACGGTCGGCGCGTGCAGCAGCTTGTCCACCACCCGTCGCACGGTGCGGGCCACCTCTTCGCGCTGGGCGCTCTCGAGCCCAGGCAGCCGGTTGTCGAGGCGGAGCAGTTCCGCCTCGACAACATCGGCGGCGCGTTGGCGCAACGCCGTGACAGTCGGCGTGACCTCGGCCATTCGCTGTCCGGCGAGATAGGCAGCAACCTCGGTGGCGACGATGGTGCGGGCGGCGTCGACGTCCGCGGCCGCGGCGTGGGCCGAGGGCTCGTGCTGCACACGGTCCACATCGACGACCCAGACGCCGGGCAGCCCGGCCACCGCCGGGTCGACGTCGCGCGGCATGCCCAGGTCGCAGATCACCAGTGGGTCGGTCTCTTCGTCGCGGTGCGCGGCGGCCAGCGCGTGGTGAACGTCGGCCAGCGAGACCACCGGCATTACCGCTCCGGTACAGCTGACGACGACGTCGGCACCGGCCAGGGTGTCGGCCAGGCGCTCCAAGGGCACGGCGTCAGCCTGCACACCGGCGTCGCGAATCTTGCGGACCAGGCGCTGGCCCCGGGACAGCGACCGGTTCACGACGTGCACGCGCGCGACGCCGGCACGGCAGAGGTGCCCGGCGGACAGGGCACCCATCGCTCCGGCGCCGACCAGGACCGCGGTCTTGCCCGACAGTGTGCCCAGGCGGCGTTCGGCCATGTTGAGTGCGACGGACACCACCGAGGCGCCGGCGGCGTCGATGGCGGTTTCGGAGTGCACCCGCTTGCCCACCGACAGGGCCCGCTGGGCCAGCTCGTGCAATATCCGCCCGACGGTGCGGTTGGTCTCGGCGGTGGCGTAGGCGCGACGGACCTGGCCGAGCACCTGCTGCTCGCCGATCACGGCGGAATCCAGGCCGCTGGCGACCGCGAACAGGTGCTCGACGGCGGCCTCGCTGTACCGGACGTACGCGTATTTGGTGAGGTCGGCCATCGACATCCCGGAGTGTTCCGACAGCACCTGCCCGATCACCGCCAACCCGCCGTGGAACGCGTCCACCACCGCGTAGACCTCGACCCGGTTGCATGTCGACAGCACCATCGCCTCGGTCACCAGTGACGACTGCAACACCCGATCGACGATCTTGCCCTGATCGGACTCGTCGATGCTGAGTTGTTCCAAGACGGAGACCGGCGCACTGCGGTGCGAAACCCCGAAGAGCAAGACGCTCACGGCAGCATCACCTGGCCAGCTCCCTTGCTTCCTCCAGTAATTGAACTGCTGTCCACGGTAAACGTTTATCAGCTGGGCTACCAAATAAATGCTCGGCGCTCACCGGCCGCACAGTGCACGTCGGGTCAGCGACCAAGGTCGGCCCGCAGCCGGGCCTCATCGATGTCCCAGTAGCTGTGTTCACGGCCGTCGAGCAGGACTACGGGCAGCCGGTCGCCGAACTCGGCCCGCGGCGCGGTGTTTCCCGCCGCAGCCGCGGCGTCGACGTCGGTCATCGACAGCGTGAAGCCCAACTCGTCGGCCAATTCGACCAACCGGGCGTGCACGCGCTCGCAGATGGAGCACCCGTCGCGGGTCAACAGCTCCACCTGGGGCCGGCCGGTCTCAGTCATGGCCACCAGTGTCGCATCGGTGACTTGTGCGGCCATCTACCAGGCGTTATGTCCGACGATGGCTGACGAAACGGTGCGGGCCGATCCGGCCGTGACTGCAGGGCTTCGCCGTCTCGCTCGGCGGTGCGGCCAAGGAGTTTTCGGTTGAGCTGTCCCGGCTCGATGATCGGGTGGTTCAGGTGTTGGGAGGCTGGCACGGGGCGGCGGGCACCGCCTACGGATCCGCGTGGGAACTGTGGCATCACGGAGCCCGCGAGGTAGAGCTCGGGTTGTCGATGCTGTCGCAGCTGGCGGACCAGGCCGGTGGGGCATATCAGCGCACCGAAACCGGCTCCGCGCAGCTGAGCGGATGGTGCGTGGTGGCTGAGGCGTTTTCGAATTGATCCCCAGGCGTTGGCCGGCGCGGTGCGGCGCATGGCAGTGTTTCAGCGCTACGCCGAAGGAAGAATTACCGAAATCGATTCTCGCGCAACGTATTTTCACACACCACGGACGGGTGATGGCGCGGCGGCTCACGCCGAGGCGCATCGGCACTGGGCGCGCGGCGAGGCGATGATGCGCGAAGCGCTGGTGCAACTGCAGAAGGCGGCCACGAGCGCGCACGGCCACTACACGGGTGCGGTGTCGACGAATCTCCGTATGTGGTGGTCGTGATTCCGTATGTGGTCGTGATTCCGTCGCGCCGCCGGCTGTGACCCGGCGAACTCTTTCACCAGGCCCGGACACACCGACGCCCGCGCCATCTGCCCGATAGGGTTGGTGATCGGGCACCCGCTGGGTCGCCAGGCAATACAGCGATCTAGGAGGTTTGACGATGACTTCCTCAGGCCCGGCCAACGCAGACCACACCGGTCACGTTGACCTGGAGTCGCTGGCCGCTGACGCCAGCGCCGCCCGCGCGATCGAGGGCATGCAGGAAGCCGCCGCCTCGCAGGACCGTCCCCAGCCCCCGATCGACCTGACCGCCGCGGCGTTCTTCGACGTGGACAACACGCTCGTGCAGGGTTCGTCGGCGGTGCATTTCGGCCGCGGGCTGGCCACGCGCAACTACTTCACCTATCGCGATGTGATCGGATTCATCTACGCGCAGGCCAAGTTCCAGATCCTCGGGACCGAAAACAGCAACGACGTCGCCGCCGGGCGACGCAAGGCCCTCGCCTTCATCGAGGGCCGATCGGTCGAAGAGCTGGTCGCCCTGGGCGAGGAGATCTACGACGAGATCATCGCCGACAAGATCTGGCCCGGCACCCGCGAACTCACGCAGATGCATCTGGACGCCGGCCAGCAGGTCTGGTTAATCACCGCCACGCCCTACGAACTGGCCGCGACCATCGCGCGACGGCTCGGCCTGACGGGCGCCCTGGGCACGGTCGCGGAGTCCGTCGACGGCGTCTTCACCGGCAGGCTGGTCGGGGACATACTGCACGGCACCGGTAAGGCTCACGCCGTGCGGTCGCTGGCAATTCGCGAGGGCCTCAACCTGAAACGCTGCACGGCCTACTCGGACAGCTTCAACGACGTGCCCATGCTGTCGCTGGTGGGCACCGCGGTCGCCATCAATCCCGACGCCCGCCTGCGCGCCCTGGCCCGGGAGCGCGGCTGGGAGATTCGCGACTTCCGCACCGCTCGCAAAGCGGCCCGGATCGGGGTCCCCTCGGCGTTGGCCCTGGGCGCAGCCGGTGGGGCGCTGGCCGCGCTGGCTTCCCGACGGCAATCGCGCTGATAGGCTGCGCCGCGCAGAGACAATCGAGCGGAAGGCATACGCCATGACGGTCCCCAAGGAAGCCGAAGGACTCATCGGCAGCCATTACCGCGCACCGGATTACTTCGAGGTCGGCCGCGAGAAGATCAGAGAGTTCGCGATGGCGATCAAAGACGACCACCCGGCGCACTTCGACGAGAGTGAATCGGCGAAAGCCGGGTACCCGGACATGGTGGCGCCGCTGACGTTCCTCGCGATCGCAGGACGCCGTGTACAGCTGGAGATCTTCACCAAGTTCAGCATCCCGATCAACATCGCCCGGGTGATCCACCGCGACCAGAAGTTCAAGTTCCACCGCCCGATCCTGGCCCACGATAGGCTGTATTTCGACACTTACCTCGACTCGGTGATTGAGTCCCACGGCACCGTGCTTGTGGAGATCCGCAGCGAAGTGACAGACGTGGATGGGAACCCGATCGTCACAAGTGTCGTCACGATGTTGGGAGAGTCTTCAAACCAAGCGGACGTCGAAGCTACGGCCGCAGCAGTTGCATCCATATCTGCAGGAAAGTTAGGGGCGTTGTAGATGTCTTTACAGCGGGAAACGGGGAGCACGCAGCTCAAGCCGCCGGTCGAGAAAGTCCGGTCGCACTACGACAAGTCGAACGAGTTCTTCAAGCTGTGGCTCGACCCGTCGATGACCTACAGCTGCGCTTACTTCGACGAGAACCCGGACCCGCAGAATCTGACGAAGACGCTGGAAGAGGCCCAGTACGCCAAGCGCAAGCTCGCACTGGACAAGCTCAACCTCGAGCCCGGCATGACGCTGCTGGACATCGGCAGCGGCTGGGGCTCGACCATGCGGCACGCGGTGGCCGAGTACGACGTCAACGTCATCGGCCTGACGCTGAGCGAGAACCAGTACGCCCACTGCGTGGCGGAGTTCGAAAAAATGGACAGCCCCCGCCGCAAGGAGGTGCGCATCCAGGGTTGGGAGGAATTCCCCGACGAACCGATCGACCGCATCGTGTCGCTGGGCGCGTTCGAGCATTTCGCCGACGGCGCCGGTGACGCCGGGTACGAGCGCTACGCGAGCTTCTTCAAGAAGTACTACGACCTGCTGCCGGACGATGGCCGCATGCTGCTCCACTCGATCGTGGTGCCCACCGCCGAGGAGGGCAAAAAGCTCGGGCTGCAGGTGAACATGACCCTGCTGCGGTTCATCAGCTTCATATTGAAGGAGATCTACCCGGGCGGAAAGTTGCCCCAGGTCGACTTGGTCGACAAGTACGCAACTGACGCCGGTTTCAAGATCGAGCGCCACCACTTCATCGGCAAGAACTATGTTCCGACGCTGACCGCCTGGGGTAATGCCCTCGAGGCGCACCAGGACGAGGCGATCGCCCTGAAGGGGCAGGAGACCTACGACATCTACCTGAAGTACTTGCGGGGCTGCTCGGAGCTGTTCCGCGACGGCTACACCAACGTCTGCCAGTTCACGATGGTCAAGTAGCCGCCTCAAGGAATCAACGCCACCGCGGATTCCCGCGGTGGCGTTTCCTTTTGGTCAGTTCAGCCGAAGAAGATGTTGCGCCGGCCGGCCAGCAGCCGATACAGCGTCTGCTGGATCGTTTCCCGCACCTGGTCGGTCAGCTCGAAGGTGACCATCGGGTCGTCGGCGTCGGAGGCTGAGTAGTCGTCGGTGTGGATCGGCTCACCGAAGGCGATGCGCCACTTCGACGGTAGCGGCACCAGGCCCATGGGTCCGGCCAGCGGAAACAGCGGCGTGATGGGGAAATACGGCAGCCCGAACAGCCGCGCCAGCAACTTGACGTCGGTCAGCATCGGGTAGATCTCTTCGGACCCGATGATCGAGCAAGGAATGATCGGCGCCTTCGCCCGCAGCGCTGCCGTGACGAATCCACCACGTCCGAATCGCTGCAGCCGGTAACGGTCCTCGAAGCGCTTGCCCAGCCCCTTGTAGCCCTCCGGGAACACCGCGGTGAGCTCGCCGGCGGCGAGCAACCGGTGCGCGTCCGTCGTGCAGGCCATCGTGTGGCCGGCCTTGCGAGCCGTCTCTCCCACCACGGGCAGATCGAACACCATGTCGGCGGCCAGCAGCCGCATGTCCCGCTGCGCGGGATGCTCATCGTGCACCGCGACCGACAGCATCAGCCCGTCAAACGGCAGCACACCGGCGTGGTTGGCGACCACCAGCGCTGCGCCGTCGGCCGGCAGGTTCTCGATCCCGCTCACCTCCACCCGGAACCAGGATCGGAAGAACACCCGCAGCAACGGCCGAACTATCGCGCTGTTGAAGTGCGGGTCGAAGCCGAACTCGTCGACGCTGTAATCGCCGGTGAGCCGCTGGCGGAGGAATCCGGCAACCGAGGCGACCCGCTGCGCCAGGTCATTCAGGGGTGCGTCGGCGGACGGCGTCCCGCCGGCTCGGCGGTGCTCGTCGATTTCCCGAACCACCGCGGCGATTTGCTCCGCTGATGCCTGGCCGCTCGGATCAGAAAGTATGGACGGATGCTGGCGAGAAGACTCCGCCCGTTGATCCGCTCTGCGACGCGCTGCTACCCGACCCCGATTCGTGTGCAGTGGAATGACATTCGCTCTGTTTTCGCCCGCCACGATACCTACCTGACCCCACCCCACGGAATTGGATTTCGGCTACCCCAGCGCTGAGCTAGGGATATCGCGCGTACCTCCCAGGAGCGTACCCGAAGTGGGTCGATAATGGGAGTCAGGCTGCGGCCGCGTACGTAGTCGTCAAACGCCTCCGCCGTCGACCATTTCGGCTGGTAGCCGAGCTCCGAACGCATCCGGGTGGTGTCCATGACCCGGCCGTAACTCAAATAATCAAACTGATCGCGGCTGATCTCGTTGTAGCGATTGGCGCGGCGTAACGAATCCAGGGCCCAAACGCCGAAACTCGGTACTGGCAAGGGAATCCGGCCGGCGCGCCGAATCGCCTGCGACAGCATGATGATGCCGTCGGCGCCGATGTTGAACGTTCCCGCCTTGCCGGCCATCGCCGCGCGCTCCAGCGCACCGAGTGCATCCTGCTCGTGCAGCAACTGCAGGCGTGCGTCGCGGCCGAACATCGTCGGCACCAAAGGCCCAGCTAGATAACGCGACAGCGTGGTGTCCATCGCGGGGCCGATCATATTGGCCAGCCGCAGGATCGTCACGGCGATGTCGGGACGGCGCCGTCCCAAGCCGCGCGCATACGCCTCGATGTCGAGGCTGTCTTTGGCGAAACCGTCGCGGAACGGTCGACGGCTGGTGCTGTCCTCGGTGAACATCACCGGGTCGTGCGCGCTCGAGCCGTACACCTCGGACGTCGACTTGAGCACGACCCGTCGCACCGAGGGTGCCTTCTGGCAGGCCGCGAACAGTTGCATCGCGCCCATCACGTTGATCTCTTTCAACGCCGCGGTGCCGCCGGATCGCGGCGCATACGACGCGGCCGCCGCGTGCACCACCGTGTCCACGTCGCCGTTGCGAATCACCTTGGCTATGAAAGGATTCCGGATGTCGGCCCGGACGAACTCCGCGCGCCCCATCCGGCGCAGCATGTCCTTACTCGGGGCGATCGCGTCGACCGCGATCACCGCGTTGATCATCGGATTCTGCGCGAGCCGAGCCGTCAGGTAGCCGCCCAGAAAGCGGCATGCACCTGTGACGAGAACGACTTTTGGGTAATGCACGGTATTGCCTGCATTGTCGCCTGGTTTGGCGTCATCCCCGTTCGACGGACCCACTCGAACAGCCTAGCGGCCAGGAGAGGCGAAGGCAGTGTGCCGCGAGCGGGTTACTTACCGAGTTTTCTGCGCTGCACCCGGGTGCGACGCAGCAGCTTGCGGTGCTTCTTCTTCGACATACGCTTGCGCCGCTTCTTGATTACTGAACCCATGAACTCCGCTATCTGACCGTGGCCTGCTTCAAAGATTGGACCCGGACACTTTACCCGGCGCAACGCATCGAACACCAAACCGGCATCGGCCGATCGCCGCGTACCCACGGAGCCTGGGTGCCGCCCGCTGGCGGCACATTTCAGGGTCAGCCGGCGTCGAAGTAGGACGTCTCGAGCATGTCGTGGACGGCCTTGGCGTGCACCCGGAAGGACCGGCCCACCCGGACCGCGGGGAGCTCGCCGTTGTGCACCAGCCGGTACACGGTCATCTTTGAGACCCGCATCAACGCCGCTACCTCAGCGACGGTGAGAAACTGCGTCCTGCCCTGATCGACGGAACTGGCATCCCGTGGCTTACCTGCAGCATCTCGCGCTGATGGCCCGTTACTAGACGTCATCGCAACCCAATCGTGTCAGGCACGCGCATGCCAGCGGCTTCCCCTCCGCTGGCACCCACACGTGCTTACAAGAGGAGAATAGCGGGACTAATGGGGTTACTGGTACTGGTGGGGGACAATCAGTTCAAAAAACTTTGCTTACTCTGATGTAATTCTTAGCTGCTCAGAGCGCATTTTGGCGGCCTGAACGGCCGCGTCGACGGCCGCGCGCAGGCCCCCTCTTTCCAGCTCACGCAGGGCGGCCGCGGTGGTACCGCCGGGCGAGGTCACCGTCGCCCTGAGCTGCGTCGCCGCGGCATCGGCCCGCGGTACCGGCGCCTCGGCCTCGCCCAGCCGCCGATCGGCGTCCGTGCGCTCGAGCAGCATGGCCGCCGAGCCCGCCATGGTCTGCGCAGTCAGGTCGGCGGCCACCTCGCGGCTCAGGCCCGCGGCGACGCCCGCGTCGATCAAAGCCTCGACCAGCAAGAAGAAATACGCCGGCCCCGAGCCTGACAGCGCGGTGACGGCGTCCATCTGGCCTTCCGGAACGCTCAGGACGCCACCGACGGAGTCGAACAGGGCCGAGACGCCTTCGAGCTGCGGCGCCGTGACGAACCTGCCCTTGGCCAGCGCCGTGACCCCGGCGCCGACCAGGGCCGCCGCGTTCGGCATCGCCCGCACGACCGGGGTGCCGGCCGGAAGCTTCGACTCGAGGTAGGAGATGGTGATCCCCGCCGCGACCGTGACGAAGACCTGCTCGGCGGTATCGCTCTCGGCGGCGGCGGCCGCGCGGGCAAGGTCCGCCATCACCGGCTCGACGTCGGCGGGCTTGACCGCGACCACGACGAATGAGGCGTTCTCCACCGCGTCGGATACCGAGCTGATCAGCACGGAATAGGTGTCGGCCAGGTACTTGGCGCGCTCGGGAACCCGTTCGACCACCACCAGGTCCTTGACCTGCCGGCCCGCCCGCAGCAGACCCGACAGCAGAGCCTCCCCGATGCTGCCGCCACCGATGATCGCGATTCTTGCCATGCCGGACAGCATCGCAGACACCGCGCGCTAGCGAGCGGCAGGGACCAATGCCAACTGGCGGGCCTGCACCACCAGGCGGCCGAGGCTGTCGACGACGGTGTGGTCCTCGTCGAACCAGTCCTGCCCGATCTCGGTGCAGGTCGCGATGATGCGCAGCCAGCCGTCGGCCGGTAGGCCGCGCAGAAAGGCCGTGAGCTGGATCGTGGGCGCCCAGCCGGTGCGGTCTACGGCGAAGGTCACCGGCGCCGACAGATCGCCGCACATGAGCGCAAACAGGGCGTCCGGGGCCACGCCACGGGGGCGCGCCCACATCTGGATCACCGGCGGCCGCCCGTCGCCGCGGGGCGCCATCGTGGCCAGCACCGGCCGCACGTCGCAGCCCTCCCCCAGGTGCACGAGGCCGGCCAGCGGATGCCCGGGCCCGATCGGCTCGACGTCGTCGGGAGGCTCGGGCGCCATCAAGTCGGCCACCGGGTTGGCGGACAGCAGCGGCGCGGCTACCCCTTCCGAGCCGTCCGGATGCCAATGCTCGGGCTCGCCCAGGTTGACCACGGCGTGCACGGCGGTGCGGTCGCCCTGGTTGAGTTCCACGTCGACGACGCTGATCCGGCGGCCCCGCTTGCGAATCGAGGTCACCAGCTGCACGTGACCGGGGTCGGGCGCCCACAGGAAGCTCGCCGACACCGCGACCGGCTGCTGGACCGATGCGAGCCCGCCGGAGTGCCCGGCGCACGCGATGCGGGCGGCGTTGGCGCACAGCGCCAGCATCGCGCCGCCGTGCACTTTGGCACCGATCGTCCAGCGCTTGTCGAGCTCGCCTTCAAAGACGCCCGAACCGACCTCCCGCAATGTCATTGCGGTGGTGAATAAGGCACTCATGTTGTCTGGGTTTCTCCTGGCTTGGTCAGCGCAGCAGGTGCGCGCGGGCAAACTGCAGCGATTCGGCGAGCATGGCCTCGCGCTCGTTGGCGGAACGCGCGCTGGACGTCGACACCTCCAGGATTACGTGCCCGGCGAAATGGCTGCCGGCCAGCATCTGGCACACCTCGGCGGTGGGTTGGGTGCCGCGCCCGGGCACCAGATGCTCGTCGGCGGGCAGACCGTTGCCGTCGCATAGGTGCAGATGCACCAGCCCCGCCCCCATCCGCCGGGCCATGTCCAGCGAGTCGGTGCCCGCGGTCGCGGTGTGCGAGAGGTCCAGCGTGTAGTGCGCGTGGTTGCCGTCGAGCGGGTCGTAGGAGGGCGCGAACGCCGAGATCGCCGGGCCGGGCCCGCCACCGCGCCTGCGCATCCGTTCCAGTGACTGGCCCGCCCCGAAGAGCCGGTCCGCGCGGAAGGGAAACATGTTCTCCACGGCGATCATCACGTCGCTCGACGCTTCCAGCGCCGCCACCTGCTCGCTGAAACCCTCGGCGTAGCGCCGCTGCCAGCGAAACGGCGGATGCACGACGACGGTCTGTGCGCCCAGCTGTTCGGCGGCGCGCACGCTGCGATCCAGCTTGGGCACCGGGTTGGCACCCCACACCCGCTGGGAGATGAGCAGGCAGGGCGCGTGTACGGACAACACCGGGACGCGGTAGTGCCGCGACAGCTTCTTGACGGCGGCGACATCCTGGCTGACCGACTCGGCCCACACCATCAGCTCGACGCCGTCGTAACCGAGCCGGGCCGCGTACTCGAAGGCGGCCTCGGCCCGCAACGGGTACACCGAAGCCGTGGAGAGGCCGACTTTGATGGCTGGGCGCACTGTCTACGGTGCCGCTAGCCCGATTGCAGCGACAGCGCCAAGGGCCCCAGGGTGATCAGCGCACCCACCGCGACCGCGATCAACGTGCTGGCAATGTCCTCGGTTTTGCGAACCACCCGGACCCCGGCGACCAAGCCGAGGATGACCAGCACCGATAGCACCAGCGCCACCAGGCTGTTCCAACGCCAAAGCTGGTCGAAGGCCACGAACAACCCGCCGCCGAAGGCGACGGCCAGCATCGACTGCAGGACGACGAGGCCGCCGCGCCACACCGCGTCGAATCTGCCCTCCTCGACGTAGGCATCCGGGTCGGTGTCCGCGTGCCCGTCCTCGAGATCGAGGTGCTCGTCCTCCCCGAGCACTGCGGCGGGTAGCGGTCCGGATCCGTCCTCGTCATCGTCGAAATCCCCAGACCGCAGAAAGGACCGGACGTACGCGGAGTCCTCCAGCGCCGGTTCGGCCTCGCGCACGTCGGAGTCCATGACGTCCACTGGCGCGTCGGCGTAGTGATCCATCGGGTCGAAGGTCATGTCCTCGGCCCCGGAGCCCGGTTCCCCGGTGCCCGAGCCGGACGAGCCGACCGGGCCGGCCTCGGGCAACGGCCGCGGATATTCGCTGCGTTCGGGCGCTGACGTCCGCTCGGGCTGCGGCGGCGACTTGGGCCAGCGCGGCTCCGGCTCGGACCAGTAGGGCGCGTTGGATTCGTCTCCGGCGGGTTCAGGCGGGGCGGGTTCGACAGCGTCGATTGTGTCGGTGGCTTGGTTGGCGTCGTATCCGGGTTCGTCGTCGTCGCCGATCGCCGGGAGGTCACCGGTCAGTTCGGCGACGGTCACCGCGTCGTTGTCGCCGCGCCGGCGCCGGCGCCGCCGGGTGACGGCCGGGGCACCGATGGTTCCGTTTTTTGCCAGCAGTTCGGCAACCGAGATTGGCCGAGTGCCGGAGTCCTCGGCCTCGGAGTGCGGTCCGGTCATGGTTTGTCGCCTCTCGATCGGTTCTGATTCCGATCAACTACCTGACCTCCAGCATTGCGCACCGAAGGCTCCATGAGGGCCGATCCGTCGGCTTCGCTGTCGAGTTTGCGCAAGATGAGACCTTCCCGTAACGCCCACGGGCAAATATCCACCGATTCGATTGACAGCGCTCGCATGCTTGCCTCCGCCACCAGAGCACCCGCAACGATCTGCGGTGCCCGCTCGGCGCTCACTCCTTCCAGTTCTGCCCGGTCAGCGGTCGTCATCCTAGAGATGAAAGATATGAGTTGCCTGAGGCCGTTTGCTGTCAGCGTCCTCTTGACCCGCGGTCCGGCACCCGAGGGCGCCGCGCCGGTGAGCCGCGCCAGCGAGCGGAAAGTCTTCGATGTCGCGACCGCCAGGTCCGGACTACCCGCGTCGAGGATCTTCACGCTGGTTTCGGAGAGCTCGGCGTCCAGCCAATCCCGCAGCATCGCCACCCGCCGCCGGCCGGGCGGATCGTCGGGCAGCCACTCGCGGGTCAGCCGTCCCGCGCCCAACGGCAGTGACAACGCGACGTCGGGCTCCTCGTCCACGCCGCTGGACATCTCCAGCGAGCCGCCGCCGATGTCGAGGTTGATGATGCGGCCCGCGCTCCACCCGTACCACCGGCGCACCGCGAGGAAGGTCAGCCGCGACTCGTCGACCCCGGTCAGGACGCGCAACTCGACGCCGGTTTCCTTGCGCACCCGAGCCAGGACATCCTCGGAGTTGCCGGCGTCCCGGACCGCGGATGTGGCGAAGGCCATCAGCTCCGCGCAGCCCGAACTGTCGGCGATCTTGGCGAACTCGTCGATCGTGGAGATCAGCTTGTCCGCACCGCGTTTGGTGATCTTGCCGGCGCTGTCGGTGGCCTCGGCAAGACGCAGAGTGGCTTTCGTCGAACTCATCGGCGTCGGATGGCCGCCCCGGTGGGCATCCACCACCAGCAGATGCACCGTGTTGCTGCCCACGTCGAGAACGCCCAATCGCACGTAAACAACCTAACGAAGCCACCGGGACGGTGGTTTGCGCGACCCGGTCAATCCGCCTTGACCGCGGCCACCCGGGCCGCGAGTGTCAGCGGCTCGGATGGGCCGAATCGTGGTCTAACGTGGATTGCGTGGGGAATTCGCACCCGGAACCGGGACAAGAGGTCGAGCTGGATTTCGCCCGCGAATGGGTGGAGTTCTACGACCCCGACAACCCCGAGCACCTGATCGCGGCGGACCTGACCTGGCTGCTCTCCCGGTGGACATGTGTGTTCGGCACTCCGGCCTGCCGTGGGACGGTGGCGGGGCGCCCCGACGACGGGTGTTGTTCGCACGGCGCGTTCCTGTCCGACGACGACGACCGCGTCCGCCTCGATGACGCGGTGAAAAAGCTGACCAATGCCGACTGGCAGTTCCGCGAAAAAGGGTTGGGCCGCAAGGGATATCTGGAACTCGACGAGCATGACGGCCAGCCGCAGTACCGTACCCGCAAGCACAAGGACGCGTGCATTTTCCTGAACCGGCCGGGTTTTGCGGGCGGTGTGGGCTGCGCGCTGCACAGCAAGGCCCTCAAGCTGGGCGTGCCGCCGCTGACCATGAAGCCCGATGTCTGCTGGCAGCTGCCGATCCGGCGCAGCCAGGAGTGGGTGACCCGGCCCGACGGCACCGAGATCCTCAAGACCTGGGTCACCGAATACGACCGCCGCGGTTGGGGTTCCGGTGGCGCCGACCTGCACTGGTATTGCAGCGGCGATCCGGCAGCCCATGTCGGCGCCAAGCAGGTGTGGGAAAGCCTGGCCGACGAACTCACCGAACTGCTGGGCGCGAAGGCCTATGCTGAGTTGGCCGCAATGTGCAAGCGCCGCAGCAAGTTAGGGCTCATTGCGGTGCATCCGGCGACGCGTCTCGCCGAGTAGCATCGGTCTTGTTGTAGGACAACACCATTCGCTGCCCGCTGGCGCACAGGTATGCCTCGACCGCTGCGGCGGCTCCCTCCTCGTCGCCGGCCAGCACGGCCTCGGTAATCGTCTCCAGACCGGCCATCACGGGGGCGGCGTCGTCGTAAGCCGCGGTGAGCTCGTGTTCCCGGCCGCCGAAAGCGTGCTCGACCCAGCGATACAGCAGCGCCAGTGCGCGGTTGCGACTGTGGTGGATGAGCACCCGGAAAAAGGCGAGGTCGGCGGCCTGAAGCGCCGCCGGGCCGTCGGCCTCCCGGACCGCCGCGAATGCCCCGCGCAGGGCCTCGGCACTTTGGGGGGTGATCCGACGCGCGGCTGAGCGGCCGATCAACGGCCCCAGCGCCGCCCGGATCTCGAACAACTCCACCAGAAACTCGGGGCCCAGCTTGCGGACCAGCGCCTCTACCACGGCGGGGTGGGTGAGCCCCTGCGGGTCCGCGACCACGTTGCCGCTGCCGTGCCGCGCATCGATCAGTCCCATCTGTTGCAACCGGGCCAAACCCTGCCGCAGCGACGTGCGGTTGACACCGAGCTGCTCGGCCAGTTCCCGCTCGGGCGGCAGGGCCGAGCCCGGCGGGAAGGCGCCCTCGAGGATCGCGTCGGCGATCGACGCGGCGATCTGTTCGTCGACGCGTTGGCGATCGGGCGGACGCAGCGGACTTGACTGGTTCATTGGCTCAACCAATATAGTGGACGAACCCACGGAAGGTGAGCAATGGACGGCGAAACGCAATCGGCCGCGAATCCGCGCTGGCGCGGCAAGGCCGGCCGCCTGGAAGTCTGGTACGCCACCCTGTCCGATCCGGCGACCCGGGCCGGGCTCTGGGTGCACTGCGAGACGGTGGCCCCGGTGACCGAGGCAAACGGCGCCTATGCACACGGCTGGGCCACCTGGTTCGCGGCCGACGCCGCGCCCCGCACCGAGCGATTCGGTCCCGCGCCCGCCTCGCCCGCGACCGGTCCTTGGTGGTTCGACGCCGATGGCGTGCGGATGGGCGACAAACAGCTCAGCGGGCGCGCCGGATCACTCGCCTGGGACCTGGCCTGGACGGATCCCGGCGCGCCGCTCTGGACGTTCCCCCGCGCCGCCTGGGACCGCGAACTGCTGCCGGGCGCCCAGGTCGTCATCGCCCCGACCGCCGACTTCACCGGCTCGCTGACCGTCGCCGACTCCAGGATCCGGATCGACGGCTGGCGCGGCGGCGTCGCCCACATCTACGGGCACGGCAACGCCAAGCGCTGGGGCTGGGTCCACGCCGACCTCGGCCATGGCGACGTTGTCGAGGCGGTCACCGCCGTCTCGCACAAGCCGGGCCTGAACAGGCTGGCCCCGATGGCGTTCGTTCGGTTTCGCATCGACGGAAAAGATTGGCCCGCAAGCCCTTTAACAAAGCATCTGCCGTCGCTGCGAATGCGGACGACGCTGGGCTTGCAGCACTGGCAGCTGGAGGGACGCATCGACGGTCGCCGCGTGCTCATCCGGATCGACCAGCCGCCGGACCGCTGCGTGAGCCTGGGCTACACCGACCCCGACGGCGGCAACGCGGTGTGCACGAACACCGAACAGGCCGACGTGCACGTCGAGATCGACGACCGGCACTGGTCGGTGCTCGGCACCGGGCATGCCGAGGTGGGCCTGCGCGGCCGCGCGGCACCCGAGATCAACGAAAGGATCCCGACATGAGCTTCCTACTCGACCCGCCGCTGCTGGTGGCCAGCGGCGCGCTCATCGAGCGGCACGTGCCGTCGGACCGGCGAGACGTCGCCGAGGCCGCGGTTCTGGGCATCTTCTTCGGCGGGTCGTTCGGCCTCTACAACAACGTGCCCGGGCTCGGCCTGCTGTGGCGGCCGTTCCGCGCCCGCAATGGGCGCGACTTCATGTGGAACAGCGGGGTTTTCGGGGTCGACACCGCAAAGGGCGGTTGGCCCATGCACGCGGCGGCGGCCGGCATCTTCGCGACCTATCCGTTCTTCATCAAGATCGGCCGCCGGTTCGGATTCCTGGTATGAGCCGTGCGGCCGAGCGGGCAACCGCGTCGTTCGGCACCGCGCTGCTGCCCGAGGAACACGGCGGCCCGCCGGCGGATCAGCTGGCGGCGCGCATCGAACGCTACCTCGCCCAGCTACCTGCGACATCCAGGTTGGGAGTGCGTGCCGGATTCGCATCAGTAAGCGCCGCAAGCCTTCTCACCACCGGGCGGTCACTGTCGCGGCTGCGCCCCGGCGGCCGAGATCGGGTGCTGCGCCGAGTGGCTTCGCTGAGCCCGGAGGCCGCAGCGGCGCTCGAGGCGCTCAAGGCCATCGTGTTGCTCGCAAACGGTGCCGACACCTATGCGTCCGAGCTCTTCGCCCGAGCCGGCGAGCACGACGCGGCGCGCCCCGATGCGGATCTGACCATCACCTCCTCGGCCGATTGCCCGTCCGTCGTCTCAGCCGACGCGGTGGTCGTCGGCTCGGGCGCCGGCGGCGCGATGGCGGCCCGAACCCTGGCGCGGGCGGGTCTGGACACCGTCGTGCTCGAGGAGGGACGCCGCTGGACGGTCGGGGAATTCCGCACCACGCACCCGATCGACCGTTACGCCGGGCTGTACCGCGGGGGCGGAGCCACCGTCGCGCTGGGACGCCCGTCGGTGGTGCTGCCGATCGGCCGCGCCGTCGGCGGCACCACGGTGGTGAACTCGGGCACCTGCTACCGTCCGCCGCCGGACGTGCAGCGGCGCTGGCGCGACGAGTTCGGGCTTGCCCTGGCCGACCACGACCGGCTGACGAACCACCTCGACGAAGTCGAACGCACGCTGCGGGTCGCGCCGGTGCCGTTGGACGTCATGGGACGCAACGGTCGGCTGCTGCTCGAGGCCGCCACGGAGCTGGGCTGGCAAGCGGCGCCGATCCCGCGCAACGCCCCCGGCTGCGAGGGCTGTTGCCAGTGCGCGATCGGCTGCCCATGCAACGCCAAGTTCGGTGTCCACCTCAACGCGCTACCGCAGGCCTGCGCGGCGGGTGCCCGGATCGTCTCGCACGCCCGGGTGGAACGGGTGCTGCACCGGCACGGGCGCGCCCATGGGGTGCGCGCGCGCCGTCCGGATGGCACCGCGGTGGACATCCTGGCCGACACGGTCATCGTGGCGGCCGGCGCCACAGAAACGCCAGGGCTGTTGCGGCGCAGCGGATTTGGCCACCCGCGGCTCGGTCGCAATCTGGCGCTGCATCCCGCGACGGTGCTCGCCGGGCGCTTCGACTCCGACGTCGTCGCCTGGCACGGCGTGCTGCAGAGCGCCGCGGTTCACGAGCTGCACAAATCTCACGGCGTGCTCATCGAAGCCACGTCCACCCCGCCCGGTATGGGCTCGATGGTGTTTCCGGGCTACGGCGCCGAGCTGCTCGGCTGGCTGGAGCGCGCGCCGCAGGTCGCCACGTTCGGCGCCATGGTGGCCGACCGCGGCGTCGGCTCGGTGTCATCGGTTCGCGGCGAGACGGTGGTGCGCTACCCGATCGACAGGGGCGACGCCGCCAAGCTCGTGACGGCGATGGAGGCCATGGGGCGGCTACTGTTCGCCGCCGGTGCCGTGGAGGTCCTCACCGGCCTGCCACATGCCAAAACGGTCACCTCGCTGCCCGCATTGCAGGATTCGTTGCGTCGCACCGACCCCAGAAGCCTGCACGTCGCGGCGTTTCATCCGACCGGCACCGTGGCGGCGGGCGCCGACGAGCAGTTGTGTCCGGTCGACGCGACGGGGCGGCTGCGTGGCGTGCGCGGTGTGTGGGTGGCCGACGCGTCGATTCTGCCCAGTTGCCCGGAAGTGAATCCTCAGCTGTCGATCATGGCGCTGGCGCTGGGGGTGGCCGACGAGGTGATCAGCGCCCGCTGAGCGTGCGTACCGGGCGCACATTCAACGCGGGCTAGCCTTCGAGCTTGTAGCCCAGCCCGCGCACCGTCACCAGGTGGACCGGGTTGGCCGGGTCCGCCTCGATCTTGGACCGCAGGCGCTTGACGTGGACGTCGAGTGTCTTGGTGTCGCCGACGTAGTCGGCGCCCCACACCCGGTCGATCAACTGTCCGCGGGTCAGCACCCGACCGCTGTTGCGCATCAGATACTCGAGAAGGTCAAATTCCTTGAGCGGCAAGGTGATCGTGTCGCCGTTGACCGAAACGACGTGGCGCTCGACATCCATTCGCACCGGACCGGATTCGAGCACGCCATCGCTGATCTCGGAATCGTCGTCACCGCCACGGCGCAACACCGCGCGGATCCGCGCGATCAACTCACGCGCGGAATACGGCTTGGTCACATAGTCGTCGGCGCCGAGTTCGAGACCAACCACCTTGTCGATCTCGCTGTCCCTGGCGGTCACCATGATCACCGGGACGCTGGAACGCGCACGCAGCTGCTTGCACACGTCGGTGCCGGACATTCCGGGCAGCATCAGGTCAAGCAGCACGATGTCGGCGCCGGCGCGATCGAATTCGGCCAGCGCGGCCGAACCGTCCGTCACCACCGTGGCGTCGAAACCCTCCTTGCGGAGCAGGAAAGCCAACGGATCGGCCAGCGACTCCTCGTCCTCCACGATCAGCACACTGGTCATCTTCGCGATTCCTCCTCATCGCTACGTCCCCCTCGCCGCTGCGCGGCTGGGGGTACCCCCACTGCGTCGTCATACGAGCGGATCATCGACTTAGTTCTTCCTCTCGCTGTGAGCGGTTGGGTCGCGCATCGCGGCCCTGCGATTGCTCGGATTCGCCGTCGCCTTGATGAGACGCGACGGCCGCCGGAATGGAAAGGGTGAATGTCGATCCGGTCCCGGGCTTGCTCCACACGCCGATGCTGCCGTTGTGATTGGCCGCGACGTGCTTGACGATGGCCAGACCCAACCCGCTGCCACCGGTGGCGCGGGAGCGGGCCTTGTCCCCCCGGAAGAACCGCTCGAAAACCCGCTCCTGGTCTTCCAGGGCTATTCCGATGCCGCGGTCGGTCACGGCGATCTCGATGCTGTCGCCGCGGCGGCGGCGGCTGATCGACACCGGCGATCCCGGCGGCGAATAGGCGATGGCGTTGGATACCAGGTTGGCCAGGGCGGTCACCAGCAAAGTTTCGTCGCCCAACACGCGCAGACCGCTCGGCGCGTCCGTGCGGACCTCGATATCGGCGTTGTCGGCCCCCACCTTATGGCGCGAAATTGCTTCTCCCACAACCTTGTCGACGTCGACCTCGACGACGGTGGGCAGCCGTTCGGCTCCCTGTAGCCGGGACAGTTCGATCAGCTCGGCGACCATGTCCCCCAGCCGATTGGCTTCGACGAGCACCTTCTCGGCGAACCGCCGCACGGTTTCGGAGTCGTCGGCCGAGGCGAGCAGGGCTTCTGCGAGCAGCGCCATGGCACCCACCGGGGTCTTGAGCTCGTGGCTGACGTTGGCCACGAAGTCGCGCCTGGTCGCTTCCATTCGCGCGAAGTCGGACTGGTCGTGAGCGAAGACCACGGCGAACCGGCGGTCTTCTTCGCTGAGCAACCGGGCCTGCCCGTGCACCGAGAGCCCGGAGCGGCCGCCCGCCCGCTTCGCGGGCCGCAGGTCGAATTCGACGTCGACGCCGGTCAGCGCCTGTTGCGCCGCTTCCCAGGCCTGGTCATCGAGCTGACGGTCGCGCACCAGGCCCAGCTCCTTGGCCCGGTCATTGAGGTAGACGACGTCGCGATGCGCGTCCACCACCGCAGCGCCCAGCGGCATCAGCGCCACGATGCGTTGCAGCATCTGCGCGACGGTGATTCCGGTCCATTCGCTGCCGACCCGCTGGCGGCGCTGGACCGCCCGCGGTGACAGCCGGGTCCCGACCAGCACACCTGCGGCCAGCGCCAGCGCGGACACAACCCCGGCCAGCAACAGCGCCGAGAACACAGTCACATAGCAAATCCTACAAATCTTCCTGAACGCTGCCCTAGCGCAACGAGGCCAAAATCGGACAAGTCACACCTTGCGCAACAGGTGTTCGGCTCCCGTTCACGCGATGTTTGGCTGAACGGCCGTTATCTCGCGAAACGACACGGGCACGCCGGCGTCAGCCGCGCCCCTGGCTGGCAACCGCAGCGGCGCCGGCGGCGGCCGCCTCCGGGTCGAGATAGGTGCCGCCGGGCACCACCGGGCGCAGGTGAGCGTCCAGGTCGTAGCGCAGCGGGATGCCGGTCGGGATGTTCAACTCGGCGATCTCGTCGTCGGACACCTGATCGAGGTGCTTGACCAGGGCCCGCAGCGAGTTCCCATGCGCCACGATCAGCACCGTCTTGCCGCTGCGCAGGGCCGGGATGATGACGTCGGTGAAATACGGCAGGAAGCGCACGACCACGTCGGCCAGGCACTCGGTGAGCGGGCCTCCGCCGATGTCGGCGTACCGGGGATCGGTGTCCTGGCTGTAGGTACTGCCCTTCTCGATGGGTGGGGGCGGTGTGTCATAGCTGCGCCGCCAGGCCATGAACTGTTCGTCGCCGTAGCGGGCCTTGGTCTCGGCCTTGTCCAGCCCCTGCAGCGCCCCGTAATGGCGTTCGTTGAGCCGCCAGCTGCGCCGCACCGGAATCCACAGCCGGTCGGCGGCGTCCAGCGCCAGGTGCGCGGTGGAGATGGCGCGGCGCAGCAGCGAGGTGTACAGGATGTCAGGCAACAAGTCGTTTTCGATCAGCAGCTCACCGCTGCGCACGGCCTCGGCACGGCCCTTTTCGGTGAGGCCGACGTCGACCCAACCGGTGAAGAGGTTGCGCGAGTTCCATTCGCTTTCGCCGTGGCGAAGCAGTACCAGCGTGGCGGTTTCACCCATGCCGGTTAGTCTCTCACGCACTCATTCAGCGGTCGTCAGTGTCGTCATCGTCGTCGTCGATCAGGTGCGCGAAGGCCTCGAGGTTCTTCAGCGACTCGCCGCGCGACACCCGCCAGTCCCACTCCTTCTGGATGGACGAACGAAAACCCAATTCCAGCAACGTATTGAAGTCCGAATCCACCGCTTCGAGCACTTGCCCGAGCACTCGGTCGAGCTCGTCGGCGTCCACCGAGGCCAGCGACATCCGGCCCACCAGATAGATGTCGCCGACCTTGTCCAGCGTGTAGGCCACGCCGTACAGGCGCCGGTTGCGCTTGAGCAGGAAGCGGTAGACGCCTTCGTGGTTCTCGTCGGGCTTGCGGCACACGAACGCCTCGACCCGCACAGAGTGCTCGCCGACGCTCAGGATGGTGTTGGTCTTGAGCTTGCGCTCGCCGGGAAGCTCGACCACCACCCCCGACAAACCACCGTGGGCGCCACCATGTTTCGAGTAGTTCAGGCCACTGGCCTGCAGGGCATCCTCGATCACCCGCTCGACGGTGGAGGTCACGCGCCCACGCCCCGGCGCTCGGCGGTGTATTCGCGAATCGCGCGCCGATAGCTGGCCAACAGCGCGTCGGTGGTGTGGTCCCAGGAGAACGTGGCGGCATGCGCGGTGGCCGCGCGGCCCATCGCGTCGGCTTGCGGCGCGGACAATCGCAGCAGCCGACCCAGGGCATCGGCCCACTGCTCGACATCGTGCCCGGCCACCAGCGTGCCGGTCACCCCGTCCCGCACGGCCACCGGCAGCCCACCGACCGCGGCCGCGGCCACGGGCGTCCCACACGCCTGCGCCTCGAGGGCGACCAGACCGAACGACTCCGAATAGCTGGGCACCGCAACCAGATCGGCCGCCTGGAACAGGGTGGCCAGATTGGGGCGCGACTGCGGGGGCAGGAACGTCACGCGCCCGGTGATACCGAGTGCGTCGGCCAGCCGGGCCAATCCGTCCGGGGACGCCAGGCCGCTACCCGAGGGGCCGCCGGCCACGACGATGCGCACGCCGGGCAGCTTCGCGGCGGCGCGCAACACGATGTCGGGCGCCTTCAGTGGCTGGATGCGGCCGACGAACGCGACGATGTCCTCATCGAGCGGAAGCCCCAGCGCGGCGCGGGCCGCCCTGCGGTCGCCGGGACGGAACACGTCGAGATCCACCCCGGGATGGACGACGTCGATTCTCGCCGGGTCGGCGTGGTGGATCGAGATCAGTTGCTTGGCTTCGTCGTCGGTGTTGACGATCAACCGGTCCGCCTCGTCGACGACCTGCTGCTCGCCCACCGTACGCAGCGGCGGTTCGGGAGAATCCCCCTTTGCCAGCGCCGCGTTCTTGACCGCGGCGAGCGTGTGCGCGGTGTGCACCAGCGGCACGGCCCAGCGATCGCGCGCCAGCCAGCCGACCTGCCCGGACAGCCAGTAGTGCGAGTGCACGATGTCGTAATAGCCGGGCTCGTGCGAAGCCTCGGCCCGCAGCACCGCGGCCGCGAACGCGCACAGCTGGGTGGGCAGGTCGTATTTGTTGAGGCCCTCGAACGGGCCCGCCACGACATTGCGGACCAGCACCCCGGGCGCCACCCGCGCTACCGGCGGGTCGGTGGAAGCGGTCGCGCGCGTGAAGATCTCCACCTCGATGCCCCGCAGCGCCAGGTGCAGCGCGGTCTGCAGCACGTAGACGTTCATGCCGCCCGCGTCACCGGTGCCGGGCTGGGCCAGTGGTGAGGTGTGAACCGCCAGCACTGCGACCCGGCGCGGTTCATTCAGCCGGAAGACGTCATCGTGGCGCACCCTGTCATCTTTACAGGATGGTTCACCGGCCAGCCCAAGCGCGCTGGACACGGTGCCGTGTCAGGCGGATGACTCGTCGCGGGTGACGTCGTGCGCCCGGGTGTCCAGCGCCCCCGCGCGGCGCATCGCGCCCAGGGGATCGGCATACAGCCCCGACAGCGAGACGGTTCCCGCGCCGGCCTCCTGCACCCGGTTGCCGAAGGCGGTGAGGCGGATGTCGCGCGGCCCCAGCACGGAGCGTTCAACGAACGCCGCCTCGACCTGCTCCATCGCCTCCGGGTACTCGGTGAAGGCCTGGCCGCCGACCACCAGCTCGTCGGGGTTGAGCATGTCGCGCAGCAATGCCACCGCCTCACCGAGCACGCGGCCCCGCTCGGCGAGCAGCTCCTTGGCCTGCTCGTTGCCGGCTCGCGCCACGCGCAACAGATCGGAGATGCCGGCGGCGGATCCGTTGGCGCGATTCGCCGGGGCGAAGGGCAGGATGCGCAGCTGACGTGCGACGGCGACGACGGCCTCGTCGCTGACGGTGGACTCCAGTTGGCCGGTACCGCCGAGCAGCTCCGAGTGGGCCGGCAGGGTTGCGATGGTGCCCGGCCCGCTGGCCGGGACGTGTACCCGACCACCGATCACCAGCGCATAGCCCACCGTCTCGCGGGCGTAGACGTACAAGCTGGTCGGCGAGCTGGGCATGAATCTCCGCATGCCCAGCAGCAGCTCGGCGCCGGCCATGGCATCGACGTGCGAGGCCACCGAGACCGGCAGGCCCAACGCGTCGGCCAGCACCTGTCCGACCGGCGCCTGCCGCCAGCCCAGGCGCGGGTGATCCACCTGGCCGGTGGCGCCGTCGACGGTGCCACCGATGGCGACCCCCACCCACAAGGGGCGCCGGCGATGCCAGCGCCGCAGGTAGCGGCGGGCGCTGTCGGCGAGCGTCGCCAGGGCGGGTCCGGCCGGGCTGCGCGGCGTCGGGGTCTCGACGGTGTCGAGGGTGCGGCCGAACAGGTCGGTGGCCACGATGCTGGTGGTTCGTGCACCGATGTGGATGCCGAGCGTCACGAACGGCTCGTGGTTGACCTCGACCGGCACGCGCGGGCGGCCGATCGCGCCGGAGACGGCCAGGTCGGCGCGCTCGCGCAGCAGGCCTGCCTCCAGCAGTGCGATGACCTGGCGGTTGACGGTGGCGATGCTCAGCGAGGTGACGCCTGCGATGACGTCACGGCCGACGGGGCCACGCAGCCGGACGGCCCGGAACACCGAGGCCGTCGCCGAGTCGGGGATGTTCAGCGCCGGCGGCACGATCTGGCGGCGCACCGAGCGGTGTCCCTTTTGGCCAGGCAGGTGCCCAACGGCACGGCCGGGCGAATGATGGGTATGGGTGAGGGTATTGGTGCGCACGAGCGTCCTTTTGTCCGAATTTTGCTGGCCGTCTTGGCCACACCTGGCTTGGGTCAGGAGCGGCAAAGTGCGCAGCAACAACACGCACCCGCCGCGCAAAGACACGCGGTGGTCGTGGTGTTGGACAGGGCGCTGAGAAGCACACGCAAAATCTAGCACGTTCATTAAGGTTGTTTCGATGGTTAAAACTGGCAGGAATACACGTGTCGCGGTCATCACCGGTGCCAGCTCGGGAATCGGCGCAGCAACCGCCCGCAACCTCGCTGCGCAGGGCTTTCACGTCGTCGCGGTGGCGCGCCGGGCGAACCGGATTGAGGCCCTGGCCAGTGAAATCGGCGGTACCGCCATTGTGGCCGATGTCACAGATCAGGCGGCGGTGGAAACATTGGCGAGCAAATTGGATCGTGTCGACGTGTTGGTCAACAACGCCGGCGGTGCCCGGGGGCTGGCGCCGGTCGAAGATGCCGACCTCGCACACTGGCAGTGGATGTGGGAGACCAACGTGATCGGCACGCTGCGGGTCACCCGAGCGTTGTTGCCCAAGCTGATCGACTCCGGCGACGGGCTGATCGTCACCGTCACTTCGGTTGCGGCACTTGAGGTTTACGACGGCGGCGCCGGATACACGGCGGCCAAACACGCCCAGGGAGCGCTGCATCGCACGCTGCGCGGCGAACTACTGGGCAAGCCGGTGCGGCTCACCGAGATCGCCCCGGGGGCGGTCGAGACGGAATTCTCGTTGGTCCGCTTCGACGGCGACCAAGACCGCGCGGACGCCGTCTACACGGGCATCACGCCGCTGGTGGCCGACGACGTGGCCGAGGTGATCGGGTTCGTCGCGTCGCGCCCGCCGCACGTGAATCTGGACTTGATCGTGATGAAGCCGCGCGACCAGGCCACTACCTCCCGGTTCAACCGCCTGGGGTAGCCGGGCCGGTGCTGGCGGGTGTCGTCGACGTGGTCGGGGTGCCCGACAGGGTCGGCGCGTTGGACGGCGTGACCGGCGCGGTGACCGGAATCTGTGTGGACGGCGGGTGCGCGGTCGCCGGCGGCAGCGCGGACATGGCCACCCAGGTGTCCCAGTCCACGGCCCAGTCCCAGATGTCGCCGTCGGAGTAGGACAGCTGGATCGAGCTGCCGGTCACCTCGACCGGGTCCCCGTACATCGCCGACTGGAAGTACTGCTCGGCGTCGCCCGTCGACAAGTTGATGCAGCCGTTGGTGACATTGGTGTTTCCCTGGGCGCCGGCGCTCGCCGGGTTGGCGTGGATGAACTCGCCATTGTTGGAGATGCGGACCGCCCAGCGTTCGTGCACGTGGCTGTAGCCGGCGGCCGGGTTGGACATGTAGAAGTCGGCGTATTTCTCGCTGACCACGTGGATGCCGTTGCGGGTGACGTTGCGCGCCTTGTCGGCCTCGCCGTAGCTGCACGGGAAGTCCATGATGACGCCCTCGTCGCGGATCACCTGGATGCGGTGCGAGGAGACCTCTGCCTTGACCACCTGCCGGCGGCCGATCTGGATGTTCAGGGAGATGTCCTCGGCACCGTAGGCGCTGTCGCCGAACGGCAGGCCGTAGAGCTTGGCCTCGACGTTCACCGTGGTGCCCGCCGGGTAGTACTCGCGGGTGCGCCAGTGCGCCCGGGCACCGGCCGCCTCGTCGGGCAACCAGGCCCAGCTGCCCTCGACCGGCGGGTTGGTCGTGACGGACAGCGCCCTTTCGACGGCGGCCTTGTCGGTGATCGGCGCGTCGAACTGGATGATTATCGGCGCCGCGACCCCGACGGTCTGGCCGTCGGCGAGCTGGAATGCCCCGCTGATCTTCTTGCTGGGCGACACCGTGGTGAACTTGCCCGCCACCGGGACCGCCTTGCCGTCGTGCCCGACGGCCGCGCCGCTCCACGTATAGGTCTGGTCATAGCCCAGCGGCTCGGTGGTCGTGTAGACGGTGCGGTCTTGATTGAAGGCGCCCGCGACGGCCTTGCCCGCCGAGTTCGACAGGGTGACGTGCTGGAACCAGCCGTCATTGACCTCAACGCTGACCGGGGCGATCGGCACCACATTCTCGGTCGCATTGGCGGGCTGGTATTTGAGCTGCGGCGCCGGCTGTTGTTTCTTCTCGGCCTGGTTCGCGGTCGTGCCCCCGCACGCGGCCAACACGTTGGGGGCCAGCACACCCAATCCCAGGGTCGCCAATGCCGCACGCCGGTTGAACGGCCGCGGGGCGCTGGACGGGGTCACGAAAGTCAAAGATACCGGGGAAAAACGGGCCGTCCGGCCACCACAAATCGGGGCCGGGCGCGCGCCGGCGAATTCTGCGGCTACAACCTGCAGCCGAGCAGTACGGGTTCGGGGACCAGTGTGATGCCAAACACAGCGCGGACGCCGTCGCGGACGGTGCGCGCCAGCCTGATCACGTCGTCGGAACCCGCGCCGCCGCGATTCGTCAGTGCCAGGGAGTGCTTGGTGGACAACCGGCAGGGCGCCTCGAGGCCCCCCGCGCCCGGCTGCGGATACCCCTTGCCGAAGCCCGCCCGCTCCACCAACCAGCCGGCGGCGAGCTTGATCCCGCCGGGCGCCGGGTAGTTCGGGACCGGCCCGTCGGCGGTTGCGGCCAGCCGTGCGTAGACGTCCGCGGGGACCACCGGGTTGGTGAAGAACGAGCCCACGCTCCAGGTGTCGTGGTCGGCGGCGTCGAGCACCATGCCCTTACGCGCCCGCAGGGCGAGCACGGCGTCGCGAACGGTTTGGGGGTCGGCACGCTCGCCGCCGGCAACGTTCAATGCGGCGGCCAGCTCGCCGTAGCGTAACGGGGCGCTGCGCCCGGATGCGTCCAGCGCAAACTCCACTTCCAATACGACAGAAGGGGTTTCGAGTCCGTCGTCGCCGCCGCGTTTGAAGGCGCTGGTGCGGTAGCCGAAACCCAGCTCGCCGGCCGGCACCCAGCGCACCTTGCCGCTGCCGCGATCGAGCACCCGGACTTGGGTGATGGTGTCGGAGACTTCGGCGCCGTACGCTCCGACGTTCTGCACCGGGGTGGCCCCGGCCGACCCGGGGATGCCGGACAGGCACTCCAGGCCGCCGAGGCCGTGCCCGATGGCGGTCACGACGACGTCGTCCCATACCGCGCCCGCTTCGGCGCGGACCATGTTGCCCTCGACGGTGATGCCGCCATTGGCCAGCCGCACCGCGGTCAGGTCGGTCAGGGCGTCGGAGATCACCAGGTTGGAGCCGCCGGCGAAGACCAGCACCGAGTCACGTTGCCCGCCAAGCGTTTCGGCGTCCAGGGCCCGCAATGTGGCGATCACCTGTTCGGTGGTGGTGCAGGTGATCAGGCGGCGCGCGGTCGGTCCGACGCGCAGCGTTGTCAGCGGCGCCAGTGGCGCCGCGTCGACCACCGCGGCACCGGCGAACTCCGAATCGGCTCCGCTGGATTTCATGGCCCGTAACGGTAGCCTGACCTGCTATGCCGCGTTCCTTCGACTTGTCGGCCGACTACGACGGCAGCGTTGACGAGGTACATCGGGCCTTCACCGACGTGAATTACTGGCGGGCCAGGCTGACGGCGTCCGGCGCCGATGTCACCACGCTGGAGTCGATGCGGGTCGGCGGTGGGTCCGGTGACGAGGACACCGTCGAGGTCGTCACGCTGCAGGTGATCCGCAGCGCCAAACTACCCGGGATGGTTACGCAGCTGCACAGCGGTGACCTGCGGATCCGCCGCCATGAGGCGTGGGGGCCGGTCACCGGCGGCGCCGCGACGGGCTCAGTCGTGGGATCCATCGTCGATGCGCCGGTGAACCTGGCCGGCACCGCCGTCCTGGAGCCCATCGAAGAGACCGGCGGCAGCCGGCTGACGTTCCGCGCCACGGTTCAGGTGCGCGTGCCGATCATCGGGGGCAAGCTGGAGAACTTCATCGGAAGCCGGCTGGCCGAACTGGTCGCCGCCGAACAACGCTTCACCACCGAGTGGATCGCCAAAACGGACTGAGGATTTCGACCGTCGCCGCGGCGGCGCGCATGGTCACCGGGCCTAAGCTGGCGCTCATGCGAATCGCCTTGGCGCAGATCCTCAGCGGCACCGACCCCCGGGCAAATTTGCAGCTGGTGGCCGATTACAGCCGCCAGGCCGCCGACGCGGGCGCGAAGCTGGTGGTGTTCCCGGAGGCGACCATGTGCCGGTTCGGCGTGCCGCTGGGCCCGGTCGCCGAGCCGGTCGACGGGCCATGGGCCGACGGGGTGCGCCGCATCGCCGCCGATTCCGGCATCACCGTCGTCGCAGGGATGTTCACCCCGTCGGGCGACGGGCGGGTGAGGAACACATTGATCGCGGCCGGTCCGCGCGGTTCGAAGTCGGACGCCCACTATGACAAGATCCACCTCTACGATGCGTTCGGATTCACCGAATCGCGCACGGTCGCGCCGGGACACGATCCGGTGGTGATCACCGTCGACGGCGTCCGGGTGGGACTGACCGTTTGCTATGACATTCGTTTCCCCGCGCTCTACACCGAGTTGGCCCGCCGCGGCGCCGAGGTGATCGCGGTCTGCGCGTCCTGGGGCGCGGGTCCCGGCAAACTCGACCAGTGGACGCTGCTGGCTCGCGCTCGCGCACTCGATTCGATGAGCTACGTCGCGGCCGTGGGTCAGGCGGATCCCGGTGACGCTGACCCGTCCGGGTCGGGCGCACCGACCGGCGTCGGGGGCAGCCTCATCGTCTCGCCGCTGGGCGAAGTCGTCGCGTCGGCCGGGTCCCTTCCGCAGCTACTGGTTGCCGATATCGACGTCGACAGGGTGGCCGAGGCCCGCAGGAGTATCGCGGTCCTGCGCAACTACTCGGACTTTACTCAGGTTGATAGGGCAGAATCAGTCGGGTGACGAACCCACAAGGACCCCCGAACCAGGACCCGTCGAAGTGGGCCCGTCCCTCCAACCAGGGACCCTTCGGCCAACCGCCCACGGAGCGGCCGACCGAGCGGCTGAGCACCGGCGGGCCGGGTCACGTACCCCCGCCGCCGCCCGCACACGGTCCCCCGCCGGGGCGGACCGAGCGATTCGGGACGCCGCAGCCGAACATGCAGCAGCCCGGCTACCCGCCGCCACCCACCCCGCCCGCCGGTCCGACGGAGCGCCTGACCACTCCCCCCGGCGAGGACGCGGCGTCCGGGAAGAAGAAGCGCCGCTTCGGCCGTGACCCGGTCTCGATCCTGCTGATCTTCGTCATCGTGATCGCGCTGATCATCGCCGCGCTCATCGGGGCCGAGCTGTACGTGCGCCACGTCGCGAACAACAAGATCGCCCAGGCGGTGGCGTGCGAGGTCAAAGACCAGGCCACCGCGTCCTTCGGGGTGACGCCCCTGATGCTGTGGCAAGTCGCGACGAAGCACTACACCAACATCTCGGTGGAGACCGCCGGCAACAACCTCCGCGACGCCAAGGGCATGAAGCTGTCGGTCAACGTCAACGACGTCCGGCTCCAGGACAGCGGCAACTCGAAGGGCACCATCGGTTCGCTGGACGCCACCATTACCTGGACCAGCGACGGCATCAAGCAGTCGGTGCAGGACGCCGTCCCGGTCCTGGGTCCGTTCGTCACCAACACCGTCACCACGCATCCCGCCGACGGGACCATCGAGTTGAAGGGCATGTTGGACAACATCACGGCCAAGCCGGTCGTGTCGGGCAACGGGTTGCAGCTGCAGATCGTCAGTTTCAACGCGCTCGGTTTCACCATGCCCAGGGAATCCGTGCAGTCGACGCTGGACGAGTTCACCTCCAACCAGACCAAGAACTACCCGTTGGGTATCCACGCCGACAGCGTGCACGTCACCGACACGGGCGTGACGAGCCATTTCTCGACGAAGAACGCCAGCATTCCGAACGGCAACGACAACGACCCCTGCTTCGCCAACCTCTGACGGCGAGCGACCTAGCTGAGCCTGTCGAGGCCGTCGAGCACTGCCCGGGTGCCCGAGAGCCCCAGGCGGGTGGCGCCGGCATCGAGCATCGCGAGCGCGTCCGGGGCCGTGCGGATGCCGCCGCTAGCCTTCACCCCGAGGCGGTCACCGACCGACTCGGCCATCAGGGCAACCGCGCGTGCGCACGCACCGCCGGCCGGATGAAATCCGGTTGACGTCTTTACGAAGTCGGCGCCGGCGTCTTCGGCGGCGCGGCATACCTGCAACACGGTGGCCTCGCCCGCAAGCGCCAGTAGCGCCGCCGACTCCACGATCACCTTGAGCACGGTGCCGCCGATGGCGCTGCGCACGGCATGGATATCGGAACGCACCGCGTCGATGTCGCCGGCCAGCGCCGCGCCGACATCGATGACCATGTCGACCTCGCAGGCACCGGACGCGACGGCCAGGGCCGCTTCATGCGCCTTCACCGCCGGCAGGTGCTTGCCGGACGGAAACCCCGCCACGCTGGCCACCCGCACGCCGGTGCCGGCTCGCACCGCGACGGGAACCATCAAGGGCGAGACACACACCGCGTAGACGCCCAGCTCGGCCGCCTCGGCGACGAGGGCCGCGACGTCGGCGTCGGTCGCCTCGGGTTTGAGCAGGGTGTGGTCGACCAACGCCGCCAGCTGCGCGCGACTCGGGTGGGTTGCCATCAGAAGGATTCTTCCGGACCGCCGGGATTGCAGCCGGCGCCGACCATCTCAGTGTCGTCGACGACCGGTCGCCACGGCTCCAGGTTCCAGCTGACCTTGCCAGGCTGGGCGAGTTCGGCGAACTGCCAGTGACACAGGAACTGCGCGCGCATGCCGGCGGTGTCGGCGTCCGGAGACAAGGCGATCACCTCGGCCCAGGCCTCGTCGGCCGGCGCCGCGGTCGCGGGAAGGCGCGAGGCGGTTCGGCCGGCCGGCGACGGGAACACCCGCAGGCTAGGTCGGCCCTGCCACTGCGCCCACTGGGTGTGGTCGATGTAGGGCGGGGCGGGCGGATCCGCCGCGCCGCTGCCCGGGTCGGGCGCGGCAACGGCGTGCGGTGTCGAACAGGACAAGGCGACGAGCACCGCGACCGGCGCCGCCAGCACCACCCTCATTCCGCTAGCGCGACTTACCTTGAATCTCAAGCAGTTTGGGCCGAACATCGACCAGATACACACCGGCCGCACAGGCCGCGATCGCCATACCTAGCACGCCGAAAACGAAACTCAAGATGGAACACAGCGCGACGGCCCCGCCCAGGATCAGCAACCACACCGGTTTGGTCAGCTTCTCGGCGGCGGTATAGGCGTCGGGTCGTTGCAGCGCGGCGTGCACGAAAGCATAGATCGCCGTCACTAAAACGGCGATCTGCAGGATCAACATGACGGTTCCCACGAGGTGGTTCACGCCTTAAGGGTATGCGGGCACCCGCCAAAACGTCGACTCCGAGTCACCCGAAGGCGACTCGGAGCCGAACGTCGTGCGAGTGGCGTGCCCTACTTCTGGGTGACCTTCTTGGCCGGAGCCTTCTTGGCCGGAGCCTTCTTGGCCGGAGCCTTCTTGGCCGGAGCCTTCTTGGCGACGGCCTTCTGGGCCTTCTTGGTGGTCGCTTCGGTCTTGCCGGGCAGCTCGATGCCAACCAGCTTGGCGGCGCGCTCGCCGACCGCGCGGGTCTGCGAGGCGACGGTGCCGAGAGCTTCCTGAGTCAGCTCGACGGCCTGGTCGACGTAGCCCTCGGCGCGCGCGGAGGCGTCCTCGAACGCAGTCTGGTTACGCAGCCGCTGCAGGGCCGCCTCGCCGCGCTCCACGAGCTCGTTGTAGCGGGTGGTCGCGGCCTCCAGGTAGCCCTCGGCCGCCCTGCGCAGCTCCTCGGTGGTGAACTTGTCGCGCAGCTCGGTGAACTGATCGGGCAGGTCCTCCTGGAGTTTGGTCAAGCGGGCGCGACGCTCTTCGACCCGGGTGCGGGTCTCGACGCGGGTCTCTTCGGCGCGCTCACGCAGGCCGGCGATCAGGTCGTTGACGGTGGCCAGGGCCAGGTCGGCCGCGCCCAACGCTGCGAGCAGCGGGGCCCGCAGGTCCTCGATGTTGGTGTTTTCCGCCATGGTCTTTCCTTTCATGATGTGTCTTCGGTATCGACGTTATTCGGTGTTTTTAGCTGTCTGGTCGAGAAGTTAGGTGCAAACGTCTCCTTCGCAACTGGGACCGCCAGTGCCGGGGCGGGTCGTCCAGCAATTCGGCTGGAACCGATAAGTCCCCCCTTTCGGGTAACCCCGACGGCCGGTCGTCTATACATCACCAATTCGCGACCGCGATCTAATTAGCCCGCTCTCCGGCGCAAACCCCCAGTTCAGATGGGTTTACAGCGCCGGTCAAGTGGACCGATCATTCGCTGTCAGATTCGGTCGAACACTCCTCTTGGATCGATTCGTTTTGTTGGGTGAACGATGAGTAGATATCGAGCAGGATTTGCTTTTGCCGCTCGGTGATCGCGGTGTCAGTGACGATCGCGTCCCGCACCTGACTTTTGTCACTGGGTTCGAGAATCCCGGCGCGCACATAGAGAACCTCGGCGGAGACCCGGAGGGCCTTCGCGATCTGGTTCAGGACGTCGGCGGAGGGCTTACGCAACCCGCGCTCCACCTGGCTCAGATATGGATTGCTGACCCCGGACTTCTCGGCGAGTTGACGCACCGACACCTGCGCGAGTTCGCGCTGGCTACGGATGAAACTCCCGATGTCAGAGGCCATGTCGGAGGCAGCGTTGGACACCTTGGCGGAGAGCTTCTCCTCGGGTGTCATGGCGTGCTCCGGGTCGGTCGGCTGATCTTGACGCGCCCAGACTACTACAAGTGCTTGCTATTGCAAGCACTTGTTAGCACCGCTAGAAAATCGCTAGATCAACAACTGCGCGACCGCATAGATCACCAAACCCGCCAGCGAGCCGACCACGGTCCCGTTGATCCGGATAAATTGCAGGTCACGGCCCACGTGCAGTTCGATGCGCCGGCTGGCCTCCTCGGCGTCCCAACGCTCGATCGTGTCGGTGATGATCGCTGTGATCTCCACCCCATACTGCGAGACCAGGTGCTGGGCTGCCCGGACCAACCAGTTGTCGACCTTATCCCGCAGGTCGGCATCGTCGCGCAGCGATTCCCCGATGCGGACCACGGTGTCGGCGATGCGGGTGCGCAGCGCACTGGACGGGTCATCCACTCCCTCGAGCACCAGCCGTTTCAGTGTCTTCCACGCCGTCGCCGCGGCGTTGGCGATCTCGTCGCGCGCCATCAGCTGCTCCTTGATCGCGTCGGCGCGCGCGATGGTGTCCGGGTCGTGCTGCAGGTCCTCGGCGAAATCGAACAGGAAGCGGGTGGCCGACCGGCGCAATTCGTGGTCCGGATTGCGGCGCACTTTGTCGGTGAAGTCCATCAGTTCGCGGTGGATGCGGTCGCCGACCAGGTGGTCGACGAAGCGAGGCGACCAGGTCGGCGAGTCACGCTCGACCACCCGTTGAATGACCTCGCCGGCCCTCAGCGACCACTGAAAGGCCCGGTCGGCAAGCAATTGGATCAGCGCCTCCTGCCGGTGCTCGGCCAGCAGGGTGGCCAGCACTCGACCGACCGGCGGGCCCCACTGCGGTTCGGCGATCCGGCGCACGATCATCCGGTCGATCACCTGCTGAACGTCTTCGTCGCGCAGAAGTTCGACCAGCACCCGCAGCACCGTGGCGGTCTCGCTCGCCACCCGCTCTGCGTGGACGGCCTCCGACAGCCACTTGCCGAGCCTGCCGGATACCTGGGCGTCGCGCAGCTTGGTCTCCACGACCTCGGGCGACAAGAAGTTTTCCCGGACGAACGTGCCCAGACCCTCGCCAAGCTGGTCTTTCTTGCGTTTGATGATCGCGGTGTGCGGGATGGGAATGCCCAGCGGGTGCCTGAAGAGCGCGGTCACGGCGAACCAGTCCGCCAGCGCGCCCACCATGCCGGCCTCGGCGGCGGCGCCGACGTATCCGACCCAGCCCCCCAGGCCGGCATGCGCCTGGGCCCACCGGCAGGCGAGGAACACGACGGTGGCACCGATCAGAAAGCTCAGTGCCACCATCTTCATCCGGCGCAACGCCAGTCGGCGCTGCGCGTCGGCTTCGGGATCCGCGCCGGCGAAGGATTCGGCAAACGACGCGCGATGGGGGGTCTGCGCGGCCGGCGGCGTCGTCGAATCGGGCCTCGCCCCCCGCGTGCCCGACGCTTCGCCTCTCACCGAGGCTCGATGTGCCACCACTACATCATCTATCTTTCCCGCCGATTGGTGTGACGACACTGTTTGCGACGTCTCACCCGCGCCCGGCCAGGCCAAGAAAGCGACCCCTCACGCCGTAAGATCATGGACGTCCAGGGAATGGGAAATAGGCGGACTGTGGCAGAGCAAATCACAGCTGTGAGCGTCAAGATGGATGGGCGCAAGCGGCGCTGGCACCAACACAAAGTGGACCGTCGTAACGAGTTGGTCGACGGCACGATCGACGCGATTCGCCGGCTGGGTGGCGCGCTGAGCATGGATGAGATCGCCGCGGAGATCGGGGTCTCAAAGACGGTGCTGTACCGGTATTTCGTCGACAAGAACGACCTGACCACCGCCGTGATGATGCGGTTCACTCAGACCACCCTGATTCCCAACATGGCGGGGGCGCTGACGTCTGGCCTCGACGGCTTCGACCTGACCCGCGAGGTTATCCGCGTGTACGTCGAGACCGTCGCCAACGAGCCCGAGCCGTACCGGTTCGTGATGTCCAACAGCTCGGCCAGCAAGAGCAAGGTCATTGCCGATTCGGAGCGCATCATCGCGCGCATGCTCGCCGTACTGATGCGCCGCCGCATGCAACACGCCGGGATGGACACCGGTGGCGTGGAGCCGTGGGCGTATCTGATCGTCGGCGGCGTGCAGCTGGCCACCCACTCGTGGATGTCGTACCCGCGAATGAGTCGCGATGAGTTGATCGACTACCTGACCATGCTGAGCTGGAACGCGCTCAAGGGAATCGTCGAGGTCGGCGGATCGCTGGAGAAATTCCGCGAGGAACCCCATCCGTCACCGATCGTGCCGCCCCGAGAAAGTGAGTTCGGATCCTGACCGCGGCGTCCGCACCCGCTGCGCCTTTGGGACTCCACAGTTCCGTGTGAGGCGAGGCACGCGACTTGGACGGCGACCGGGACCGCCGCAGGTACTAACATGCAGGAGAGCATTGGGGGATTAACGGGGGTCATCGTTGGCTGCCTGCCCTCGGTCCCCCGCATATAGGAAGGCTCGTATCGGCATGTCTGTGCAGCTCACGCCGCATTTTGGAAATGTGCAAGCTCATTACGACTTGTCCGACGACTTCTTCCGACTGTTCCTGGATCCCACCCAGACCTACAGCTGCGCGTACTTCGAGCGTGAGGACATGACCCTCGAGGAGGCGCAGATCGCGAAGATCGATCTGGCGCTGGGAAAGCTCAAGCTCGAGCCTGGGATGACTCTGCTGGACATCGGCTGCGGCTGGGGGGCCACCCTGCGGCGAGCCGTCGAGAAATACGACGTGAACGTCGTCGGCCTGACGCTCTCGGAGAACCAGGCCGAGCACGTGCAGAAGTCGTTCGATCAGATGGACACCACCCGCAGCAGGCGGGTGCTGCTGGAGGGCTGGGAAAAGTTCCACGAGCCGGTGGACCGGATCGTGTCGATCGGCGCGTTTGAGCACTTCGGTCGCCAGCGCTACGGCCGCTTCTTCAAGATGGCCTACCAAGCGCTGCCGCCAGGCGGAGTGATGTTGCTGCACACCATCGTTCGGCCGTCGTTCAGGGATGCCCGCGCCAGGGGCATGAAACTGACCCACGAGATCGTCCAGTTCTCGCAATTCATCCTGGCCGAGATCTTTCCCGGCGGCTGGCTGCCGACCCCGCAGACCGTCGGCGAATACGGGGTCACGGCGGGCTTCGACCTGACCCGGGTCCAGTCGCTGCAGTTGCACTACGCCAGGACACTGGATCTATGGGCCGAGGCGCTCGAGGCGAATCGCGAGCAGGCGTTGGCCATCCAGTCTCAGGAGGTCTACGACCGCTACATGAAGTACCTCACCGGCTGCGCGAAGCTGTTCCGGGAGGGCTACACCGACGTCAACCAGTTCACGTTGGAGAAGTGACCGGCTCACCATAGGCACTCAGCCCCAACGGATCACCGTTGTGCGCTGAAATGCTGTGAGCTACTTGACCAACGTGAATTGCCCCACATTGCTGATGCCCTTGCGGAAGAAGTTCTCGCAC
The DNA here is from genome assembly GCF_059812425.1 of Mycobacterium sp. NGS56. Lineage (NCBI taxonomy): Bacteria > Bacillati > Actinomycetota > Actinomycetes > Mycobacteriales > Mycobacteriaceae > Mycobacterium > Mycobacterium sp. NGS56. Next base: position 143,383 of record NZ_JCALCQ010000012.1, read on the forward strand.
CCGGTCAGATAGTGCATGTACTTGTCGTAGATCTCCTGGGACTGGAGAGCGATCGCCTTCTCCTTGTTGGCTTCCAGATTCGCCGCCCAGATGTTGAGGGTCCGCGCGTAATGCTCCTGCAGCAGCTGCACCCGCTCGATCGAGAAGCCCGCGGCCTCGCCGAATTTGAAAATGTCTTTCTGCGCCGGCAACTGACCCCCGGGGAAAATCTCCTGGCCGATGAAGCGCGCGAATCGAATATCGCTCATCGTCAATGTGACGCCCAGTGCGGGATATTCCTGCCAGTGATACATCAAGATCGTATGCAAAAGCATCCGGCCATCATCGGGAAGGATGTCGTAGGCGCGTTCAAAAAATGCGGAATAGCGTTCCATCTTGAATGCTTCGAAGGCGCCGATGGAGACAATCCGGTCGACCTTGTCTTCGAACTCTTCCCAGCCCTGCAGGCGCACCTCGATGTTGCGGTTGGTCGGCAGGCCGGCCAGCTTGTTCTTGCTGTACTCGAACTGGTTGCGGCTCAGCGTAATTCCGATGACATTGACGTCATATTTCTCGACAGCCCGCTTCAGCGCGCCGCCCCAACCGCAACCGATGTCGAGCAGCGTCATCCCGGGCTCGAGGTTCAGCTTTCCCAATGCCAGGTCGAACTTCGCAATCTGCGCTTCTTCGAGCGTCATGTCATCACGCTCGAAATAGGCACACGTGTAACCCATCGTGGCATCCAGAAATAACGCGAAAAATTCATCCGAGACGTCGTAGATGGACTGCGACTCCTCGTAAAAGGGCTCCAATCGCGTCATGCTCGCTGCATACCTTTCGTCATGGTTAACGCGAGCATATTACCGATCGGTCAGTGGGCTGTCATCGGGACCCGGTGAGTCTTCGGAAGTTGCTCAGTAAGTATAAAAGCCCTGACCGGTCTTCTTTCCAAGCCGGCCGGCCTCCACCATGCGCAGCAACAGCGGCGGCGGGCCGTACTGCGGTTCCTTGAACTCCTCGAACATCTTGTCCGCGATCAGCTTCAGGGTGTCCAGACCGACCAGGTCGGACAGCCGCAGCGGGCCCATCGGGTGCGACAGCCCCGCCACCACGGCCTTATCGACGTCTTCGACGGTGGCAAAACCGGCTTCCACCATGCGGATTGCCGACAGCAGGTAGGGCACCAGCAGCGCGTTCACCACAAAGCCGGACCGGTCGGAGCAGCGCACCACCTGCTTGCCCAGCACCGCGCTTGCGAATTCCTCGGTGCGCGCGGCGGCGGCGTCGTCGGTGACCAGGGTGCTGACCAGTTCGACCAACGGCAGCACCGGGACGGGGTTGAAGAAGTGCAGACCGAGGACGCGCTGCGGATTCTTGGTGGCGGCGGCGATCTTCATGATCGGGATGCTCGAGGTGTTGGACGCCAGAACCGCGTCGGGATCGGTGATGACCCGGTCGAGTTCGGCGAAGACCTGCGCCTTGACGGCGTCGTCCTCGATGATCGCCTCGATGACCAGTTGGCGGTCGGCGAGGTCCGTCAGGTCGGTGGTGAAGGTGAGCTTGCTCAGCGCCCGGTCGCGTTCCCGCTCGGTCACCTTGCCGGCACTGACGCCGCGCTCAAGTGACTTCACGATGCGGTTGCGTCCGGCCGTGATGAGGGCCTCGGTGGTTTCGAACACGGTCACGTCGACATCGGCGCGCACCGAGACCTCGGCAATGCCGGACCCCATCTGTCCGGCCCCGACAACTCCTACCCGCGGAATCGTTGCGTCACTCACTGATCTCTCCGGTGTTGTATCGTCTTGCACCGCAATAGGCCCCGCCCAGATTTAGCTGGGCGGGGCCTACGCTACTTCATCTCATTCTCCGGGCGCGGCTTGCGCCGCGGGCTCACTGCCTCAGTGTCTCAGTGGCTCAAGCCCACTGTTCCACTTCGTCCTCGCGGCCAAA
>NZ_JCALCQ010000013.1:0-128542 GCF_059812425.1 Mycobacterium sp. NGS56
GCCCGGCCCACATAACCCACACCCACGGTGGCGCCGGCCACATACAACTCCCCGACCACCCCCACCGGCACCGCACGCAACCACCCATCCAGCACAAACAACGCCGCCCCCGCCACCGGCGACCCGATCGGCGGGGCCCCCGACCCCGCCGTCAACGGCGCACTGGTCGCCACGCACATCGTGGTCTCAGTCGGGCCATAGGCATTGACCATCACGCGCCCCGGCGCCCACCGATCCACCACTTCGGATGGGCAGGCTTCACCCGCCATCACCAATGTCGCCGACTCCAAGCCCTCACCCGAAAGCATCGCCACGGCCGACGGCGTCTGGGTCAGCACGCTGACCTGTCCGGCGACCAGCACCTCGCGGAAGTCTTCCGGTGAGCCCGTGACCTCTTCGGGCACCACCACCAGCCGCCCGCCCCGCAGCAGCGCACCAAAGATCTCCCACACCGACACGTCGAAGGCCAACGAGTGACACAGCGGCCAAACCCCGGCGGCCGGCAAGCCAGCATCTAACGACCCCAGCAGCTGGGTCACGTTGTGGTGAGTGATGGCGACACCTTTGGGGACGCCGCTGGTGCCGGAGGTGTAAATCAGGTAGGCGATGTCATCCGGGTTCGGCGCTGGCAACGCGGTGCTGAGCTGAGTCTCAATGCGGGGTTCGTTGAGATCGATGACGGGCAGATCGGTGCCGTCGAGCCGGCTGGCCAGACCGGTGCTCGTAAGAACGGCCGTCGGTGCGGCGTCCTTGAGCACGAATCCGATCCGATTCACCGGCACCGCCGGGTCGATCGGTAGATACGCCGCCCCGGTCTTGAGCACCGCCACAATCGCCGTGACCGCCGCGTCCGAACGCTCCACCAGCAGCGCCACGCACCGTCCCGGGCCCACACCCTGGCCGGTCAGCAAGTGCGCCAACCGATTAGAGGCCAGATCCAGCTCGCGGTAGGTCATTGAGCGGCCCTCGTAGGTCACCGCCACCGCATCCGGTGTCTCGGTCACCCGCGCGGAGAACAACGCCGGAATCGACACCGGCGCGGTCACCGGCTTGCTCAACACCGCCCGATTACCGAACCCATCCAGACGGGCACGCTCAGACTCATCCAGCACATCGATCGACGACAGCGCCCGGGTCGGGTCGGTGGTCATCGTCGCCAGCACCCGATCCAACCGCTTGACTAAGTCGCGGATATCACAATCCGAAAATAATTGCCCAGCGCCAGCGGTGCTGAGAAAAACCCGATCATCGTCTCTATAAAAGAACAATCCAACTTGATCGACGAGATTTGTGTGTGTCAGGGTCCCCGATGCCGGAGCGCCAGCAAAATCCAACAGATGTGTAGTCGGAATGTAATTAACAACTACCCGATTCGGCGCTCGCCCGGAGCCGCGGAGACGCACCTCATTCTCAATAAGGCGCACTGGGAACCGCTGATGCTGTAGCGCTTCCCGCAGTCGCGTGTCGACATGTTCGCAAAAGTCAGCAACTGCAGTCCCCGGCGATGCTTTCAACACCAGTGGGACATCCCCGGAAACCATGCCTGGAACCATCTGTATTTCCGGACGCACACGCCTGCTTACCGCAAATTCGAGCACCACGTCTGAACTCTCGGCGTCGAACCCATGCACCAGCAGCGCGCAGGCCGCAGTAATCACCGACGAGCGACGCAGTCCCAACGCCCGCGACAACTCCTGCATCCCTGCGACGGCGACAGGGTCCAATTCAACTGGTACAGAAGACTCATAGGGATCACGCTCATTCGCAGCGCGCGTCAACCTATAGCTCGGTTCGCTTGCCGGCGGCAGGTTCCTCGTCCAATAAGCCTGATCATCGAGGTAATCGGTGGACTTATTGTATTCTAACTCGCATGCAATCAGATCATTCAGTGGCCCAAAAAAAGCAGGCGGAATCGACGCCCCCGAAGCCATTGCAGAATAGACATCTGCTATCCGATGACAAATAAGAGCGAGGCCGACCCCGTCCGCCACTATATGATGCCAGCACACGAACCAAAAGAATTGATCTTCCCGCGTCTGCAACAACGCAAATTTGAACAGCGGCCCGGTAAGCGGCATCAGCGTGCACTGAATCGAGGACATCAGCCGGTAGGCGTCCTGGATCGGATCCTGCGCGCCCGTTAGGTCGTAGCAAGCAAGCTCAACATCCGGGTAATCGACCGCCTTCTGAAAAACCTGCCCGTCCACTTCGAAAAAAGAAGCTCGAAGCGGTTCGGCCTCGCGCACCACTTGAACGATCGCGCTCTGAAGCAAACCAGGGTCTACTCTGCCCTCGATTCGCACAAGCTCGCCCATTTGCCACCGCGCAGCAAAGCGGCCAGTTTCCTGCGCAAGCCAAATGTCTAACTGTCCACGCGTGAGCGGAAGCGCTCGGCTGTCGAGTTGCATCCGTCTACTCCACCCCGAAGTGACAAGTCGCTCCCCCGCTCTGCGTCGTCCCGCCCGCCCGCAGACCCGAGTGACTAGAAATGCGACTTTAACTGCTGCCAACGAGACGGTCCGGCGTTTCGTCAAAGTTCCTAATTAGATTCGAGAGTTCTCCGATCCGATGCCGCGCCGGATTGTGCCGGTTGCGCTTCCCCACCACGGTTCTGGCAATCTGCCGGCTGGTAGCTCGGCCATATCCGGTGGGTAGAAGCACTTCCGAACATTCGCGATCTAATACGCCTTAGAGATTCTCTCGCTGCAGTATCCCTGGCACGCTGAAGATCTGCGGCGCCGTGAGCGAGCTGAGCCGGCGCGAGGCGATCATCGATGTACGGCCCGCGAAGTGGTGCGCCGCCGCGACGGTCGGTGACCAGGCTGGCCGATGGTCTAGCCCGACTCGGGTTACGCCTCTTCGCTTGTGGATTCGGCGGCTATTTCGGTGCCGAGGCGCTTAACATTCCTATTGTCTATTGCCAGCCGATGGAGGCGGATTGAACGGACTCGAGAACCTCGATTTCTTCACTGACAAGTCGGTGGTCGATGACCCGTACCGCTATTACGACGCGATTCGTCGTTGCCCAGTACAGCGTGAGCCAGCGCATGGGGTGGTGATGGTGTCGGGGTATGACGAGGCTGTCGCCGTGCAACGCGACGCCGAACAGAACTTCTCGGTATGCAACATAGTCAGCGGACCATGGTCGGGGATCCCGAGGGTAACCGACAGTGACGACATTTCGGATCTGATTGAACAACACCGCCACAGGGTTACGTTCGGCGACTACTTCATAACGTTTGATCCTCCGAGACACACCGCGCACCGCTCGCTGTTGAACAGATTATTTACGCCGAAGCAGCTAAAGAAGAACGAGGATTTCCTGTGGCGTTTGGCGGACGAGCAACTCGACCGCTTCGTCGCGGAGGGTAAGTGCGAGATCGTCATCGACTACAACTTTCCGTTCACGCTGGTCGCCATCACCAATCTGCTGGGGGTGCCCGAGGCCGACCATGAGAGATTCCGGCGCGCTGCCACCGCCAGCCGGATCGAAGGTGAACGCAGCGGCTTCGTCGGCGTAAAAGAGGAGTGGTTCGTCGACTACATCGAGGATCGGCGGCGCACGCCGCGCGGGGATGTGCTCACCGAGCTTGCGCTGGCAAAGTTTCCCGACGGAACGACACCCGCCGCGATTGACGTCGCCCGCGTTGCCACGTTCATGTTCGCCGCCGGCCATGGCACCACGATCGATCTGCTGAGTCTCGCGATGCTAATGCTGGCGGAGCGCCCGGACTTGCAAGAGCAGCTGCGCGAGGACCGCTCAAAGATCCCCGCCTTCATCGAGGAAATGCTGCGCTTCGAAAGTCCGATCAAATCAAACTTCCGCATGGCTCGGCGCACCACCAAAATAGGGAACGTTGATGTGCAGGCCGGTACCAGCGTACTTGTAATGAATGGTGCGGCAAACCGCGATCCACAACGGTTCGACCAACCCAGCGAATTCCGCCTTGAACGCCCAAATATATTGCAACACATCGCATTCGGCCGCGGTATCCACACTTGTCCGGGCGCCCCGATTGCACGCGCCGAAGTGCGGGTGAGTTTGGAACGAATCCTTGATCGGATGGCCGACATTCGGCTGTCAGAGGCAGAGCACGGTCCGTCAGGCGATCGTCGGCTCGAATGGGACCGCACCTTCTTGTTCAGGCGCCTCAAGGAATTGCACCTGGAGTTCACCCCGGTTGAGTAAGCCATTCGATTGCAAAGAACGCGGTTCGACTCGGCGTGCGACGACTTCTTCAGCGTGTGCACCGTCGCCCCGCCTCCATCAGGAGGGTCGGTAGAACGTCGGCGCGAAAGACACACCAGCTCCGGGCGCGAGCCCTGAGCACAGCGAGCTGCTGTGCCGCTACCACCACTACTGCGTGAGCTCGGCGATGCCAAGCGGAAGCGGCCCGGCCGGTTCCCAAGCCTGCTGTGTCACGATCGAACGCCTGTCTTTGCCATGTTCGCCGAGTTTCTCCGAGCTCCGGGCCAGTCAACGCAGACCCCGCGGAAAAGCGGTAAGAGGATTTCGGCCGCGCGCCGGCGGGGTGAGTGCGCCGGAGGAGCTCGAAGACCACGATCTGCTCGGCGCCACCGACCGTCCGGCAGCAATGCGGGCTCTGCGAGCTGGGTTCACTCCCCAACCGTCTTGAACGTCGGTGCGAGCGTTCAAATAAGGGGCGTTTCGTTGCGCTAGCCAGTGACCCATCATGTTTATGTGGTCAGTTTTGCGGTTAACGACCGCTGAAATTCCGTAGGGTTGCCGCAATGCCGACTCTCACGGCGAGAGGGGCACTACATCACTGGACGACACAACGCGCGGAGCGAGCCCGATGCCCGTCAAACCGACCACGCCAGGCCGTACCACCAGAGACTTCGCGACCAGGCTGCCACCTCGGTGGTTCGTCGCCGCGGTTATCGCGATCGGCGGCATGCAGTTGATGGCCACGATGGACGGCATGATCGCGGTCGTCGCCCTACCCAGGATTCAGAATGAGCTGGGCCTGTCTGATGCCGGGCGAAGCTGGGTGATCACCGGGTACGTGCTGACCTTCGGTGGGCTGGTGCTGCTGGGCGGCCGCCTCGGTGACACCATCGGGCGCAAGCGCGCCTTCATCGTCGGCGTCGCGCTGTTCACGATCGTCTCGGCGATCTGCGGAATCGCCTGGAACGGGGGCATCCTCGTTTTAGCGCGGCTACTGCAGGGCGTGTCCGCCGCGATCATCGCGCCAACCGGTATGGCGCTGGTGGCAACCACTTTCGCGAAAGGGCCGTTGCGCAACGCTGCGATGGCGGTGTTGGGCGCGGTCGGCGGTCTCAGCTCCGTTCTGGGTCTGGTGGTGGGCGGCTTGCTCACCGAGGTGTCGTGGCGGCTGGTGTTTTTGGTGAACGTGCCGATCGGGCTGCTGGTGCTTTATCTGGCCTGCACGGCGCTGCGGGAAACGGAGAAGGAGCGGACAAAGCTCGACGCGGCAGGGGCCGGGTTAGCGACGTTGGTCTTTACCGCCGCAGTGCTCGGGTTCTCGATGGGTCCGGAGCAAGGCTGGCTGTCGCCCGTCCCGATCGGATCGGGTGTGGTGGCGCTGGGCGCTTTCGTGGCGTTCGTGGTGGTGGAGCGCAGGGCAGAGAACCCGGTCGTGCCGTTTGGCTTGTTCCTCGACCGCAACCGGTTGGCTATGTTCGCGGCCATGTTTCTGGCCGGTGGGGTTATGTTCACCCTGACGCTGCTGATCGGCGTGTACGTGCAGGACATCCTCGGCTACAGCACGCTGCGCGCGGGCGTGGCGTTCATCCCGTTCGCCGTCGCGGTGGGCGTCGGGGCGGGCGTCTCGTCGCGGTTGGTGATGTCGTTGCCGCCGCGGGTGGTGGTGATCATCGGCGGCTTAGTCGTGCTGGGCGCGGTGCTGTACGCCTCGATGCTTCACCGGGGCGTACCGTACTTCCCGAATCTGGTGCTGCCCCTCGTCATCTCCGGTATCGGAATCGGCGTGATGAACGTGCCGCTCGCGCTTTCGCTGATCGCCAGCGTCGGTTTGGACCAGATTGGGCCTATATCGGCAATCTCGCTCATGCTGTCCCGTCTCGGCGGGCCGATGGTGCTGGCGGTTATCCAGGGCGTCATCACCTGGCGCACAATGCAACTCGGCGGCACCACCGGGCCAGTGAAGTCCATGAACGCCGCCCAGTTGCATGCACTGGACCACGGCTACACCTATGGCCTGCAGTGGCTGGCCGGGGTGGCCTTGCTGGTCTGTGGGGTAGCGCTGCTCATCGGCTACAGTGCGCAGCAGGTGGCGCATGCGGCGGAAGTCAAGAAGGCTTACGACTTAGGGGAACTGTAGCTCAAACCAACTCGCGCAGGGGTTCGACGAGTAGCGCGGCCAAACGCGGACCTGAAGCCACCCGAGGCCATACCAAAGGCGCGGAGCCCCCTGTCAGGATTGAACTGACGACCGCTCGCTTACAAGGCGAGTGCTCTACCACTGAGCTAAGGAGGCGGGGTAAAACCGGACCCAGCCTAATGCGTCACCCATTGCTGTCGATCACGCCTGTCGAGCGGACCGTCCGCGACGAGGGACGCCGCCGGCCCGGCAGCGGAATCCGATCGGCAATGTTGCTCAGCGGGTTGACCACCATGGTGAGCGCGATAACGGCTTCTTGCAAGGTGGCGATCGCGGGCTCGAGCGCCTCCATCCCGGGCGTCAGTCGAGCCAGGGTGTCGGCGACGTCGGCGAGTTGATCCAGCGGCCCATTTTTGGCCGTCAGCTTGTCGATGAGCCCGCCCTCGCTGAGCAGCCGGTCGGCCAGGCCGTCCTCGGCCAGCAGCCGCTCGATCAGACCGTCTTCGGCGACCAGTTGATCGGCCAGCCCGCCGGGCTGCAGCGTGCGCTGCAGCGCGCCACCGTCGGCGGTCAGGCGGTCGAGCAGGCCGCCCTCCGACGTCAGCATGTCGACCACCCCGCCCGGGCGCAGCAAGCGATCGATCGGGCCGTCCGGGGCCACGGCCCGGCCCAGCGGGGCGTCGTCGTCGAGCAGCCTGGCCAGTCGATTGGCCCGGACAATCGCGTCGTCAATCCCCAGCATGGACGTCATCGCGCTGGTGCCGGCGGTCCCGCTCTCACCCACAGCCCGCTTGGCCACGCCAACGGCCGCGCTCGCGACGTTCAAACCCGCGTCCGCGGCGGCCAGTCCCACCCGGGCGGGCGCGGTCGCAGCCGACACGATGCTTCTGGTGAGGTTCATTCCAAGAGTCTATTCGCGAGGCCCGACCGGGCAGGGCTTTACGTCCCAAGGCAATACGATGATTTCTGGCAGACTACTATCAGTTCGTTGGCACTGAGCTTTCAGGAAGCGCACAACGGTCACATAGCAAACGTTCAAGTAAGGGCATGGGCATCTGATGACATCGGCGACCCCCAGTGACACCAAATCGGAGGCACGCGTCCTCGTGGTCGACGATGAGGCCAACATCGTCGAGTTGCTCTCGGTGAGTCTGAAATTTCAGGGATTCGAGGTCTATACGGCAACCAACGGCGCCCAGGCCCTGGATCGGGCGCGCGAGGCGCGTCCCGACGCGGTGATCCTCGACGTGATGATGCCGGGCATGGACGGGTTCGGGGTGCTGCGGCGGTTACGCGCCGACGGAATCGACGCCCCCGCATTGTTTTTGACCGCCCGGGATTCCCTGCAGGACAAGATCGCCGGCCTGACGCTGGGCGGCGACGATTACGTGACGAAGCCTTTCAGTCTCGAAGAGGTGGTGGCCCGGTTGCGGGTCATTCTTCGTCGCGCCGGCAAGGCCGGGGCCGAACCGCGCAGCGCGCGCCTCAGTTTCGCCGACATCGAACTCGATGAGGAAACCCACGAGGTCTGGAAGGCCGGTCAGCCGGTATCGCTGTCGCCGACCGAATTCACGCTGCTGCGTTACTTTGTGATCAATGCCGGCACGGTGTTGAGCAAACCGAAGATCCTCGACCACGTGTGGCGCTACGACTTCGGAGGTGACGTCAATGTCGTCGAGTCCTACGTGTCGTATCTGCGTCGCAAGATCGATACCGGCGAAAAGCGGCTGCTGCATACCCTGCGCGGGGTGGGTTATGTATTGCGGGAGCCGCGGTGAGCCGGCCCGCGGTGAGCAGCGGTAGTGAAGAAGTAATTAGATGGTCACCAAGCCCCGACGTGGATTGCCCCTCCGGATAGGGCTCGTCGCCGCCACCCTGGCACTGGTCGCCTGTGGCCTCGCCGTTTCCGGCATCGCGGTGACGTCCATCCTGCGGCACAGCCTGGTCGGCCGCATCGACTCCACACTGCTCGACGCGTCCCGCGGCTGGGCGCAGGCCCCGCGGCGGCAATCGCCACCGGCATTCAACGGTCCCGATCCGGGGCGGCCGCCGTCGAAGTTTTATGTGCGCGGCGTCAGCACCGACGGCACCCCGTTCACCGCGATCAACGACCGCAACGCCGAACCGGCGCTACCGCCGGACAACGACGTTGGCCCTAACCCGACGACGCTGCCGTCGGTCAACGGCTCGGACATTCAGTGGCGGGCCGTCTCGGTGCACGGTCCGCACGGGCTCACGACGGTTGCGATTGACCTGTCCGACGTGCAGCACACGCTCACCTCGCTGGTCTGGTTGCAGATAGGTATCGGAGTCGCGGTGCTGGCCGTTGTCGGAATCGCCAGCTTCGCGGTGGTGCAGCGCAGCCTGCGGCCGCTGGTCGAGGTCGAGCAGACGGCCGCTGCGATCGCTTCGGGCCAGTTGGATCGCCGTGTGCCAGAACGAGATCCGCGGACCGAGGTGGGCCGGCTATCCCAAGCGCTCAACGGGATGCTCGCGCAGATTCAGCAAGCGCTGGCGTCCTCGGAGTCTTCGGCGGAGAAGGCCCGTGGATCCGAGGACCGGATGCGACGGTTCATCACCGACGCCAGCCACGAACTGCGCACCCCGCTGACCACCATCCGCGGCTTCGCCGAGTTGTACCGCCAGGGGGCCGCCCGCGACGTTGCGATGCTGTTGTCGCGAATCGAAAGCGAGGCCTCCCGAATGGGCCTGCTGGTCGACGACTTGCTGCTGTTGGCCCGCCTCGATGTGCAACGGCCTCTCGAACGCAATCGGGTGGATCTGCTGGCGCTGGCCAGCGATGCCGTGCACGATGGGCAGGCGATGGACCCCGGGCGAACCATCACCATGGAGGTCCTCGACGGTCCCGGCACCCCGGAGGTGCTCGGTGATGAAGCACGGATCCGCCAGGTGCTGAGCAACCTTGTCGCCAACGCCTTGCAACACACCCCGGAAAGCGCCGACGTCACCGTGCGGGTGGGCACCGATGGCGACAACGCGGTGCTCGAAGTGGCGGACCGGGGCCCCGGCATGAACGAGGAGGATGCATCGCGCGTCTTCGAGCGGTTCTATCGGACCGATTCGTCGCGGGCCCGGTCCAGCGGCGGCACCGGTCTGGGGCTATCCATCGTCGAGTCGTTGGTGCGCGCGCACGGCGGTGTGGTCAGCGTGACCACCGGGCCCGGGGAAGGCTGCAGCTTCCGGGTAACGCTGCCCCGCATCAGTGACGTGCCGTCGCACGAGCCGGCTCACGCCAACTGAGCCAGTGCCGCCTTGATCCGGGCTTGGGCCTCGTCCAGCGATTGCGCCGACGGGTTGCGGTCGACGTGGGCGAAGCCGAAGTCGCTCAGGCTGCGGGTCGGGAAGACGTGCACGTGCAGATGCGGCACCTCTAGCCCGGCGATGATCAAGCCGGACCGCTCCGTCCTGAAGGCCTTGCACACCGCCTTGCCGATCAACTGGCTCACGGACATGACCCGGGCGAAGGCCGGTCCGTCGACGTCTTGCCAGTTGTCGATCTCGGCGCGCGGCACGACGAGCGTGTGCCCCTGGGTCATCGGCTCAATCGTCAGGAACGCGACGACATCGTCGTCCTCGTAGACGAAGCGGCCGGGAAGTTCACGGTTGATGATCTTGGTGAAGATCGACGCCATGGGCCCCAGCATAGGTGCGGCAAATTTGTGGTCGGGGGCGGCCGCCGCATTGCCGGGGCGTGCGTGCTGCGCTGGTCGGCTCAGCCCTCTTTGCCGAACTGCATCATGTCGAGATTCCAGTAGCCGCGCATGTTGGTGATCAGCCCCGACTCATCGACTTTATAGGTGAACACGCCACGCACCGAGCTGGTGAAGCCGCCGTCGAACTTGCTGTTGAGCACCAGGATGTGGGCGATCTCGTCGGGCGAACTCGACGGGAAGGTCTCCTCGCATGTGATGGAGAGCTGGTTGGCGGCGATGTTGGTGTCGAAGAACGTGCCGACCGCCTCCTTGCCGCGGATTCCCTTGCCGTCCGGGTTGGTGACGGACTTGCCAATGGGATCTTCGATGACGACGTCGTCGGACATCAGTGCCAGCCAGCCTTCCCGGTCGTGGGCCTGAACGCACCGCCACGACGACTGCGACGCGGCGAGGGCCGGGGACGCCTCAGCCTCTTCGGTTTCGGTCATTTCTCTTCTCCTGTCACTAAATAGCGCACGCGGCGCGCGCGCCGTCCTCGGTGGCTTTGCGGATCAGGCCAAGTCCGGTGCAGTCGCCGGCGGCATGCACCTCGGCGCCGGGCAGGGCGTCGACGACGGCATCGAACAGTGCGGTGTCGGGCTCGACCGTGCCGGCCAGCACGACGTTGTCGGCGGCCAACTGTCGGGTGGCACCTCCGGCAGGGGTGAATTCCACTGCATCGGAGGTGATGCGTTCGGTGGCTGCGCGGACGTGCACGGTGACGCCCAGCCGGTCGAGACGGTCCATGTGTTCGGTCTTGCGCTTGTTGCCCACTTCGGGAGCGATGTCCTTGCCGGCTTCGAGTATGGCCACCAACCTGCCCCGGCTGGCAAGGAATTCGGCCAACTCCAGTGCGACCAGATCACCGCCGACGATCACGACGCGGCGTCCCAGCGGCATCCAGGCCCGGCTGGCGAACCGAATGGTGGCGGGTCGCAGCAGAAGTTGCCGCCAGCCGGACAACGCCACAGCACCGACGCGCTGCCAGGGCGGAGCACCGGATTGCACACGGCCACAGAGCAATTCACGCAGACCGGAGCCGGTGTGCACGTGCGCGGCCTCGGCGCCGGGAATCGGGGGCACGACGACGCGGCCGCCGGTGGCCACCACGACCGCGTCCGGGGCGGCCGCGACGACGTCGTGCACCGAAGCCGGGCGGCCCAGGCGGACCTCGGTGGAGCTGACCCTGAGCTCGTCGCAGAGATATCGCAGAAACGCCTGGTTTTCCGGGTGCAGCACCGAGGCCCAGCGCAACGCCCCGCCCAGCTGTGCGCTGCGCTCGAAGAGTGTGACGTGGTGGCCGCGTTCGGCAGCCACGCGCGCGGCCTCCAGCCCGGCTGGTCCGCCGCCGACCACCACCACCCGTTTGGCCCGGTCGGCGCGGGGCGCGGACAGCTGTCGTTCCTTGCCGGTGCGCGGATTGACCGCACAGTCGACGGAGAAGCGCTGTTCCATTGCGTCGATACAGTTCTCGCATGAGATGCACTTGCGGACCCGGTGGGCCTGGCCGGACGAAATCTTGCGGGGCAGGTCCGGATCGGCCAGCAGCGGGCGCCCCATGGCGATGAAGTCCGCACGGCCATCGGCCAGGATCCGTTCGGCGCGGAAAGGGTCGTGGATGCGGCCGACGGCGATCACCGGAACGTCGACCACCTGCTTGACGGCGGCAGCGGCGCCGACGTTGAGTTCGTCGCCCTCATCGGCGGCGTTGACCATGCCGGTGACCAGCCGGTCGATCACACCGCCGCTGACGTGGAACGCGTCGACGCCGGCGGCGACGAGTTCGGGTGCCAGTCGGGCGGTTTCGTAGATAGCCCGGCCGCCGGCGACACGTTCATACCCGGAAATGCGCAACGTGATGGGCAGGGCATCGCCGATCTCGGAGCGAATCGCGGCCAGCGCCTGGAGCACCGCCCGCGCCCGGCCGTGCGCCGAGTCGCCTCGATAGGCGTCGGTGCGCCGATTGCGTTGCGGGGCAAGGAAGGAGCCCAGCAGCATATAGCCGTGCGCGGCGTGCAGCTCGATGCCGTCGTAGCCCGCCTCGACCGCACGGCGGGCCGCGGCCTTGAACAGATCGAAAACCTCGGTCAGCTGCCGCGTGCTGATCTCGGCGCACGGGCGTCCGGTGAGGTAGGACGGAATCACCGAGGGTCCCAATGAGTCGACACCGAACAGCTCCGGCCCCAGGCCGTCGGGTCCGGCGTGCACGATCTGGGGCTGGATCTTCGCGCCGTGCTCGTGCACCGCCTCCACGAGGGCCCGGTGCGCGGCAACGGCGTCATCGGTGGCCAAATGCAAGCCACCGGGAGTCTCCGGGTGGTGGTGGTCAACCCCGGTGGCGCCCAACGTGATCAGCCCGACCCCACCGCGGGCGCGTGCCGCGAAGTAGTCGCGGGTGCGCTCGGAGGGCAGCCCGTCCGGCGTGCCGTACATCGTCTCCATCGGAGACATGACCAGGCGGTTGCGCACGCTCATGGCGCCGATTCGTCCCGGCGCCATGAGGTGGCCGAAGCCGGTCACTGAGCGGACGCGGCTGATGGGTGTTTACCGGTCGGCGTCGGTGAACCGGATGACGCCGCGAATGTTCTTGCCGTCCAGCATGTCCTGGTAGCCGTCGTTGATCTGCTCCAGCTTGTACTGGCGAGTGATCATGTCGTCTAGGTTCAGCTTGCCGGCCTTATACATCGACAGCAGCTGCGGGATGTCGTACTGCGGGTTGCCGCCCCCAAAGATGGTGCCCTGCAGGTTCTTCTGCATCAGGGTCAGCATCGCCAGGTTCAGATTGACATTGGTGTCCAGCAGGCTACCGATCGCGGTCAGCACGCAGGTGCCGCCCTTCTGGGTGATGTTCAGGTAGTTGTCGATGTCGGCGCCTTGCAGCTCACCGACCGTGACGACGACCTTGTGGGCCATCAGGCCGTAGGTGACCTCGGCCATGCCCGCCATCGCGGCCATGACGTCGGGGTAGACATGGGTGGCGCCGAACTTCAGCGCCTGGTCGCGCTTCCACTCGACCGGGTCGATCGCGAAGATGTAGCGGGCGCCGGCGTTGACGGCTCCCTGCAGTGCGGCCATGCCGACGCCGCCGACGCCGACGATGGCAACGTCTTGCCCCGGGCGGATGTCCGCGGTGCGGACCGACGAACCATAGCCGGTGGTGACGCCGCAGCCGACCAGCGCGGCGACCTCGAACGGGACGGACGGGTCGATCTTCACCACCGAGCTGCGGTGCACGACCATGTAGGGGGAGAACGTGCCCAGCAGCGTCATCGGGTAGACGTTCTGGCCGCGGGCCTGGATGCGGAAGGTGCCGTCGGATACCGCGGCGCCGCCCAGCAGGCCGGCGCCCAGGTCGCAGAGGTTGCGCATGCCCGCCTGACAGGTCGGACATTGCCCACACGATGGGATGAATGACAGCACCACGTGGTCGCCGGGCTCGATGTCTTCAACGCCCGGACCGACCTCCGTCACGACACCCGCGCCCTCGTGGCCCCCCAGCACTGGGAAACCGGCCATCGGGATACCCCCGGTGACCAGGTGATGGTCGGAGTGGCACATGCCCGCCGCTTCCATCTGGATCTTGACCTCATGCGCTTGCGGGTCGCCGATCTCGATTTCCTCGATAGACCAGGGCTGGTTGAACTCCCAGATCAGTGCGCCTTTTGTCTTCACGATGGTCCTGACCCCATTTCGCCTTTGAATCGATCAGAGCTGACCGGCCCCTTCATGCCGGTCAACCAGGTGACGAGTGCCACAGGCACCCTTGTCGCGTCAGCATAGCGCGCGCAACAAATCAAATGCTTGGTTGGCTCCAGCGGCGATCGCAAGCGCGGCGTGGCCGGGCGCGGCGGGTCGCCGCCGTGGAGCCCAGCGGCGATCGCAAGCGCGGGGTGGCCGGGCGCGGCGGGTCGCCGCCGTGGAGCCCAGCGGCGATCGCAAGCGCGGTGTGGCCGGGCGCGGCGGGTCGCCGCCGTGGAGCCCAGCGGCGATCGCAAGCGCGGCGTGGCCGGGCGCGGCGGGTCGCCGCCGTGGAGCCCAGCGGCGATCGCAAGCGCGGCGTGGCCGGGTGCGGCGGGTCGCCGCCGTCCGTCACCAAATGGGGACGGGTGCCTCGCCAAGCGGGTAGTAGCCGGGCAGCTTCTCGCCGGCGATGCTGCGCTCGATGCGCTTCTGCATGCCCTCACTTAGGTCCCCGGACTCGATGAGCTTGCCGAACATGTACGCGACGTGACCGAAGTCGAAGAAGTCGCGCTGCCACTCGATGAGCAACTCGCTGTTCAAGCGAAACCAGCTGCCGCCGATGCCGTAAATCTCGTCCTGGGTGCCGTCGGTCTTGTTGACTATCTGTTTCCAGAACCCGACGATCTCGCCCTGCTTGTCGTCGATGAGCACCTTCTGGTACTCGTACACCCAGTTTTCCAAGCCCTGCATCTCCAAGCCCAGGGCGACATCGCGGATCTCGTCGACGCCCACGCACATCACGTCTTCCTTGGGGCCGATGTTCCAGCCGTATGTGGCGTCCTGGGCGTAGAAGTCGGCCAATGGCCGCCAGTCCCCCGCTTTTTCGCAATCCTTGTTGGCCTGCAGCCAGCGGTCGACCCATGCCTCGAGGTCCGCACGCGGGTGTGACGCTTGTGATGTCATAAGTCAGCCTTCCGGATCTTCTTTGATGAATAGTGCTTGCGTTGGACACATATCGACCGCGCGCTGCACATCCTCGCGGGCGTCTTCGGGCGGTTCGGGGTCGACGACCTGCACCTTGCCCCGCTTAGGCACCCGGAAGTAATCCGGCGCCTCCAGTTCGCACATGGCGTGGCCCTGACACAAATCGAGATCCACTTCGATCCTGAAACCGCTCATCGGACAGACTCCCTACGTGCCGCGCTTGCGGTATCGCACCTTGGCCGGCCGGGCAAGCTGCACCACCATCTTGGAATGGTCGTTGTGATAGCTGTCCGCCGGCTGTGCCATCTCGAATTCGTACTCGCGCAGCAGAACCGAGAAGATCGCCTTGATCTGCATCTGGGCGAACGCGGCGCCGACGCAGCGGTGCCGGCCCGCGCCGAACGGGATCCAGGTCCACCGGTTGACGATGTCGGCCTGCTCGGGCTTGTTGTAGCGATCGGGCTTGAACGCGTCGGGGTCGGGAAAGTCTTCGGGAATCCGGTTCGAGATCGCCGGGGACGCCGCGACGTAGTCGCCGTCGTGAATCGGAAAGCCCTCGACTTCGAACTCGCCCTTGGCCACCCGCATCAGGATGATCAGCGGCGGGTGCAGTCGCAGCGTCTCCTTGACCACGTTGTCCAGTTTCGGAATCGACCGCAGCGCATGGAAACTCACCTCTTGGCCGTCGGCATAGAGCTCCTCGAGTTCGGCCAGCACCTCGGCGTAGACGTCGGGGTGGCGAATCAACTCGATCAGCGTCCACGCCGAGGTCCCCGAACTGGTGTGGTGCCCGGCGAACATCAACGAGATGAACATGCCGGTGACCTCGTCGGCGGAGAAGCGGGAGTTGCCCTCTTCGTCTTTGATCGAGACGAGAACGTCGAGCATGTCGCGGTCGCTCTTGTCCTGGGGTGGGTCGGATAGCCGCTGGTTCATGATTTCCTGCACCAGCGCAACGAGTTTGACGCGAGCCTCGTCGCGGCGCCGAAAGCTCTCGATCGGCAGGTACGGATCGACGTAGCACAACGGGTCGGTGCCGCGTTCCAGCTCGTGGTAGTACTCCGCGAACCGGTGGTCAAGCTGGTTGCGGAATTTCACGCCGATCAGGCAGGCCGTCGAGGTGTAAATGGTCAACTCCGAGAAGAAGTCGAGCAGCTCGATCTCGCCCTCCTCGCCCCAGTCGCCAATCATCCCCTTGACTTGAGCCTCGATGGTCGCGGCGTGGCCCTTCATCTGCTCGCCACGCAGCGCCGAGTTGTGCAGCATCTCCTTGCGCCGCTCCGGGCTGGCGTCGAACACCACGCCCTTGCCGAAGATAGGCGCCATGAATGGGTACGCCGCAGCCTGGTCGAGATCCTCGTCCGCCGACCGAAAGAAGAACTCGTTGGCACCCGCGCCGGACAGCAAGATGACGTGTTTGTCGACCAACTGGAACCAGCCGACGTCTCCGCACTCGTCTCGGACGCGCTGCATCAAACCAATTGGGTCGGTGCGGAACTCCTCGAGGTGGCCATGCTGTTCCTCGCCGCCGGAAACCCGCGGCACGGTGGCAGATGTCGTCATTTGTGCACTCTCCCTGGGTGCGCGGTGCCCGGCGCATCGTCGCTTCGCGAAGTCGTCATGACGGCATCCCCTCTTCACCGAGCGCGAGTTTCTGGCGATCTTTATCGTCGGCCAACGGGGCCTCGGGCTGAAGCTCCATGTTCGCGATGAAGCCACCACGCGGCGTCTCGGCGACGAACGTGATGGCGCGTGCCAAATCCGCGGCGCGCAGAAAGTAGTCGTGGCGGGCCTGGCCCCACTTAGCCCAGTCGTGTAGTGCGGGACCGATCTTCTCGGCCGGCAGACTCCAGCCCATCGACGTCTTCGTCGGGCCGGGATGCACGATCGAGGCCCGCACGCCGGTGCCCTCGAGTTCCATCTGGAAGTTGGTGACCATGGCGACCAGCGCGGCCTTCGCAGCGCCGTAGGCGCCCATGTGCGGCCGTTGGCGCAGGGCCACGTCGGAGCCGACGAAGATCAGGTCGCCGCGCCGGCGTTCCAGCATGCCCGGTAGCACGGCGGTGGCCAGCCGGTTGGCGCCGACCAGGTGGATCTGCAGCTGCGACTCGAACTCCTCGGTGGTGATCTCGGCGAGCTTCCCGAAGTAGGTGTCGCCGGCGCCGGCCACCAATACCTCGATGTCGCCCAACGCGTCGACCGACTGTGCGACAAAGGATTTCACCGAATTCGGATCAGTCACATCGAGGTGAAACCCGACAGCCTCCCCGCCGTTGGCGTTGATCTTGCCGACGATGTCGTCGAGCTTCTCGACCCGGCGTGCACCGAGGGCGACGGGGAAGCCGTGCGCCGCGAGCTCGATGGCGGTTGCCTCACCGATGCCGGAGGAAGCGCCGGCCACGATGGCGGGCCGGCGTTCGGGCAAGGGTTCAAACCGGGGCATTCAGCGGACCTCCACGTTCATGGGTAGGTGAGCGAATCCGCGGACATTGCTCGAGTGGACGCGGACGGCGTTGGCCTCGTCCACCTCGTACCCGCGGATTCGCTTGAACAACTCGGTGAGCGCGACCCGGGCTTCCATTCGCGCCAGATGCGCGCCCAGGCAGAAGTGCGCGCCGCTACCGAAACTCAACAGTTTGGGCCCGATTTCGCGCCCGATCAAGTAGTGGTCGGGATTGTCGAAGACCCGCTCGTCGCGGTGCCCGGAACCGGGCAACAGCAGCAGAACGTCACCCTCGGGAATGGTGGTGTCGTAAAGGGTGAGCTTGCCCGACACGGTACGAGCCAGGATCTGGCTGGAGGTGTCGTAGCGCAGGGTCTCCTCGACCCACAGCGGCACCCGTGACAGATCCTGGTAGATCGGCGTCAGCTGGTCAGGGTTCTTGTGACCCCAAAAGGCGGCATTGGCAAGCAGTTTGGTGGTGGTCTCGTTGCCGGCGATCACCATCAGGAACATGAAGCCGAGCACTTCGTCATCGGTGAGCCGGTCACCGTCGATCTCGGCTTCCAGCAGCGCCGAGGTCAGATCCCCGGTCGGCTGCTCGCGCCGCTCGGCCACCATCCCCTGGTAGTAGACGATCAGGTTAAGGGAGGCCTCGACGGCCTCCGGTGGCACGTCGGTGACTCCTGCCTCGCGGTGCATGACCCCGTCGGCCCAGGTCCGAACCTGATCGCGATCCGGCTCGGGTACTCCCATCAACTCGGAGATGACGTCCATGGGCAGCTTGCCGGCGAACTCGTCGATGTAGTCGACCGCACCGTCCCTGCCCTTGTCCAGCATGGTGTTGAGATGCTTGCTCGCGATCTCGGTGACGCGCGGCTCGAGTTCGCGAATCCGGCGCGGGGTGAAGCCTTTTGAGACGAGCGTCCGCAGCCGCAGATGGGCGGGATCGTCCATCGCCAGGAACGACATCGTCTTGCTGGCATGCGGGCCTCGCGACGCGGGGTCGAGCGAGACGCCGTACTTGTTGGAAAGCGTTGTGCTGTTGCGGAATCCCTGCAGCACGTCTTGGTGCCTCGACAGCGCCCAGAACTTCAGCTCGTCATTGCGATACAGCGGGGCTTCGTCGCGCAGGCGCTTGTAGTAGGGGTACGGATCTTCGTGGAAGTCGTAATCATAGGGATCGAGGACCAACTCGTGGTCGCCCACATGGACGGTCATTTAGGTTCTTGTCTCCTGGCTTGTCTTCCCGGGCAGAATCAGACTCACCACATACGCCAACCGGTCGGCGATTTGGTGATAGGTGAACTGGCCACTGGCGGCCTGTACCAGCGCGCCGAAGAAAGCCATCTCGAGGGCGGCCACCGTATTCGGGTCGGCTCCGGGCCCAATGGCCGTCGCGATGCGCCGGTGGATTTCCGCGCCGATGCGGTCGCGCACCGCACCCACCGCCGGATCTGTGCCGCCACCGAGCAGTGCCGTCGTGCACGCGGCACCGACCTCGGGTTCGTCGGCGACCACCAGCGCCAGGTGACGCAGCACCTTGTCCACTCGGACCGGCATCGGCTCGTTGACGTCGGTGAAGAAAGGAACCTGCCGCACCAGGTCCAGATAGACCTCGGCGATCAGGTGGTTCTTCGACGAGAAGTAGGTATAGGCGGTGGCCGGCGCGACTTTGGCGCGGGCGGCGACCGCACGCACCGTCAGGCCGGCGTACGACTTCTCCCGCAGGGTTTCGATGCCGGCCGCCAACACCTTGCGGAAGGTCTCCTCCTGGCGGCGGTTACGCGCCGGCTGACCGGTCTGGCAGTCGCCGTCGGAAGTAATGGTCACCAGTGCGTCGCTGGACACATGTCCAAGCTAGTGGAAGGAAACGGCGAGAAGCAAGCCTAATCCGGATATGCGCTGCTCAGTACCTGAGTATTACGGTTTTGCGGACGACTTTCGGGATCGGCCCTTGCACCTTCGATGACCGGGCGACTATGGTTCGATCGGGCAATATCGGACAACTGTCCATTAGAATGGCGGGGCGGTCGCCGCGCACAGACGGGAGCGGGACATGGCCTTGTTGGCCGACGGCGTAAGTGAACTGTTCATCGACGGCAAGCTGTCGGCCGGAAGCGCCGGCAACTTCCCCACGGTGAACCCGGCGACCGAGGAGGTGCTGGGCGTTGCCGCAAACGGCGACGCCACCGACATGGACCGCGCCATCGACGCCGCGCGGCGCGCCTTCGACGAGACGGACTGGTCCCGCAACACCGAATTGCGGGTGCGTTGCATTCGGCAGCTGCGCGACGCGATGCGCGACCACATCGAGGAACTGCGCGACATCACCATCGCCGAGGTCGGCGCCCCGCGGATGCTCACTTCGGCCGCCCAATTGGAGGGACCGGTCGGTGACCTGAGCTTCGCGGCCGACACCGCCGAGTCCTACGAGTGGAACGCTGACCTCGGACAGGCATCGCCGATGGGCATCCCGACCCGGCGCACGATCGCGCGGGAGGCCGTCGGTGTCGTTGGCGCGATCACCCCGTGGAACTTCCCACACCAGATCAATCTCGCCAAGTTGGGACCCGCGCTGGCCGCCGGCAATACCGTGGTGTTGAAGCCCGCACCGGACACCCCCTGGTGTGCGGCGGTGCTCGGCGAAATCATCGCCGAGCACACCGACTTCCCGCCCGGTGTCGTCAACATCATCACGTCGAACGACCACCGAATGGGGGCGTTGCTCTCGAAAGACCCTCGGGTGGACATGGTTTCGTTCACCGGATCGACCGCGACCGGCCGCAGCGTCATGGGTGATGCCGCCGCGACCATCAAGCGGGTGTTCCTGGAGCTGGGCGGCAAGTCGGCGTTCGTCGTTCTCGATGACGCCGACCTGGGCGGGGCGTGCTCGATGTCTGCGTTCACCGCGGCCATGCACGCCGGGCAGGGCTGCGCCATCACGACCCGGCTGGTGGTGCCGCGAGCCCGTTACGACGAGGCCGTCGCGATCGCGGCGGGCACCATGGGCTCGATCAAGCCCGGCAACCCCGACGACCCGGGAACCGTGTGTGGGCCGGTGATTTCCGCCCGCCAACGGGAGCGAGTGCAGGGCTATCTCGATCTGGCGGTCGCCGAGGGCGGGACGTTCGCCTGTGGCGGTGGCCGCCCGGCAGACAAGGATCGCGGGTTCTTCATCGAGCCCACCGTGATCGCGGGCCTGACCAACGACGCGCGGCCCGCCCGTGAGGAGATCTTCGGGCCGGTGCTCACCGTGATCGCCCACGACGGCGACGACGACGCACTGCGCATCGCCAACGACTCGCCATATGGCTTGTCGGGCACGGTGTTCAGTGCCGACCCCGAACGTGCGGCCAACTTCGCCTCGCGGATGCGGGTGGGCACAGTCAATGTCAACGGCGGCGTCTGGTACTCCGCCGACGCGCCGTTCGGCGGTTACAAGCAGTCCGGGAACGGACGAGAAATGGGCCTGGCCGGCTTCGAGGAGTACCTGGAAATCAAAACCATTGCCACAGCGGTGCAGTGACCGCGCCAACTCGGCGACCGAGAGGAATACATGCGATTCGAGAATAAGGTCGGCATCGTCACCGGATCCGGTGGTGGCATCGGGCAGGCGTACGCCGAGGCGCTGGCCCACGAGGGCGCGGCGGTGGTGGTCGCCGACGTCAACGTCGAAGCCGCCGACGCGGTCGCCAAGCAGATCGTCGGCGACGGCGGAACCGCCATCAGCATTCCGGTCGACGTGTCCGACCCCGCGTCCGCCAAGGAGATGGCCGACCGCACGCTGGCCGAATTCGGCGGCATCGACTACCTGGTGAACAACGCCGCGATCTTTGGCGGCATGAAGCTGGACTTCTTGCTCACCATCGATCCGGAGTACTACCGGAAGTTCATGAGCGTGAATTTGGACGGGGCGCTGTGGTGCACCCGCGCGGTATACAAGAAGATGGCCAAACGCGGCGGGGGCGCGATCGTCAACCAGTCATCCACCGCTGCCTGGCTTTACGCGAACTACTACGGCCTGGCCAAGGTGGGGCTCAACGGTCTGACCCAGCAGCTCTCCCGCGAACTGGGTGGCCAGAAGATCCGGATCAACGCAATTGCTCCGGGGCCCATCGACACCGAGGCCAACCGGACCACGACCCCCAAAGAGATGGTCGACGACATCGTCAAGGGCCTGCCGCTGTCGCGGATGGGCACGCCCGCGGATCTGGTCGGCATGTGTCTGTTCCTGCTCTCCGACGAGGCATCGTGGATCACCGGACAGATCTTCAACGTTGACGGCGGACAGATAATCCGATCATGAGTCGCGCCGGCGACGATGCAGAGCGAAGCGATGAGGAGAAGCGGCGCCATGAGTGACGAGGTGAAGCTCGGCTACATCGGCCTGGGCAACATGGGCGCGCCGATGGCCACGAAGATGGCCGAATGGCCGGGCGGGGTAACGGTTTACGACATCCGGACCGAGGCGATGGCGCCCCTGGCCGAAAAGGGTGCCAGCCTGGCCGACAGCGTCGCCGACGTCGCCGCCGCCGACATCATTCACATCACCGTACTCAACGACGCCCAGGTGCGTGAGGTGGTCGGCGAGTTGGCGACCCACGCGAAACCCGGCACCGTCATCGCGATCCACTCGACCATCAGCGATACCACGGCGGTCGGGCTCGCGGCCGAGCACAAGCCGCGAGACATCCATATCGTCGACGCGCCGGTCAGTGGTGGGGTGGCCGCGGCGGCGCAAGGTGAGCTCGCCACGATGGTGGGCGCCGAGCGTGAGGTGTATGAGCGGATCAAGCCGGCGTTCAAACACTGGGCCGCGATCGTCGTCCACGCCGGGGAGCCGGGGGCGGGTACGCGAATGAAGTTGGCCCGCAACATGTTGACCTTCACCTCGTATGCCGTGGCGTGTGAGGCCATGAGACTCGCGGAGGCGGCCGGGCTCGATCTGCAGGCCCTCGGCCGGGTAGTCCGTCACACCGATGCCCTCACAAGTGGTCCTGGGGCGATCATGGTGCGCGACAACATGAAAGACATTGAACCGGATAACTTCCTGTACCAGTCTTTTGTGCACGCCCGCGGGCTGGGGGAGAAGGACCTGAGCCTGGCGCTGGCTCTCGGCGAGGCGGTCTCGGTCGACCTGCCGTTTGCCCAGTTGGCCTTTCAGCGGTTGGCTGCGGACCTCGGGGTTCCGCACACAGAGAAAGAGGCGTAATGGACGAGCTGCGCAGCAAGGGCCTCGCGAAGATGAACGAGGTCTACGGCTGGGAAATGCCAAACATCGAAGGCGACGCGTACTTCGACCTGACCGTCGACCACCTGTTCGGCAGCATCTGGACGCGACCGGGATTGTCGATGCGCGACAAGCGCATCATGACGCTGACGGCGGTTACCGCGATCGGAAACCGCGACTTGGCCGAGATCCAAATAAACGCAGCGCTTCTCAACGGCGAGCTCACCGAGACCGAACTGAAGGAGATGGCCGTCTTCCTCACCCACTACCTGGGCTTCCCGTTGGGTTCGGCGCTCAACGGCGCGGTCGACGCCGTCGTCGCCAAACGCAAGAAGGCCGCAGCGAAGGGTTCCGGAGAGGACAAGAAGGCCAACGTGGAGGGAGCGGTCAAAATGCACCGGGGCAACAAGGGCGACTAAGCGTGGCGTGAAGCCTCTTGCGCAAGTTGCACTCTCGAGCTGATACCCAACTTGGAGTAGACGTTGCTCAGGTGTGCTTGCACGGTGCGTGCGGATATAAACAGGCGCGCGGCGATGTCTTTGTTCGGCAGCCCTTCGCTGACGAGTTTCACCACATTGAGTTCGGCGGGTGTCAGCGATGCCCACCCGGTTGACGGTCGCTTGCGTTCGCCGCGGCCGCGTTGCGCATAGGCGAGCGCTTCTTCCATGGACAGCGCCTCGCCCTCGGACCAGGCGACTTCGAATTCGTTGTCGGCCGTCGCCTCGCGCAGCACAGCCACCGACGCGTCATGGGCCGCGTCGTAGATCTTGAAGCGCACGTAGCCGGTGCGGATGCGAACGCCCCGTGCGGCTCCGAATAGCCGAGCGGCGTCTCGGTGAGCGCCCGCCCAGACCGCAAGTATGGCGAGGCATTCGAGCGCGTCGGGAATGGCCAAGTACTTCTTGAGGTCCGCTGCGCGCGTGAGCGCGTCGTGCGCGTCGCACGCAGCTTGATCCGGTTCGTTCTGCGCGATCGCTACGCGCGCACGCGTCGCCAGCGCCTGGATCAAATGCACGCCTGGAGCCACCGAGACGGCATTGTCGGCCCGGTGGCGGGCCGCGGTCAAATCCCCCTGAGCGAGCGCAACTTGGGCAAGCGGGATGACGTTGACGACCGCCAGCTCGGGCTGGATGTTCATTAGTTGACAGGCCGCCTCGACGGCGCTGGCCGACGCGGGGAGGTCGCCTGCAGCCAGAGTCGCGACCGCCAACGCCGCGTAGGCGAAGCCCTGGTTGAATGCGCCGAAATCCGCCGCGACTTCGACAGCCGCGTTCGCGGCCGCCCGTGCCTCGCTCGTGTCGCCCGCATAGGCGAGCAGGTGGCTCAAGCTGATAAGGCTGGACATCCGGGACATCTCGTCGTGGGCCACCTCCGACTCGGCGACCAGATCGCGGAACTGCGCGAGGGCTCCGGTGACATCGCCTTCAAACCACTGCGCCAGGGCAATACACCAGCGACACATACGCGAGTTGAATCCGTCCCCGATCGCGTCGGCGAGGTCGCGTCCTTCCTCACCGGCCGCACGCGCGGCGATCGCGTCGCCCTTCCCGGTGATCGCCGCAAACGCCTGAACTTCCAGGATCTGGCTCAGACTCCAGTCGTCGCCCAGCGCGCGGGCGAGCCCCAGCGCCTCGTCGATGTACAAACCGGCGGCGTCGGCGTCGTAGGCGGTCAGACCGGCGCAACCGGTGAGCGCTCGGACCAGCAAGGCTGGGTCGTCGAGTTCACGGGCGATGGCCAGCGCTTCTAAAGCCTTATCCAGGTTGTCATGGATGTTTTGCCCGCCGTCGAGTATGGCCCGATCGGCGAGTGCGCGGGCACGAACCGCGGGCGGCGGCTCCATGCCGCAGGCGGTGGCATCGGCGAGCGCGGCGTCGAACCAGGCCGTTCCTTCCTGCACGCGGCCGCGAGTCACCCACAGCGGCTCTAAGGCCGACGCAAGTTGCAATGCGGTTGCGAATTCGGCGTTTTCGAGCGACCACGCGAACGCCGCCCGCAGATTGTCCATCTCGGTTTCGGCCTGCTCGAGCCGGCGCTGATGACCGGAGCGTACTGGTGTGTTGAGCAGGCTGGCGAGTGCGGTGTAGTGGTCGCGGTGTCGGGAGCGCACCGCGCCGGCCTCGCCGGACTCACCGAGCTTCTCCTGCGCGTATTGGCGGACGGTCTCCAGCATCCGGTATCGCGCGCCACCGAACTGCGTATCTTCGGTTACGACAAGGGATTTCTCGATCAGCAGCGTGAGCTGATCGAGTGTCTGATAACGCTCGATGTCGCTGCCACCGCATACGGCCTGCGCCGCATCGAGGTCGAATCCGCCCATGAACACGCCGGCCCGACGGAACAGGACACGCTCGGGCTCGGTCAGCAGCTCGTGCGACCAGTCGACAGATGCCCGCAGAGTCTGCTGGCGGCGCACGGCCGTTCGCGCGCCGCCGGTCAACAGCCGGAAGCGGTTGTGCAGGCTATCAAGGATCTGCGTCAACGACAGCGCGCGAACCCGTGCGGCCGCAAGCTCTATCGCCAGGGGTATGCCATCGAGGCGCCGACAGATCTCCGTCACCGTAGCCGAATCACCGTCGGCCACGCTGAAA
Source organism: Mycobacterium sp. NGS56 (assembly GCF_059812425.1). Classification (NCBI taxonomy): domain Bacteria; kingdom Bacillati; phylum Actinomycetota; class Actinomycetes; order Mycobacteriales; family Mycobacteriaceae; genus Mycobacterium; species Mycobacterium sp. NGS56. The sequence goes on from NZ_JCALCQ010000013.1 coordinate 24,969, forward strand.
TCGGGGCGGACATGCCGGGCGCGGTCGGTGAACAACGCCATCGCCTCGTCGGCCAGTGACAAGGACGGCACCGCCCATGCGACCTCGCCCGCCACCCGGATCGGCTCGCGGCTCGTCGCCAGAATGGTCACCCGCGGGCAGGCCGCCAACAGCGCAACGGTCAGCGACGCGCACGCGTCGATCAGGTGCTCACAGTTGTCCAACAGGACGAGCAGGTGCCGATCACCGATGACACGGGTCAGCGTGTCCATCGTCGAACGACCGGCTTGATCGGGCAATCCCAGCGCGCGCGTCACCGCGACCGGCACGACGTCGGGGTCCGTGATCGGCGCCAGATCGACGTACCACATCCCGTCCCCGAAATCTTCATCAACCTCGTTCGCCAGCTGCACCGCCAGCCGCGTCTTGCCGACGCCACCCGCGCCGGTCAGCGTCACGAGCCGGTGTTCAAAGAGCAACCCACGCAGGATGGCGATTTCGCTGCCGCGGCCGACGAAACTCGTAAACTGCGGTGGAAGATGTTGCTTGCCAGTGGTTTTCGAACCGCGAAGCGGCGGGAAGTCGTTGCGAAGGCCCGCGTGACACAGCTGCGTCACCCGTTCGGGCCGGGGCAGGTCCCGCAATGGATGAGTGCCGAGGTCAAGCATCCACACGTCAGAGGGGAGTCCGTCGGCGAGCAGGTCACTCGTCGTGGCCGACAGGACAGTCTGGCCCCCGTGCGCCAGATCGCGCAGCCGCGCGGCGCGGTTGATGGCCGGCCCAACGTAGTTCGCTTCGTCGCGCAGTTGCACCTCGCCGGTGTGCAGGCCGATCCGCAAGCTGATCGGCGACAGCGGAGTGCGCTGCAACTGCAGTGCAAATGCGGCGGCGTCGCTGGCGCGAGCGAAGGCGACCACGAAGCTGTCGCCCTCGCCCTGCTCTACCGGGCGCACCCCGCCGTGCTGGGCCACGAGGTCCGACACCGCCCGGTCCAGGCGCGCAACTGCGGCGCTCATCTCGTCGGGGTGGTGTTGCCATAGCCGCGTCGAGCCCTCGACGTCTGCGAGCAGCAACGTCACCGTTCCAGTCGGGAGCTCGCTTACGCCCAAGTCGCTCCAATTCAGAGTCTCAAGCGGCGGCGTTTCCGCGCGTCGGCCGGTGGTCTCAGTCATGTTAGCCAGCATGCGGTAGTCGCACACAGCAAACATCGGCAGAAATGCCTAGATGCGGCTTCTGCCGCATTCGCTCGGATCTAGGCCTTTTGGCGAATGTTCTTCGTCTTCATCTGTCCCATAGTGAGCTGGTCGGACGTTTAGGAGGTCACACATGAACACCAGAACCGGTCTTGCCGGCAACCGCGCTTCGATCGACGCCCACTTCACGACGGGTGTCCTGCACGGGCACTACGACAGCCGCTTCGAGGATCTCGTCGCCGCGCTGGCTGACGAGGTCACCACGGGTGGTGAGCTAGGCGCCGCCATCGCTGTCGATGTCGGCGGCGAGCTGGTCGTCGACATCTGGGGCGGGCATGCCGATCGGGCGAAAACCCGGGAATGGTCAAAAGACACCATAGTCAACGTCTTCTCCAGCACCAAGAACGTGACCGCGCTCGCGGCATTGATCCTGATCGACCGTGGCCTGCTCGACCCGTTCGCCCCCGTTGCCAAGTACTGGCCCGAGTTCGCCGCCAACGGTAAGGACCATGTGGAGGTACGCCACGTGCTCAGCCACACCTCGGGGGTGTCCGGCTGGGAGATGCCGTTCACGCTGGAGGACATCTACGACTGGGAGAAGTCCACGTCCCAACTCGCGGCCCAGGCGCCGTGGTGGGAACCCGGCACCGCGTCGGGCTATCACGCGTTGACCAGCGGCCACCTCATTGGGGAGGTCGTGCGTCGGATCACCGGCAAATCACTGAAAGAGTTTGTGCGACAGGAGATCGCCGAACCGCTGGAAGCCGACTTCCAGATCGGTGCCGGGCCGAAAGACGATGCCCGCATCGCCGAGCTCGTGCCACCCCCGCCGCTGGATGTGCCGCTGGGCACGGTGCCTCACGACCATCCGATGTACAAGACGTTCGCCGCAACGCCGCCGACTTCGGAAATGGCGCTGGCGGCTGAGACGTCCGCATGGCGGCGCGCAGATATCGGTTCGGGCAACGGTCACGGGCACGCGCGCTCGCTCGTCCGTGCTTTGTCGCCGATCTCCTTGGGTGGCAGTGCCAATGGGGCAAGGCTGCTGAGCCCCGACACGATAGACCTGATCTTCCAGGAGCAAGCCAACGGCACCGACCTGGTGCTGGCAATGCCCGCACGATGGGGCATCGGCTTCGCGTTACCTCAACCCGAGGCAGTGCCGGACATCCCGGACGAGAAGGTCTGCTTCTGGGGCGGATGGGGCGGCTCCATGGTGGTCATGAATCCGTACTGCCACACCACCTTCGCTTATGTGATGAACAAGATGGGACAGGTCACCCCATCCGGGACCGATCGAACCCGCAAATACGCGCGGCTGATCTATCAAAGCCTCGGCTGAGGAAGCTATCAATACGGCTGAACGCCTTCGGGCATCACATACTCCGAGATCGGCGCGGTGACGCCGTTGATCGTCGTTCCACCGTTGATGATGCCGGGGGCAAGTTGCAGCATGTTGTGCGGGAACCCGAACCTCGGTTTGGTCAGCGCATCGAGCCGCGCCAGGTCCTCGGCGCCGAGATTCACGTCGGCGGCTCGGACGTTGTCCTCGAGCTGGGAGAGCCGGCGCGCCCCGATGATGACCGATGAGACGGCCCGCTGCGCGCGCACCCAGGCCAGTGCCACGCTGGCGACGTTCGTCTGGTGCGCCTTCGCAATGGCCTCGAGTTCGTCGATGACGGCGTAGGTCTTCTCGTTGAGAAAGGAGTCGACCATGGCGCCGCGGTCGGCGTTGTGCTGGCCGGCGTTGGCGCGGGTGTACTTTCCGCTGAGGACGCCGCCCTTCAACGGCGACCACGGCGTGATACCCAGACCGAATTCGGACGCCATCGGCACGAGTTCCTGTTCGATGGCGCGCTCGAGCAACGAGTATTCGACCTGCAATCCGACGAACGCCGACCAGCCGCGGAAAAGGGCGATGAGGTTGGCCTGGGCGATCTTCCACGCCGGGGTGTCCGAAACGCCGATGTAACGCACCTTGCCGGCGCGAACGAGGTCCTCGAGTGCCGCCATGGTCTCCTCGATGGGGGTGTTCGCATCCCAGATGTGCAGCCAGTACAGGTCGATGTAGTCGGTTTGCAAGCGCCGCAACGAGTTTTCGCACGCGTTGATCAGCGACTTGCGGCCCGAGCCGCCGCCGTTGGGATCACCGGGATACAGGTTGCCGCTGAATTTGGTCGCGATCGCCACCCGATCGCGACGGGCGGGGTGGCGACCGATGTGGTCGCCGATGATCTTTTCGGAGTGGCTTCGGGTGTAGAAGTTGGCGGTGTCGATGAAGTTGCCGCCGAGCTCGAAGTATCGATCGATGATCTGGTGGGACTCTTCCACACTGGTGCCCCAGCCGAGGTCTTCGCCGAACGTCATCGCGCCCAGACACAGGGGGCTGACGCGCAAACCGGATCGCCCGAGTGTCACATATTGATCCAGCGGCATGGGGCCCACTTCCTGGTAGATTGTTCGACCATGGGGTTGTTCATTACTAAACTAGTTCACAGCTGAACAATATGGCAAGTCGATGACTGCAGTCGATGCGGCCAAGATCTGGTCACTGAACTACCGGGTGCTGCTCTCGGTCATCTCGGGCGCCGAGGCCGACATCCGCGCGCTGGGCCTCGAGTCCAAGGAGCTGTTTGTGCTCGCAGAGATCGACGAGCATTCCTATCCGGCTGAACTGGCCGCGACATTGAGCATGCCCAAGGCGACGGTGACCCTCTACCTGAAGCGGCTCGAGGCCGCCGGGTTCGTGCGTCGCGAGATCGACCCGTCCGATTTGCGTCGCCATCGGCTGCTACGCACCCCGGCCGGGCGTCAGGCCGCGAAAAAAGGCCTGACCGTGCTCTCCGACGAGTTCGACAAGCGCCTCGGCCGCCTCACCGCCTCGCAGCGCAACGACCTCAAGACGCTGCTCGAAAAAATCCTCTGAATCCGGGGAGTGTGGGCGTGAGACATTTGACCGGGCTAGTCTGACGTGTCGTGCGCGTCCTGGTGATCGGCTCCGGTGCCCGTGAGCATGCGTTGCTCTTGGCGCTTCGCAAAGACCCCCAGGTCACGGGGCTCGCCATCGCTCCGGGCAACGCCGGAACGGCCCGGCTCGCCGACCAGCATGAGGTCGATGTCACCTCGGCCGAAGACGTCGTTGCCCTGGCTCGCGAGGTCCGCGCCGACCTCGTGGTCATCGGTCCCGAAGTGCCGCTTGTCCTCGGGGTGGCCGACGCGGTGCGAGCCGCCGGCATCGTCTGCTTCGGCCCCAGCAAGGACGCCGCTCGCATCGAAGGCTCAAAGGCATTCGCCAAAGAGGTGATGGCCGCAGCGGGGGTGCGCACCGCGACCACTGAAATCGTCGATACCCCCGCGCATTTGGATGCGGCGCTAAACCGGTTCGGCCCCCCGGTGGGGGATGCCGCCTGGGTGGTGAAGGACGACCGCCTGGCGGCGGGGAAGGGCGTGGTGGTGACCGCGGATCGCGGTGTCGCACGCGCGCACGCCGCCGGGCTCCTCGAGGCTGGACACCCGGTACTGCTGGAGTCCTACCTGGACGGCCCCGAGGTATCACTGTTCTGCGTGGTCGACGGCGCAACCGTGGTCCCCTTGCTGCCGGCGCAGGATTTCAAGCGTGTCGGTGACGGCGACAGCGGGCCCAACACCGGTGGTATGGGTGCCTACGCGCCGGTTCCGTGGCTTCCCGATGAGATGTATCGCGATGTGGTCAGCAACATCGTCGAACCCGTTGCGGCCGAGATGGTTGCGCGCGGCAGCCCGTTTTGCGGCCTGCTGTATGCCGGACTCGCCATCACGGCGAACGGACCTGCGGTCGTTGAATTCAATTGTCGTTTCGGCGATCCTGAGACACAGGCCGTGCTGGCGCTGCTGGAATCGCCGCTCGGGCAGCTGTTGTATGCCGCGGGCAGTGGCACATTGGCGGACTTCGGTGAGCTGCGCTGGCACGGCGGTGCCGCCGTGACGGTGGTGGTGGCGGCGGAGAGCTACCCCGGACGCCCCCGGGTGGGTGACGTCATCGTCGGCTCGGAAGCCGACGGGGTGCTGCACGCCGGAACGGCGCGGCGCGACGATGGCGAGATCGTCTCGTCGGGCGGGCGGGTGCTGTCGGTGGTGGGCATGGGCGCCGACCTGACGACCGCGCGGGCCAAAGCCTACGAGGTCGTGCGTTCAATTCGACTGCCGGGCAGCCATTTCCGCAGCGACATCGCCCTACTGGCGGCCGGCGGGAAGATCCACGTCTAAAACGCGGCGGCCTGACCGTCCCGACGCGGATCGCTGGCCGCCAAGTAGCCGCCCTCGAGACGCCAGATCGCCTGACAGCTGCCGAATTGGTTGTAGTCGTCGACGGCAACCAAATCGTGTCCGCGCCGGCGCAACTCGTCCAGCGTCGCACCCCGGAAACCCGTTTCGCAGCTGACCTGCATACCCTCCACCCAGCGGAACCTCGGGGCATCGCATGCCGCCTGCGGGTTCTGCCCGTGGTCGGCGATGCGCACCAGCACTTGCACATGACCCTGGGGCTGCATCATTCCGCCCATCACCCCGAAACTCATGACCGGGGCGCCGCCTTTGGTCACAAACCCCGGGATGATGGTGTGGTAAGGACGCTTGTTCGGGCCCACGGTGTTCGGATGGCCGGGGGTCGCAACGAAATTCGCACCCCGATTCTGCAGCGATATTCCGGTGCGTGGCACCACCACGCCCGAACCGAACCCCATGTAGTTCGACTGGATCATCGACACCATCATTCCGGCGGCGTCGGCCGCGGTCAGATAGACGGTTCCACCCACCGGCGCTCCGGCGGATGCGGGCTTGGCTCGACCGCGCTCGATCAGCGCCGCGCGCTGCCTCAGATATTCCTTGTCCAACAGCCGTTCCGGCCCCAGTGGCATGTGCTCGATGTCGGCGACGTAGGCCTGCGCGTCGGCGAACGCCAGCTTCACCGCTTCGATCTGCAGGTGCACGCTGTCGGCGGAATCCGCTGGCAGCGAACCCATGTCGAAATGCTCCAGGATACCCAGGGCGATCAGCGCGACGATTCCCTGCCCGTTGGGTGGGATCTCGTGCACCGTGTACCCGCGGTAGTCGCCGTCGACCGTGCCGACCCAGTCGGCACGGTGAGCCGCCAGGTCGCTGGCCCGCATGGCGCCGTCGTTGTCCAGCGCGTGCGCCTCGAGTTTGGTGGCCAGTTCCCCGCGGTAGAACGCCTCGCCGTTGGTCGTGGCGATCGCTTCGAGCGTGGTGGCATGATCGGGCAAGCTGAATCGCTCACCGGGTTTCGGCGCTCGTCCGCCCGGCAGAAACGCCTGGGCGAAACCGGGGTGGTTCTCAAATACCGGCTGCTGCGCCGCCCATTGCTCGGCAACCGTCGGGGAGACCAGAAAGCCGTTGCGGCCGTAGTCTATTGCGGGTTCGAAGAGCCGCTGGAACGGGAGCTTGCCGAACTTCGTATGGAGTTCGGTCCACGCAGACACCGCGCCGGGCACGGTCACCGCATTCCAACCAAAAATCGGAACACCCTTGCCGCCGAAGTATTGCGGCGTCCACGCCGCGGGCGAACGACCCGAGGCGTTCAGTCCGTGCAGCTTCTTGCCATCCCACACGATGGCGAACGCGTCCGAACCGATCCCATTGGATACCGGCTCCACGATCGTCAGGGCGACGGCCGTGGCGATGGCCGCATCCACCGCACTGCCGCCCTGCGCGAGCATCCGCAGGCCAGCCTGAGCCGCAAGCGGTTGCGATGTGCACACAACGTTTTCCGCCAGGATGGGCTTGCGTGGCCAGGCGTACGGGAAGGTCCAGTCGAAAGGTGTGGTCACCTTCGCGAGCGTAACGCCACTGCGACTCTCGGCGTGCTATCGCGGCGCGCCGTTTGCGGGGCAGTGCCCAGCCCGCGGTCTGAGCGTTACGCCGCCAGCAGCGGTGCCATCCAGGTCAGCTCGGCAGGCAACTGCGAACTCCAGAATGCCCCGTCGTGTCCGCCGGGCGAGAACCCGCCGGCCGGCGGATTGGGCAGTTGCGCAATGAACTGCTTTGTCGCGGCGTAGAACGGATCGCCGTCGCCGCAGTCGATCCGGATGGGGATGGAGGCCAGGGCGGGCATGCCGAACACCGAGTTCGCCGCGAAGTCGTCCGGGCCGTCGAAGGCTCCCGGTGCGGCGGCACCCGAAGACAGCCACAGCGCCGGGCTGACTGCGCAGATCGCCGCGGTACGCGCCGGTCCAAACCGGCCGCCCAGCAGCAACGCGCCGTAGCCGCCCATCGACCACCCCAAGAACGCCACCCGCGAGGTGTCCAGATTATGGTTGCCCAGCATTGGGATGAGCTCGTCGAGCACCATGGCGCCGCTGTCCTCACCGGAAGACCGCTTGTGCCAATACCCGCCACCGCCGTCGACGGCAACGACCGCGAACGGCGGTAGTCCGGCATCGACGGCCTGTGCCAGACCGTGTTCGACCCCGCCCGCCATCACGGTGGAGGCGTCACTGCCCTTGCCGTGCAGCGCGATCACGGGCCGCAGCGGCCTCGTCTGACCCGGCGGACGTGCGATCGCCCAATTCGTGTTCGCCCCGCCACGCGCGGCTGAGACGAAGGAACCGGTCACCATGGTCGGTGCGGGCGCCGCCGGGGGAGCCGGATCGCGAGGTGGGTTCGGCGCCGGTGCCAACGGCACCTGGGTGCCGGCCGTCGCTACCGGCATGGCGTGAGATGTGCGGGGCCTTAACAGGATGTCGAACCCGTAGGCACCCACCGCCCCCATGGCCGCGCTGGCGCCGAGGCCGAGCAGGGCGCGTCGGGTCAAGTCGGGCATGCGGGCCATTATGCCCTGGCCGTTTGGCCGAAATGGCAATGCAGTACCACTTTGGCTGGCACGATGGCTACTCGTGACTGCAGCGGTTACTCCAAAAGGAGAACGTCGGCGGTATGCGCTCGTGAGCGCCGCCGCCGAGCTGCTGGCCGAGGGCGGGTTCGAAGCGGTGCGACACCGGGCGGTCGCGCGGCGGGCCGGATTGCCGTTGGCATCGACCACTTATTACTTCTCCTCGCTCGATGATCTGATCGCGCGCGCCGTCGAACACATCGCCATGATCGAGGTGGCGCAGTTGCGGTCGCGGGTCAGCACATTGTCGCGGCGGCGCCGGGGGCCGGAGACCATCGCGGAGGTGTTGGCCGATCTGCTCGTGGGTGACGTGTCCGGTCCGGGCCTTACCGAACAGCTGATCTCGCGCTATGAGCGGCACGTCGCCTGCATCCGCCTGCCCGCCCTGCGCGAGACCATGCGGCGCAGCCTTCGCCAGCGAGCCGAGGCGGTGGCCGAGGCCATCGAGCGCTCCGGCCGCTCGGTGCACATCGAACTGGTGTGCACGCTGATCTGCGCAGTCGACGGTTCTGTGGTGTCGGCCCTGGTGGAGGGGCGCGATCCGCGCGCGGCGGCGCAGGGTGCGGTGGTCGACCTCATCGAGGTGCTCGCGCCCATCGATCAGCGGCCCGTGCAGATCTGAGCCACCCCTACGCGCGGACCGGACTTGCCGGCAGCGACGGCGTCACGATGTACCCGGTGTCGAGGTCGCCGTAGATCGTCACATCCCTCGGTTTGCGCTGCGCATACAGTGCCACGTAGGCGCACACGACGGCGTCGATCGGATCCTCCGCGCGGCGCAGCTCGCTTTTGCGCTGCGCGGCCGTCACGGCCCGGCGCAGCGCGACCCATCCCTCATGCCCGTCGACGCGAAGCGGGGCGGGAGCATGAGCCAGCCGCTCGACGCCGTCCATCAGCAGCAATAGCTCGGATTTGAGCCGGTCGACGGTGCGGCCGGGCCTTGCCTTGTACTTCAGTGTGCGCTCCAGGCGGAAAAGCGCGACGGTCGCCGCATGCGGATAGACCTCGATGGCGCGCCGGGCGGCCGGCGAGCGCGGATCGAGATCCAGACCCAGTGCCACGGCCAACCGGCCCGCGCGGGGGCCGTCGGCGAATTCGGGTTTTCTCGTGTTGCAGGGATGGGCACCGGCCTCGTACCTGCGGAAATCGCGGTTGAGCGCGGTCTCGGCGGGACGCTGGCCAGTCGGGTTGTTCACCACGAGCGGCGCATCGAAGGCAATAAGGCAATCGCCGCGTACGTAGGGGTGCAGCGCGGAGAGGATCTCTTCGTCGTCGCGGACCGCACACACGCTCACCAGATCGCCGCCGGAGTCTACGACGGCGACGCCGGTCGGGTTGCGGCCCGCCCACGCGAGGTCGACGCCGACGAAGTACACCCGCCACATTGTGCCGCGAAAGTGCAACCACCCACCGCTTCGCTCGGGCGATACGTCGCCGATCGCACTCTCGCGGTGCCGGACCGCCGCTACCAGCGCGACCGTAAGCTGTGTGTTCGTGAGGACCAAGTGAGCATTCCGAATGTGCTGGCCAACCGGTACGCCAGTGCCGAGATGGTCGCGATCTGGTCGCCGGAGGCCAAGGTGATCGCCGAGCGGCGACTGTGGCTGGCGGTGCTGCGCGCGCAGGCGGAACTGGGCGTTTCGGTACCTGCCGAAGCCATCGCCGACTACGAGCGGGTGATCGAGGACGTCGACCTGGCGTCGATCGCGGACCGCGAGCGGGTGCTGCGCCACGACGTCAAGGCCCGCATCGAGGAGTTCAATGCGCTGGCCGGTCACGAGCACGTGCACAAGGGCATGACCAGTCGCGATCTGACCGAGAATGTGGAGCAACTGCAGATTCGGCGTTCGCTCGAGTTGGTCTTCGCCCACGGCGTGGCGGTCGCCGCCAGGCTGGCGGAGCGGGCCGTGGCCTACCGCGACCTGGTGATGGCCGGACGCAGCCACAACGTCGCCGCGCAGGCCACCACGTTGGGCAAGAGGTTCGCCTCGGCGGCCCAGGAAACACTGATCGCCTTGACCAGGCTGCGCGAATTGATCGACCGCTACCCGCTGCGCGGCATCAAGGGCCCGATGGGCACCTCGCAGGACATGCTCGATTTGCTCGGAGGGGACGCGGCCAAGCTGGCCGAGCTCGAACGTCGCGTAGCCGAGTTCTTGGGCTTCGCAACGGTATTGACCAGCATCGGGCAGGTGTATCCGCGCTCGCTGGACCACGACGTGCTCTCGGCGCTGGTGCAGCTGGGTGCGGGGCCGTCGTCGATGGCTCACACCATCCGGCTGATGGCCGGGCACGAACTGGTCACCGAGGGATTCGCGCCCGGGCAGGTCGGCTCCTCGGCGATGCCGCACAAGATGAACACACGCAGCTGCGAACGCGTCAACGGGCTGCAGGTGGTGCTGCGTGGCTACGCCTCGATGGCCGCCGAGCTGGCGGGTGCGCAGTGGAACGAGGGCGACGTGTTCTGCTCGGTGGTGCGACGAGTGGCGTTGCCGGACAGCTTCTTTGCGATCGACGGCCAGATCGAGACGTTTTTGACGGTGCTCGACGAATTCGGCGCCTATCCGGCGGTGATCGGTCGCGAGCTGGATCGCTACCTGCCGTTTTTGGCCACCACCAAGGTGTTGATCGCCGCGGTGCGCGCCGGCGTGGGGCGCGAGACCGCACATCACGTGATCCGCGAACACGCGGTCGCCACCGCGCTGGCCATGCGCGAACGCGGAGCCGAGCCCGACCTGCTCGAGCGCCTGGCCGCCGACGAGCGGCTGCCGCTGGACCGGGCCGCGCTGGATGCCGCGCTGGAAGACAAGAAGGCGTTCACCGGCGCCGCAGGTGACCAGGTGGACGAGGTAGCGGCGCAGGTGGACGCGCTGGTAAGCCGCTATCCGGACGCGGCCAAGTACGCCCCGGGCGCGATCCTGTGACGCTGGCCGACGCGCTCGCCCAGATCGACTTCACCGATCTGGACAACTTTGCGAACGGATTCCCGCACGATCTGTTCGCGATCCATCGCCGTGAGGCGCCGGTGTACTGGCACGCACCGACCGACAACACCCCGGACGGCGAAGGCTTCTGGTCGGTGGCCACCTACGCGGAAACGCTTGAGGTGCTGAAAGATCCGGTGACGTATTCATCGGTCACCGGTGGCACGCGGCCGTACGGCGGCACGCTGTTGCAGGACCTGGCAATCGCGGGCCAGGTGCTCAACATGATGGACGATCCGCGGCATTCGCAGATTCGGCGGCTGGTCAGCTCGGGGCTGACACCGCGGATGATTCGGCTGGTCGAAGACGACCTGCGGACCAGGGCACGGCGGCTGCTGGACGCGGTGGTGCCGGGCGAGCCGTTCGACTTCCTGGTGGACATCGCCGCCGAATTGCCGATGCAGATGATCTGCATCCTGCTGGGAGTCCCTGAATCCGAACGACATTGGCTGTTCGAGGCCATCGAGCCGCAATTCGATTTCGGCGGCTCGCGCAAGGCCGCACTATCGCAGCTGTCGGTCACCGAACGGGACGCAGCGGCCGGATCGCGGATGTATGAGTACGGCCAGCAGCTGATCGCGTCCAAGCGCGAGAACCCGACCGACGACATGCTGTCGGTCGTGGCGAACGCGATGCTGGATGACTCCGACGGCGGCGCCGGATCGGCCCTGTCCGACCTCGAGCTGTACCTGTTCTTCAGCTTGTTGTTCAGCGCCGGCGCGGAGACCACGCGCAACGCGGTCGGGGGTGGCCTGCTGGCGTTGGCCCACCATCCGGACCAATTGCGGTCGCTGCGCGCCGATCTCGACGCGCTGCCCACGGCCGTCGAGGAGATGGTGCGGTGGACATCGCCATCGCCCTCCAAACGCCGCACCGCCACGCGCGACGTGACGCTGGGCGGGCAGTCGATCCAGGCCGGCCAGAAGATACAGATCTGGGAAGGCTCGGCGAATCGCGATGCCGGCGTGTTCGCGAACGCCGACCAATTCGATTTTTCCCGAAAGCCGAACCCACACCTGGGATTCGGCCAGGGAGTGCACTACTGCCTGGGTGCCAATCTGGCCCGGCTGGAGCTGCGGGTGTTGTTCGAAGAGCTGCTGTCTCGGTTCGGCGGGGTGCAAGTCGTCCGGCCGGTCGAATGGACCCGCAGCAATCGGCACACCGGCATCCGGCACCTCGTCGTGGAGCTCCGCGGACAACCGTGACGATCCGGTTCGCTGATGTCGAGCCCTCGCCCGATGTGTTCGCCGCGGTGATGGCGACGGGGATCTTGTCGATCGGCGCGCGCAATCACGGTTACCGGTTGATCAGCGACACGATGGGTGTCATCGCCACCGTCGGGTTGCTTTTTCTGGTTGCGCTGGTCGTCGCGAAGGCCGCCATCCCCGGCCAGAAGTTGTGCTGGGACCTGACCGATCCCGACGTCACCCTGCGACTGATCACTTTCGTGGCGGCCTGTGCGGTGATCGACACCCGTCTGTCGTCCAACGTCTGGGTGGCGCGGATACTGGGCGGGGTCGGCCTGGCGTCCTGGCTGATACTGATCCTGTTCAGCGCGCGAAACATGTTGGCGCAGCGGTGGACAGACCTGCGTGACCGCGCACACGGGGCCTGGCAACTGGGCAGCGTCGGAACCTCAGGTCTGGCGATCGTCATCGCCCGGGCGGCTCGTCACACCGGTCATCACTGGTGGCTCGCGGTGGCCGTGACCGGATGGGTGGCGGCGCTGGGCATCTACGGCCTGATGACGTGGCTGACCATGTGGCGTGTGGTGAACGAACGGCAGGACCGCGACGGCTTCGAACCCGATACCTGGATCCTGATGGGGGGCATGGCGATTGCGACGCTGGCCGGCGACAACATCGACGCCGTGGCTCCCGCCTGGCTGGCCGGGCCGGTCCGTGCGGTCACCATCGTGACCTGGGTGGCGGCCACGTTGTGGATACCGCCGCTGATTTATTTCGCGCTGCACCGCATCAGGCGGTATCCCAACGTGCTGCGTTTCGCCGGTGTGTGGTGGGCCTTTGTCTTTCCGTTGGGCATGTACTCCGCGGCAAGTTTTGCCATGGCACGCGAGATCAATCAGCCCTCGCTGTTCACCGTTTCGCTGGTGTTTTTCTGGGATGGGCTGGCCGCGTGGCTCACTTTGGTGGTCGCGGGGCTGCTGCTTTTATCTCGGCGGGTGCTGCTGACTCCCGCGGATCGCGATTCCGGCCGACCGTAGTTCGAGCGCGGCGAGCGCCCCGATGGTGGCCGGATCCTCGCGCCGCCAACCGCCGACCGGATCCGCGCTCACGGCGATCAACTTCCGCGGCGGACGGTTGGTCAACGCGCGCAGCGCAAGCAATTGCGCACCGGCCGGTGTTGCGGCCAGTGCGGTCACGGCCAACTTGCGCCGAAAGAAGCGCAGCCGCAGAAACAACCACGGGAGCACCGCGATGAGGATTGGGACCGCCACGACGGCCATGGCGAGCAGCACCGCGAGCCAGCTCGCCGCGCTGTCCAGATCATGGCCTGCGCCGGCGATGTCCAGCGCGGCGTGGCTGGCGGAGTTGAGCGGCTTGCTGACCGTGTCACCCACCACCGGAATGTGCTGGGCGCCGTGCCCGGCGGACGCGAGGTCGCCGGCGATCCCGTTCGCGCCGCTCTCGACCTGGCGGCCGGCGTCGGCGATGGTAGCGATGGCGTCGTAGACGGCCAGGCCGACGAGCAGCCAGAGCGCCGTCCACACGACGACGACGAAGTCGCTGAACAGCTGGACAGCCAACCGGCCGGGCCTGGTGGAATAGGGCAGAAACCGCGGTGTCATAGCCCCGATCCCAGCACAAAGGCTATCTAAGGGTGCCCGATAGGCTGACCGGATGCCTGCACTGTCCGACTACCAGCATCTGGCCAGCGGCAAGGTCCGCGAGCTGTATCGCGTCGATGACGATCACCTGCTGCTCGTCGCCACCGACCGGATCTCGGCGTATGACTTCGTCCTGGACAGCACCATCCCGGACAAGGGCCGCATCCTCACCGCGATGAGCGTCTTCTTCTTCGGACTCGTCGATGCACCCAACCATCTGGCCGGCCCGCCTGATGATCCGCGCATCCCCGACGAGGTCCTGGGCCGCGCGCTGGTGGTGCGCCGGCTGGAAATGCTTCCCGTGGAATGCGTGGCGCGCGGCTACCTGACCGGATCGGGATTGCTGGATTACCAGGCGACCGGAACGGTCTGCGGCATCGCGCTGCCCCCGGGACTGGTCGAAGCCAGCAGGTTCGCCGAACCACTGTTCACCCCCGCGACCAAAGCCGCACTGGGCGACCACGACGAAAACATACCCTTCGCGCGGGTGATCGAGATGGTCGGTGCCGTGCCCGCCAACCAGCTGCGCGACCGCACGATACAGACCTATATTCAGGCCGCCGATCACGCTCTCCGAAAGGGAATCATCATCGCCGACACCAAGTTCGAGTTCGGCACCGACCGTGAAGGCAACCTGCTGCTGGCCGACGAGATCTTCACGCCCGATTCGTCGCGGTACTGGCCGGCCGACGAGTACCAGGTCGGCGTCGTCCAGAAGAGCTTCGACAAACAGTTCGTCCGCAACTGGCTGACCGGCCCCGACTCGGGTTGGGACCGTCACGGCTCACAACCCCCGCCGCCACTGCCCGAACACATCATCGACGCCACCCGGGATCGGTACATCGAAGCCTACGAACGCATTTCCAGCTTGAGCTTCGCAGACTGGATCGGCCCCAGCGCATGACCGAAGCGCACCTGGAGGGGACGGTACCCCCTGTCGCCAAGCGAGTAAACAGTCAGCGTGAGCATCACGGCGACGTCTTCATCGACCCGTATGAGTGGCTGCGCGAAAAGACCAACCCGGAAGTCATTGCCCACCTCGAGGCCGAAAACGCCTACGTCGATCAGCTGACCGCCCACCTCGAACCGCTGCGGCAGCAGATTTTCGGCGAGATCAAGGCGCGCACCAAAGAGACGGATCTGTCGGTACCGACCCGGCAGGGCGACTGGTGGTACTACGCGCGCACCTACGAGGGCAAGCAGTATCGCGTCCAATGCCGTTGTCCGATAAGCGGATCTGACGACTGGGATCCGCCGATCCTGGACGAGGACACCGAGATCCCGGGCGAGCAGATCCTGCTCGATTCCAATGCCGAAGCCGAGGGCCACGAGTTCTTCTCCCTGGGTGCCGCAACGGTGAGTCTGGATGGCAACCTGCTGGCGTACTCGGTAGACACCCTCGGTGATGAGCGTTACACGTTGCGGTTCAAGGACTTACGCACCGGCCAGCTGTTCCCCGACGAGATCGCCGACATCGGGGCCGGCGCGACGTGGGCCGCCGACAACCGCACCGTGTATTACTCGACCCTGGATGACGCTCACCGTCCCGACAAGGTGTGGCGGTATCGGGTGGGCTCCGGTGCGGACTCGGAGCTGGTGTATCACGAAACGGACGAAAAGTATTGGCTTGGCGTGGGGCTCACCCGCAGCGAGGCCTACGTCTTCATCGCCTCGGGATCCTCGATCACCTCCGAATATCGCTACGCCGACGCCGCCGATCCGCAGGCCGAGTTCACCGTCGTGCTGCCGCGCCGCGAGGGCGTCGAGTATTCGGTCGAGCATGCCGTCATCGGAGGGCAGGACCGGTTCTTGATCCTGCACAACGACGGTGCGGTCAACTTCACCCTCACCGAGGCGCCAGTCAGTGATCCGGCACAGCAGCGCACCCTCATCCCGCACCGCGACGATGTCCGGCTCGATGGGGTGGATGCTTTCGCCGGCCTCCTGGTCGTCAGCTATCGGCGCGAGGCACTGCCCCGGATGCAGCTGTGGCCCATCAACGCAGATGGCACATACGCAGAGCCCGAAGAGATTTCGTTTGATTCCGAGCTGATGACCGCCGGAATGGCCGGCAACCCCAACTGGGCGGCACCCAAGCTGCGGATCAGGGTGGGATCACTCGTCACCCCGGCACGGGTCTACGACATCGACCTCGCCACCGGTGAACGCACCTTGCTGCGCGAGCAACCCGTACTCGGCGATTACCGAACCGACGACTACGTAGAACGGCGTGACTGGGCGGTTGCCGACGACGACACCCGCATCCCGGTGTCCATCGTGCACCGCGCCGACATCCAATTCCCATCTCCCGCTTTGCTATACGGTTACGGCGCTTATGAGCTGTGCACCGATCCGAGCTTCTCCATTGCTCGGCTGTCGCTGCTGGACCGCGGCATGGTGTTCGCCATCGCCCACGTGCGTGGCGGCGGCGAGATGGGCCGGCTGTGGTACGAGCACGGCAAGCTCTTGGAGAAGAAAAACACCTTCACTGACTTCGTAGCGGTCGCACGGCATTTGGTGGATGCTGGCGTCACCCGGGCGCATCAGCTTGTGGCACTGGGGGGTAGCGCCGGCGGTTTGTTGATGGGAGCGGTGGCCAATCTGGCGCCGGAGCTTTTCGCCGGCATTCTCGCGCTGGTCCCGTTCGTCGACCCGCTGACCACTATCCTGGATCCCTCGTTGCCGCTGACGGTCACCGAGTGGGATGAATGGGGAAACCCGTTGGCGGACAAGGAGGTTTACTCCTACATGAAGTCTTATTCACCGTATGAGAATGTCGAGGCCAAGCGATATCCGGCGATTCTGGCGATGACGTCGCTGAACGATACGCGGGTTTACTACGTGGAGCCGGCCAAGTGGGTCGCGGCGCTGCGCCACGCCAACGGCGACGGTAATCCGGTCCTGTTGAAGACCCAGATGAACGCTGGGCACGGCGGCGTCAGCGGTCGCTACAAGGGCTGGGAGGAAACCGCGTTCCAATACGCCTGGGTGTTGGCCGCCGCCGGGGTCCAGCCGTCGACGTAGGCCACTCGATGCGGGCCACGGACCGGGGGAGCTGCGCTATTCCCCGGCCGTTTCGCTTGCCGGCTTCTTCGGCAGGAACCACGCCGGAATGAGGGTGCACACCACCAGGACGACGGCGATCACGAACACCGCGGTGTAGGCGTGCGAAAGGTCGTGTAGCACATTGCTCGAAAACCCGGGGGCGAGCGACTGCGCGGGTATCGCGGACTGGTCGACCGGCACCCCGTCGACGGCCGCCCTCTGACGCAGTGCGGCGAGCTTGTTAGCCGCGAGGATGTCAGGGCTCCGATTGAACTGGTTTGTCAGGATCATCGACATCAGCGCGGTCCCGATCGAGCCACCCACTTGGTGACTGACGCTCATCAGCGTCGTTCCCCGGGCGATCTGATGGGGCGCCAGTGCCTGCACCGAGGCGACCGACAGCGGCATCATCGTGCAGCCCAGGCCCAGGCCCATGATCGCCAGCCCGACCAGCAGCGTGGGTAGATAGTGCGCCTGGGTGGCCGTCCCGAAGGCGAAGGCGCCGAGACCGGTGGTGATCAAGGCGATCCCGACCAGCACGATCTTTCCCGGCCCCTGCCTGTCCACCAGCGGTCCGGTCAGCCGCATGGTCAGCATGGCGCCCAGCCCCTGAGGGATCATGTGCACTCCCGCCTGCATCGGCGTTTGGTGGGCCACCTGCTGGAAATAGCTCGGCAGCAGCAGGCCGGCGCCGAAGAATGCGCCGGCGAAGACCAGCATCGTCACGTTGGCGTGCGTGAGCACGGGATTGCGGAATAGCCGCAGGTCAATCAGGGGATGATCGGCGTAACGCCACGCGTGCGTGACAAAACCCGCGATCAATGCCAGCCCAATCATCGCCGGTATCACCACGTGGCGATCTGCCACGGTACCGCGGCCCGGGATGGAGGACACCGCGAACAAAAACGTCGCCAGTCCCGGCGAGAGCAGCAGCACACCGACGGCGTCGAAGGTCTCCGACCGCGCCGGGTGATCCCGCGGGAAGATGACGGCGGCCAGGGCGATGGTGAGAAACCCGATCGGCACATTGATCAGGAAGATCCACCGCCAGCTCGAGGTGTCGATCAGCCAACCGCCCAGGATGGGTCCCGCGATCGGGGCGAGCAGCATCGGGATGCTCAGTATCGACATCAGGCGCCCGAGCCGGCCCGGGCCCGCTTCGCGAGTCATGATCATGAAACCCAACGGCAGCAACATACCACCGCCGATGCCCTGCACCACACGAAAGGCGATGAGCTGCACGATGTTTGCCGCAATCGCGCATAGCAGCGAGCCCAGTACGAAGGCCACCACGGAGCCCATGAAGAGCCGTTTGGTGCCGAACCGGTCGGCCGCCCAGCCGGTTATCGGGATCACGGTTGCCAACGCGAGCGTGTAGCCCGTCATCGTCCAGGCGACGACGGCCTGCGAGGACGCGAATTGGTCGATGAAGGTCCGTTGCGCGACGCTGACGACCGTGACGTCGAGGATCGCCATCACCGTGGCCAAGATGCACACACCCGAGATCCGCAACAGCGCGGCATCGAGCTTGTCGGGATATTCCCGTTCCTCGACGCCCGGCTGCCCCGCCGGCGCGTGGGGCGGCGGCGTTCCGGCCGCCGCGTACGAGGCCTCATCCATGGCGTTGGTTAGCATATCGAACTGATCGCGTTGGCCCTGATGCGCGGCGGTTGTGGTCGGCGCGGGCCCGGCGGGCGCCGAAACCTTAGTGTGCGCGCGGGTGCATATACGCCTGCTGTCTGCGTGTCCTTCACCGTTGCGACACCTGGGATCGGCAAACTGCTGGTGTGTCTGGAAAATTGATCGTCTCGGTCTCGGGGATTGGGGAGCGCACCCTGCCCGACGTGGAGGCGTTCTGCGCGCAGATGGAGGCCCGCGACGTACCGGTGTCGTTACTCGTGGCTCCGCGGCTGTCCGGTGACTACCGGCTCGACCAGGACCCGGGAACCGTCGACTGGCTGACCAACCGCCGCGCCGGCGGCGACGCCATTGTGCTGCACGGCTATGACGACGCGGCCACCAAGAAGCGCCGCGGCGAATTCGCGATCCTGCGGGCGCACGAGGCCAACCTGCGACTGATGGCCGCCGACCGGGTGCTCGAGCACCTCGGGCTGCGGACCCGCCTGTTCGCGGCGCCCGGCTGGGTGGTGTCGCCCGGTGTTGTCAAAGCATTGCCGGACAACGGATTCCGCTTGCTGGCCGATCTGCATGGGATCACCGATCTGGTGCGCCACACCACCGTCCGCGCCCGCGTGCTCGGCATCGGCGAGGGCTTCCTCACCGAACCGTGGTGGTGCCGGATGATGGTGCTGTCCGCCGAGCGGATCGCCCGGCGCGGCGGCGTCGTGCGGGTTGCGGTCGCGGCACGCCACCTCCGCAAACCCGGGCCGCTGCAGGCCATGGTGGACGCGGTCGACTTGGCGTTGATGCACGGCTGCACGCCCACCGTGTACCGCTGGCAGCCGGCCAGAGCGGCGCTTCACGCCGCCTGACCAAGCGACTGTCTTACCTGGTCGTCGGGGCATTACCCTGGTCCGACATGAGCGATTCTTCGGTAGCCGGCTTCGACGCTGATGCCATCGTCGTCGGGGCGGGCCTGGCCGGCTTGGTCGCCGCCTGCGAACTGGTCGACCGCGGCTTGCGGGTGCTCATCGTCGATCAGGAGAACAGCGCCAACCTGGGCGGGCAGGCGTTTTGGTCGTTCGGCGGCCTGTTCTTCGTCGACAGCCCCGAGCAACGTCGGCTTGGTATCCGCGACAGCCATGAACTCGCGCTGCAGGACTGGCTGGGTACCGCGGCCTTCGATCGTCCCGAGGACTACTGGCCACGCCAATGGGCACACGCCTACGTCGATTTCGCTGCCGGGGAGAAGCGCAGTTGGCTGCGGACGCGGGGACTCAAGCTTTTCCCGTTGGTGGGCTGGGCCGAGCGCGGGGGGTATGACGCACAGGGGCATGGCAATTCGGTTCCCCGCTTCCACATCACCTGGGGCACCGGACCCGCGCTGGTCGAGGTTTTCGCTCGTCAACTGCGCGACCGCTCATCGGTGCGCTTTGCGCACCGCCACCAAGTCGATGAGTTGATCGTCGAGGGCGAAGCGGTGGTCGGCGTGCGGGGCACGGTGCTGGAGCCCACGGCCACGCCGAGGGGAGTCGCGTCATCGCGGAAACCGGTAGGGCAGTTCGAATTCCGTGCCGACGCGGTGATCGTGACCAGTGGCGGCATCGGTGCCAATCACGAACTGGTGCGAAAGAACTGGCCCAAACGCATGGGTCGCGTCCCCGAGCAACTCCTGAGCGGGGTGCCCGCCCATGTCGACGGCCGGATGATCGCCATCGCGCAGCAGGCCGGCGCGCGGGTTATCAATCCCGACCGGATGTGGCACTACACCGAGGGCATCACCAACTACGACCCGATCTGGCCGCTGCACGGGATCCGGATCATTCCGGGTCCGTCGTCGCTGTGGCTGGATGCGAGTGGCAAGCGGTTGCCGGTCCCGCTCTACCCCGGTTTCGATACGCTGGGCACGTTGGAGTACATCACCAAATCAGGGTTCGACTACACCTGGTTTGTGTTGAACGCCAAGATCATTGAGAAGGAGTTCGCGCTCTCCGGGCAGGAACAGAATCCGGACCTGACCGGACAGAGCATCCGCGAACTGCTGCGAAACCGGGCTCGTTCCGGGCCGCCGGGACCGGTTCAGGCGTTTGTCGATCGGGGTGTGGACTTCGTCAGCGCAAACTCGTTGCGCGACTTGGTGAGCGCGATGAACAAGCTGCCCGATGTGCAGCCACTGGACTACGCCACGGTGGAGGCCGAGGTCACCGCCCGGGATCGCGAGGTGGCGAACAAGTTCAGCAAGGACGGGCAGATCACGGCGATCCATGCCGCGCGAAGCTATCTGGGCGATCGGCTGGGCCGGGTGGTGGCGCCGCACCGGCTGACCGATCCGAAGGCGGGACCGATGATCGCGGTCAAGCTGCACATCCTGACCAGAAAAACGTTGGGCGGCATCGAGACCGACCTCGCCTCGCGGGTGTTGAAGTCCGACGGCACGCCGCTGACCGGCCTGTATGCCGCCGGCGAGGTGGCCGGGTTCGGTGGCGGCGGCGTGCACGGCTACCGCGCTTTGGAGGGCACGTTTCTGGGTGGCTGCATCTTCTCGGGCCGCGCCGCCGGGCGCGGCGCCGCCGACGACATCACGTAGCCGGATACGGGGCGAGCCGGCGCCAACTGTAGGGGACAGGTATGTTTACCCGTCGCAACTCGTCCATGGGGCCCACACTCGACGGCCGAGCTACCCCGCGCTAGAACGTGACGGCGTCTTCTTCGGGCAGCACCTGGAAGTCGGTGCTGGTCATCTCGGTGAGCCGGCCGTAATAGATCCCCCGCGCGTCCGGGGCGATGATCCCCTGGTGAATGGGAACGGCGCGCTCCGGAGCCACCGCACGCAGGTAATCGACCGCCTCGGACACCTTCATCCAGGGCGCGGCCGCCGGGGTGGCCAAGACGTCCACCGGCTCGTCGGGCACAAACAGCGCGTCACCGGGGTGCATCAACCGGGCGCGGTGGTCGGCATCGCCGACCAAAAACGAGATGTTCTCTATCACAGGGATTTCCGGGTGGATGACCGCGTGTTTGCCGCCGACGGCGCGAACGGTCAGTTCACCGATGTGCAGCTCGTCGCCGACACGGACCTCGCGGCAGGGCGCGCCCAGTTGCGCGGTGGTTTGCGGATCCGCATACAGCGCGGCATCCGGGTTGCCGTCGAGCAAGGCCGGCAGCCGGTTGGCGTCGACATGGTCGGGGTGCTGATGGGTGATCAAGATGGCGGTCAAGCCGGTGATTCCCTCGAAACCGTGCGCGAAGGTGCCGGGGTCAAAGAGCACGCGGGTGTGGTCGAACTCGGCAAGTAGGCACGAATGGCCGAAATGCGTCAGTTGCATATCTACGATTGTGCCTTGATGGACAAGCTGCCGATGCGCGTGATCCTGGCCACGATGCTGGTCGCCGGCACTTTTGCCGTTGCTCTGATCGTCGCCATCCCTGCACACGCAGACCCGGAGACTTGCCCGAGCGTGTGCGATCGGATCCCGAACACCGCGTGGATCGATCAGCATGCCGTGCCACTTGACGCCGTGTACCACTGGCCAGCGCTCGCCGACCAGGCCGCGCAGACGACCGGTTTGGCGCCCGGCCCCCGGTTCCGGTTCGAGGAGTTGTGCGCGGCGCCGGCGATACCCCGGGATCCTCGAGACTCGGCCGTCTCGGCTCGCGCGACGGTTCAGCATCCCGACGGACAGTGGCAACTGCAGGCCCAGGTCTTGCACTGGCGGGGTGACACCGCCCGAGGTGGGGCCATCGCGACCACGGCCTTCAGCAGTGCCGTCGCCGCCCTGCGGGCCTGCCAACAGCGCGCACCGCAGGAGTCACCGTCGCTGACCAGCGACGAAGCGAACCGGATGGCCGCCGTGATCAGCGGCCCGGTGGTGATGCACACCTACCTGTTCGCCCACCCGGCCAGCAGCACGATCAGCGAGGTCACGCTCTGGTCCACGGCGCCGCCGCAGGTGGCCTGGCCGTCGATGGCCGACGATCCGGTGCTCAATGGCATGGGCGCACCCCTGTGCGAGGCCTACATTGCCTCGTGCCCGTGACCCCCGAGCTGCGCTTTCGCCGGTAGAGTGACGCCGGAACGCCAACTGAGGAGGAGCGCCGGTGGCCCGGGTGATCGTAAGCGTGATGCCCAAAGCGGAGATTCTCGATCCGCAAGGTCAAGCGATTGTAGGCGCACTGGGTCGCCTCGGACATCCGGGAATCTCAGATGTGCGGCAGGGCAAGCGATTTGAGCTCGAAGTGGACGACAGTGTCGACGATTCGGCGCTCGCCGAGATCGCGGAATCGCTGTTGGCGAACACCGTGATCGAAGACTGGACGATCAGCCGGGAGAAGCAGTGACGGCACGCATTGGGATCATCACGTTTCCCGGCACGCTCGACGACGTGGACGCTGCACGCGCGGCGCGGCGGGTCGGTGCCGAGGCCGTCAATCTGTGGCATGCAGACGCCGATCTGAAGAACGTGGATGCCGTGGTGGTGCCCGGCGGGTTCTCCTACGGCGACTATCTGCGGGCCGGTGCGATCGCCCGGTTCGCCCCGGTGATGACCGAGGTGGTGGCGGCCGCGCGGCGGGGCATGCCGGTGTTGGGCATTTGCAACGGATTTCAGGTGCTCTGCGAGGCAGGACTGTTGCCGGGGGCACTGACCCGAAATGTGGGTCTGCACTTTATCTGCCGCGACGTGTGGCTGCGGGTGGCGTCGACTTCGACGGCCTGGACGTCGCGCTTCGAGCCCGACGCCGACCTGTTGGTCCCGCTGAAATCGGGAGAGGGACGCTACGTAGCGCCTGCCGACGTGATCGAGGAACTCGAGGGCGAGGGGCGGGTGGTGTTCCGATACCACGAGAACGCCAACGGCTCGCTGCATGACATCGCTGGGGTCAGTTCGGCCAACGGCCGCGTGGTAGGTTTGATGCCGCATCCCGAGCACGCCATCGAGGCGCTGACCGGACCCTCCGATGACGGCCTGGGCCTGTTCTATTCGGTGCTGGACGGCGTGCTGGCCGGCTGAGCGGAAATGCCTGCGGCATCGCGCAATTCGGCGAATGACGCGGCAATGGCATCCGTCGCCTCGTGCGGGTCGTTGAAGGTCCGGTCGTCGGTGAGCACCGCGACGCCGAGCCGGTCCACGTAACTCCACACCGTGATGTTGACCGGTCGATGACTGCCACCTTCAGTGCGTGTGTAGGTTGGGCGTCTGGCTGTAGGGCGGCTTCGGGTCCACGCCGTCGAGTCTTTTCACACGCCACCTCCCGTGGCCCGTTCACGGTCAGCCCAGGATCGGGAACCGGCGCTCACCGGCGAGCCGCTTGAGCGCGGCTTCCATGACGGCACGGACGTGGGCGTCGACCTCGTCGACGTCGGGGTCACGGCCGAATTGGGCAGTGATGTCGATCGGCTCGAGAACCTCGGTGACAACCTTCGCCGGCAGGGGCACGTTGGGCGGGAAGATGACGCTCAAGCCGAAGGGGAACCCGAAGCTGATCGGCAGAATGTCCATTCGCGCTTTGGTCAGCCCCAGCTTGCGGGCCAGCCAGTTGCCCCGGGTCAGGAACAGCTGAGTCTCCTGGGCGCCGATGGATACGGTCGGCACGATCGGCACCCCGGCCTCGATGGCGGTCCGCACGTAGCCGGTGCGGCCATTGAAGTCGATGGTGTTCGCACTGAAGGTCGGCCGGTAGGAGTCGTAGTCGCCGCCGGGGAATACCAGCACTACCGCGCCGGAGTGCAGGGCGGTGGCGGCGTTTTCGCGGCTGGCCTCGATCACTCCGAGGCGGCGCAACCAGCCGTCCAACGGCCCCATGAACAGCCCGTAGTGGCCCAGCGTGTAGACGGGGCGGTCATAGCCGAACCTGTCGTAGAAGGCCGGCGAGAAGATCAGCACGTCCGGGGTCAGCATGCCGCCCGAGTGATTGGAGACCAAGAGGACTCCGCCCGAGGATGGGATGTTGTCCAGGTTTCGCACCTCGGCCCGGTAGTACCGCTTGATGGCCGGTCCGAGCATCTTTGCCACCTGCTCGGTGAAAGCGGGATCCCATTTGGCGGTTTCGTAGTTGTCCGCCGCGTCAACACCGTTGCCCGTCATGGCCCCTCGCTGTCTGTTCCGGCTCGTGCTAGTTGTTGCCGATGCGACGCCGCTCTCAAACCTCAGCGTCCGGTTGGCATATCATCCTCTCCATTTGAGAGAATGCCATATCCGTTTGCTGGAAAAGGGGTAGGCTGACGTCAGCCGACGTCGCGCAGCAACGGCCGTTCCATGGGCGGCGATTCGACCGGGGGGTTCAGCTCCTCGAAAAGCTCGGTGGCGTCCGCGATGGTCTGGTCTAGGAACGAAGCGAAATCGTTGAAGGTGACGTCGTCTCGGATCCATTGCGACTTGCGGGCCATTACGCCAACGCGCTGCGGATCCGACGAGCCGTGCACGATCGCGGTGACCTGGCGGTCAAGCCGGTTCCATCGGTCGCAGAAGTACGTCACCCACGGTCGATCGACCGCCGGGAAGTAGCACGCGGGACTGATGCGGATGACCAACACGTCGTCGTGCGCGGGAGAGATCTCGAAGTGAACATGCAGGCGCCGCGGAGCGTTGCTGACGAAGAAGTATTCGCCGTCGTGGTGGCCGCGAAAATATCGGCGCCCGCGGGTGCGCAGGTAACGCTCGACCAGGTTCGCGCACAGCTGCTCATTCGTCATGAGTTCGATGGTCCGGCCCGTGACTTTGGGAATGCTTGGAGCCAAGCCAAGCGGCACCGAAGAATCGGTTGAGAATTCGCTGAGTGAGCGCGTCCTCGCGGGAGTTTCGGCCCACGCTCAGGTCGACTCGCGCCGTTCCACGATTCCGGCGCCGGGGCTGGGCACCGAGCGCGGCAACGTGACCGAAAATCTGTACCGCTCGGGACGGTAATGGAACTCCACCACCTCGAGCGGCTTGTCGTCGTGGCCGTAGCTGGTGCGCTCGAGCACCAGCACGGGAGACCCCAACGGCAGATTCAGAGCGCCGGCCACTTCCAGCGAGGCACCGGCCGCGTGAATCTCGTAGTTGGCTCGGGAGATGGGAACGTCCAGTCGCCGCTCCCACATGGTGTAGGTGCTTTCCATCGCCTGCGCGGTCTGCTCGTCGGTCGCGCTCTTCAGAAGTGGCTCCGCGGCCTTGCCCACACCCGGTGGCAGGTAGGCGATCATCAGGGCAAGGGGATGCTCACCATCGCGAAAACGCCGGTGCACACACAGGACTTTGGACAGGCCCAATGCCTCGGCAACGCGTTGTGGCGCGTCCTCGACACGATGCGACAAGACGTCGACGTTCGGCGTGATCCCGGAGCCCGCCAGCACCTCGGTGATGGTGCGCACGCCGGGCCCGAGTTCTTGCTTCACCGGGTTGGCTACAAACGTGCCCAGGCCTTGCTTTCGTACCAGCCACCCCTGGCGTTCGAGCAGCCCGACGGCGGCGCGCACGGTCACCCTGCTCAGGCGGGTGCGATCGATGAGTTCTCGCTCGGTGGGCAATCGCGCGCCGCGGGGCAGACGCTGTTTGACGATGGCCGCCTTGAGCCCTTCGGCGAGTTGAGTGCTGGCCGGCACGCTGCCACGGGATATCCGAAGGTCGGCAATGTCGAGGTCCAACTGATCAAAAGCCACAAGATGTATTAAAACGTTCTGTCCGCCCGGGGGTGAAGGGAGGCTCCGTGGCGCAAGCGGCAGTTGAACGGATTACTCTGGTAGCGAATGGTTTTCGCGCGTGGTCAGCCGACCACAGGTGGGTACGGGCCTTGCGCGGGTCGGGAGGGTTGAAGGTGCCGATCGCCGTGGAGCGGTTCGACCACATTGTCTTGAATTGCCGCGACGTCGAGGCGACCGCCGCGTGGTACGAGCGGGTGCTGGGCATGCGGCGCGAGACGTTCGGCCCGTCGCAGAGGACGGCCCTGCGCTTCGGGGATCAGAAGATCAATCTGCGACCCGTCGGGGCGCTGGCCGACGATCCGAATTGGTTCACCGGGTCGGTGGAGGCCGCCGGTTCCGAAGACCTGTGTTTCGTCACCCGTGCAGGCGCGCAGGACGTTCGTGCCCATCTCGCCGCGTGTGGAGTGGAAGTGATCCGCGGACCGGTGACCAAGGTGGGTGCGCTCGGGGAGATGACCTCGCACTACTGCCGTGACGTCGACGGCAACCTGATCGAGATCGCCGTCTACTGAGGGTCGGTCAGCGGATACAGGGCCGGGAGATTGATCACGATGGCTTCCTGGCTGCTGCGGGCGATCACGACCTCGGCAGTGGTGTTGGGGTCGGGGTTTTCCTCCCGGTGCGGCAGATACGGCGGAATGAAAACATAGTCACCAGGCGCGGCGGCGATGCGGACCTCGCCGGTGCCGTCATGAAAGACGAATTCCGGGTTGCCGGTTCGCACGTAGATGGCGGTCTCGGAGTCACCGTGATGGTGGTTGTCCGAGGCCGATTGCGGCGACGCGTGCGTCTCGCCCATCCAGAGCTTCTCCGCGCCGACCGAGCTGCCGGACAGGGCGGCGAAGCGTCGTAGCCCCTCCGATTGTGCTGTGTCGGAGCTGATCTCCGACGCCTTGATGTGACGTATCCGGTTCAGCGCGACCGGCCTTGCCGTGTCGTCGAAGTCTGGATGAAATCCGTCTGAAGTGGCCATGGGTCAATTATCGCGGGGCCCGAGTAGCTCGGCGAGCTCACGCAGATCATTGGCGACGATATTCGGCTGCGGTAGTCCGTCGACCGGTAGCGGTGTGTTGCCGCGGCGGGTGAGCAGAGCTCCACTGAAGCCGACGTTCTGCGCACCGATGATGTCCCAGACGTGCGCGGCCACCATCATGCAATCCGGGGGAGCCACCCCGAGCGTCTCGCACACGTACCGATATACGGCGGGCGAGGGTTTGAACACGCTGCGAGCATCGACACTGAGTTGGTGTTCGAAAAAGTCTGCCAGCCCGGATCTTTGCAGTGCCGTCGGGCCATCCGGATTCGGCGGGGAGTTACTCAACGTGACCAGCCGAAAACCGTTGTCACGCAGGACGGCGAGGCCGTCGGCGGCATCGGGGTGTGCCGGCATGGTGAGCAGCGCGGTCTTCAGGCGGTCCAGGTCGTCGTCCGTGACGCCCACCCGGTGGATGCCGCCCAGCATGCGCAGCACCCCCTGACCCAACACGGGAAACGTCACATAGCGCTCGGCCAGCGTGATGGTCATCGAGTACATGACCAGCTGCGCGAACCATTCGCGCACCATCCGTTCGTCACCGAATAGCCCACCGAAAAGTGGTGCGAGGGACTCGATGTCGAGTAGCGTCTCGTTCACGTCGAAGACGAGGACGGACGGTGCGGGTGCTGGCGCCATGGTTAGTGCTCAACATTCTTTCGTTGCGGAACATCCGGTCTCAGGTACCCCACGAGGCACAGCACAATCAGTGCCATCGCCGCCACCGGCCACCATAGGGCGATCAGCGCTGCCGTCACGAAAACCCCGAGGGTGATGAACGATCTCATTTGCAGCATGCGGCGCATCCGCGCCGAAACACCTTGGTGCGACGGCCGATCCACCGCTTCCCAACACAGCGCCAGGTAGGTGATGTTGACCAGGACGAAGACTGCGGCGTACAGGGATACCGGCGCCGGGGCCAGCCTACTGTCGGCGATCCACTCGGTGGTGAACGGGATCAGCGACGCCGAAAACAGGTGCGCGAAGTTCGACCACACCAATCGTGGCGTCGCGACCTGAGCGTAGTTGAACAGGTGATGATGATTGACCCAGACGATCGCGATGAACAAATAGCTCACCACGTAGCTCAGCCCGGTGGGCCACAGCGGAAGCAGGGCGCGGAAACCGTGGTCGCTCGGCGGCCTGAGCTCTAACACCAGGATGGTGATGAGCACCGCGAAGACGCCATCGGAGAACCCGCGCACCCGCTCAGGAGTGGTGTCTCGTTCCGCCACCGCTACCTTCCGATCTGCCGCTTTGTGCCTGAGCCGCCGTCAGGCCGGCTGATGGTTCCGCTCCTGCACCACCCAAGCATTGCCGTCGGGATCGTGGAAGTCAGCGACGCTCGCATAGTCACCGCGACCGGGATCGGTACCCGGGAGGAACCTGCCGCTCCAGCCGCCGTCGGTGTCCTTATGACGTATCTCGCTGACGGTTATGCCGCGACCGGTCAACTCTGCGCGACAGGCCTCGATGTCGGAGACCACGAGATACAGGCCCCGCACCGACCCACTCGGCGCATCGGTAAGGCCCACGCCGAACTGGATTGAGGTGCCCGAGCCCTCGGGCGTCAACTGGATGACCCGGAAATGGGGGGTGGGCGCGTAATCGACGTCGAGGTTGAAGCCAACCTGGTCACGGTAGAACCGTAACGAGCGATCGGGATCCGCGACCGGCAGAATGACGACTTCGATGGACGCCCTCATGAGGTGCCCCGCGCCGGCTTCTTCTCCAACACCTCGTCGGTGTCGAGCCCGCGGTCGACACCATGCGGGATAACGGTCTGGCCGGGTTCCAGCTGAAGTTGCCTGCCGTCGAGGTGCACTTCGATCTTGTCGGGTTCGAAGGACACCAGATTGCGCACCCGTGCGACCTCCGTCCAGGCGTCGACGTAAGACCATGCGGCCCGCTGATGGTCACCGATGTCGTAATAGCTACAGATCCCCTTGTACGGGCAAAAAGTTTGGATATCAATGAGTTTCAGAGCGGATTCGTCGGTATCTTCGCGCGGCACGTACCATCGGGGGGCAAAACCGGACTCATACAGCGCCAGCGGGCGATGGGTGTCGGCGATCACTTGGTCGCCATCTCGGACGACGAGATGCCTTGCGGTGGAACGGATGTCGATGCGATGGTAGGCGTCTGCCGCGTGTCCGACGATCCGTTCCTCTTCTTCGTAGAAGGCGTCCATGCCACGCCAGGCAAACGCCACCCGGCCGGCGAGCACGGCCGCGTGGGCGGGCAGCCCGGTGTGTTCCCAAGCGCTGTGGTTTGTTTCGCGTCCTGCGGCGGAGACGGTGAACCAGTGTGTGGCCCCAAGGTCGCGGTGCTGCGTCACCCGGTCCTCGGCGAGCAGCGTTTCCTCTTCGATATCAGCTCGGGGGAAGTAGGCGACCGGGTAGCGACCCGGTTCGTGCAGGAGGATCACATCCTCGCTGTCGGCGATCCACCGATCCGCGAAACGCACCCGCATCCGGCGGCGCAGCGGCTCGGCGAACAGCAGCCGTGGTGGCATGGGCTGTTCGGTCAAAAAGTGTCCTAGCGATCCCGCCGCCAGCGGGCCCTGCTGCCATGCCAGACCCATTTCGTGTCCTTCCTCGTGTTCTCCGACAGACGGTTTCACGCGGAATCACTCCATCGCAACGACCATCTTGCCGCCGGATTCTCCGGCCTCCATCACCCGGTGTGCCTCATGAATCTGGTCAAAAGAAAAGACTCGAGATGGTTTCGCCTCCAGCGCGCCTTCGGCGACCTGCTGGGCGATGCGCTGTAGGGGGACATCGGACAGCGGGAAGCCTGGTGTGCCAAACACAAAGCTGCCGAAGAAGTTCCAGTTCACACCTGAGGCCATGCGCAGCAAAGGGTTGAAATCCCCGAGCGGATCCAGCCCGCCCAGCCAACCCGCCAGGCAGGCCGTGCCGCCACGGCGCAGCATGTCCAGGGAGTCCAGGATGGTGCTGTTGCCCACGAGATCGAGGACGGCGTCGACCCGCTTGCTCTCGGCGATATGCGTCGCCAGGTCACCGCGCTCCAACTCGATACGCGAGGCGCCCAGCTTCTCGAGCATGGCAAACCGGGCGCTACTGCGTGTGGTTGCGATGACCCGGGCGCCGGCGGCGACCGCCATCTTGAGCGCAGCCTGGCCGAGAGACGACGTCGCGCCCCGCACCACCAAGGTCTGACCGGCTTTGAGGTCCAGATTGCGGAAGAGGCATGTCCAGGCCACCGCATAGGTTTCCGGGAGCGCGGCCAGCTGCCACCACGGCAAGTCGGATTCGATGAGCGCGACGTTGGCCGCGCGCACACGGGTGTATTCGGCATAGCTGCCGTTGATGGTTCGGCCCAGGCCTCCCATGAGCGCGGCCACCTTGGCCCCGACCGGGAACTCACCACCCGGGCACGAGTCGACGAGCCCGACGCATTCGATGCCGCTCACTTCCGCGGCTTCGGCCCATTCACCCCGACGCATGTGCATCTCGGCGTGATTGACACCGAAACCCTTTATCGCAATGACGACTTCGCCGCCCTTCGGCAGCGGCTTGGGGATGTCGCTGTAGACCAGGCTGTCCAGCCCGCCGAACTTCTCCAAGATGATCGCCCGCATGGTTTGTCCGCCCGGTTGCTCTCGTACGACCGCCGGCGCGGTCGGTGGCTGAGGTGACTCGAGCATGGACATTGACGCCTCTTTCAAAGTGTTGGCCGGCGCCGACGATGGGTAGCCGCCGCAAATAATGGGCCAACTGACCCATTATTATGTTCGACCGTACTCACTATGTCCAGCGGATGTCACCGCTCAAGATGTCATCCGACTGCGAGACAACGTGGACCGCTCCCTGCCCGGCTGGGTGTGGGAAGCAAAGGAACGCACGTATCCGACGGCGGCATTGACGGCGGCCCGCAGTGGTTGCGGATCGCCGGTGACGTGGGTGAGCATCGCGCCCCCCTGGTGCGCGGCGACCAGCGCTACGGCCAGGTGCCGCGCGTCGGCCTCCGGACGCAGGTAGCCGCGCTCGCGCATCGACTCCAGGCCGGCCCGGAACAGCTCGATCCATTGGTCGTATCCCGCCGCCAAATCATCGTGTATTTCGCGGTCGGCCTCGATCAGCTCACCGGCCAGGGATCCGTAGACACAACCGCCGACGCGGTATACGGCGTCGATGTCGGCCACGCAGGCATCGGCCCACGCCTGCAGGGCATCGAGGCTGTCGAGTCCGGCGAGCTGCGCCCGAGTGTGGAAGGCCTGCACGTCATTGCGGCGCGCGCCGATGACATGACGGGTCAGGTCGCGTTTGTCCTCGAAGTAGTGCGAGATCTGCGATCCACTCACCCCGGCCGCGCGCCGGACCCGGTCAATGCTGGTGTTGGCCACGCCGTGCTCGAACATCAGCCGGGCGGCGACCTCGATGATGCGCGCGCGCGTCGCCAGTCCCTTGCGGGTGAAGCGCGTTGAGTTGCGTTCGGTCACTTCGCCGCCTTAGCCACCAATCGGTCAGCCGACCTGTCGTGCCGTGCGACGCCCACGGGACCGGCGCGGCGGACGGGGTGCTCGTTCGGCGGTGTCGGTGGCGAACAGACGTAGGTAGTTCACCGCGAAGCGAATCGCATCGGCGTGCGGCCACTGCTCGTGATAGGTGAAGGTCAACACCCCACCGCCCTGGTGCGCGGTGACGATCACCAGCGCCAGCTGGTGTGGATCGGCATCGCGAATTAGCAGCCCATCGTCTTTCATTCGCGCAATTGCCTGCTCCAGTAACGCGATCCACTGTCGGTAACCAGCGGCCAACGCGTCGCGCGTAGCGTCGTCGGACTTCGCCAACTGGGCGGTCAGCGCGTGGTAGGTGGGGGTGCCGAAATAGCCGATGCGCCGCAGGTAGCGCATGTTGAGGTCGATCCACCGCTCGAAGTCGTCAAACGACCCCAGGCCCCGAAGTGTGGGCTGGCGGTGAAAGTCCAAGACCACGTCGATCTGCCGCCTGATCACCGCGCGAATGAGCGCCGCCTTGTCGGCGAAATAGTGAGCAAGCTGTGAGCCGCTGACCCAAGCCGCCCGGCGCACGCTGTCCATGTTGGACGCGGTTAACCCCTCGGTGACGATCAGCTGGGCGGCGGCCTGCACGATCCGGTCGCGGGTGGCACGCCCCTTGGCGGTCAACCGTTGTTCGTCACGAACATCGGGATGGGCCATCGCGTCAGGCTAACCCGGGAGCGCTCCCATTTATGGGATATCCAGCCCAAACAACAGATCAGGCCGCGGCCCGCCGTCCGAGGAAGTTCCGGATCAGCGGGACGACTTCGTCGAGCGCGGACTCCAACAGAAAGTGTCCGCCGTCGAGCAGGTGGATCTCGGCGTCGGGCAGGTCCTCGGCGAACGCTTCGGCGCCGGCCGGGCCGAAGATTTCGTCGCCGCGGCCCCAGACCGCCAGTAGCGGCACCCGGCTGGCCCGGAAGTAGTCGTGCAAGCGCGGGTAGAGGGGCGCGTTGGTTGCGTAGTCGCGAAACAGCTTGAGCTGCACCAGGTCATTGCCGGGACGGGAGATCAGCGCGTAGTCATGATGCCAGGATTCGGGATCGACCAGTGTCTCGTCGGCCACGCCGGTCACGTACTGCCAACGGGTGGCGTCCAGCGTGAGGAACCGCCGCACCGTCGCCTCGGTGTCTGCCGTCTGCTCCTGTTGGTAAGCCTGCACGACCTTCCAGAAGCTCTCGACGAATCCCGCGTCGTATCCATTGCCGTTCTGGCTGATGATCGCGGTAATCGCCACCGGGTTTCGCAGCGCAAGTCGCCAGCCGATCGGTGCGCCATAGTCCTGGACGTAGATGGCGTACCGGTCTACGCCGAGGGTTCGCAGCAGGTCCGCGGTGAGGTCGGTCAGCGCGTCGAAGGTGTAGTCGAACTCATCGACCGGTGGGGCATCGGACAGCCCGAAGCCCAGATGGTCGGGAGCGATGACGCGGTAGCGGTCGGCCAGGGCCGGGATCAGGTGGCGAAACATGTACGAGCTGGTGGGAAACCCGTGCAGGAGCACCACCACCGGAGCGGTCGGGTCGCCGGCTTCACGGTAAAAGAGTCGATGGCCGCCGACGGTGGTGTAGCGATGATGGACAGCAGGCATGACATCCCTTTCGAATCAACGTGATTCACCAGCGAGCGTCGCGGCGGCGTCCGAGGGAGAATCGGCGAAACCCACTCAACATTATGGGTTATGCGACCCATTATGCACCATGCCGGCGGCGTGCAACACCCCGTGCAGCCGACGTGTTGCCGTGCGGACCGGGCTGCCATATTCTGGGCGAACCATCCCAGTTGGGCTCGGTACGATGCGAGCTGGTTCGAGGTGACATGGTGGGCAGGCTTGTTTCGGTGAACGTGGGCATGCCCAAGAACGTCGAATGGCGTGACAAAACCGTGTACACCGGCATATGGAAGGCCCCGATCGAGGGGCCGGTGATGGTGCGCCGACTGAACATCGATGGTGACGGTCAGGGTGACCTCGCCGGTCACGGCGGCGAACAGCGTGCGGTGATGGTGTACCAGAGCGAGTCTTACGAGTTCTGGAAAAGCCACCTGGGGCGCGACGATCTGCGAGCCGGCCACTTCGGTGAAAACTTCACCGTCACCGGGCTCGCTGATGACGACGTCTGCATCGGCGACCGCTATCGCATCGGCGACGCCGAGTTCGAGGTCACCCAGCCACGCGTCACCTGTTTTCGGGTCGGCCTTCGCCTCGGCGAACCGGACATGCCCAATCTTCTGGTCTCCCAGCATCGCCCGGGCTTTTACTTCCGCGTTATCACCGAGGGTCGCGTGCAAGCGGGCGACGACATTGTGCGGACGCGTCGGGGCCGGCACGAACTGAGCGTCGCCGACGTGGACGCGCTGCTGTACTTGCCCGACCGCAACGTCGAGACGCTGCGCAAGGCCATCGACATTCCGGCGCTGAGCCCAGGTTGGCAGCAGTCGTTTCATGAGTTGCTGGCCGCGCACGAAGACGCGACGACCGCGCTGGCACCACCGATCGCAGTGGCACCCGGGTGGAAGGGCTTCCGTTGTCTGCGGGTCACCGAAACCCGTAGGGAGAGTTCGCAGGTGCTGTCGATCACACTCGAGGCCGACGATCACGGCTCGCTGCCACCGGCGCTGCCGGGCCAGTACTTGACGGTCAGGATCGCCGGCGCCGGCGACCCCGCCCCGCTGCGCAGCTACTCCCTATCCGATGATTCCTCCGCCGGCTATTACCGCATCAGTGTCAAGCGCGAGGACCACGGTGTGGTGAGCCGGTGGCTGCACAGCCACATCCAGCCGGGATCGGTGATCGCGGCGGCCGCGCCCCGCGGCGACTTCTGCTTGACCGAAGACAGCCGTCCGGTCATCCTGTTCTCCGCCGGAATCGGCGCGACGCCGGTCCTCGCGATGCTGCATGCACTGTCCGCGGCCGGTAGTCGGCGCGACATCTGGTGGTTACACACCACCCGTAACCGCGAAACCCAAGTGTTCGCAGCTGAAGTCGAGACACTCATCAAATCATTACCGCATGCAAGACAACAGGTTTTTTACACCCAAACGCAGGGTCGGCTGCGCCGGGAATCCATCGTGAAATTGGGCCTGCCCACCGACGCGACCGTTTACCTCTGCGGCCCAACGCAATTCATGACGGATATGCGCGAAGCCTTGACCGCCGTGGGATTCGACCCGTCCCGCATTCACAGCGAGTTGTTCGGCGCGCTTCCCGCGATCAACCCGGGTGTCGTCGAGACTGGCGCGCGAAAACCGCCCCACCAACCGGCCGGAACGCCGGGGACCGGTCCCGAGATCACCTTTACCCGCAGCGGATTGACGGTCAACTGGTCACCCGCGTACCGAAGCATCCTCGATCTCGCCGAAGCCTGCGACGTTCCAACACGCTTCTCCTGCCGAAGCGGTGTGTGTCACCTGTGCGTCACCGGAATCGTCGCCGGTACCACGAGTTACGTCCAGCAGCCGTTGGAGCCGCCCGGTGCCGGGTCAGTCCTCATCTGCTCGGCGGCCCCGGAAACCGACGTGGTGCTCGATCTGTAGTCCTCAGGCGACGATTGCCTGCTGGCCTCCTGTGGCGTGCAAGATAGCACCGCTGACATAGCTGGCCTCTGGGGAGGCGAGAAAGACCACCGCACTGGCGATTTCACTCGCATCGGCCACCGCGTTCACCCGCACGCCCGACTCGCCGAATTCATCGGCCCACACACGCGTCAGCTGTTCCAAGCCCGCTTTGGTGGCCCCGTAGATCCCCGCCCCGCGCGTTGCCACCGACGCGGCGAGAGTGCTCACGTTGACCACGGCGCCGTTGCCCCGAGCGGCCATGGCCGGCACCAATTGCTGAACGAGTAGGTATGGCGCACGCAAGTTGACGTTCACGT
Organism: Mycobacterium sp. NGS56; assembly: GCF_059812425.1. Taxonomy (NCBI): domain Bacteria; kingdom Bacillati; phylum Actinomycetota; class Actinomycetes; order Mycobacteriales; family Mycobacteriaceae; genus Mycobacterium; species Mycobacterium sp. NGS56. Next base: position 60,629 of record NZ_JCALCQ010000013.1, read on the forward strand.
GTTGATCGAAGGTCGCGTTGTCGGTGTCCGCAGTGGGGCCGAACTCATAGATGCCGGCGTTGTTGATCAGGATGTCCACCGGTCCCGCCTCGGCGGCCAATCGCCGCACATCGTCGGCATCGTTGAGATCTGCGGCGACAAAACGCGCTCTGCCGCCATTATTTTCAATATCGCGGACGGCTTTGGCGCCGCGTTCGGCGTCGCGGCCCTGCACCACGACCTCGGCGCCGCGGCTTGCAAGCTGCAATGCGACTTCCCGACCGATACCCGATGTAGCACCGGTCACCAAAGCGGTCGAGCCGGCCAATGTCATTGCCATCGAAACCCTGCCTCCAGGAGAGAAGTTCAAATGCTCTCCGGATAAGCAGCGGTTGGTCGGCGTTTATTCCTAGGGGCTCAGCGGCACGGACGCCTCGGCGGTGTAGCACAGGAAGGTCAGCGTCTCCTGCAGATACAGCTGCACGGTGTCCGCGTCATGGCTGGTGTATCCGATCGACACGTCAGTGCCCAGTTGCAAGTCGAAATCGCCGCCGCGGGTGGTCAGCACGAAGGCGCCGTCGATCGCCGGTGCCCAGATGATGTCTCCGGGAACCAACCGGTCGATGTGTTCGAGGATCGGATATCCGTGTTCGGTGGTCTCGCTGACCCTCGTGTAGACGTCGGCGGACAGCAGCACCGAGTACGGGCCGTCGACGCCGGCCAGCCGGAGTTCGGAGATCGCCTGGGTGATGACGTCGGGAATCTCGCGGGGATCGGCCGGCAGGGTCAGCGACTTGTTCGAGCTGGCCGAGCGGATGCCTTCGATCGATGCCGCGGCGTAGCCCTCGAAGATGGCCCGGTCTTCCACGAACGCCAGCTTCTTGGCCGCCTCTTTGACCGGGTCCCAGTCGGAGTCGTAGGCGCCGCGCTCGACGTTGTCGATCTCGTAACGCGATAGGGTGAATGGAACCCGCAGTCGGATAAGCGGTTTGCTCTCCCGGAGGTGGGCCTCCACGCCGTCGGTCGGCGACGCCACGTTGGCGAGCCGACCGGTGCTGACGGCGGCGGTGACCGGTCCGCCCGGCTCGCTGACGTCGACGACCCGGCGCCCGGCGATGTGGCGTTTGAAGGTGCGGGTCGCCTCCGTTTCGATCTCGTCCCAGGCGGCGTCGGTGACCGGTGCCAGGTCGCGGTAGAGGTTGTTCATCAAGAGGTTCCTTTCAGGCTGCCGATCGAAAGTGAGCCGTTCTGTGCCACAAGCGTTTCCGCTGCCGGCGCTGCTGGCAGCGGCGGCGGGTCATCGAGAAAGTCGAGGGTGGGGGAGAAGAACAATCCGCCGGTGACCGCCGTGGAGAAGTCGAGGATGCGGTCGGTGTTGCCGGGGGGATCGCCGAGAAACATGTTGCGCAGCATTCGTTCGGTCACTTGCGGTGTCCGCGAATAGCCGATGAAATACGTGCCGTATTCGCCCTTGCCGAGCTCGCCGAACGGCATGTTGTGCCGGACGATTTTCAGTTCCGTGCCGTCGTCGTCGGTGATCACGTTGAGCGCGATGTGGGCGTTGCCGGGCTTGGCGTCGTCGTCGAGTTCGATGTCGTCCAGTTTGGTGCGGCCGATCACCCGTTCCTGCTCGGTTACCGGAATCGAATTCCACGACGACATGTCGTGCACATACTTCTGCACGTGCACATAGCAGGAGCCGGCGAAGTCGGGGTCCTCGTCGCCGATGGCGGTGGCGCTGACGGCCAGCGCACCGTCCGGATTCTCGGTGCCATCAACGAATCCGAGCAAGTCGCGGTTGTCAAAGTAGCGGAAGCCATGCACCTCGTCGACCACGGTGACCGCGCCGGCCATCGCTTTGAGGATCCGGTCGGCCAGCTCGAAGCAGACATCCAGGCTCTCGGCCCTGATGTGGAACAGCATGTCCCCGGGCGTGGCGGGGGCGGCGTGGCGCGGTCCGTTGAGCTCGGTGAACCGATGCAGTTCGGCGGGGCGCGGTCCGGAGAACAAGCGATCCCAGGCGTCGGAGCCGATCGAGGCGATTGCCGACAGCCGCTTCTGCGGTTCGCGGAAGCCGATCGCGCGCACCAGGCCGGGAATGTCGGGCAGCGCGTCGTGCACCGTCGCCTCTCCGCCCTCATCGATGCTCACCACCAGGAAGATGGCCGCCGGCGTCAACGGCGCGAGGATCGGTTGCGGCTGGACGGGGGGCACTCTGCTGACCCTAGCGTGGCTGACCCTAGCGTGGCGACGGCGAGCGCAGGAAGTGCGCGGCCGGGGGTCCCCGGCTTGCGGGGGCCGAGCCGCGCAATCGGACCTAGCGTGGCGACGGCGAGCGCAGGAAGTCATGATGATCAACATGTCGGCCAGCGCCGCAGGCCTCTGCGATTTCATCGACGCTTCTCCCTCGCCATTTCACGTATGCGCCACGGTCGGCGCGCGGCTGACCGCCGCCGGGTTCACCGAACTGAACGAGGCTCAACGGTGGCCGCAAGAACCGGGCCGCTACTTCGTGGTGCGGGCCGGCTCGTTGGTCGCCTGGGATTCCGGCGGCACCGACGGCCCGTTCCGGATCGTCGGCGCACACACCGACAGCCCGAACCTGCGGGTCAAGCAACATCCCGACCGGGTGGTCGCCGGTTGGCGGGTGCTCGCCCTGGAGCCCTACGGCGGCGCGTGGCTCAACTCCTGGCTGGACCGCGATCTGGGCATCAGCGGACGGTTGTCGGTGCATGACGGCAGCGGGATCGGGCACCGGCTGGTCCGGATCGACGACCCGATCCTGCGGGTGCCGCAGCTGGCCATTCACCTGGCCGAGGACCGCAAATCGCTGACACTGGACCCGCAGCGCCACGTCAACGCCGTCTGGGGTGTCGGCGCAGAAGCGAGGTCATTCATCGACTTCGTCGCCGAACGCGCGGAGGTCGCGCCGACCCGCGTGCTGGCCGCCGATCTGATGACCCACGACCTGACCCCCGCAACCGTGATCGGAGCCGACGCCGACCTGCTCAGCGCTCCCCGGCTGGACAACCAGGCCAGTTGCTATGCGGGCATGGAGGCTTTGTTGGCGACCACACCCCGCGCGTTCGTGCCCGTGCTGGTGCTCTTCGACCACGAGGAGGTCGGTTCGTCCTCCGACCACGGTGCCCAGTCCGACCTGCTGGGCACCGTCCTGGAGCGAATCGTGCTCGCGGCCGGCGGTACCCGAGAGGACTTCCTGCGCCGCCTGCCCGACTCACTGCTGGCCTCTGCCGACATGGCGCACGCCACCCATCCCAACTATCCGGATCGGCACGAGCCCGGCCACCCGATAGAGGCCAACGCCGGACCGGTGCTGAAGGTGCATCCCAACCTGCGTTATGCCACCGACGGACGCACGGCCGCGGCCTTCGCGCTGGCCTGCCGGCAGGCCGGGGTCGGCCTGCAGCGCTACGAGCACCGCGCCGACCTGCCCTGCGGGTCGACGATAGGACCACTCGCCTCCGCCCGGACCGGCATCCCGACCGTCGACGTCGGCGCCGCGCAACTGGCGATGCACTCCGCGCGCGAGCTGATGGGCGCGCACGACGTGGCCGCGTACTCGTCTGCGATGCAGGCGTTCTTTTCACCCGAGTCGCGCTGAGCTTTTGAAGCTAGCCGAAAACGACCAGGGTGAGTGCGAAGGTCGCGGCGTTGAGGGCGAGCAGGAACCCGGCGAGAGCGAACTGACCGGAAATATCGTTGGCGAGTACGTGGGTGTACATCGCGCAGATGAAGAAGATAGTCAGCCCGGCTGCCGCGGCGATGCCGATTGCCGGAATCCACAGGCCTACGATAAGCCCAAGGGCGCCTAGGGTTTTCAGGGTACCGATGGGGAATCTCAGCCAGGACAGCGGCACCCCGGCCCGGCGCATGGGCGCAATGATGGGCGCGAAGTGGAGCAGTGCGCTCACGCCCGAGAAGCCGTCGAAGGCTATGGCGATTGTCGTCACGACGAGGTATGCGGTGCGCATGTTGGGGTCTTCCGTGGATGGTCGAACGAGGGGAGTCGTCTGGTGTCAGCTCGCCGGGATTGGATCTAATCGGAACACCGCGATCCGGCCGGCCAGCGCCTCGACCTCGTCGGGGCTGCCCGCACGCACCAGGCCCGAGCGCTTCAGAAAGCCAACACCGACCGGCACTTTGATCGGGTATTGCCGCAGTACCGGGCGGGCCTGCTCGGCGGTCAACTCAGTTATCCTGACTCGCCGCAGCTTTCGGCCCTTCCGCAGCTGACCCGCGCCGGCAGCGCGCGCATTGCGTGCCAATCGGCGCCCGGGAATCCCGCCACGGCATAGAGCTGTCCATCCAGTGTGAAAGGTGTCATCGGCGTGCTGCGCGGCCGGCCCGTGGTCCGGCCCGGCACGGTCAGAACCATAGGTGGTCCCGTCGGGATGCCGAGCCTTTGCATCGCGATCATCAACTTGTTCATCGGCTTTAGCCAGCGAGGGGGACTCGGGCGCGACATCACTTCTCCTTTTGCGTATCCCGTTGCGGTGGGCCCGGAATCGGGTGACCCGGTTCCGCCGGAGTAACCGGCCGCCACCGGCAACTCATATCTCCAAGGACGGATCGGCGGCGCGAAAAGTTACCCGCGCGCTTCTCGCCGTGCCGTCTCGTCCTCATTCCTTGAATATGGAATCCCGACGACGAGAAGGTTTGATGACAGCGATAGCTCGTAGCGCGGATTAGCCACCCCGACGAGGGCGCAGGCTCGCCTCGACTCTGACCTGGTGTCCCGTCGCCGACATCGGGCACCCACTGGCGGCGATGGCGGAGTTCCTTCCGCCCCGACCCCATCAGGCCTAAGGTCTGGCGGTATGGCGCTCAACGTGGAGATGATCACCTTCGACTGCAGCGATCCCGCCCGGCTGGCCGGCTGGTGGGCCGAGCAGTTCGGTGGCACGGCGCAGGAGTTGCTGGCCGACGAGTTCACCGCGGTGAGTTTGCCGGAGGGACCGCGGCTCGGATTCCAGAAGGTGCCCGATCCCACCCCTGGGAAAAACCGCCTCCACCTCGACTTCGGTGCCGCCGACGTCGACGCCGAGGCGTCTCGGCTGACGGCCGCCGGGGCCACCGAGGTCGGTCGGCACACGTTCGGTGACAATTTTCGCTGGGTGGTGCTGGCCGACCCCGAGGGAAACGTGTTCTGCGTCGTCGGGCAATAGTCGCCACGGCGGCCCGACGGTAGCGGCGGCACCGCCCTAGACTGTCTGGCGTGACAGTCTCCGGGACGAGCGCCCGCACCGAGGTCATCGACACCGTCGAGCACGCCGCCACCACTCCCGACGAGCCGCAACCATATGCCGAGCTCGGCCTCAAAGACGACGAATATCAGCGCATTCGCGACATCTTGGGCCGCCGTCCCACCGACACCGAATTGGCGATGTACTCGGTGATGTGGAGCGAGCACTGCTCCTACAAGTCGTCCAAGGTGCACCTGCGGTACTTCGGCGAGACCACCACCGACGAGATGCGCACCGGCATGCTGGCCGGCATCGGCGAGAACGCCGGCGTCGTCGACATCGGCGACGGCTGGGCGGTCACCTTCAAGGTCGAATCGCACAACCACCCGTCCTACGTCGAGCCATACCAGGGCGCGGCCACCGGCGTCGGCGGCATCGTCCGCGACATCATGGCGATGGGCGCACGACCGGTCGCGGTGATGGACCAGCTGCGGTTCGGTGCGGTCGACGCGCCGGACACCCGCCGCGTGGTCGACGGCGTGGTGCGCGGTATCGGCGGCTACGGCAACTCCTTGGGCCTGCCCAACATCGGCGGCGAGACGGTCTTCGATGACTGCTACGCGGGCAACCCGTTGGTAAACGCCATGTGCGTCGGCGTCTTGCGCCAGGAGGACCTGCATCTGGCCTTCGCCTCGGGCGCCGGCAACAAAATCATCCTGTTCGGGGCCCGCACCGGCCTGGACGGCATCGGCGGAGTGTCGGTGCTGGCGTCGGACACCTTCGACGCCGAGAACTCGCGCAAGAAGCTGCCCTCGGTTCAGGTGGGCGACCCATTCATGGAGAAGGTGCTCATCGAGTGCTGCTTGGAGCTGTACGCCGGTCATCTGGTGGTCGGCATCCAGGACCTGGGTGGCGCCGGATTATCCTGCGCCACTTCGGAACTGGCCTCGGCCGGCGACGGCGGGATGGCGATCCAGCTCGAGACCGTGCCGCTGCGCACCACCCAGATGACGCCCGCGGAGATCCTCTGCAGCGAGTCACAGGAGCGGATGTGCGCCGTGGTCACCCCGGAAAACGTCGACGCCTTCCTTGCGGTGTGCCGCAAGTGGGACGTGCTGGCCACGGTGATCGGCGAGGTCACCGACGGTGACCGGTTGCGGATCACCTGGCACGGCCAGACGGTCGTCGATGTGCCGCCGCGCACCGTCGCCCACGAGGGCCCGGTCTACCACCGCCCGGTCGCCCGTCCCGACACGCAGGACGCGCTGAATGCCGATAGCTCGGCGCGCCTGCCACGACCGGCCACCGGGGACGAACTGCGCGCCACTTTGCTTGCGCTGCTGGGTAGTCCGCACCTGTGCAGCCGCGCCTACATCACCGAGCAGTACGACCGGTACGTGCGCGGCAATACGGTGCTGGCCGAGCACGCCGACGGCGGTGTGCTGCGCGTTGACGAATCAACCGGTCGGGGTATCGCCTTGTCCACCGATGCGTCCGGCCGTTATACGAAGCTGGATCCGTACGCCGGCGCCCAGCTCGCCCTGGCCGAGGCCTACCGCAACGTCGCCGTCACCGGAGCCGCCCCGGTCGCGGTGACCAACTGCCTCAATTTCGGCTCGCCCGAAGACCCCGGGGTGATGTGGCAGTTCGCGGAGGCGGTGCGGGGCCTGGCCGATGGCTGTGTGGCCCTTGGGATTCCGGTGACGGGCGGCAACGTCAGCTTCTACAATCAGACGGGTTCGACGGCGATCCTGCCGACCCCGGTGGTAGGGGTGCTGGGTGTCATCGATGACGTCTGCCGGCGCATCCCCACCGGCCTGGGCACCGAACCGGGGGAAACCCTGATGCTGCTTGGCGATACGCGCGACGAGTTCGACGGTTCGATCTGGGCGCAGGTTACCGCCGACCATTTGGGTGGGCTACCACCCGAGGTCGACCTGGCCCGTGAGAAGTTGCTGGGCGAGGTGCTGCGGTCGGCATCGCGCGACGGCCTGGTATCCGCGGCCCACGACCTGTCCGAAGGTGGCCTCGCGCAGGCCGTCGTCGAAGCCGCCCTGGCCGGTGAAACCGGTTGTCGCATCGTGCTTCCCGAGGATGCCGATCCATTCGTGACGTTGTTCTCCGAGTCGGCGGGACGCGTGCTGGTGGCGGTGCCGCGCACCGAGGAAAGCCGGTTCCGTTCGATGTGCGAGGCGCGCGGGCTGCCGGCGGTGCGCATCGGCGTCGTCGACCAGGCCTCCGACGCGGTCGAGGTCCAGGGATTGTTCACGGTTCCGTTGTCCGAACTGCGCGAGACTTCCGAGGCGGTGCTGCCGCGACTCTTCGGATGAGTGTCCGCAGCGAATCCTGATGTCCGACAGGATTTTGCGCCGAACCGGGGCGTTGTCTTTGGCCGCCGCGCTCGTCGGCTGGAGTTTAGTCAGTCCGCGGCTGCCGCCCTCGTGGCGGACGGTGCTGCAGGCCGGCGTGGGCGGCCTGCTGGTGTGTGCAACGCGTGCGCCCTTGGGTTTGGGCCCGCCCCGGCTCTGGGCCGGCTTGCGGTTGGGATCAGCGGTCGCGTTCTTGGTGGCGGGTACGGTCGCCGCGACCACCCAGCTGGCTCCCGTGCGCCGATCCATGGCCGAGCGCCAGCCACCGGCGAGGCTGCCGGATTGGCTGCTGCTGCGGATACCGGTGGGCACCGTGTGGTCGGAGGAATCCGCGTTTCGGGGGGCGCTGACCACCGCGGGCTCCGCTGCTTTCGGTGCATGCGGTGGACGTTTGTTGCAGGCCAGCGCATTTGGCCTCTCGCACATCGCCGATGCGCGCGCAACGGGTGAGCCGGTCGCCGCCACCGTGCTGGTCACCGGAATCGCGGGCTGGCTCTTCGGTTGGCTGGCCGACCGTTCCGGAAGCCTGGCCGCACCCATGCTGGCGCACCTGGCCCTCAACGAAGCCGGGGCGATTGCCGTGCTGGCCGTGCGGTCGTCCAGTCGTCAGACGGTGTAGTCACCGCGCCGGCGACCGCGGGCTCCAGGATTTTGAGACCCTAGGGTATGGCCACCCGCGACAAAGCCGATCCGGCGACGACCCGGCGGGCATTGTTGGGCGTCGCGGACTGGCTTCGCGACGAATCCCGTCCGGCGCCCGACCGACAGGAATTGGCGACGGCCGTGCGGCTGACCGCGCGCACGCTGGCCGCGGTGGCACCCGGGCGAAGCGTGGAACTGCGCATCCCGCCGTTCGTTGCGATTCAGTGCATCGCCGGACCCACGCACACCCGGGGCACGCCGCCCAACGTAGTGGAAACCGACCCGCGGACCTGGCTGCTGCTGGCCACCGGAAAGTTGTCTTTCGGCGAGGCGCGGCCCACCGGTGCGCTGCGCCTTTCCGGCTCACGGGCCGGTGAGATTGAACACTTCCTGCCCCTGTTCGATGTGGGCTGAACATAACCCTGAACTGCAGGTTTAGGTATTTATGGTGGGAATTCGTCGCTCGACACGCCCGGCGGGTTCGTCGGCGCGACGACGGTGCCCGTAGACTCCGTTAAGTCACCAACCGTTCCCCGGGGAGCTGCCTAATCGTGACCGTCCACGAGCCCGAAGAGGATTTCAGCGCACCCCGTGAAGAATGCGGTGTATTCGGGGTTTGGGCCCCGGGCGAGGACGTCGCCAAACTCACCTATTACGGCTTGTACGCGCTGCAGCATCGCGGCCAGGAGGCCGCCGGCATGGCGGTCGCCGACGGATCCCAGGTGCTGGTCTTCAAGGACCTCGGCCTGGTCAGCCAGGTGTTCGACGAGCAGACGCTGGGTGCCATGCCGGGCCACGTCGCCATCGGCCACTGCCGCTACTCGACCACCGGCGACACGACGTGGGAAAACGCGCAGCCGGTCTTCCGCAACACCGCGGCCGGCACCGGGGTTGCGTTGGGGCACAACGGCAACCTGGTCAACACGGCCGAGCTTGCCGCCCGCGCCCGCGACGAGGGGCTGATCGCCAAGCGTGCACCGGCACCGGCGACGACGGACTCCGACATCTTGGGCGCACTGCTGGCGCACGGGGCGGCGGACGCCACCCTGGAGCAGGCGGCGCTGGATCTGCTGCCGACCGTGCGCGGCGCGTTCTGCCTGACCTTCATGGACGAGAACACCCTGTACGCGTGCCGGGATCCGCATGGCGTGCGGCCACTTTCGCTCGGACGGCTGGACCGCGGCTGGGTGGTGGCGTCCGAAACGGCGGCCCTCGACATCGTCGGCGCGTCGTTCGTGCGCGACATCGAACCGGGCGAATTGCTGGCGATCGACGCCGACGGCGTCCGCTCCACCCGGTTCGCCAATCCCACCCCCAAAGGCTGTGTTTTCGAGTACGTCTATCTGGCACGCCCGGACAGCACGATCGCCGGCCGGTCGGTCCACGCCACCCGGGTGGAGATCGGTCGCCGGCTGGCGCGTGAGCGTCCCGTCGAGGCCGACCTGGTCATCGGCGTGCCCGAGTCGGGCACGCCCGCCGCCGTCGGATACGCGCAGGAGTCCGGCATTCCCTACGGTCAGGGGCTGATGAAGAACGCCTACGTCGGGCGCACCTTCATCCAGCCGTCGCAGACCATCCGCCAGCTCGGTATCCGGCTGAAGCTCAACCCACTTCGCGAGGTGATCCGGGGTAAGCGGCTCATCGTCGTCGACGACTCGATCGTGCGCGGGAACACGCAGCGCGCACTGCTGCGGATGCTGCGCGAGGCCGGCGCCGTCGAAGTGCACGTGCGGATCGCCTCACCCCCGGTCAAATGGCCCTGCTTCTACGGCATCGACTTCCCGTCACCGGCGGAACTGATCGCCAATGCGGTCGAAGACCAGAAGGAGATGCTCGAGGCGGTGCGCCATGCCATCGGCGCCGACTCACTGGGCTACATCTCGCTGCGCGGCCTCGTCGCGGCCTCCGAGCAGCCGGCTTCGCGGCTGTGCACCGCCTGCTTCGACGGCCAGTATCCGATCGAACTGCCCGGGGAATCCGCGTTGGGCAAGAACGTCATCGAGCACATGCTGGCCAATGCCGCCCGCGGCGCCGGCCTCGACGATCTCGCGGCCGATGAAGTGCCGGTGGTGCACTGAGGGAACTCGGTGGCGCCCCATCGCCGACGTTTGATCCCGGCCGTCAGCGCCGCCCGGTAGCCTTTATCGCGATGACGGATCCCGGAAAGAGCCCCGGACGCCACGAAGGCAGTCAAGGCATCACGTACGCGTCGGCCGGGGTGGACATTGAAGCCGGCGATCGTGCCGTCGAACTGTTCAAGCCGCTGGCGACAAAAGCCACCCGTCCCGAGGTTCTTGGCGGCCTGGGCGGATTCGCCGGCCTGTTCGCGCTCCGCGGCGATTACCGCGAGCCGCTGCTCGCGGCGTCCACCGATGGCGTCGGCACCAAGCTGGCGGTAGCCCAGGCGATGGACAAGCACGACACCGTCGGGCTGGACCTGGTCGCGATGGTCGTCGACGACCTGGTGGTGTGCGGCGCCGAGCCGCTGTTCCTGCAGGACTACATCGCGGTCGGCCGCACGGTCCCGCAACGATTGAGCGCCATCGTCAGTGGCATCGCCGAGGGGTGTGTGCGGGCCGGCTGCGCGCTGCTGGGCGGCGAGACGGCCGAACACCCCGGTCTGATGGAACCGGACCACTACGACATCTCGGCCACCGGAATCGGTGTCGTCGAGGCCGACGACGTGCTGGGCCCCGACCGGGTCAAACCCGGTGACGTCATCATCGCGATGGGTTCATCCGGTCTGCACTCCAACGGGTATTCGCTCGCGCGCTCGGTGCTTCTCGAGATCGATCGGATGAACCTCGAGGGCTATGTGGAGGAGTTCGGCCGCACCCTGGGCGAGGAACTGCTCGAACCCACGCGTATCTACGCCAAGGACTGCCTGGCGCTCACGGCCGAAACCCACGTCCGCACCTTCTGCCACGTCACCGGCGGTGGGCTGGCCGGCAATCTGCAGCGCGTCATCCCCCATGGGCTGGTCGCCGAGATGGACCGCGGCACCTGGACCCCCGCGCCGGTGTTCGCCATGATCGCCCAGCGCGGCCGGGTGACACGCGAGGAGATGGAGAAGACGTTCAACATGGGCGTCGGCATGATCGCCGTGGTGGCTCCAGAAGACACCGACCGCGCCTTGGCCATCCTGACCGCACGGCATTTGGACTGCTGGGTGCTGGGCACCATCGGCAAAGGGGGCAAAGAGGGTCCGCGGGCCAAGATGGTCGGTCAACACCCGAGATTCTAGGAAGCTCGACCCCCGGCCCGACTGGCGCTGCGCGGGGCGTTGGAGCTATCGCCGCCAGCTGTCCTGGTCGTCCCAGGATTCGTCGGATCCTTCGCTGTCCAGTTCGTCGGACTCATCCGAATCCGTCCCTGACAGCTCGCGCTGAAGCCGCTGAAAGTCGGTCTGCGGAGAACTGTATTTGAGTTCTCGAGCAACCTTGGTCTGCTTTGCCTTAGCCCGGCCGCGGCCCATGGGGGAACCCCCTCGCGCAATAACGGAGCGGCCTAACGAGTAGGCGGCTCCGATCTCCTGGTGTCGTATTGTCCTGCCAACACTTTACCGTGCCCCGCCACCGGGCGTTGGTGCGCCCTTCTCGCTGTGGCGGACGTTACCGTTCATTATCCCGCACCGCCCCGCAAGCGTTCAACAGCTAACCGTCCGGCGCCGATCTGTTCGGCTTCGGGCAGGGAATCGACATCGATCACCGCGGCCACCGAGGCGTCTGGTCCAGTCGCCAATTCGGTGTCGCCGCGCAGCCCGCGCTTGACCAGCGCCAGCGCGATGGGTCCGAGATCCACATGGTCGACGACCGTGCCAAGGCGGCCGACCGTGCGGCCGCCGGCCAGCACCGGATCACCCGTCGACGGCCGGTCCACCGACCCGTCGAGGTGCAGCAGCACCAGCATCCGGGGCGGCCTGCCCAGGTTGTGCACCCGCGCGACGGTCTCCTGGCCGCGGTAACAACCCTTGTCCAGATGGACGGCTCCGGCGCCGGGACCACCGATCCATCCCACCTCGTGGGGAATCGTGCGCTCGTCGGTATCGACGCCGAGGCGGGGCCGCACGGCCGCGACCCGGTGGGCTTCGTAGGCCCACACACCGCTGGGCCGGACCCCGGCCTGCATCAGGCGATTTCGCCAGTCGTCCACTGAGGCACGCGCAACCAGCAGGTCCAGCTCGATCTGACCGTCCGGGACGCCGGGCATTCGCCGCACGAAGCCGTCGCCCGCACGAATCGCGGTCAGCTCGGCGGGCAGCGCGTCCACCCCGAGCGCGTCCAGAACCGCCTGGTCAGCCAGCTTCGGGCCCAGCAACGACAGCACGGCCAGATCGGCTGCGGCCGGGGTGACCTCGGACCAGAACACCATCTTGCGCAGGTAACCGAGCAGCGGCTCCGCCCGCCACGGTTCGGTGTCGAGATAGGTGGTGCCGGCCAGCTCGGTCTGGACCCAGTGATCCTCGACGCGGCCCTGGCCGTCGAGGCTGAGATTGTGTGTGCTCGCGCCGTCGGGAAGATCGCTGACGAATTGCGTCGAAATGCTGTGCAACCAGGTCTGCCGGTCGTTGCCGGTCAGGGTGAGCACTCCGCGGTGCGAGCGGTCGACGAATATCGCGTCGGTGCCGGCCGCGCGCTGCTCGCCCAACGGATCGCCGTAATGCCAGACGGCACCGGCGTCGGGTCCGGTCTCGGGTGCGGGAACAGCATGGGTCACGACTCAACTCTACGGACCGCCAGACGCTCCTCACGAGTGTGAAGCTGGCTTCACATTGGCCGCCGAATGTGCGGCCAGCTTCACATTCGCAGGGACCGTCGTGCGCCGCGCTCGCGGATCGCATTGGATAGGCTTCTCGACCATGGCCGGTCAGACGGGTGTGATTGTCACGCTGGACGGCGAAATTCATTCGCCGGAGGCGCCCCTGCTGTACGCCGACGACCTGGCGGCGGTCCGCGGTGACGGTGTCTTCGAGACGCTAATGGTCCGCGACGCCAGGGCCTGTTTGATCGAGCCGCATCTGCAGCGGCTGACCCAGTCGGCTGCGTTGACCGACCTGCCCCAGCCTGATCTGCCGCGGTGGCGAAGCGCAATCGAGGTAGCCACCCGGCACTGGTGCTCGGCGAACGCCGACGACGCGGCGATGCGGTTGATCTACAGCCGCGGTCGAGAGGGCGGTTCGGTGCCGACGGCCTACGTCATGGTCAACGCCGTTCCCGAACGCGTGACGGCGGTCCGGCGTGGCGGACTTGCGGCGATCACGCTCGACCGCGGGCTGCCGGCCAGCGGGGTCGACGCGATGCCGTGGTTGCTGGCCGGCGCCAAGACCCTGTCCTACGCGATCAATATGGCGGCCCTGCGCCATGCCGCCCGTCAGGACGCCGGTGATGTGATCTTCGTCAGCACGGACGGCTACATCCTGGAAGGCCCACGCTCGACGGTGGTCATCGCCGCCGCCTCTGAGAGCCCGGACGGTGATCCGTGCTTGCTGACCCCGCCGCCGTGGTACCCGATCCTGCGTGGCACCACCCAACAGGCCCTGTTCGAGGTGGCCAGGGACAAGGGCTACGACTGCGACTACCGGGCGTTGCGCGTCGCGGATCTGGATGCCGCCCAAGGCGTTTGGCTGATCTCGAGCATGACCTTGGCCGCCCGCGTGCATACCCTCGATGGCCGCCCGCTGCGGCCCTCACCGATGGCGACGGAGTTCGCCGAACTGGTTGACGCCGCAATCGTCAGCGATCGCTGAACGCTGAATTCTGTTGTCGGCTGGCCGATTCGCCGGTACGGTCGGTCGTACACAAGAAGGGAGGTGGTCCGCGAAATTGATAGCTTCATGGACATGTGAGGTGGCTGCGAGCTAGCAGCTGTGGCTTGGAAGAACTGGCGCCACACTCGCGCTAGCGAATTCCCCGCAGTCACCCGGCCCCCGAGCTTCCGGTTTTTGTCCGACCAGGAATACGGCTCGGGGGCCGCTCCATATCTAAAGGCCGTTACTAACCGACGAACCGGGACAGCCGTGCCGAGAGATGCGGCACCAGACCGCCGTCGGCGTCCACCCGCTCTTCGACGTAGGCCAGGTCGCCGCCTTCGATGATGCCGTAGAGGCGTTTCGCGCCGCCGACCAGCACTCCCGACCTGCTGCGGGCCAGCGCGTCGGTGACCAGCTCCCACGACGACTGGGTCAGCGGGCGGCCGTAGAACAGCTCGACGTAGCCAACCGAATGGGCCAACAGCAGTTCGATCGCGTTGGATTCGCCCGGATCGTCCGGATCGGCGACAAAGCGCCAGAACCCGGTCTCGCGCAGGCCGCGTTCTTGGTAGCCCCCCGTCTCGCTGAGGCGCCAGGAGCGGGCTTCCCAGTTCAGATAGTCGCCGCCGTCGTGCGACACCACGATCTGCTGGCCGAACCGGTAGTCGCCGTCGTGTCCACGGCCTTCGCCTTCGCCGCGCCACACGCCGACCAGCGGCAGCAGCGCCAGCAACGCATCGCTCAGGTTGGCGCCCTCGCGCAGGTTCGCGGTGTCGGCGGGCAGAGGCAGGTCATCGTACGACGGGATGTTGCGTCCGGCGGTCAGCTTCGCGCGCTCAGCCGCGGCGGCCACCGCCCGGTCGCCGGACCCGGCAGAACTAATCGGTTCGTCGGGGGTCACGTGCTCCTCCCCATCGCTGCGCTCTGGATCGTCGCCGGCGCGGGTCACGACTCGTCGGTAATGAGCCGATAGAGGGTGTACAGGGCGAACCATGAAATCACCACGACCGCCACAACCAGCATGATCTCGAAGAACAGCACCACGGGGACAAGTCTATTCGTCCCGCGGTATCCCCGTGGGGCACGGCTGGCGGGTCAGGCGATCTTGACGTCGACCTCGTGGATGCCCGCACCGGACGGCGCCACCACAGCATCGCCGTTGCCGGCCTTCGACAGGGCGCGCAGCGTCCAGGAGCCCGGCGCGGCGAAGAACCGGAAGTCACCGGTGGCCGACGCCACCACCTCGGCGGTGAATTCGTCGGAGGAGTCCAGCAAGCGGACGAATGCGCCGCCCACCGCCTGGCCCTCGCCGTCCACCACCCGACCGGTGATCACCGTTTCCTTCTCCAGGTCGACGCTGGCGGGCAACGTCAGTCCTTGTTTCGGTGCAGAGCACATATCAGCTTCCCAACTCGATCGGGGCACCCACCAGGGAGCCGTATTCCGTCCAACTGCCGTCGTAGTTCTTCACATTCCGATGCCCGAGTAATTCATAAAGAACGAACCAGGTGTGCGACGACCGCTCACCGATGCGGCAGTACGCGATCGTTTCCTTACTGCCGTCCAGGCCGGCACCGGCGTAGAGCTTGGCCAGCTCTTCGTCGGACTTGAAGGTGCCGTCCTCGTTCGCGGCCTTGCTCCACGGCACGTTGATGGCGCCGGGGATGTGACCGGGCCGCTGGCTTTGCTCCTGCGGGAGGTGCGCGGGCGCCAGGATCTTGCCCGAGAACTCATCGGGGGAGCGCACGTCAACCAGGTTCTTGACGTTGATGGCCGAAATGACTTCGTCGCGAAATGCCCGGATGCTGTTGTCCGGCGCGGCGGCGGTGTACGACGTCGCCGGTCTGGTGACGGTCTCGCTGGACAGCGCGCGCCCGTCCAGCTCCCATTTCTTGCGGCCGCCGTCGAGCAGCTTGACGTCGTCATGGCCGTACAGCTTGAAGTACCAGTAGGCGTACGCGGCGAACCAGTTGTTGTTCCCGCCGTAGAGGATCACGGTGTCGTCGTTGGAAATGCCCCGCTCGCTGAGCAGTTTGGAGAACTGCTGGGCGTCGACGAAGTCGCGTTTGACCGGGTCCTGCAAATCGGAGCGCCAGTCCAGCCTGATCGCGCCGGGGATGTGGCCGGCGTCGTAAGCGCTGGTGTCTTCGTCTACTTCGACGAAGACGACGCCAGAGGCGTCGAGATTGCTCTCAGCCCAGTCGGTGGAGACCAGGACGTCGGAGCGTGCCATGGAGTGGATCCTTTCAATCGCTTTTGTTACAGCAGGTCAGGTCGGACGCGTGCGGCGTCGGAAACGGGCCACCAGCGGATAGAGCTGGCAGCCCAGGCAGATGGCGAAGGCTGCGTTGAGAAACGCGGCCGCCAGGGCCGCCGCGGTGGCGACGACGCCGACCACGACCGCGCCGGTCGCGAATCCGACGGTTCCCAGCGCCGCGAAGATCAGGCCGACGAGTTGAGCGAACTTCAGCGGTGCGGTCGGCTCGCGATCCTGCACCGGGCCCAGCCGCGGTGCGACGAGCGTGGCGAAGATCCGGCCGTACGGATGATTACGCGGTCCGCCGACCGCGCCGATCGCGAAGATGACGGCCTGGGCGGCCAGGATCACCGCGGCAATCAGGGGACTGGTCGCGGACACGACCAGCGCCAGTACCAAGACTGCGGTGGTGACCCAGGCAGCGAATCGCGGTCCGCGCACGTCGACCAGGTCGGGCTGCGTGGTGGTGGTGTTGCTTGGCAAGGAACTGCTCCTGGATACCTGTGTTGCCGGCGGAAACGACGAATGGAGACGTGCCACGGTCTGGATCCCGGGCCGCTCCGAGTGCTACGCGAAAGCGCGGCTACTCAGCAGCAACAGCAACAACAACAGCCCGCGGTGCGGCACAGTTCAACTGCGCGACGCTGGGTGAGCATGGGCTCGAGGCGGGCTGACACGACGGTCAGCTTACCCAATGACACCGCGGTCAAGCCAACAGCGGTTTCAGTGCGGAGCGCAGGTCGGCCACGTTGGGCACCCCGGAGGCGCGGTATCGCTGCCGGCCGTCGACGTCGAAGATCAACGTGGTGGGCAGGGACAGCACCGAATACCGGCGTGCGGTCTGCGGATTTGCGTCCAGATCGACCTCGACGTGAGCCACCTCCCTCAGGTCGTCGCAGACCTGCTCGACGACCCGGCGGACCCGATCGCAAGGCCCACACCACGGCGCGCTGAAATGCACCACCGTCGGTCCGGTCCGGGAAAGCCCCAGGGCCGCGATGTCGGCGCCGGCGTCCTCCTGCGGCGCGGATGAGATTTCCCGGATTCGTCCGGATCGCCGCGTCAACAACCACCCGGCGAGGGTTGCCACGGCGAGCACCGCAACGGTCACGACGACTACGGTCATCAGCGCCACTGCTCCCCATCGCTTCGCTCTGCATTGTTGTCGGCGCGAGTCATGATTGCTTAAACCCCTCGAGGGTCACGGTTAGTCCATGGGTGATGCCCTCGATGATGACGTCGGATCCCCGGGCTCCCTCGGTGGTTGGCGCGACACCGAAGGGCAGGCGCTGGTTGGGCAGCCTTCCGCTGAAGGCGTGCAGCACCGCGTCGTATTTGTCCGCCGGCACCGTCTGGTCGGCGGTGTCGGACCCGGTGAGCACGCCGGTCGGGGTGAACACCAACGTCGCTGGGTCATCCGGGGCGATGGACAGGTCGACCGAGACGCTGACTCTTCGATCGAAGCCCGCCGATTTGGGGGTCCCGGTGAACACCAGCCCGTGGTTATCCGAGATACCCGATGCGGTGACACCGCCGGTCGAGGTGTTCGTTTCCTTGGGCGGCGCCTCGACCATCAGGTCGCTGATGCCCAGGAACCGGCCCAGATGCGTCGAATCGACAATGATCCGGCTCTCCAGTTTGCCCACCCCGAGCTTCGCGTCCGGGCTGATCAGCCACGACGCCTGGGCCAGGTCCACCGAGTACATCGTGGCTTCCAGGGTGGCCTTGCCGGTCATCGCGTGGTCGACGGCGTTGGCCTTGATCTCCACCTGGCTGTAGTTACCGCGCATCGCTTGCGGGAGGAAGGGAAACGCCACGATGGCCACGAAGGGGTCGGTGCCCAGCTTGGTCGCTTTACGAACGCTGGACGACAGTCGGTATTCGGCATAAATGCTGGTCCCGTAATCGAAGCTGATGGCGCCCAGGGCTACCACCGCAACCAGGATCGCGGTCGCGGTCACAGCAATCAGCACCTTGCGCACCCGCATATTGTGGCGCAACGCCTCAGAATCCCTCGCCGCCGGATCACTGGTGGTGGGGATCACAGTGCCTCGTCCTGCCACGCGAAAAAACCAGGTGACACGTTATCGTTAGATGACCTGGTAACTAACGCTTAACGGCGTTGTCAATTTGGGAGAAGCCGTTCCCCCGAGCTGGAGGGGCTAGTTGGAACTACTGCTGCTGACCTCGGAGCTTCATCCCGACCCGGTCTTGCCGTCGTTGTCCCTGCTTCCGCATACGGTCCGGACGGCGCCGCCAGAACCCGCTTCGTTGCTCGAGGCCGGGACCGCGGATGCGGTGATCGTTGACGCGCGGACCGATTTGTCGTCGGCCCGCGGACTATGCCGCCTGTTGAGCACCGCGGGCCGGTCGGGCCCCGTGCTCGCCGTGGTGAGCGAGGGTGGGCTGGTGGCCGTCAGCTCGGACTGGGGTCTGGACGAGATTTTGTTGCCCACGACGGGGCCCGCCGAGGTCGACGCGCGGCTGCGGTTGGTGATCGGCCGCCGCGGCGGACTCGCGGACCAGGAGAGCGCCGGCAAGGTCAGCCTGGGCGAGTTGGTGATCGATGAAGGCACCTACACCGCCCGGCTGCGGGGCCGCCCCCTGGACCTCACCTACAAGGAATTCGAGTTGCTCAAATATCTGGCCCAGCACGCCGGGCGGGTATTCACGCGCGCGCAGCTGCTGCACGAGGTATGGGGTTATGACTTCTTCGGCGGCACCCGCACCGTCGACGTGCACGTGCGTCGGCTGCGGGCCAAACTCGGTCCCGAGTACGAGGCGCTGATCGGTACCGTACGCAACGTGGGTTATAAGGCCGTCCGTCCCGCGCGCGGCCGTACGCCGACCGCCGAGACCGATGACGCCGACGGCGCCGGATCCGAATCGCAGGACGTCCAAGATCCGTTGGTCGATCCGTTGCACACGCAGTGACGTCGCCTGACTGGCGCCGCAGCCTGACCGTCGAGGAGCAGCGGGGCGTACGCGAACTTGTCAGTGCGGCAACCGAATCCGACGGGGTCGCCCCAGTTGGAGAGCAGGTGCTGCGGGAGCTCGGGCACGACCGCACCGAGCATCTGCTGATCACGAGTGCCGCGTCGGGGGCCACGACGGCCGGTGGCGCGATCGTCGGTTACCTCAATCTGAGTCCGCCGCGCGACGGCGAGACTTCGATGGCCGAGCTCGTGGTGCATCCGCAGGCGCGGCGGCGCGGCATCGGGTCGACACTGGCACGGGCCGCGTTGATGAAAACCGGTGCGGGCAATCGGTTTTGGGCGCATGGCACGCTTGAACCGGCCCGTGCGACCGCGTCCGCGCTGGGCCTGACCCCAGTGCGGGAACTGATGCAGATGCGACGCTCGCTGCGCGATCTGCCCGACACCGTGCCGGAGGTGCCCGGGGTGCAGATCCGCACCTACTCGGGTGCCGACGACGACGCCGAGCTGCTGCGGGTCAACAATGCCGCGTTCGCCTACCACCCCGAACAGGGCGGCTGGACGGACGTCGAGCTGGGGGAGCGCCGCAACGAACCGTGGTTCGACCCGGCGGGGCTGTTCCTGGCTTTCGGCGACTCGGGCAGCGACCAGGCCGGCACCCTGCTGGGGTTCCACTGGACCAAGGTGCATCTGGATCGGCCAGGCCTGGGCGAGGTGTACGTGCTGGGTGTCGATCCTTCGGCGCAGGGCCGCGGCCTCGGGCAGGCGCTGACCTCCGTCGGCATCGACTGGTTGGGGCGTCGCCTGGCCGACGCCCCCGAACCCACCGTGATGCTCTACGTGGAATCGGACAACGTCGCCGCGGTGCGCACCTACCAGCGCCTCGGGTTCACCACTTACAGCGTCGACACCGCATACGCGGTCGTTCCCGGGGCCAACTGACCGCGGGTACGAGGGGCACCTATCCAGATCGTTAATCTGGTCCTGGCCACCGAGACGTTGCCGCGGCGCATATTTTCGCCGGCACTTGGCAACCTCACGAGGGATGGCAGCGGCTACCACATGCGTCCGGAACGTGTCAGGAAAGCGAGATCGGTGAGGCTCGATAGGCAGGGCAGGGCGCTGGCCGCCGCGGCGCTGGTTACGGCGCTCGTTGCCGGAGCACTGACCGCCTGCGGAAGCGATGAGAACGGCCGCGGGACCGCAGGGCCCAGCTCCGGCGTCGCCGGAACTGCCGGGTGCGGGGGCAAGGACAAGCTGACGGCGGAGGGCTCGACCGCGCAAGAGAACGCGATCACGGTGTTCAACCAGGTGTGGGGCCAGTACTGCCCGGGAAAGGGCCTGGCTTACAACCCGACCGGATCCGGCGCCGGCCGTGAGCAGTTCATCGCCGGGCACGTCGATTTCGCGGGTGCGGACTCTCCTCTGGTCGCCGACCAGATCGGGCCCGCCGCCAAACGCTGTGACGGGAACCCGGCGTGGGACCTGCCCCTGGTCTTCGGCCCCATCGGGATCGTCTACAACCTGCCCGGAAACCCGTCCCTGGTGATCAACAGTGACGCGCTGGCCAAGATTTTCACCGGCAGGATCACCACCTGGAACGACCCGATCCTGGCGGCGCTGAACCCGGGTACGCCGCTGCCCGACTCCAAGATCGCGCCGATCTACCGGACCGACTCGTCGGGAACCACCGATAACGTCCAGAAATACCTCACCGCGGCCGCGCCCCAGAGCTGGTCCAAAGGAGTCGGCACCGAGTTCCAGGGCGGTGTCGGTGAGGGAGCCGCGAAGTCGGCCGGCGTCATCCAGGCGGTGCGCGCCACCCCGGGCTCCATCGGATACGTCGAGAAGGGCTTCGCCGACCAGGCCCGCATGCCGTACGCGAAGATCGCGACCCGCGGTGGCGTCATCCCGCTGACCAGCGAAACGGCCGGGAACGCCGTCAACGCGGCCAAATTTTTGGGCGAAGGCAATGACCTGGTGCTCGACCTCAACGCCATGTACGGCTCCGAGGAAGCGCACGTTTACCCGTTGTTGCTGGTCACCTATGAGATCGTGTGCTCAAAGGGGTACGACCCCCAGACCTCCGCGGCCGTCAAATCGTTCCTCGCCGTCTCCGCCAGCAGCGCGCAGGGCGAACTTGGAAAGGCCGGGTACGTACCGCTGCCCGATAAGGTCAGGGAACGACTGATTACGGCCATCAATGCGCTGCAGTAATCAAGTGCGCCGGGTGTCAAGGAGTGACAGCAGACCTGTGACGGGATCACAGTGACAACGCCGAATCCCATCGACGCGGGTTCGGGCGCGGTTGTCGCCGCGCCGTTTCCGGAGAGGCAGGCCGCACCCATCAGCCCTTGGGGACAGGGGCGTCCCCACGTGGCGGACCGAATTTTCCGCTGGCTCGCACAGTCCTCGGGCGTGCTCATCATCGTGGTCATCGCCGCGATCGCGGCGTTCCTGCTCGGACGCGCGATACCGGCGCTGCACCGGAATCGGGAGAACTTTTTCAGCTACGGCGGTGTTTGGGTCACCACGGACACCTCGGCGATGCACTTCGGTATCGCCAGCCTGGTGCCGGTCACCCTGTTCGTATCGCTGTTCGCGCTCGTCTTGGCCATGCCGGTCGCGCTGGGGGTGGCCATCTTCATCACTCAATACGCGCCGCGACGGGTCGCCACGCCGCTGGCGTACTCGGTCGACCTGCTGGCCGCGGTGCCCTCGATCATCTATGGAGCGTGGGGTCTGTACGTGTTGGCGCCGCAACTGCGCCCGGTCGCCACATGGCTCAATCGCTCACTGGGCTGGTGTTTTCTGTTCGCCAACGGCAATGCCTCACCGGCGGGCGGGGGAACCATCTTCACCGGTGGGGTCGTCTTGGCGGTGATGATCCTGCCGATCATCACCGCAGTAACGCGCGAAGTGTTCGTCCAGACACCGCAAGACCAGATCGAGGCCTTGCTGGCGCTCGGTGCCACGCGGTGGGAAGTGGTCAAGACGGTCACGCTGCCGTTCGGGCGGTCCGGTTATATCAGCGGATCGATGTTGGGGCTGGGCCGCGCCCTGGGCGAGACGGTGGCGCTGTTGATCATTCTGCGGGGCACCCAGGCAGCGTTCGGGTGGTCACTGTTCGATGGCGGCTCCACCTTTGCGACCAAGATCGCCGGCGCCGCGGCCGAATTCGATGACCGATACAAGGCCGGCGCGTACATCGCCGCGGGCCTGACGCTCTTCGTGCTCACGTTCCTGGTCGACGCTCTGGCACGGGGCACCGTCGCCGGGGCGGCGCGAAAGGGGGCCCGATGACCTCGATGTTGGACCGGCCGCTCAAGCCGCGGACGTTCTCGCCGGTTAGTTGGCGCCGTCGTACCTCGAACTTCATTGCGGCCCTGCTGGTTTCACTGTCGCTACTGGTCGCGGTGACCCCACTGGTGATGGTTTTGTGGTCGGTGGCCGTCAAGGGTTTCAAGGCGGTCGCGTCAACAGTGTGGTGGACGCACTCGCAAGCGGGAATGACGGCGTTCGTGACCGGGGGCGGCGCCTACCACGCGTTGATCGGCACCGTGCTGCAGGGATTGGTGTGTGCCCTCATCTCCGTCCCACTGGGGCTGATGGTCGCGATCTATCTGGTCGAGTACGGCGGCGGCACCGCGCTGGGGAGATTGGCGTCGTTCATGGTGGACATCCTGACCGGTGTGCCGTCGATCGTTGCGGCACTGTTCATCTACGCGTTGTGCGTTGCCATGCTGGGACTTCCCCGCTCGCAGTTCGCGGTGTCGCTGGCGCTGGTCTTGCTGATGCTTCCGGTGATCGTGCGCGCCACCGAGGAGATGCTGCGAATCGTCCCGGTGGACCTTCGCGAGGCCAGTTACGCGCTGGGCATCACCAAGTGGAAAACCATTGCCCGGGTGGTCATTCCAACCGGACTGTCCGGCATCGTCACCGGGATACTGCTGGCGATGGCCAGAGTGATGGGCGAGACGGCGCCGCTGCTGATCCTGGTCGGTTACGAACAATCGATAAACTTCGATATCTTCAGCGGGTTCATGGGGACGTTGCCCGGCATGATGTTCAACCAGACGACAGCCGGCGCGAGCCTCAACCCCATCCCCACGGATCGGCTGTGGGGTGCCGCGTTGACCCTCATCCTGGTGATCGCCATCATCAACATCGCGGCCCGAGCGATGGCAAGGTTTCTGGGCACCAGGAAGTCATAGGCAGGAGCACTAAGTGGCCAAACGGTTGGACCTCAAGAGCGTCAACATCTACTACGGATCGTTTCACGCGGTCTCGGATGTGACGCTGTCGGTTCTGCCCCGCAGCGTGACAGCGTTCATCGGGCCGTCGGGCTGCGGCAAAACGACGGTGCTGCGCACGCTCAACCGGATGCACGAGGTGGTGCCGGGCGGACGAGTCGAGGGCAGCGTGCTCCTCGACGACGAAGACATCTATGGCCCCGGAGTCGACCCGGTCGGCGTCCGCCGGGCCATCGGGATGGTGTTCCAGCGGCCGAACCCGTTCCCCGCCATGTCGATTCGCGACAACGTGGTGGCCGGCCTGAGACTGCAGGGGGTGCGCAACCGCAAAGTGCTCGATGAGACGGCCGAGTATTCGCTGCGCGGGGCGAACCTGTGGGATGAGGTCAAGAACCGGTTGGACCGGCCCGGCGGCGGATTGTCCGGCGGCCAGCAGCAGCGCCTGTGCATCGCGCGCGCCATCGCGGTGCAACCCGATGTGCTGCTGATGGACGAACCGTGTTCGGCGCTCGACCCGATCTCGACGATGGCGATCGAGGAGCTGATCAGCGAATTGAAGCAGGACTACACCATCGTCATCGTCACCCACAACATGCAGCAGGCGGCGCGGGTCAGCGACTACACGGCGTTCTTCAACCTGGAAGCCGTCGGAAAACCGGGGCGGCTGATCGAAGTCGACGACACCGAGAAGATCTTTTCCAACCCGAACCAGAAGGCGACCGAAGACTACATCTCCGGCCGATTCGGCTAGCCCGACGACGAAGCAGCTCGTGTACCGAGGTGTGAGGAGTCGGGCAATTGAACTAGTCCGACGCCGTTTCGCTTACCGCGACGGGGGTTTCGCCTCTTCCTCGGGAAGTCTGCCGGTCGCCTGGAAGATGACTCGCCGGGCCACTTCGACGGCGTGGTCGGCAAAACGCTCGTAGAACCGGCCCAGCAACGTCACGTCGACGGCCGCCGCGACGCCGTGCTTCCATTCACGGTCCATCAGCACCGAGAACAAATGCCGGTGCAGATCGTCCATCGCGTCATCTTCTTCGCGAATCCGGGCGGCCTTCTCCGGGTCTCGCGACAGCACCACCTCCTGGGCGCTGTTGCCCAATTCGACCGCGATGCTGCCCATTTCGGCGAAATAGCCATTGACCTCTTCGGGTAAGGCGTGCTGGGGATGCCGTCGACGGGCGATCTTGGCGACGTGCAGTGCCAACGCACCCATCCGGTCGATGTCCGCCACCATCTGGATCGCGCTCACAATCGCCCTCAGATCGCCGGCCACCGGGGCCTGTAAAGCCAGTAGTACGAAGGCGCTTTCCTCGGCGCGCGCGCTCAGCACGGCGATGGCTTCGTGATCGGAGATGACTTGTTCGGCTAGCACCAAGTCGGCTTGCAACAGAGCCTGGGTGGCCCGCTCCATAGCGATTCCTGCCAAGCCGCACATCTCGCCGAGGCGCTCGGACAACTCCGAGAGTTGCTCGTGGTAGGCGGTCCGCATATCACCAGGGTACGGTCTCGCCGCCCGAAACGGGCGGCGGAGCGCCGTCAAAAGCGCTCACTCGCAGGTGGTGTCGGCCGCGTTGGTGACGGATAGGTCTTCGGGGAGCTTGGCCGGCGCGTTGCTCGAGCCGCGTTCGATTTGCAGGCTCATCGAAGAGCCGCTCGGCGAGGGTGCGGATACCGACTTGAAGTCGGGACCCAAAACAACCTGAACGACCTGTCCGTAGCCGGAAACCCGCTGGACTTTCGCGTTGGCGAACGAGGATGCGACGGTGGCGGCGGCCTCTTCGTTGCCCGGCGAGAACAGCACCGTCGTCGCGTTGACCGAGCTCGGATAATCGTCGGGTGACATCACGTTGAAGCCGTCGTGCTTGAGCTGGGTGCTCGCGGTGGCCGCCAGACCGCTTTGCGTGGTCGCGTTGGAAACCCGCACCGTCACACCGCTTGGCGAGGTCGTGGTGATCTGCTCGGGTTGCGCCTCCGGCGCCGGTGCCGGTGATTTCTTGGTGGTGGGCGCCTTGGACGGGCCCTTCGTTCCAGAAGTACTCAAATTCTGCGCGTTGTGGTCGTTTTCCTCGGGCAGCGGATCGTCGTTGATCACGGCGTCGAACAGCGCCCGCATGTCGTCCATCCGTGGCGGCTCGTCGCCGTTCTGATCGGTCACGCCGGTCGGCACGGTGACGAATGTGACGTGTCCGGCCACCATGCCCTGCAACGACTGACCGAGTTGGACCAGGTCTTTGGACCGCACGTTGTCGACGACCGTGTCGCTGATGAACATGTTGACGACGTTGTTGAGCTTGTTGAGGTCCAGGAGTGTGTCTGCGGAGATCAACGAGCGCAGCAGCGACGACAAGAACAGTTGCTGGCGCTTGATCCTGCCGTAATCGCCGTTGACCTCGGTGGTGACCTGGCGTGCCCGCACGTAGTTCAGGGCGGTGGAGCCGTCGAGGACCTGTCGCCCACCGTGTTCGAGGACGGTGCCTAACTCGTAGTCGTGCAGCGGCGTGCTCGAGCAGACCTCAACGCCGCCGAGGGCGTCGACCATTTTCGCGAAGCCGGAGAAGTCGACGGCGATGAAGCGGTTGATGCTCAAGCCGGACAGCTTCTGGATTTCCTTCACCAGACACTTCGGACCGCCGAAGGCGAACGCCGAGTTCAGTTTGGTCTCGGTGTAGATCATCTTCGGGCCATAGGTCTTGGTCTTCGGGTCGTAGAGGGGCCCGTACTTACCCGTTTCCGGGTTCCACGCTTCGCATTGCATCGGGGTGATCGCCAGGTCGCGGGGGAACGACACCGCCACTACGCGCTTACGGTTGGCCGGAATGTTGACCAGCATGACCGTGTCCGAGCGCTCTCCGTCGGCGTCGTCGGTGGTTCCGGCACCCATGTTGGCGTTGTCGCCCAGGCGCGAATCGAGGCCGACGATCAGGAAGTCCTCGTCGCCGTACTGTCCACCCGGGTCGCGGATGTCGCTGGAATTCTGATCGAGCGCGCTGATCGTATTCAGCCGGGCGTTTTTCGACGTGCTCCATTGCCAGGCCCCGCCGGTCATGGCCAGGGCCAGTACGGCGGCCAGGGCCGCTGTCGAACGCGCGGCCACCAGCAATGGTCGGCGCCGGCGTTTGGGTTCCTCGTCGCTGACCTGCGGAGCTGGGTCTTCCAGGTCGTCGTCGTTCGGGTAATCGGCGGCCTCGAGGGCCCGAAGCTCGGCGGCGGCGTCCGATGAGTAGGCGAGGTCGTCGATCACCTGCGTTTTCTGCAGCTCGATCGGCAGGGCCGGCTCGGCGCGGGTCGGCTCGATCTCCGGGTCCTCCGGAACGGCACGATGATGGACCGGCCGGCTGGGGACACCGATCTTGGCGATCAGATCGGCGACGCTGACGCCGCCGCCGGCGTGGGATCCGCCCCGTTCGACGTCGTCCTCGCGCGCCTCGACGGGTTCGATCGTGGCCTCCGGCTGCCAGCGGTGCAGGTTGTCGTCGGCCGGGGGTCGGAAGAATCGCTCCCAGGGAGCCGCGCCCGACGGCGCCTGGTGCGCGGTAAGTGGATACGTATGCGCCCAGCCCGGTCCATGCCGACCGTTGCGAGTGGCGTCGTTCTCGGCGTCACTCATGTCGTACCGGCCTCCGAAGCTCTGATGCAGACGTCAGCGTGTCCGTGCGTAATGTCAGCGCAGTGCCGCGTTGCGGCCGCTACGGCTGGTGCCAACCAGTTTCGTCACCCTGGCCTGGGGGCCACGGAACCGATCCGCCACCCAGGCGCATGCAACAAAGCCCACATCGTACTGAGTTATCGGCCCGGACGCGATTCCTCGCGGTCGGCTCATCCCCCGGAGTGCATGACGTCGGCGCCTGCAGGCACGGTGCAATCGTCCGGGTCGATCAGCCAGCCTTCCGGCAGGATCACCCGGGCCGGTGAACCCTGCCTGCCGCGCGGGCCCGTCGCCTCGTCGGGGAACGGCACGGAGCCGTCCAACCGGTCGAGCAGAAAGTCCAGCTCATCGAGCGTCTTGACCATCGCCAGCGCGCGGCGCAGCTCGGAGCCGGCCGGAAAGCCGTGCAGGTACCAGCCGATGTGTTTGCGGATGTCGCGCATGCCCTTGTCCTCGCCGAAGTGCGCGGCCAGCAGCTGCCCGTGGCGCCGGACGACGTCGGCGACCTCGCCGAGCGTCGGGGGCGTGGGCGGCGGGGTGCCGGTGAAGGCGGCCGACAGCTCGGCGAACAACCAGGGCCGGCCCAGGCAGCCGCGGCCGATGACGACGCCGTCGCATCCGGTGCTGGCCATCATCGTCAGCGCGTCGCTGGCGTCATAGATGTCGCCGTTGCCCAGCACCGGGATCGTCTGCACCTGCTGTTTGAGCCGAGCGATCTGGTCCCAGTCGGCGGTGCCGGAGTAGCGCTGCGCGGCCGTCCGGGCATGCAGCGCGACGGCAGCGGCCCCTTCGGCTTCGGCGATGCGGCCGGCGTCGAGGTGAGTGTGGTGCTCGTCGTCGATCCCGACCCGGAACTTAACGGTCACCGGGATCTGAGTGCCCTCGGTGCCCCGCACCGCCGCGGCGACGATCTGACCGAACAGTCGCCGTTTGTACGGCAGCGCCGAACCGCCGCCGCGCTTGGTCACCTTGGGCACTGGGCAGCCGAAATTCATGTCGATGTGATCGGCCAGGCCTTCGTCGGCGATCATCTTCACGGCCGCATAGGTGGTCGCGGGGTCGACGGTGTAGAGCTGCAGCGAGCGGGGTGACTCGTCGGAGGCGAACGTCGTCATGTGCAGAGTGGCCGGATGACGCTCGACAAGCGCACGCGCCGTGACCATTTCGCAGACATAGAGCCCGCTGACGGTGCCTACCCTGGCTTGCTCAAGCTCGCGGCACAGCGTCCGGAATGCGACGTTTGTCACACCCGCCATCGGTGCCAGGACCACCGGGCTGGCGAGCGCGATGGAACCGATGCGCACCGCTTGGCTACCGCCGGCTCATGGTCAGCGTGCCCGCGGTCTGGTGTAGCTCGAGCGCGGTGGTCCTTTTGCCCGTGCGGGCTTCCCGCTCGAGCTGACGCTGCTTGGAAATCTCGAACTTCTCGCAAGTTTGCTCGAGTTCCTTGATCAGCAGCGCGAGGTCGTCGCGCATGGCAGCCGCCTCACCGGTGAAGTCCTCACGCTCGAAGATGCGCCATTTCTTCAGCACCGGCATGACCACATCGTCGAGGTGGATGCGCGGGTCGTACACGCCGCCCACGGCGATGACGACGGCCTTCCGGCGGAACTCGGGCACCTGGTAGCCCGGCATCTGGAAGTTGCGCAGGACCTTGTGCAGCGACTTCATCGCCTGGTTGGGCGCGATCGCGAACCCGGCATCGCTGACATCCCGGTAGAAAATCATGTGCAGGTTCTCGTCGGCCGAGATCTTGGCCAGTAACTGGTCGGCGATCGTCTCGTTGCAGGCCTTGCCGGTGTTGCGGTGCGAAATCCGGGTCGCCAGTTCCTGGAACGTCACATAGATGACCGAGTCGAACAGGCTCTCGGCGAACAGATCGGCTCGAACCTGACGGTTCTGGCCCGGGCTGAAGCCGCGGTTCACCACCTCGATGCGCAGTTTCTCCAATTCGACAGGGTCGACCGCGCGGGTCACCACCAGGTAATCGCGCAGCGCGATACCGTGCCGGTTCTCCTCAGCGGTCCAGCGGTTGACCCACTGCCCCCACGCGTCATCCAGGCCGAAGTTCATCGCGATCTCGCGGTGATAGGACGGCAGGTTGTCCTCGGTCATCAGGTTCTGCACCATCGCCACCTGGGCGACGTCCGAGAGCTGGGACTGACCGGGCTCCCAATCCTGCCCACCGAGCGCGTAGAAGTTCTTGCCGTCCGACCAGGGGATGTAGTCGTGCGGGTTCCAGTTCTTGTGCATGCTCTCGTGCCGATTCAGGTACTTCTCGACTGACGGCTCGAGCTCGTGCAGCAGCTGTAGGTTAGTCAGCTCAGCTGACATCGGTCCTCCAGTTATCTGTGTCGATGGGTAGCAGTCAATATATCTGTGTACCCGGGTAGCATCAAGTTCCTCGTCGGCGCGCCAGGTGACGTTTTTGCACCGGTTGTCCACCTGCACGGCTTGCGGATGAAGCGCGATTGAAAACGCGCGTTACTGCGACTTGCCGAGCTCGCCGGCCGGCACGTACGGCGCGGCCGTGATGTGCAGCATGTTGATGCAGTAATCGATGAATTGTTTGCGAGTCGCGCCGAGCTGCCCGTGCAGGTAGGCGGTGAATAGGCTCGACAACCCGCCGATCAGGCTGGTGGCGATCATCTTCTGCAGTACCGCATCGCCGATCCGGGACAGCTTGTGTTGCAGCAGATCGATGAAATTGGGCATCCACTCCACGCCCGAGCGGATCAGAACGGGCTCCACCGCCGGCGCCAGCAACAGCACCCTTCCGCGGACCGGGTCGTCGACCATCAGCTCGACGAATCGCTCGACCGCCTCGCGCGGCGTCGTCGCCGACGTCAGCGCGTTCATGGCGCGCGTGCAGACATCGTCGTAGACCGCGCGCACGAATTCGTCACGGTCGGCGAAGCTTTCGTAGAAGTAGCGTTCGGTCAGCGCGGCCTCACGGCAGACCGCGCGCACGGTCAGCGCGGGCCCCCCGGCACTGCCGAGCAACTGCACGCCGGCGCTGATGAGGTTGTCCCGGCGGAGCGCGAGTCGACTCTCCAAGGGGACGCCGGTCCAGCGCCCCCGTCGTTGACCCGTCTGCACATCGCTCCTAAGCTCTAGATTGACAACGGTTGTAGTCAAAATTCCACGATACCTGTAGGGACCTGATAGTGACTCAAGATACGTCCGCATCGCCCTCCGTGACCAGCGACGTCGCAGGTAGCGATGTCGCCTGCGCCGCTGAGCAGTCGGTTTCGGCCGCGTCGGCCGACGCATCCGACGGTCTCGCCGGTGGCTGTCCGGTCTCGGCGACGGGATACGACGCACCGCCCGCACCGTTGGGGCCCGATTCGCTGACCTGGCGGTACTTCGGGGATTGGCGGGGCATGCTGCAGGGTCCCTGGGCGGGTTCGATGCAGAACATGCACCCTCAGCTGGGCGCGGCGGTCATCGATCACTCCACGTTCTTCCGCGAGCGCTGGCCGCGTCTGCTGCGCTCGTTGTACCCCATCGGGGGGGTCGTGTTCGACGGGGATCGCGCCCCGAGCACCGGTGCCGAGGTCCGCGATTACCACACCGACATCAAGGGGGTCGACGAACAGGGCCGGCGCTACCACGCCTTGAACCCCGACGTCTTCTACTGGGCGCATTCCACCTTCTTCATGGGCACCATTCACGTGGCCGAACGATTCTGCGGCGGGATCACCGAGGAGCAGAAGCGGCAGTTGTTCGACGAACACGTCGAGTGGTACCGGATGTACGGCATGAGCATGCGCCCGGTGCCGGGATCCTGGGAGGAATTCCAGGCCTACTGGGACCACATGTGCCGCAACGTGCTGGAGAACAACTGGGCGGCCCGCGCCGTGCTCGATCTGACCGAGCTGCCGAAACCTCCATTCGCGCAGTGGATTCCGGAATGGTTGTGGGCCGCGCAACGCAAACTGTTGGCACCGTTCTTTGTCTGGGTGACGGTAGGCCTGTACGACCCACCGGTGCGGGAGCTGATGGGCTACCGCTGGTCACGCCGCGACGAGTGGCTGCACCGGCGCTTCGGCGACCTCGTCCGTGGTGTCTTTGCCCTGCTGCCCCCCAGATTCCGTAAGCACCCTCGGGCCCGGGCCGGCTTGGACCGCGCCAGCGGGCGGATCCCACTCGATACGCCACTGGTGCAAACCCCGGCGCGCAACCTTCCGCCCGAAGAGGAGCGCGGCAACCCCAAGCACTACTGCCCGATGGTCTCCTAAGCCCTCGAGGGTCCGCTCGCGCTATGCGTGCGGGTGACCGTGAACTTCTTCCAGGCCCGCCTGGTGCACGTGCTGATGGTTGTGTTCGGTTCCGTCCTCGTGGGCATGGGAGTGCTCGTGCTCAACATGGTCGTGCTCGTGGGTCGTGTGCGCGTGGGCATGCGTCACGTCGCCGTGCTGGTGTTCGTGCGCGTGTGGCGCGTCGTGGGTGTGCTCTTCGCTCATTGCTGTGTTCTCCTTTGAAATGCCTTGTGGCTATTGCTCGCTCAGCGCGTCGCGCTGCCGCTTCGGCGGGCCGGATGACTGGCCGACGGCCTTGAGCCCGCTGTCCCCGCGATGGTGACCGGGCACACCGGGCCCGGCGTGCTCGGCGTTGAAGACCGCGTCGATGACGAGTTGGCGGACGTGATCGTTCTCCAGGCTGTAGAAGATCGTCGTGCCCTCCCGGCGGGTGCGAACCAGCCGCGCCATCCGCAACTTCGCGAGGTGCTGGGAAACCGACGGGGCCGGTTTGCCCACGTGCTCGGCGAGTTCGTTGACCGCCATCTCGCGGTCCGTCAACGACCAGAGCACCTGCACGCGCGTGGCATCGGCCAGCATCCGGAACACCTCGACCACCAGACTGGCCTGGTCGTCGGGCAGCCGGCCTTCGCTGTTATCTGCATGCATACGCAAATACTAGCGAAAGCCGGTCCCGCTGCCAAGGACGCGATTCAGCAGGGTGGGACGACCGTCGAGCGGCGGCCGCCGTTGCGCTCGTTCCAGAGCCGGTAGACCTCCACGGCGTCGGCTCTGGGCTCGTAGCGCATGGGCAGGCGTCGCTGGTCCCATTCCTTCGCGAATTCGTCGTAGAAGGTGGACAACTCGAAGTACTTGCGGTCATCCAGGTAGTACCGCTCGTAACTGTCCCGCGTTGTCAGGAAGACGACTTCCCTGGGTGAGCAGTAGTACAGCGAGCCCAGGCACATCGGGCACGGGTGGGCCAGCACATAGATGGTGGCGTCGACGAGGTGCTCGGTGCCCAGCTTCATGCAGGCCTCGCGGATGGCCAGGATCTCCGCGTGCGCGGTGGGATCGTTCGTCTGGGCGACCTTGTTGGCGCTCTCGGCGAGCACGGCGCCGTCCTGGACGATCACCGTCGCGAACGGGCGACCGCCCTCGGTCACGTTGCGGCGAGCCAGGTCGATCGTCCGCTGCGCGAAATCGGTCATCGGGTCCTCAGGCGTAGAGCGGGGGGCGGATAACTCGGAGAGTAGTCCCGCGAGCCGGGACGCGACCTTGTGATATTAACTAGACTGTCTATGTTTTCCGGACCCGGTTTGAGGGGGCACCATGGCGCGCACCGAACGTGATCGGTGGGATCTCGCGACGAGTGTCGGCGCGACGGCGACCATGGTGGCCGCCCAGCGGGCACTGTCTTCCGACGCGAAGCTGATCGACGACCCGTATGCCGCTCCGCTGGTGCGCGCGGTCGGGATCGACGTCTACGTCAGACTGGTGAACGGCGAAATCGCTGCCGGCGGGAACACGGAGTTCGATCCGCAGCGAATGGCGCGGGGGATGGCCTGCCGAACCCGCTTTTACGACCAGTTCTTTATGGAGGCGACCCGCAGCGGCATCGGCCAGGTGGTGATCCTCGCGTCGGGTCTCGATTCCCGCGCCTACCGGTTGCCCTGGCCGGCGGGGACGGTCGTCTACGAGGTCGACATGCCCGAGGTGATCGAATTCAAGACCCTGACGCTGGGCGATCTGGGAGCCGAGCCGACCGCCGAGCGTCGCACCGTCGCCATCGACCTGCGCGACGATTGGGCCTCGGCCCTGCAGGCGGCCGGATTCGATCCACAGGCCCCCTCGGCATGGAGCGCCGAAGGCCTGCTGGTCTACTTGCCGGACGAAGCGCAGGACGCGCTGTTCGACAACATCTCGGCCCTGAGTGCGCCCGGCAGCCGTCTCGCCTTCGAATTCGTCCCTGACACCGCCGTTTTCGCCGACCCGCGCTGGCGCGCGCATCACGACCGGATGAGCGAACTAGGGTTCGAGATCGACTTCAACGACCTCGTCTATCACGGGCAGCGCAGCCACATCGTCGACCACCTGGGCCAGCGTGGCTGGCAGACTACGTCCACCACCTTGCGGAGTTGCACGCGGCCAATGGATTCGTTTACGCCGACGACGACGTCGCCGCGGCCTTCGCCGACATCACTTACAGCAGGGCGGTGCTCGGGCGATGAGCCGTGCGCCGAGCGGGGCTGGCGCGTTGCGGTGCCCCCACCAGGGCTCGAACCTGGGACCTGCGGATTAAAAGTCCGTAGCTCTACCAACTGAGCTATAGGGGCTGCGAAGATTCAGGATACTTGGACCCAAAACGAGGCTCGTTTGAGGATTGGGCACACGGTGACCTAAGCTGACGTGGCTCCCAACGAAACCACGTTGCGAGTACCCCGGAGTGATTCGGTTCTGGCCCCCATCGTCTAGTGGCCTAGGACGCCGCCCTTTCACGGCGGTAGCACGGGTTCGAATCCCGTTGGGGGTACGCGACGCGGTGACGCGGAGCAGCAGCAAGGCCCTGTGGCGCAGTTGGTTAGCGCGCCGCCCTGTCACGGCGGAGGTCGCGGGTTCGAGTCCCGTCAGGGTCGCCAAGCGCGGCGAGGCACTCGCTGCCCTCCGGCCAGGTAGCTCAGTCGGTACGAGCGTCCGCCTGAAAAGCGGAAGGTCGGCGGTTCGATCCCGCCCCTGGCCACCAACCTTGAGCTGCACGGACGCGGTGACAGCACTCTATGGATGTTTCGGTGTGTCCGGTTCCTGTCCGTTCGCCTGGTCTTTGGCGACGTCATTGAGCCGGTCGAGATTCGTAGCGACGTGGTCGAGTTCGTCTGAGTAGAGGTCGCTGTAGATGTTGGCGGTGACGGTCGGCGTCGAGTGCCCCATGGTCTTCTGGACGTAGCGGAGGTCGGCCCCGGATTTGCGGGCGAGGCTGGCGTACGTGTGGCGGAGGTCGTGGATCGTCAGCGGCGCCAGGCCGGTTTTCTTGAGCGCTTTGTTCCAGTGGGTGTGTCTGCGCCAGTTGTTTGATCTCAGGAAGCCGCCATTTGGTGATGTGATCGCTTGCTCTTTAGTCGAGCGGTTTTCGATTCGTGGCTTGAGCGCGTCGATGACGATTCGGGGGAGTGGGACGGTTCGGACGGCTGCGCGAGTTTTCGGCGGCCCGACGATGATTCGGCCCTCTACGTCCGGGGCGGCTTGGCGGACGTAGAGGCGGCGTGCTTTGAGGTCGATGTCGCCGACGCGCAGGCCGACGAGTTCGGACCAGCGCAGACCGGTAAAGGCCAGGATTGTGACGATGTCGCCTTGGTCGCCGCAGGCGTTTGCCAGGACGGCGACTTCCGTAGCGGAGAGGTAGCGGTGACGTTCCCGCGCCGGAATCCGACCGGATGACACACCCTGGGCCGGGTTGATGTGAATTCGGCCGTCCTCGCGAGCCATGTCGAGAATCGAGCGCAGCAGCCGGAGTGTGGCGAGTTTGGCCCACGGGCCCACGGTGAGGCCGCCGATGAACTGCTGCACGTCCTTCCGGCTGATCTCGTCAACCGGGACATGGCCGAAGCGCGGGCTGATACGCAGCTCCCAATGCTGCGCGTAGCCGCTCCACGTCTTGGGGGAAACGGCCGGCTGCTTCGATGCGCTGTATTGCGTCCAGATAGCGGAGAGGCTGGCGCGGCCAAGTCTGGGGTCGAATCGTCGGGCGCCGATCGCCGCCTCGCCGTCGCGATCGGCCTTGAACGCGCGCGCTTCCCGCATGGTGGCAAACGTCGATGACGTCTCGACCCATCCTGACGGGGAGTTTGGATCGCGCACCAGGTAGCGCACTTGGTAGCGCGCCTGGCCGGCTGAATTCGTCCGCTTTCGGATGCCGCGCGGTACTGATCCGGCCACTTAGCGGCGCGCCTGCTTGAGCCACGCGCGGACTTCCGCTGCGTCCCAACGTCTTACGCGATCAGATAGCGTGTAGCACGGCGGCCCCACATCTGCGCCGTGTTCGCGTAGCGCGCCCCATCGGCTCACGGTGGCAGTGGACACGCCAAGCAGCTCCGCCACCTGCTCCGCTGTCAGAAGCTCTGGAAAGGTCGCTAGTGCGGTGGTGGCGTTGATGCCAAGAGTTGCCATGCCGCTGTCCTCAGTTCTGTGCGGGACCAGTGGGTCTTTGGCTAGTGAGACCGTATTCTTGTGCAACAGAACGGATTAACGAATCTGGCCAGTAGTCGGCACGTACTCGCATCGTTGATCCGTCTTCGGCGATGACGTATCCGGTCCCAGGTTCACTCTGGTTGATGCGGTGCGCGGGTGCGGCATCAGCGAGGCCATCACCCAGAACCATCGCGACTTCGTCGCGTGAACGCAGCCGCAATGCAACGGTCTGGGTGAACAACCCGCGCATAGGCAGAATCTCCTTGCGAGGGTCCTGCATGAAGGCGGCGACCACGATGCCTACGGCCCTGCCCTTTGTCAGGATGCGTGAGAGTGAGCCCGCAACTTGCTTCCTCAGGGCGGCGTCCGTCATGTACGCGGTCAAGCCCGCCAATTCATCTATAAGCAGCACGACGAGCGGTTCGGCGGCGCTCGGTGTGTGCGAACGTGCTCGGCCAGCCATCCTGCGGCCACGGCTATCCAGCAGCTCCTCCAACTTGTTAAGCAGGCTCGCGGCCTCGACCTCGGTTGTCGCAATCTTGCTGAATAGGGCGGAGCCGACTGACACTTCGATCCCGTACTTGAGGTCGACGGCGAACAGCCGGACGGTTCCTGACTTGACGGCTGGGCCCAATCCGCCTGCGATGCCCCAGAAAACGGAGCCTTTGCCCGCCCCTGAGCACCCAACAGTGAGGGTGTGGAGGCCAGCGAGACGCAGAATCCAAGGCGAGCCGTTCTCGCGTCGACCAATCTTAACGGCCGTCGTCTCGGTGCTGCTTGGCCGCGTAGCTGTCTCGATGGCCGACAGCTGTTGTCGCATAACCAATTCCATGCGAACCGTCCCGGGTGCAACCACCGTGAAACGGGCGGAATGTGCCCCGGCAGCGTCGCGGATCGCGGGGACCGCGTTTTCGAGATCATCGACCGTCTGGCCCGTTCGTGTGCGGACGGTCATGTGCAGACAGTGATCGGAGATGCTCACCCCGAGAAGGCGAGGGTGGGTCCAAACTGTCTTCGTCGTGGTCTTGCCCTGCGAGTCCGTACCTGCGACGCGCTCGGAAGTCGACAACCCGCAGGCCTTGGCAACTCGCGGCCAGGAGATCAACGCCCATAGCAGCCATCGGGTCCGTCGCGCAGGGGTTGCAACATAGCGCCCAAATGTGGCGGGTGAACGCAGTCTCCAAACGACGAACGAAAGGGTGACCACGCCGATCACCGCGATGAGGCACGTGGCGCCGACCGTCAGTAGGTGCGTGAGGTCAAAGAGGTCCATCCCGGCGTCGGTATCTGGAATCGAATACGGATCGCCAGGTACTACGAGGTCGTTCGGACTCATGCTGACGCCCGGTCTGCCGCTGAGGACCCCGCCTTGCCGGTGTCCGCGGTCATGCCCGAGGCCCGAAACGACCACGCAATGCGGCCGGATTCACTCGAACGGTCTACGTACGGCAACACGCACAGCCCTTCGAAAATCACTGGTGTGAAAGGCACTCCGGCAGTGTTCGGTGGGCACACAGGCTGCTTGGGCGTTGCGAACTTGACGGTCAGGGTGCGTGCCCGCTTACTCGCGGCCGGATCGCCGTCGAGGACTTCCACCTGCCACAACGGCAGGCCTGTTTCTCGATCAGTCGCCTGAACCTTGTTGTCTTTCGTTGACCGCTCGTAATCGATCACCGGCGTCACGTCGGACACCACGAACGCTTTGTGTGGGAAAACCTGCTGGTGAGACAGCTTGAGCCACTTCGGCACAGACATTTTGTCGACCTTTCGTAGAACTGCTCTAGACAAGTTGAGGTTACATAGTCGTCTAGAGGAGTGCAACGCCGGACACGTGATTCGTGTGAGACTTTGCGCTCAGCGGGCCGGGAACTCGTATTCGAGCAGGTAGGCGGAGGCCACCTTCACGGTGTCGCAGACCTCCACCGCCACGTCATCGGTGTCGTAAGCGGTTCGCCGCACCGTCAGCACCGGAACTCCCGAGTCAAGCTCCAGCTGCCGCCGTTCATCAGGAGTGGGCATCCGAGCGGCGACTTCTTCAGTGAAGCGAGCAAGCACATGACCGTGCTCTTCTAAGCGCGCGTAGATACCACCGGGTCCGGTATCCACCTGCTCGATCCTCGTGCCTTCGGCAAATGCCGCCGGAATGTACGAGACGGCCGTCTCAACGGGTCGCCCATTCGCCAGGTAACGCCTCGATCGCACGACGATGTCATCGTCGGCCGATATTCGAAGTTGTTCCGCTATAAACGAATTCGGCTTCTCGCGGCTGACGGCGATATTGTCGACTTGCGGCGAGTAGCCGGATTTCTCTGCCTCGACGGAAAAAGCCGCCTTTCCTTCGGCGCGATGCTGTCGTGCGAATCTATCCGATGCCAGCCTGCGGATTGGTGGAGTCGGCCGGACGAACACTCCGCGGCCGTGTTGCGAGATGACGAGTCCGTCGGAACGAAGCTCCTGCACGGCCTGTCTTACGGTCATGCGGGCCACACCGAAATGCTCGATCAGTTCCGCCTCGGATGGCAGTCGTTCCCCAGGCGGGAGCCGACTGGAACTGATCGCCTCTCGCAGTATGCCGGCGATCTGCCTATATGGCGGTTTGTCATCGCCTCGATCGATTTGTCCAAGTTGCAGCACCCGGCAGCCTTCCATTAC
The DNA here is from genome assembly GCF_059812425.1 of Mycobacterium sp. NGS56. Lineage (NCBI taxonomy): Bacteria > Bacillati > Actinomycetota > Actinomycetes > Mycobacteriales > Mycobacteriaceae > Mycobacterium > Mycobacterium sp. NGS56. The sequence goes on from NZ_JCALCQ010000013.1 coordinate 98,745, forward strand.
ATGTCTAGACGACTAGTCTAGGGAGCCAGTCAACCGGTGTCACGTCTGCCGGCGTCGAACAATGGAGACCAACGATGGGAACTACGCCAAAGCACTCGGTCAGTGTTGCCGGGATCGTTGTACGGGATGACGGTCGGGTTCTCGTCATCCGGCGAGAGGACAACGGGCGCTGGGAGGCTCCCGGCGGAGTACTCGAACTGCACGAATCGTTCGAGGACGGCGTTCGACGCGAAGTGCTCGAAGAAACTGGATTGAAGGTCACAGTGCAACGTCTCACCGGCGTCTACAAGAACCTTACTCAGGGGATTGTCGCGCTGGTTTACCGGTGCGGTCCTGCCGCCGGCGACACGCACCCTACTGCCGAAGCGCGGGAAGTACGTTGGATGACGAAAGAACAAGTTGAGGGTGAGATGAGCCCTGCCTTCGCAGTGCGGGTTCTAGATGCATTCGATGAAGATCCGCACTCCCGCGCCCATGATGGAGTAAATGTCGTTGCAGGTTAAAGGTTTTGACGGACCAGATTGCGGGCAGCTTGCCAACCGTATGGCCCGGACTTCCAAAGCGGTCTGCACTCAGTCAAATCCAGCCAACGTAACCCTCAAGGCCCGTTCCAACTCAACGTGGAGCGGTGGGTTCGTTTTAGTGTCTTCACTCAGCCAGCGTCGAAGTATGAATTGTGCGGTGGCCAAGCCTGTGTGGACTAGCAGCGAGGGACGAATGTCCGACCCTGCATCGACGCCCATCCGTGCAGCGACGAGTTCGATGAACTTGCGGCCATCGTTATCGCTGATCAGTGCCGATTTGCTCAGTAGGTGGGGGGCTGTCAGTATGGCTTGTTGCCAGTAGTGCGGCTTCGGATTGGTTTTGTCCCACGCGGTTTCGGCGAATAACGCGATCAGCGCGTCGGCTGCTGATTGGTCCGATGGCTGAGCGCCATAGGCGGCAACGATTTCAGCGACCGTTTGCCGCAAGGGCGCGATCAGCAGATCTTCCTTCGTAGGCGCGTAGCGGAAGTAAGTACTGATGGATATCCCGGAAGCGGCAGCGATGTCCTCGGTGGTCACCGCAGCAAATCCACGTTCGGCAAAAAGTTGATATGCGGTTCCCTGGATCTGCGAGAGTAACTCGGCGCGGCGTCGGTCCCTTAACGAGCCAGTGTTTGCGGCGGGCATGACATCGCCTTCGTCGAATTCAACGAGATCATTAGCAGGGCGGGCCGTGTCCATTGATTGGATCCTCATGTCATCCCCATTGTGCGGTCGAGGAAGTCGGTGACAGCGCCGGTGAACGCGTCGTTGTTGTCGCCGGCAACCATGTGACCGGTCCCGGTGACGTCCGTCGTTTCGGCGTGCGGGACCAGCTGGAGGAATTCGTTGACGGTGTCCTGGGAAACTACGTCTGAAAGTGCGCCGCGTACTAGCAGCGTTGGGGCCGTGATTCGACGTGCCCCTTCGGCGAGAAATCCACTGATGGTGTCGAACTCCTCGCTGCCGGTCATGAGATTGCCTTGCAGGACATCGAAGTTGGAGCTGATGAAGGCCGGGTCCCAGCGCCAGATCCATCGGCCGTCGCTCCGTTGGCGCAGAACCTTGTGCAGGCCGTCGAGATTTTCGGGTCGCGCGCGGCGTGGGTTGTATTCGGCGATGACATCGGCGGCATCACCGAGCGTGCCGAATCCGTCGGGGTGTGCGGCCATAAATGACACGATGCGATGGGCCCCATCGAATTCCATTCGCGGGGTGATGTCGACCAGGACAACGGCTGCCCAGAGGTCGGGTGAGGCCAGCTGGTGGGTAGCGAGGATGATCAGCCCGCCCAGCGACGCTCCGACGACGGCGGGGCGACCATCGGGGCTGACGTGGTCTCGTACCGAGATCAGATCGGATACGAACCGTTCGACCTCATATTGTCCGCTGGGGTCCCAGTCGCTGTCGCCGTGACCTCGTGTGTCGTAGGCGACGACCGTGTAGCCGTGGGAATGGAGTCGATGAGCGGAGGTGGCCCATGCATGACGATTCTGACCGCCGCCATGGAGCAGCAACACGACGGGGCGAGTCGCGGCGTGGCGGTAGCAATCGGCCACGAGGGTGATCCCGTCGCTGGTGCGGATGCGCTCCTGGCTAATCGTCATGTGGTCCGATGTGGCCAGCCGTTGCGAGGAAGGGGTTTGCGTTGCGGCCACCAGCTCGCTTCGCGCAGCAGTGTGGCGATCGAGGGAACGGTGAGGGTGCGAACGACGAAGGTATCCAGTAGTAGGCCGCAGCCGATGATGAATCCGGCTTGGATCATGATCGCGATGGAGCCGACGATCAGGCCGAACATGCTGGCGGCAAAGATGAGCCCGGCCGAAGTGATTACTGAGCCGGTGTTTGCGACGGTTCGCAGCACGCCGACGCGAATATTGTGGGCCGATTCTTCGCGTAGTCGCGAGATGAGCAGCATGTTGTAGTCGGCGCCGACGGCGACCAGGATGATGAACGCCAGAAGCGGTACGGGCCAGGCGATTTCCTTGCCAAGGCCATATTGAAAGACGAGGGTTCCCAGTCCGAGTGCGGCGCCGTAGTTGAGCACGACGGTGCCCAACAGGTAGAGCGGGGCGACCAGGGCGCGCAGCAATACGACCAAAATGATGCCGACGATGACGAGGGTCGCTAACGCCAGCTGATGAAAGTCGGCGGAAAGCAGGCGTTGGATGTCGGAGTTGACGGCGGGGAACCCGGCCATCGACACCGTGGCGTTGGCCAGCGAGGTGTTGGGCCGTGCGGCATCGGCGACCTCGGTGATTTTGTGGGCGAGGTTCATCGCGTCGCTGCTGTAAGGGTCGTAACTGGATTCGATGGCGAAACGCGCCGTTTTTCCGTCGGGTGACAGGAAATGCTTTGCAACATCGGTGAATTGGCGGTTCTCGAAGGCCTTGTTGGGAAGGTAGAAACCGCTGGCATTGTCGGAGCCGGCGGTGGTTCGTGCGGAATTCTGCAGTTGGGTGGCGATTTGGCTCATGCCCGACAGCATTTCGATGTTGCTGTCGGCGAGGGTATGCACGCCGGTCGCGAGGGCCTGTGCGCCGGAGGCGAGTTGGCTGATGCCGCTTTGGAGCCGGCGGATGTTGCCGCCCAGATCGGCAGGGTCGCCGAGCGCTCCGAAAGCCTTGTCCAGCGACGTGATTGCGTTTTGGACGTCGGCCACGGTGCCGGCCGCGGTATCGCTGCCGGGCTGGTACAGGTCGCCGAGGTTGGCGAGCTGGTTGAAGAATCCGGTATGGCGCAGGGTCACCAGGATCTGCACCTGGTCGCGGAGTTGGGCGCATTCGGGTGTGGTCGCACACCACGGGGAGCTGTTGAGCGCACCGACGAGCGGGTCGATGGCGGCGATCGCGTTTTGGGCCCGGTCGGCTTGCTGACGCAGCCCCGGACCGGTTCGGATGGCTTGGTCGACGGCCGGGGCGGTACCCGAGAGCTCCTGCAGCAGCGGACGGAACCGCTGGACTTGGGATCCACTGGACTGGGCCTGAGTCAGGATTCCGGTCAACGGGGTCAACGCAGTGCGCAAGGTGGTGTCCAGTTGCGCGAGACCGCCAGCGAGTTGGTCGGCGCCGCCGGTGAGTTTAGCCAGGTCATCCTTATGTGCGTCTCCCTTGGCGACCGCGCCGGCCATCTTGTCGCCGATCTGGCCGTTTTGCCACGACAGTTGAGCCTGCTCCAGACGCGCGCCCGTCGGCCGGGTGACACCGGAGACCTTGGTGACGCCGGGCAGTTGCGAGACCCGAGACGCCATTTCATCCAGGTCGGCCAGGGCCTTGCTGGTGCGCATATCGGTAGGCGATTCGACCAGCATGAATTCGGTGATGATGACGTCCTTGCGAAAGTGGCGGTCCAGCAGGTGATACCCCTCATTGCTGGCCGTGGTCGCTGGCTGTCCTTGGCGATCGTCGTAGCTGATATGCATAGTCAGCGCGACGGCCGCCAGGCCCAGCACCAGCGCCAGACTGGCGACCATTAGCGGCACGGGTCGACGGACCACCGCCACGGCGATCCAGTTCCAGTAGCGGCGAGTGCGATCTGCCTTGGGTTCACCGATGCCGTGTTTGGCCGCCAGCGCCAACACCGGGGGAAATAAAGTCACCGTGGCCGCGAATCCGACAAAGACGGCGATTGCGCACGCCGGACCCAACGCGGCGAACACGCTTAACTTCGCGAATACCATGGCCAGAAACGCAAACGCCACGGTGGCAGCCGAAGCCAAAATCACGCGTCCGATGGTGGCGGTCGCGTTGATCACCGACAGATCCGGCGGAACGTTTTGGCGCCGCTGCTCGTGATATCGACTTATCAAGAACACCGAATAATCGGTGCCGGCACCCAGCAGGATCACCGTCATGAAGGCGATGGTGAACTGCGATACAGGCATGCCCGATTCGCCCAACGCCGATAGCACTCCGCGCCCCACCGCCAGGCTCACGCCGATGACCAGCAGCGGCAGCACAGCGGTAAACACCGACCGATACACGACCAGCAAGATCATCGCGATCAGGCCTGCTGTCGCGACTGAGATGACAACCAAATCCTCTTCGGCCGAGGCGATTTGATCGCGGAAGGTGGCGGGGGGTCCGGTGACGCGAACATCGGTCGGCGAGCCGGCGAATGCCTGGGCGGCGATCGCGCGGACCGCCTGGACCGATTCGGCAGCTTTGAGATCGCCCAGCGTTCCGGTCACTCCCACCGGCACATACCAGGCTTTACGGTCTTGGCTGACTGCCTGGCCTGCGGTGACTGGGTCGGCCAACAAGTCATGAACCAGGCGTACGTGCTCCGAATCGGTACGCAACCGCGAAATCATGGTGTTGTAGCGCTGGCGCACCGGCGCAGTCAGGCCCGCCGGATCCTCCATCGCGACAAATATCGTCGTCTTGAATCCCTGCTCGCCGAAGGCCGCGCCCATGCGATCCACCGTCTGAAGCGATGGCGCATTGCGCGGTATGAGATTCACTGACTGTTGTCTAACAACGGTTTCCAGCTGCGGGAACAGCACCGCCAGGGCGGCGGCGATCAGCACCCACACGCCGATGACCAGCACCTTATGCCGGATGCTGAAACCCGCCAGGCGGGCCAGCCGATCGCTGTATGCGCCCTCACCGGCCGCCACTTTTTGAAGTCGCTCCCGAACGGGGCGACTCAAGGTCGCCACACCCGAAGAAACCCACCCGTTGTCTGCCATTCCCCGCCCCGCTACCTCGAAAGAAACCAACGGTATCGCAACAGTACTGCTAGTACCCTTCTGCCTGCCCGGCGAAACTGCCACCGGTGACCGAATCACTCCGATCGCCGCCGCGCAACCATCCGCTTCGGGAGGTGACCAACGCGCCGTCAACCGTCCAGCATGTCCGGGAATACGACACGTGATCCCTTTGCGCACAGTCGATTTGGCAATAACGATGCACCCAACATACTGATAGTTTCATGAGCGGCGCAGCCGAAATCCCAGCCTGGATCTCAACCTGATCGGCTCCTCGTGCACGTGGTCATACATTTCCCGGTCCATCAACTCGTCGTCCAAGTAGGAGCACGAGCGAGGGGGGTAGTGACGGGGACGAACGCGGCCTTGGTCGTCGACCGGCGGCCTTGGGCGTAAGCGCCGGGTGATCGCGCGGCGGGCCAGCCTGAAATCGCGAACCCCCTGCGCCCACACATATGTATTGGTTAGTGCAAGCGCCACATTCATCGCCGACCAGCCCCGCCCGACTGCACGATTCCCCCTCGCGCGCGCCGGCAGAGTTCGTCCGTCCGCCACACGAACCGGCCTGTGGTTGCCGCGCCCTGGAGCTGCTCAACCAGGGATCGTCCGACCCACTGCCCGATCATGCTTCCTCCCTCGCCGCGCCAACCCCTGTAAGAAAGTGTACTAGTAGTATCGCTACGATACTATAGGTATCGTTAGTTGCCTAGGGCCCGGCTCAATCGACCGATGCAGGTGCGATTTGGTGCGGGCCGGGTACGCGTGAGGTTTACGGTGACTACGTGGAGCGTGACACCCTGGAATTCCCGGTCGACGACGATGCCGACGTTGACCCGCGCCGGCTGCGCTCACGAACCCGGCTATTGGATGCGGCCACCAAACTCCTCAGCGCCGGCGGCATCGAAGCCGTCACCATCGATGCCGTCACCAAGGCCTCCAAAGTCGCGCGCACGACTCTGTACCGCCACTTCAGCAGCTCCACCCAACTGCTGGCCGCCACATTTGAGCGGTTACTGCCGCAGGTCCACCCTCCACCGGAGACGGGATCGTTGCGCGACCAACTCATCGAACTGTTGAGCCGACAGGCCACGCTGTTCCAGGATGCGCCGCTGCATGTCACCACCCTGGCTTGGGTCGCGCTTGGTCCAACACCCGACGGCACCCAGGAAACCCAGGACCGACACGCGCTGCGCGCACGGATCATCGACCAATATCGCCAGCCCTTCGATCTTCTTTTGCAAAGCCCCGAAGCACGCGCCGACCTCGACCGCTTCGACCCGGAGCTGATCCTGTGTCAACTCGTCGGGCCTGTGGCGTTCGCCCGCCTCACCGGGCTGCGTGCTATCGATCGTCAAGACTGTGAGCGCATCGTCGATGACTTCCTCGCCGCGCACCGCCGACAGGCAGACAAACCTGCACAGCGGGCCGCCAACCGTAAACCAGTTACGCGCCGCAGGGGCTCCGACTAGCCTGCAGCACGCCTAATTTGGCGACCACGAGATCGGCAACGACAGATAACCGCGGATGGGGCCTGACCGCAGGCGTTGCGCGCGCCCTAGGTCGACCTCCCAGTTGGGCACGTGGGCCAGCAAGGCACGCAACGCAATCCGGGCCTCCATCCGCGCTAACGACGCGCCGAGGCAGAAGTGAATGCCTCGGCCGAATGCCACTTGGTTCTCGGGTTTGCGCTCGATGTCAAACACGTCGGGATCAGCGAACACGCGTTCGTCACGATTAGCCGAGCCGAACAACAACAGCACCGAATCACCGGCGGACATCGTGATGCCGTGCACTGTGACGTCGCCGGTCAACGTTCGTGAAAGTCCTTGCGCCGGTGAGTCATACCTGAGCAGCTCCTCAACGGCTGGCCCGAGCGAGGTCTCGTCACCAGCCAGCCGGCGGCGAGTGTCGCGATAGTCGGCCAGTACCACCGCGGCGTTGGCCAGCAGATTCGACGTCGTCTCATGACCCGCGATCAGCAGCAGCAGGCAAAAGCCAAGCAATTCGTCGTCACTAAGGTGCTTTCCGTTGATCTCGGCACATACCAACGCTGACATCAAATCGTCGCGCGGTTGGCTACGGCGGTCAGCGAGGAAATCGGTGAAATAGCCATAGATCGCGGCCGCGGCCGCCAAAGCCTCGCCGGTCTCGCCGTGGGTGGGATCGGACTGCACCAGCGCGTTCGACCATTGCCGAAATTGTGTGCGGTCCTCGCGCGGCACCCCGAGCAAATCAGCGATCACCATCGCCGGTAGTACAGCTGCGAAGTCGGCGACGAAATCGGCCGAACCTGCTTCCTGGATCAGGCCGGCCGTCAAGTGATCAGCGAGGTCCTCGATCGCGCACGTCAGCGCCGCGATTCGGCGCGGCGTGAAGGCTTTGCTCACCAATGCCCGCAGCTGATCGTGTCGCGGGGGATCCATCAAAATCATCATCGGCAGCAGCGATTCGCGAAAAGTCGAGCCCGGCGGAGTCGGAAATACTCCGTCGACCGACGAGTAGCTGTGATGGTCCAGCAGCGCGCTGATGACATCTGCGTGGCGACTCAGTACCCACGTGTCGGTGTCAGTGGCGTGGTAGACGGGTGCCTCGTCTCGTAGCTGCCGGTAGACGGGGTAGGGGTCGTCCTGAATTTCCGGGTCAAAGGGGTCGTAGCGAAGTTGTACCGTCGACATATCGTCTCCTGCCACATTGCAGAACACCGGTTTAGACTCAGAGTTTAAACCGAGGGGAGGACTTTATGCGCAAGATTCCCGCTCAGATTTCCGAGCGGTTGCCGGCTGCGGCCGAACTCTTTGCCGAGCGCGGGCTCAACGACACCAAGATCGAAGACGTAGCCGCGACCACGGGCATCGCCAAGGCCACGCTTTACTACTACTTTGCCGGCAAAGAAGAAATACTCGCCTTCCTGCTCGAAGACGTCCTACAACACGTCGCGCACGAGGTCACCGCGATCGTCGAGGCTGGCGGCGCCGCCGCCCAACGCCTGCACGCCGTCATCAGTGCCCAACTGCGCGTGATGGCCCAGCGGCCCGCGGTCTGTCGCGCCCTCATCGGAGAGCTGGGCCGCGCCGCCCGCATGCCCGTCGTCGCCGACATGATCAGCACTGCCTACTTCGAACCCGTCGAAACCTTGCTTCGCGCGGGCGCCGCCGACGGCTCACTCGTGGCACTCGACAAGCCCAGAGCTGCCGCCATCGCCGTATTCGGCGCGGTCACCACCAGCGCGCTGACCTACCTCATCACCGACGATGCGCTCAACGAAGAGCTAATCGCGCGAACAATCCACGACGTCGTGTTTATCGGCTTACGGCCACGCTAACTGCCCCCGCAGACGTGTGCTAGCAGGTAAGACGTGTGCTAGCAGGTAAGGAGTTCGCGCCATCGTGCAGCGGTAGTGCACCCGTCCTATAGTCTGCGCACAAAATGTGTTGGCACCATCGCCGACCGACGCAGAGGTCCACCGAGTGAACGAATCATCCGATATCCCGGGTAACGCCGGCAAACCCGGCGACTTCATAGATCTCCGCGCAGAATTGGCTGAGTTAGTAGATGAATTCGTGCCTGTTGTGGCGGACCTATGGCCACGCTTGGAAGATCATAAATACCGTTGGCAACTCTATGGCTACGGGCTGCCAGACGGCTACGACAAACTCGTCGTCTCGGACATCATTGCTGCGCTGCTCGAAGCGCTGAAGGGCATGGGCATTGCACGCAATAGACTCGTTCATGCTCAGCTCAAAGCCGACGACCACGAGCCAGGGTCCTCAGGCACGACATGAAGCGGCAGGTCGCGGTTGGGTCCCGATGAGCCTTTCTCTACCGATAACGCCGTCGCAAGTTGGGATGCGAACGCCGGTCCGTCATTTACAAGTGCATAGCCACCGGCAAGCCCGCCTTGGTTGCAAAGCAGCCTTCGTCGATGGACTCGGCGAGTTCGTACCTTGCCGGTCTGACGTTCGACTCGACGAACGGTCACATGCGCCTTTCGCGGAACAACCGCGGTAGGGAAGCGATGTGTGCAATCGCCGTAGATGGCTTGTGAGCGAGACCAGCGACGGATGATCCTGCGGACCGTCAGGTACGCATCTCGGGCGACCTCGACGATTGCGGTGGCACGCTCTAACCCGTGGACTCCCCAAAAGCGGCCCGGTCCGCGGCCCGGGATACGCCAGGATTCCGGGACGATGTGCTGGTATTCCTTGTCGCCCAACTGATTCGGAGACGAGTGTTTGGTGAAGTAGATCGCCAAGCGTTTGGGGTCGCATGCCCGCAATCCGTTGAGGATGTCCACGGCCGTGCCGGCGAGGACGTGGCGTGCGCGTTGTTCAGGATCGGGATGGGCGACGATATCAGCCCATTCCGCCGACAGCCAGTCCCGAAATTTGCGTCCTGATCGCCCGATGCCGTGCGGAGGAGCCATCCACACGTGAATGTGCGGTGCGCCGCGGCGTTGAAATTCCAGCTTCCAGATGTAGCGGGCTGGTTCGCCCCACTCGCGCTGAAAGCGCTTGCGCCACAGCACCATGTGCCGCTTCACGCTGGCGCCGTCGGGGGCGACGCATTCCCAGTAGCCGGGGTAGGTGAGGGTCACCATCGCAGGCACGCGGCCGCACTCCACCAATGGTGTGTAGTCGAGCTCGGCGAAGGTGCGGCACATTGCGGCACGAGACTTGCGAGACCATTCGGTGATGGCGCGCCGATGCGGATTAGGCATATCGCGGCCGGACTTGATGCGGTCTGCCTCAGTCGCAACGTCGAGTCGATGGCGATTGACCGCCCGCTCCGATGCCTTCTCCGCCCGAACGGGACTGGTCCAACCGAGGCGGACCACGCCAGGGCCAACGGTGATCCGGAATCGGCCCGACTCCGGTTCCATCCCGAGCCGGCCCCGCCCGTCGGCCCAGGGCTCCGCCCGCTCGAACAATGCTGCTGCCGAGGAGACCAGCTCGGGGCTCGGGAACCGCAACCCCAGAATATCCGCGGCCGACAGTTCGGGACCATTGCGGCTCTCGGCAGTGTCGCGGACACTTTTGGCACATATAACAAGCCCGTTGGTCCCAGCCGGAACCCGGCCTCCGCCGCTCCCGCCGTCCGACCGATCGCTGTCGCTCTCGCGCCCTGCGGCCTTGACGGCCTCGGGCACTCGCGGTCTACCGGCGTCCGCGGCTCCGCCCGCGTTCCGGCTGGCCGTTCGAGTTGTATCTGGCTGAAAAGTGGGTCGCTCCGCGGCCGTCGTCGTTGGACGCGCAGTCGACCCTGTGATGCTGGGCATCGGGTACCTGCTCCCCCGGGAGCCCAGGCGCGCATCACTCAGTGACGGGCGATGAAGGGTTCCCTGTCGGGAGTGCTGTCACCGTGTCCGGTTTGTGTCCGATCGTCGGACGAGCACCCTGCGTCAGACGCGCTCAGCTCGCCGCATTTGACGCATGAGCGCTGTTAAACCACAGGTCAGCGGCCATTTTTTCCGCCTGAAAAGCGGAAGGTCGGCGGTTCGATCCCGCCCCTGGCCACCAAGGATCCGCACGGCCGCGGTGACAGCACTGTTGAGCCGGTCAAGGTCGGTTGCGACGTAGTCGAGCCCACCGGAGTAAAGATCGCTGTAAGATTCGCGGCGTAGCCGGCGTGGAGTGCGTGGCTTTGGGAACGTAGCGGGGGTCAGCGCCGGAAGCCTCGGCCCGGCTGCGCAGCCGTGTCGTAGGTCGCGAATTGTCAAGGGCGCCATGATTCCAATGATTTTGGGTCTTTTTTGCCTATGGCTATGGGTCGGATTTGGCCGTCAGGTCAAACCCGTTGGGCCTGGCCGGCTTCACCTGATCGATGCCAGCTGGTCGATCGAGTCCCTGGGCAGGTCGCCGTCGACCACCGCCGTCACCACCAATTTGTCCAGTGTGATCGCGCCGTTGTGGTTGTCGAGGAAAGCGGTGTCTGCGGCGTCGCGTCCGGTGGCGATGCGCACCAGGGTTTGTCTCGGCGCCAGCAGCGTGCCGTCGACCACTCGCCAGTTCCCCTCGACGAACGCCTCGGCTACCGCATGAAAGTCCATTGGGTACAAGCCGGGTGCATACACCGAAACAACACGGGCGGGCACATTGACGGCCCGTAACAGCGCCACCACAAGATGCGCGAAGTCTCGACAGACGCCGGCACCGGCGAGCAATGTATCCACCGCTCCATCGATGGGATCACTGGAGCCTGGTACATAGTTCAGCCGGCTGCCGACCCAAAGCGAAACCCTCTCCAGCAGAGCCGTCGAATCGAGGTAGTTCCCGAATTCGGTTGCGGCGAAGCCGAAGAACTTGTCAGACTCGGCGTAGCGGCTCGGACGAAGGTACATCGACAGGTCATACTCGGTCACCGGTGCGGGATCGGTTTGGCCCACGATCGTCGCGGCGTAGTCGACCCTGAGGTTGCCTACCGGAACGTCCAACTTGTGGATCCGGTTACCGTGCACACCACTGATCTCCAACGGCTGCAGTGGCATTCCGTCTAACACGAATGACAACGACTCGGATACCTCGGCATTGGGATGCGGTGCGACCGCGATCTGGAACTCCAAGGTCGTCGCCGCGGTGATGTCGACCTCGAGTTCAGCGGCGACCTCTCGTCTCATCTGCCCCTCCCGATCGCCAGGTAATCAGGCCTCGATCGCGGCCAGCGGCTCGCTCAGCGGCATTTCCGACGCCGAGGCAGCACATCGCCAGTCCGTACCGCACCACTAGCGTCTCACGTGCGCGAGTGCACCGCAGGAAGAGACGATGTTGGAACGGCGCCGTCCGGCGATTCACGTGTCGCGTCGCCAATGTCGGGTCACCGGACGCCTCGATATCAAGGCCCCAACTGGCCGTGAGGGATCCACCGGCGGCTTGGGCCCCTCATGAGGCGCGCCGATCTTCGTCAGCTAGCAGCGGGAGGCACGTTCACATTGTTGTTGTGCGGCGCGCAGGATCGACTCCGCGAGTATGAATGCGGGTTTGGCGCGGTCGGCGCTCTCGATGGGCAGGTTTGCAGCGCAGCGCAGCACCATGAGGGCCAACGCGCTGTGGGTCGCGTACGAGACGACGAGCAGGTTAGCGCGAGCCTGTGCGCCGCTGACCGTCATCAGGTGCTGGCGTTTGCCTTCCCATCCCGGCCAGTTGAGATCGGGTGGTCGTTGCAGCGACGACCAATTGACGTTGATGGATGTGACGTCTCCGAGCAGAGGAGTCAGGACCGCAACAAGCTCGGGCAATTCATTGGTGATGCGATCTGCGCGCGGCCACCAGGCGCCGTCGATATCCCGGCCGAGTTCGCGAGCCACCGATACGCGGATGGGAGTGGATTGGCGTCGGGTCCTGACCGCGAAGCTCATCGCAGATCCCCCAGCCCGTGGTCCGCGCGCCTGATCGCGGCGGCGCAGCCGTTCGCAAACGCCATCGAAATCTTTTGGTGTCGTGTAGTGGCCGGGGTTGCATAACCCATGGGCGCTTCCTTCGCGCTCGGCGTCGTGGGGCCCGCGGACGCGGGACCAACGGAGGAATCACATTGCCCGTGGGTGTCGTCCGCGCCGGTCGCGCGGTCGACCACCGCTGACAACGAACGGCTCACCTTCGACGCTACGCCACCACCGGCCCACCCGTGCGGGCAGGTTGCCAGCGAAGCGCGCAAGCTCGGTGCGGCTTGCTCGATCGCGTCCTGGAGAATTCGCCCAACAGATGAGCATTGTCATTGCCAAGCGCAACAAATCCCTTGTAGTGCAAGGGATGAGAGACGACGGTTGCCATCTGCGCCAGAGAGCAAGATGACGGGTAGGGTGGTGGGCAACCGCGAGGACGGATTACATGGCAATAATGAACTGGTGCGACGCGATCGAGACCCACCCATCGCAGATCCGGGTCGGTGACATCATCGGCACGCGGCATCCCACAGAACTGCGTCTGACGGTCAAGATGATCAGTGGTCCGCAGAGCGGTCCGGGGCAGTGGACATTTTTCAGTCGAGACGATAACGGTCAGCAGCGAACCAGTACGTTCGGAGAAGGCGAATTGGTCCGCAGGTACGCCAAAGCTTCTTGACGTCCACGTCAATGCCTATCGGCGACGTTGATTGGTAGAACCGACGGCCCCGGTGTCGGGCCGATCGGAGAACGCCGGGTGCTCAACCGGCTTCGCAGAGGTTTCGCCCGAAGCGAGATACTTCGGTGCCTCGGGATGGGAAAACAGGTTCGATTGGTCCATCGGGTAGTCCTTCCGAAATGAAGAGTCGGCCGATGTGCGTTGTTGGCTGCGGACGAGAGTCGCACGGCTGGCTCATTGGTGTTTCGTTCGCGATTCGCGGGGACCGCTAGAGCGCGGCTGCTCTCCACCCTACATGCAGCCAACGCCGTGCCTGCCGTACTCAGGTGAGATGCTGCCTTAGCGCGCTTTTTGCATCCGAGACGGCCGCCCCGGCACAGGCTGGGCGCACCGGTTCCGCCGGTTGCAGCCGTGGCCACGTGTGCAGATTCGCTGCCAAGTGAATTAGCAAGCCGGGCAACTGTTTTCAAAATATGTTCGGCCTCGTGCTACCCTGAGCCGGCATGGATGTGTTTGGTACATCCGCATTGAATGAGAGAAGTAAGTAAATGGCACAGGGAACTGTGAAATGGTTCAACGGTGAAAAGGGCTTCGGCTTCATCACCCCTGACGACGGCACGAAGGACCTCTTCGTCCACTACTCCGAGATCCAGGGAAACGGCTATCGCTCGCTGGATGAAAATCAGCGTGTCCAGTTCGATGTTGAGCAAGGCGCCAAGGGACCCCAGGCAGTAGGAGTCAGTACCGTCTAGGAAATCGACATACGTCACGGTGGGCTGGTTCGGTTCTTCGGACCAGCCCACTGGTTTTTGGCTCTCTGGAACCCACCTTGCCGCTGGCACCTAACCCGATTCGGACCGACGGAACGGGATAATGACCGCATGCGTCTCGCGTGGGTGCTGCGATTGACCATGGCTGTGTGGCTCGCCCCGGTGGGCTGCGCATCCACCGCGCAAGCCAGCCCCGACGTGCCGCCGGTCAGTGACGCTGCACGCGCGGCAGGCTTCGTCGACGTCCGCACTGTCATCCCCGACGCGATACTGGATCTGCGCTACGCGACGACGAACAATTTCACTCACACGCAGCTGTATCCGTCCGACGCCAGATGCCTTGTGCACCAATCGATGGCGCCCGGTCTCGCCGCTGCGGCCGGCGCGTTGCGTCCGCAGGGACACCTCCTGGTCTTCTGGGACTGCTATCGCCCGCACGACGTTCAGGTCAAGATGTTCAATCTGGTCCCCGACCCCGCCTGGGTGGCACGCCCGGGGCCGTATGCGCACAGCCACGAGTCGGGGCGTTCCGTTGACGTGACGTTCACGACGACGCAGCAGCCGTGCGCGTCCGGGCTATACGCGAGCGGACTTTGCCTTGCCGACATGGGTACCGACTTCGACGACTTCACGCCTCGGGCAACCGCTTTCAACACCCAGGGCCTCAGCGCTGACGCCGTGACGAACCGGACGGCGCTGCGGTCGGCCATGACCTATGGCGGGTTGAAGGTGTATTCGGGCGAGTGGTGGCATTTCGATGGCCCGGGAGCCGGTGCCAACCAACCGATCCTCAACGTACCCGTCGACTAGGCGTCTCAAAATACGAGACGGTCATATCACAAAGTGGGCACCTCGCGTAAGCTGCGATCCAGAACCGGCGACCAAGGGGCCACAGTGAACGACCACTATCGAGCGACCTATACGCACGGCCACCACGAGTCGGTGTTGCGGTCGCACCAGCGACGCACCGCCCAGGACTCCGCCGCGTACCTGTTACCGCACCTGAAACCGGGGTTGTCCGTGCTGGACGTAGGGTGCGGACCCGGCACCATCACCGCCGACTTGGCCGCGCGGGTCGCACCCGGATCCGTCACCGCCATCGACCAGGCCACCGACGTACTCAGTGTCGCCCGCGGCGAAGTGGGGCGACGGAACCTATCCAACGTGTCGTTGGCGACGGCGGACGTGCAGAATCTCGACTATCCCGACGGCGCCTTCGATGTCGTCCACGCCCATCAGGTGTTACAGCATGTCGCCGATCCGGTTGCCGCCCTGCGCGAGATGCGGCGGGTGTGCGCGCCGGGCGGCCTCGTGGCCGTCCGCGACGCCGACTACTCCGGGTTCATCTGGTACCCCGAGTTACCGCCGCTCGACCTGTGGCGAGACCTTTACCGTCTAGTCGCGCGCGCCAACCGCGGCGAACCGGATGCGGGCCGGCGACTGCTGGCGTGGGCACGGCAGGCGGGGTTCGGCGACATCACGCCCACAGGCAGCCTGTGGTGTTATGCCACGCCCGCGACACGCGACTGGTGGGGCGGAATGTGGGCCGACCGAATTCTGCACTCGACCGTGGCGCGTGACCTGGTGAGCCTCGACCTGGCGACCACCGCGCAGCTCGAGGAGATTTCTGCCGCGTGGCGTGAATGGGCCGCGTCCCCGGACGGCTGGATTGCCATCCCGCACGGCGAAATCATCTGTCGCGCATGACCTTCAGTCGAGGAACAGGTCCGCGATCGGTTGATCTCCTGCATCGGGTCGTACTTCCTGGCCGACAACGTCGCGGTCGGTTCCACCGCGATGGCGCTGGCGTTGTTGACGCAGACGTCGACTCCGCCGAACCGCTGCACCGCCGCGTCGACTGCCCGCTACGTCCTCTTCGCGGTGGACGTCACCGACGACCGCGAGCGCCTTGCCGCCGGCGGCCTCGATTTCGGCGGTGGCGGTGTGCACCGTCCCGGGCAGACGCGGGTGGGGGTGGCGGTCTTGGCTAGCAACACCACGTTGGCGCCCCGCCGGGCCGCACCGATTCCGAGCGCGAGGCCGATTCCGCGGCTGCCACCGGAGACGACGACGGTGCGAAAGACGAGGAACCGGTGGGCATGGAGCCTCCTTTTACCTGGTCAAACATGTGGTATTGGCATTCTCTTTTTTTGCAAGTACGTTATTCACCGATGGATAATACGGCCCACACTCCGTCTGGCATCCCGCTGCAACCCGTCTACGGGCCGGCGGATGTAAACGCGCAGCCCCCGCAACCGGGGGAGTTCCCCTTCACCCGGGGTAATTTCGCGTCCGGCTACCGCGGCAAGCTCTGGACCTTCCGGCAGTACTCGGGATTCGGCACCGCCGAGGAATCTAACCGCCGCTACCGCTACTTGCTGGATCAGGGCGGGACGGGGTTGTCGGTGGCGCTCGACCTGCCCACCCAGTGCGGATACGACTCCGACGATCCCGAGTTCGGCGAGGAGGTCGGCCGGGTCGGGGTCGCGGTGGATACCCTGGTTGACTTTGAGATCTTGTTCGACGGCATCCCGTTGGACAAGCTCAGCACGAGCATGACGATCAACGGAACGGCGGCGATCCTGCTGGCGTTCTACGTCGCCACGGCGGAGAAAAAGGGCATCCCGCGGCAAAAGCTCACCGGGACCATTCAGAACGACATCCTCAAGGAGTACGCCTCGCGCGGGACGTGGATCTGGCCGCCGGAGCCGTCGCTGCGACTGATCGCCGACACCATCGAATTCTGCGCGGCCGAAGTTCCCCGGTTCAACGCGATCTCGGTGGCCGGGGCGCACTTCCGCGATGCGGGCGCCAACGCGGTGCAGGAGATGGCGTTCACCCTGGCCGACGGGGTGACCTATTGCGACACCGTGGTCGAGCGCGGCCGCATGACGATCGACGAATTCGCGCCGCAGATCTCGTTCTTCTTCTACACCCACGGGGACTTCTTCGAGGAGATCGCCAAATACCGTGCGGGGCGCCGACGTTGGGCGACCATCGTGCAGGAGCGCTACGGGGCGACGACCGCGAAGGCGTCGATGTTCCGCTTCGGCTGCGTCTGCGGTGGCGCGTCGCTGTATGCCCCGCAGGCCCACAACAACATCGTGCGGGTGGCCTACGAGGCGATGGCCGCGGTTTTGGGCGGCGTTCAGTCGATGTTCACCGCTGCGTGGGACGAGCCCTTCGCCCTGCCCACCGAGCAAACCACGACATTGGCGCTGCGCACTCAGCAGATCCTGGCGCACGAAACCGGTGTGGCCAGCGTCGCCGACCCGCTGGGCGGCTCGTATTTCGTGGAGGCGCTGACCGATGCGACCGAGGAGCGCATCATCGAGATCATGTCCGACCTCGAGCGCCACGGCGGAATGGTCCAGGCCATCGAAGATGGTTACCTGCAGGGCCTGATCGCCGACGAGGCCTTCAAGATGCATCAAGACATCGAAGCCGGCACTCGCCCCGTCGTCGGGGTCAACCGGTTCGTGACGGAGGAACCGGCACACGACGTCGTCACCTATGAACTCGACGCCGAAGGACGCGATCTACAGCTCAAGCGGCTGTCCAAGGTCAAGGCTGAAAGGGATTCGACCGCAGTAAAAGCCACCCTTGCGGCGCTGTCGAGCGCCGCCGAAGGAAACGACAATCTGATGCACAAGCTGATCGACTGCGCCAACGCGTACTGCACGGTCGGGGAGATGGTCTCTGCCCTCAAAGCAGTGTGGGGCGAATTCCAGCAACCGGTGGTGTTCTAGATGGCCGTGCGCGTTCTCGTTGCCAAACCCGGTTTGGATGGGCATGACCGCGGCGCCAAGATCGTTGCACGCACCCTGCGTGACGCCGGGTTCGAGGTCATCTACACCGGGATCCGCCAGCGCATCGAGGACATCGCCTCGATCGCGGTTCAGGAAGACGTGGCCGTGGTGGGGTTGAGCATTTTGTCGGGTGCGCACCTGGCGCTCACCGCGCGCACCGTGGAGGCGCTGCGCGCCGCCGATGCCTCCGACATCGCCGTCGTCGTCGGGGGCACCATCCCGCAGGCCGACGTCCCCAAGCTGCTCTCCGCCGGCGCCGCCGCGGTATTCCCCACCGGAACACCGCTGGACGACCTCGTGCGCGACCTCCGCGCACTGACAGGCACGGTGGAAACCGAATCGAAGGAACCCGTCACGGAGGAACCATGCGCGTCGGAGTGATGATCGGTGCCGAGCGGGGCGACATGGCCCGCAAGGTGGACAAACTGGCCTCCGACATCGAATGGGCCGAATCCGCTGGCCTGGACACCGCGTGGATGCCGCAGGTGCCCAACGACTTCGACTGCCTGACCATGGTGACGCTGATGGCCGCCCACAGTTCGCGTATCGAACTGGGTACCGCCGTGGTGCCGCTGCAGGCCCAACATCCGATTGCTCTTGCCCGCCAAGCGCTCTCGACGCATGCGGTGGCCGGGGGACGGTTGGCGCTCGGCGTTGGGCCGTCACACCACTGGATCGTTCGAGACATGCTCGGCCTGCCGTACGACAAGCCGGCCGCCTACACCCGCGACTACCTGGAAGTGCTCAACGCCGCCGTCGCCGGGCCGGGATCGGTTGATGTCGAGAACGATTCGTTCAGGGTGCACAATCCGTTGGCGATCGGGGCCGATACCCCGATGCCGGTGCTCGTCGCCGCTTTAGGACCGGTGATGTTGCAGATTGCCGGTGAGCTCGCCGACGGCACCGTGCTGTGGATGGCCGACGAACGCGCGATCGGCGATCACATCGCGCCGAAGATCACCAAGGCCGCGGCGGACGCCGGACGTCCCTCGCCGCGGATAGTCGCGGGGATCCCGGTATGCCTTTGTGCGCCCGGGCAAGTCGGGGAAGCCAAGGAGCGAGCCAACCGCATCCTGGGCGAGGCCGAGGTGTCGCCCAACTATCAGCGTCTGCTCGACCGCGGCGACGCCCGAGATGTCGGTGATCTGTGTGCGGCCGGTGACGAGGAGGCGATCCTTTCCCGGATGCGCCGCTTCGCCGACGCCGGTGTGACCGATCTGTCGGTGCGGCTGCTGCCCATCGGAGACAACCGCGATGAGCTGGTCGCTTCCAAGCGGCGGACCCGAGAGATGATCGCCTCACTCGCCGCGGAATTGCGTTGACGGCAAGAAACTCCGGGCCGCTGGCCGGCATACGCGTCCTCGAGGTCGGCACCATGCTGGCGGGTCCGTACGCGACCATGCTGCTCGCCGATCTCGGTGCCGAGGTCACCAAGGTCGAACCGGCGGGCGGTGAGATCTCCCGCAGCGTCGGCGCCACCTACTTCGCCAGCCTCAACCGCAACAAATCCAGCATCACGCTCGACCTCAATTCCGAAGCGGGACAGCAGCGATTGGGCGGACTCGTCGCCGAGTCGCATGCCCTGCTGGTGAACCTGAAGCCATCGGCCATCCGCCGGCTGGGCCTGACCTACGACGAGCTGCGCCGGCACAACGAGAAGATCGTCTGTGTGGCGATCACCGGTTTCGGCCTCTATGGCGGCGACGATCCGGCCTTCGACTACGTGGTACAGGCGGGCGTCGGCACCGCCGCCCTGACCGGCGACCCCGACGGGCCGCCGACGCTGCCCGGCTATTCCTCGGCCGACAACTCCACCGGAATGACCGCGGCGTTGGGGCTGTTGGCGAAGATCATCTCCGGAACCGGCGGCCAGGTGGATGTGTCGCTGCGCGACGTCATGCTGTCCCAGCTGAACTATCATGCGTCCGCCTATCTCAACGATGGCGTCGAGCCGCAGCGCCGCCCCTACGGGGCACATTCCTATTACGTTCCCGCTCAGCTGTTTCCAACCGCCGATGGATATCTGGCGCTGTTCATCACGCACGACGGCTTCTGGAAGTCATTCGCCGCCGAAGCGGGCATCGGGGGTTTCGAAACGATGGCCGAGCGGGTCGCCCGCCGCGACGAAGTGCTGGCGGTCGTCACGGCGATGCTGGCCACCGACAGCGCCGTCGGGTGGGAGCGGCGACTGCGCCCGCTCGGAGTTCCGGCCGCCGCCGTTCGTAGCCTCGCCGAGGCGCTCGAGGCCACGCCGGAAGTTGTTGTGACAGCTGGCGAATTTAGGTTGGTAGGAAGCCCGATCCACATCTCGGGGTACGAGCCCGAGTACCGGCCACCGCCGGAGCTGAACCCGTAGGCACCTGTGCCCGGCTTCGAATGTGAAGCCAGTTGCACGTTCGGGCCCGAGCGTGAAGCTAGCCGCACGTTCGTGGGGATTAAGCGGCTTGAGCTAGCGCGCGACGGCGGCTTGCTTTTCCTGGTAGCGACGCGCCCACTCGGCCCGTGACCGGATCGACACGTCGACATCACTTCCCTTGGCGCGCAGTGTCTTGACGTTCGCCTGCTCGCGCGGGATCCGCGCGAAGGGGTCCCAACCAAAGAACCGGCAGGCGTTGCCCCAGGTGATCTTGTTGATGTCGGAATCGTCGGCCGCGGCGGCGTTGAGTTCGAGAAGCACCTGCTCGGGCGCATCCGGCCAGAAGCAGTCCGAGTGCGGGTAGTCGCACTCCCAGGCGATGATGTCGATGCCGATCTCGTGACGCAGCTTCAGCGATGTCTTGTCGGTGACGTAGCAGGCCAGCGAGTGTTCGCGAAAGACGTCACTGGGCAACTTGTCGCCGAAGTCACGGCGTAGCCACTTCTGGTTGGTGTAGTGGCGGTCGCTGCGATCCAGGTAGAACGGAATCCAGCCGATACCGCCCTCGGAGAAGGCGAATTTCAGATCCGGGTAGTTGCGCATGGCGGGACCCCACAGCAGATCCTGCGCGCAGATTGCCGAAACCTGGGTGGCCAGAATGATCAGGTTGTCGATCGGCGCGTTGGGCGCCATGCTGATCGCCCCGAAGCCAGTGCCGATGTGCAGGCACATCACCACGTTCTCCTCGGACAGCGTGCCGAATACCGGACCCCAGTAGTCCTCGTCGTGGTAGCTCGGAAGTCCTTCGAGGTGGGGCAATTCCGGCATGGTGACGGCTCGGCAGCCCTTCGCGGCGACGCGGCGGATCTCGGCGCACATGCCCTCGGGAGTCCAGGTAGGCAGGATCGCGATCGGGATGAAGCGGTCCGGGTAGGACCCGGCCCATTCGTCGATGTGCCAGTCGTTGTAGGCCGACACCATCACCAGGGTGACGTCTTCGCGCGTCATGTTGAGGTGCCGGGCCGAAAAGCCGGTGAACGTCGGGAAGCACATCGACGCGAGGATGCCGTTGCGGTTCATGTCCCGGACGCGTTCGTGGACGTCGTAGACACCGGGACGCATCTCGGCGAACCCGGCGGGATCGCGGCCCCACTCCTCGGCCGGCCAAGACACCACGGCGTTGAGTCCGCTCACGCCCTGTGGCCTGCCCTGGTACATCCACTGGTCGACGCCCTTGTCGTCGGTGACGACGACGGGTGCCTCGTCCCGGTACTTGGTGGGCACGTGCCGCACGAACATGTCTGGCGGTTCGACCACGTGGTCGTCAATGCTCACCAGGATCAGGTCATCGACATTCATGGTCTAGGCGACGCATTCGGTGGTCGTCTCGAGCAGTCGCGGGATCGGCGCAGGATCCAACTGCAGGGCGTCGGACATGTGCAGTCGGCCGGCGTTGGCCATCATGTTGTCCAAGATGGACTGAAGATCGTCACCTTCGAGTTCGTAGATGGCGACATACGGGCCCTGCCCATCAACGGGACGCAGCCGGCGTGCGCCGACGATTCCGTCGAGCGTCAGCAGTTCGGGTATGTGAACTTCGTCGTACCAGGTGTTGTACTCCTGCTCGCGATCCGGCGAGCTGGGCAGACTCTCGACGTACATGATTCCCTTGGCCATTGCCGCCGCCTCTCCGTGGCTACTCGTAGCGCACCGTGACCGAATCCGTATCCGGAACGCCCTGGCACGTCAGAATGTAACCCTCGGCGACCTCGTCGGATTCGAGAGCGTCGTTGACCCGCATGGTGGCATGGCCCTCTTCCAGCCTGGCCATGCACGTGCCACAGTTGCCGGCCTCGCAACTGAACGGCGGTTCCAGCCCGGCCCGCCGCGCGGTCTCCAAAAGAGTCTCGCCCGGGACTATGGGCACCGACACCTTCTTGCGGTCGAGATGAATCGTCACCGTTCCGGCACTGCAGCCGTTTGTTGCCGGATCTGTCACCCGCGGGGTCCCCTCGATGATCCGGGTGACCGTCACTGAGACCGCCCCCTGTCACGTATTTGCATTCTTCAGTATAGAGAATACTATTCTCACGAAGCGATAGCATCTTCTCAAGACGGGATGGGACGTGACCGAGCCGGCAGCGCTCGTCTTCGAGGAACGGCGATTCAGCGTGTCTGAACTCGACGCGTTGGCCGACGGATGGGCCGCCAACCTGGCAAAAGACGGTGTCACCGCGGGTAAGCGGGTCGCTGTCATGGCCTCCAATCGGCCCGAGTTCCTTGCCGTCGTCCTCGCAATCTGGCGACTGGCTGCCACCGCGGTGCTCGTCAGCCCCGCGTGGAAGCGCGACGAGGTCGACCATGCGCTCGCGCTGACCAACCCCGAGCACGCCGTCGGGGACCACCCGGTGCTGGCCGCTTTGATGCCGATGCTGCACTTGGACGAGCCCGCCCCGGCCGCGGAGCCGACAGCTGGCGCACCGCCGCCCACCAACGATGCGGCGCTGGTGTTCAGTTCCGGCACCACTGGCCTGCCGAAGGCCGTCCGGCACACCCACGCCTCGCTGGGTGAGGCGGTACGGCACTGGCGCCAAGCGTTGCAACTGACGCATCACGACCGGATCCAGGTGGCGACACCGCCGTCACACATTCTCGGGCTGTTGAACCTGCTGACCGCGTGGGAGACCGGCGCCTGGGTGCGGCTGCATCGCCGGTTCGACATCGACCGGGTGCTCCACCACATCGAAAGTGACCGCATCACAGTGGAAATGGCGGTCGCTCCGATCGCACAGGCCATCGCCTCGCATCCCGGCCTCGAGTCCTATGACCTGTCGTCGCTGCGCTACATCATGTGGGGGGCCACGCCGGTCAACACCCACGTCGCGCAGACGGTGACGCGGCGCACCGGAGTGCGTTGGCTTCCGGCCTACGGAACCACGGAATTGCCTGTCGTAGCGTGCAATCCGGTCGCAGGTTCGCGGCTGGACACCGTGGGACGAGCCGTCCCCGGGGTGGACCTACGCGTCGTTTCACTCGAGACCGGCGAGCCGGTCGGTCCGGGCGAGGTCGGCGAAATCCAGGCCCGGTCTGCGTCGCTGATGGCCGGATACCTGCCGGCCGAAGCGACTTCCGAGGCTATCGATGACAGTTGGTACCGCACCGGGGATGTGGGCTGGCTCGACACCGGCGGTTGGCTGCGAATCACCGACCGGCTCAAAGAGATGATCAAAGTGCGCGGATTCCAGGTCGCTCCAGCCGAAATCGAGGCGGTGTTACACGGTCATCCCGCCGTCAAAGACTGCGCGGTGTTCGGCATTCCCGACGAACGCAACGGCGAAGCCGTCGTCGCCGCGGTCGCGACGTCCGAGCCCGTCGATGCGGCCCAACTCACCGCCATGGTGGACGAAAGACTGGCGTCCTACAAACGTCTGAGCCGGGTGGTGTTCGTGCCAGACATTCCCCGCCTGCCCTCCGGCAAGGTGCTGCGCCGCGCGCTGAAGGAGCGTTATGGATGTACGTCTGACAGCTGAACAACGGCAATTACGTGATGCCGCCGCCAAGCTCGCCGACGATCTGGGGCCCGCAGCGGTGCGGGATCTCGATGACCAGACCCGAATTACGCGTCTGGACAAGCAGATCGAGAACACCGGCTGGCGGTCGTTGCGTTCCGACGGGGCCTCCGGCGTGGAGGTAGCGATCGTGGCCGAGGAATTCGGCCGCCGCCTGGTTGACACGCCCTTCCTCGGGCCTGTCCTCGCCGACGATCTGGGCCGCCACGTCGGCGCGGACGTATCGGCGGCAACGGTAGCCGTCGACAATCGAGTGATCGATGCCCGCGGCGCCAAGCGCGCCCTGTCGCTTTCGGGCGGCGCAGTCCTTGCCGTCGGTGTGCAGGCTTCGCCGCAGAGCGTCGACCTCACCCGGGCTGACGCCACGATCGCAGGATCCCCGGAGACGTTGGGGGACGTGTCTTCCGAGATCGCCGAGCAATGGCGGGCCCTCGCGCTGGTCACCACGACGGCGGACTTGGTCGGTGTCGCCAGGGGCGCGCACGCCGTCGCCTGCGACTACGCCAAAATCCGTGAACAGTACGGTCGGCAGATCGGCTCCTATCAAGCCATCGCCCACCTGCTGGCCGAAAGCCTGGCGCTGATCGAGGGTTCGGTGAGCGTGTTGCGCCATGCCGCGTGGGCGGCCGATGAGCTCGCTCCGGTCGAAGCCATTCGGGCCGCCCAAATCGCCAAGGTCTACTGCGCGCGCGCCACCCGCACCGTCTGCGAGACCGCCATCCAGGTGCACGGCGGTATCGGCAACACCTGGGAATGCGTGGCACATGTCTACTTGCGCCGGGCGCTCACATCGACCGAGCTGTGGCCGGTCGCGTTGAAGGAGATCGATCTTGGACTTTCGTGACTCACCCGATGAAGCCGCCTTCCGGGAACGGCTGCGCACGTGGCTTGCCGCGCACGCCAAGGAGTTTTCCGGCTCGGGCGACGAGTATTGGGTGCGCATGGCGGACTGGCATCGCGCCCTTTACGAGAACGGCTTTTTCGGCCTGTCCTGGCCACAAGACTGGGGTGGCCAGGACTTGGCGCCGGTCTATGACGTCATCGTCGATGAGGAGCTGGTTCGCGCCGGTGCGCCGCCGCGCCCCAGCGTCGGTTACCTGGTCTACGGCATCGGTGCACACGCCAGCGACGAGCTTCGGAAGCGCTTTCTGCCCGGCATCATCAACGGCACCGAGCGCTGGTGCCAGGGCTTCAGCGAACCGGGTGCCGGCTCGGATCTAGCGTCGTTGACCACCACCGCTCGCCTCGAAGGCGACAACTATGTGGTGAACGGGCACAAGATCTGGACCAGCTACTCCGACGTCGCGGACCGGTGTCTGTTGCTCGCGCGCACCGACCCCGGGGCCAAGCGCCACCGCGGCCTGTCCGCGTTCGTCTTGGACATGAAACAGCCTGGCGTGCAACAGCGCCCGCTGCAAATGATCAACGGGGTTACCAACGAATTCGGCCAGGTGTTCTTCGACGATGCGATGGTGCCGACGGACCGGATGGTCGGTGCTCCCGGCGATGGCTGGGCCGTCGCCATGACCGTCGTGGGGCACGAACGCGAGCCCTCCACGCTCGGCTATGCTGCGCGCTACGGCAAGCTCGTCCGAGAGCTGTTGTCGCGCAACGAGGGCGAAGCGCCCGAAGAGCTGGCGTGGGCCGCGGTTCAGTCGCAGATGCTGACCCACCACGTTCGGCGTCGGTTGTCCGAACAGCTCGATGGGGTATCGCACGGATCGGGAGGCTCGCTGGACAAGCTGCTGATGACCTGGGTCGAACAATCCGTCGGGCATGCGGCCCTGGCCGTCGCGGGAACACGCGATCCCGATCTGCTGAGCGCCTACCTGTACAGCCGGGCGCAGAGCGTCATGGGTGGAACATCACAGATACAAAAGAACATCATCGCTTCACGAATCTTGGGATTGGGAGTCTGACGTGTACGACATGCCTACCGAAATCGACGTTCAGGCCGACGGCGCACTGCGCATCATCACGCTCAACCGGCCGGATTCGCTCAACTCGGTCAACGACAACCTGCACGTGGGGCTCGCCCGATTGTGGCAGCGACTCACCGACGACCCCACGGCCCGCGCCGCGGTGATCACCGGCGCCGGCAGGGCGTTTTCGGCCGGCGGTGATTTCACGTACCTCGAAGAGCTGGCCAACGATGCTGAGTTGCGCGCCAAGACCATTCGCGACGGACGCGAAATCGTGCTCGGCATGGCACGTTGCCGAATTCCGGTGGTGGCGGCGGTCAACGGCCCCGCCGTCGGACTGGGCTGCAGCCTGGTAGCACTCAGCGACATCGTCTATATCGCCGAGGACGCCTATCTGGCCGATCCGCACGTGCAGGTGGGCCTGGTGGCCGCCGACGGTGGACCGCTGACCTGGCCGCTGCACATCAGTCTGTTGCTGGCCAAGGAATTCGCCCTCACCGGCACCCGCATCACCGCGCAGCGGGCTGTCGAACTCGGATTGGCCAATCACATTGCCGATGATCCCGTTGCCGAGGCGATCGCCACGGCCAAAAAGATTTTGGAGCTGCCGCAGCAGGCGGTGGAGAGCACCAAACGGGTGCTCAACATTCATCTGGAACGGGCCGTGCTCGCCAGCTTGGACTACGCGCTGTCGGCCGAGAGCCAATCCTTCTTGACCGAGGACTTCCGGGCAAACGTTGCGAAATTCAATGCAGCCAAGAGGAACTGAGGTTACTGCACTCCAACAGTCTTAGTCGTCCTGCCGGCGCAGGAAGTCCCGCACCACCGCATCGAACTTTTCCGGCTCCTCGATGAACGGCATATGAGCGCTGGCTTCGAACAGCTCGAAACGGGAACCAGCTATGCGCTGGTGCATATCCCACATGTGTTCGGGCACGCATTCGTCGTACCTACCCGCGAGCAAGATTGTCGGCACGGTGATTTCATGGAGCCTCTCGACCACATCCCAGTTGCGGATCGTCCCCACGATGTGAAAGTCGCTGGGGCCGAACATGGTCTCGAAGATTTCGGCGCCCATGTTCCGGAACGCATCCTCGAGCTCGCGCGGCCAAGGGCGTACCCGGCATAGGTAGGTTTCGTTCCAGGTGCGGATGGCGGCCTGATACTCGGGCGCGTGCGTGCTGCCCGCGGCCTCATGCCGGTCGATGGCGGCCTGGGTGGCCGGATCCAGCTCGGACTTCAAGCGCGCCACCATCTTCGCGAACTGCGGGATGGAGGCGATGCTGTTCGAGATGATGAGACTGACGGCTCCAGATGTCGCATCGAGCATGTACTGCTGGGCCATCATCCCACCCCACGAATTGCCGAAGACGTGGAAGCGCTCCAGCCCCAACTCCCGTACTACAGCATCCATTTCGGCGATGGACCGGTCCATGGTCCAGAGTTCGGCGTTCGACGGGCGCTCGGAGTTCCCACAGCCGAGCTGATCCCAGAAGACGACCTCTCGTTCGTCAGCCAACCGTTGCAGGGAGTTCAGGTAAGTGTGGGGTAGACCGGGGCCGCCGTGCACAACCAGAAGCGGAAGACCCGGCCCGGCGCCAACCCGTTTGAACCACACATTCCCGCCGGGGACCGCGATCGTCCCTTGCGGTTGAGTCATTCACCCTCCTGGCAAACCGTTGCGGACGATGCTCCTATGGAGTGTAGGCATGCGCGCCCGGGCGCCCTCCTTGCAACTCATACTCTCGAGTTGAGAGAATAATGTTCTCATGAATGTGCGGATCTCTCTCGGAGTTCCGCACTTGCTCGTTGGACTGGAGAAGCCCCGTGCCTGAAGCCGTCATCGTGTCCGCACTGCGCACCCCCATCGGCACCGCTCGCAAGGGGACTTTGCGTGATACCAGCGCTTTCGATCTGGCGCACCATGTGGTTACCGAAACGGCAAGAGATCTGGACCCAGCGCAGGTCGACGATGTGATCCTGGGCGAAGGGCTCTACGGGGGCGGCGTGATCGCCGGCCACGCGGCTATCACGGCCGGACTGTCCCACGTCCCCGGCCTGGCCAACAACCGGCACTGCGCGGCCGGGCAGGCGGCGGTGCAGAGCGCGGCGGCAAGCGTGCGCGCCGGGATGGACGAGTTGATCATCGCTGGCGGTGTGAATGCGGCGTCGACGTCTCCGCGCAGCCGCCTGCAGGTGGACGGTGAGTGGGTCGACTGGTTCCCGCCGACCCATCCGAACCGG
Source organism: Mycobacterium sp. NGS56 (assembly GCF_059812425.1). Lineage (NCBI taxonomy): Bacteria > Bacillati > Actinomycetota > Actinomycetes > Mycobacteriales > Mycobacteriaceae > Mycobacterium > Mycobacterium sp. NGS56. The sequence goes on from NZ_JCALCQ010000013.1 coordinate 126,701, forward strand.
CTCGACGCGCCGAACATGGACATGTCGATCACCGTTGGCTGGAACGCCGCGGTCAAGGCCGGCGTGAGTCGGGAGGAGATGGACGCCTGGGCGCTGCGGTCACACCGCAATGCCATCGCCGCCATCGACGAGGGCCGCTTCAAGCAGGAGATCGTCCCGATCGAGACGCCGCACGGCCTGTTCGCGGTCGATGAGCATCCGCGGCGGGACACCACCATGGCAAAGCTAGCCGCGCTCAAGCCGCTGCACCCTGAAATCGAGGGATTTTCGATCACCGCCGGCAACGCGTGCGGGGCCAACGACGGTGCGGCCGCGCTGGTGATCGCCAGCAACCGGCTGGGGCTGCCCGCGCTGGCCACCATCCGGTCGTGGGCATCGGTCGGGGTCGACCCGGCGATCACCGGGCTGGCACCGGTGGAGGTGATACCGAAAGCCCTTGACCGAGCGGGACTTTCGGCCTCGGACGTGGATCTTTTCGAGATCAACGAAGCCTTCGCCGCGATGTGCGTGGCCACCGTCAAACTGCTCGAGCTTGACCCCGACAAGGTCAATGTCAGCGGCAGTGGCTGCTCGTTGGGCCACCCCGTCGCGGCGACCGGAGCCCGGATGCTGGTCACCCTGGTGCACGAGTTGCGCCGCCGCGGGGGTGGCATCGGCGTCGCGGCGATGTGTGCGGGCGGTGGAATGGGTTCTGCGACGGTAATCGAGGTGCCGGCTCCATAATGCGTACATGATCATTGCCGATCTGATTGCCCGCGCGCGCAACGGATCTCCCCGCGCGGCCGGTAGGCTTCTCAGCCTCGTCGAGGGCGAGCAGCGCGACGAGGTCCTGGCGGCCATCGGCCCCGCGCCGCAGGGCATGGGGCCGGTCGTCGGCATCACGGGCCCGCCGGGCGCGGGGAAGTCGACGACGGTCGCCGCTCTGGTCGCCGCGTACCGAGAACGGGGCTGCCGGGTGGCGGTGTTGGCAGTAGACCCATCGTCCCCGTTCAGTGGGGGCGCGCTGCTGGGCGATCGAATCCGAATGGCCGCGCATATCAACGACTCCGACGTACTCATCCGTTCGGTGGCCACCCGTGGGCATCTGGGCGGCCTTGCGGCCGCGGTTCCTGCGGCCATCCGGTTGCTGGGGGCGATCGGATACGACGTGGTCCTGCTGGAGACGGTGGGGGTGGGACAGTCCGAGATCGAGATTGCTGCCGTCGCCGACCCGACCGTCGTCATCCTCAATCCCGGCGCGGGCGATGCGGTTCAGGCCGCCAAGGCGGGCGTGCTCGAAGTCGCCGACATCGTGGCGGTCAACAAGGCGGACCGGGACGGAGCCGAACAGACGGTTCGGGATCTCCGGGCCGAAACCAGCGCGCCCATCGTTTCGCTGATCGCCCACCGCGGTGAGGGCATCAAAGACCTGATGGCGGCCATCGAGGACCACCGCCGCACCGACAGCCGCGCCCGCAGGCTCGCCCGCGCGCGAGCGCAGATTCTCTCGCTGGCGCACACCCGGCTGCGTAGCCAACCCGATCTGGACCGGCTCGCCGAGGCGGTGGTCGACGGCGACCAGGACCCATACACCGCAGCCGATCAGCTGATTTCACCTTCTTCACCGCTAACGGACTGACGGCGCGTTTGTCCGCGATTGGGGGACGGCCTTCATCATCTTTGCGGCCGATCGGCGGACGTGCGTCGCGTGCTATCGCCCTGAGTTGAGGTTCAAACAGATCACTTTGGTTCGGGTTAGCGTGCGCGCCGGTGTTGCTATGCGTGTCGTGTTCGAATCTTTCAGCGCATCAACTCATTTGGGCTTTGATCCGGTGCTGACGATTACCGGCGGCGGTGAATTCC
>NZ_JCALCQ010000014.1:0-128104 GCF_059812425.1 Mycobacterium sp. NGS56
CGCGTCCCGGCCGACGAGTCAGCTGCTCGCCGTTGCGGCATCGGCAGGGGCGGCCGCCGGAGCATCGGCGGGAGCCGCGTTGTCTTCCTCCACCAAAACCAGCGAGATCTTGCCACGCTTGTCGATGTCGGCGATTTCGACGCGCAGCTTCTCGCCGACGTTCACCACGTCCTCGACCTTGGCGATCCGCTTGCCCTTGCCTAGCTTGGAGATGTGCACCAGGCCGTCACGCCCGGGCAGCAGCGACACGAATGCACCGAAATCCGTTGTCTTTACCACGGTTCCGAGGAACCGTTCGCCAACCGTCGGCAGCTGCGGGTTCGCGATGGCATTGATGCGGTCGATCGCGGCCTGCGCCGAGGGCCCGTCGGTGGCGCCGACGAACACGGTGCCGTCGTCCTCGATGGAGATCTGGGCGCCGGTCTCCTCGGTGATGCCGTTGATGACCTTGCCCTTGGGCCCGATGACCTCGCCGATCTTATCCACCGGAACCTTGATGGTGGTGACCCGCGGTGCATAGGGGCTCATCTCGTCGGGAGCGTCGATCGCCTCGGCCATGACCTCCAAGATGGTCAACCGCGCGTCCTTGGCCTGCCCCAGCGCGCCGGCCAGCACCTGCGACGGGATGCCGTCGAGCTTGGTGTCCAGCTGCAGCGCGGTGACGAAGTCCTTGGTGCCGGCGCACTTGAAGTCCATGTCGCCGAACGCGTCCTCGGCGCCCAGGATGTCGGTCAGGGTGACGAAGCGGCGCTCGGTCTTGCCGTCGACCTCGACGTCATCGGACACCAGACCCATCGCGATGCCGGCCACCGGAGCCTTCAGCGGCACACCGGCATTCAGCAGCGACAGGGTGGACGCACAGACCGAACCCATCGAGGTCGAGCCGTTGGAGCCCAGCGCCTCGGACACCTGACGGATGGCGTACGGGAACTCCTCGACGCTGGGCAGCACCGGAAGCAGGGCACGCTCGGCCAAGGCGCCGTGCCCGATCTCGCGCCGCTTGGGTGAGCCCACCCGGCCGGTCTCGCCGGTGGAGTACGGCGGGAAGTTGTAGTGATGCATGTAGCGCTTCGTGGTTTCCGGTCCCAGCGAGTCGATCTGCTGAGCCATCTTGACCATGTCCAGGGTGGTCACACCCAGGATCTGGGTCTCGCCGCGCTGGAACAGCGCGCTGCCGTGCGCCCGCGGCACCACGGCGACCTCGGCCGACAACGCGCGGATGTCGGTGATGCCGCGGCCGTCGATGCGGAAGTGGTCGGTCAGGATGCGCTGGCGCACCAGCTTCTTGGTCAGTGACCGGTAGGCGGCGCTGACCTCTTTTTCGCGGCCCTCGTAGGTGTCGGCGAGCCGCTCCAGCACCTCGGCCTTGAGCTCGTCGGTGCGCGCGTCGCGCTCGGCCTTGCCGCCGATGGTCAGCGCCTTGGCCAGCTCGTCGGTGGCCACCGAGGCCACCGAGTAGTAGACGTCTTCCTGGTAGTCCGGGAACGTCGGGTACTCGCCGACGGGCTTGGCGGCGGCCCCGGCCAGCTCCTCCTGCGCGGTGCACAGCACAGCGATGAAGGGCTTGGCGGCCTCGAGCCCCTCGGCCACAACGGTTTCCGTCGGAGCCTGGGCGCCGCCCTCGACAAGCTCGATGACCTTGTCGGTGGCCTCGGCCTCGACCATCATGATCGCGACGTCACCGTCGACCTTGCGGCCGGCCACCACCATGTCGAACACCGCGCGCTCGAGCTGCTCCACGGTGGGGAACGCCACCCAGGTGCCATCGATGAGCGCGACCCGCACCCCACCGATGGGACCCGAGAACGGCAGGCCGCTTAGCTGGGTCGAGGCCGACGCGGCGTTGATCGCCAGCACGTCGTACAGGTCATTGGGATCCAGGCTCATGACCGTGACCACGACCTGGATTTCGTTGCGCAGCCCGGAAACGAACGACGGGCGCAGCGGCCGGTCGATGAGCCGGCAGGTGAGGATCGCGTCGGTGGAGGGACGACCCTCGCGACGGAAGAACGAACCGGGGATGCGGCCGGCGGCATACATCCGCTCCTCGACATCGACGGTCAACGGGAAGAAGTCGAAGTGCTCCTTGGGGCTCTTGCTGGCGGTGGTCGCCGACAACAGCATGTTCTCCTCGTCGAGGTACGCGACCACGGCACCAGCTGCCTGCTGGGCCAACCGGCCGGTCTCGAAACGGATGGTGCGGGTGCCGAAGCTCCCGTTGTCGATGGTGGCGGTCGCCTCGAACACGCCCTCTTCAATTTCAGCGACAGACATGGACGTCCGTACGGCCTCTCTTATTCGGCTGTTTCGCGTCGTCACGCGCAACCTGGAGAGGCCCCGCAGGGTTGCTCACCGACCCGTTGGGTCCGCGATCACCCTGGAGAGCTTTCGGAGAAGAGCAGTCTGTATACGGCTACGGCCATCGATCGAAGCGGCCGACCTGCCCCAGATCCGGAGAGCCCGGCAGCCACTACCGAAGACCGCCCGATGCAGACTGGGCTGCTCCCTCGGGGGTGCGTAGTGACACGCTGGAACGGCACACGCGGATCTGCGTGACCGCACCGTTCGTTCGGGCCGAACAGGCCCAGAACGTCCTCACTCTACACGGGCCACCCCTGCCCGCCATATTGCTCGGAACGTGCGGGGCGCGGATGCCCCGGCAGAGGTTGTGTCAGCGACGCAGGCCCAACCGCTCGACCAGCGAGCGGTACCGCTCGACATCGATCTGAGCGACGTACTTGAGCAGCCGGCGCCGGCGTCCGACCAGCAGCAACAGCCCGCGCCGCGAGTGGTGGTCGTGCTTGTGCACCTTCAAGTGCTCGGTCAGGTCGGCGATCCGCTTGGTCAGCAGCGCGACCTGCGCCTCGGGCGAACCGGTGTCGGTGCCATGCAGGCCGTAGTTGCCCAGGATCTCTTTTTTCTGCTCGGCTGTCAGCGCCACGAACTATCTCCATCAATCGGTCCGCGAAAGGCAGTGTTCAAGGCGCGGCCACCGCGAACCGCAGCACGCGCCGATGTCGTCCGGCAGTTTAGCAGCGGCGCAGCCACCGGGCACAAACGGCGCGGCGCCCGCACTGGCCGCGTGAGCCCCATCCGCCCCATTGGTCCCTGCCTTGGAGAACACTGGTTTTGCCCACCTTTCAGCGACAACCGCGGGCTTACGCGTTGTCGCTGGAAGGCGGGCACATCGAGTACCCCTGCGCAGAGACTGGTGTGGCGGATGTGACCGCAGTGGGTCAACCCGCGGACAGCGCAGCGGGTCAACCCGCGGACAGCGCAGCGGGTCAAGCCGCGGACAGCGCAGCGGGTCAAGCCGCGGACAGCGCAGCGGGTTAACCCGCGGACAGCAAAGCCCGAGCCCGGTCGGTGTCCTGACCCATCGCGGCCACGAGTTCCTTGACGGAGTCGAACTTGTGCTGACCGCGGATCCGGGCCACGAAATCCAGGGCCACATGCTGGCCGTAGAGATCGGCCGTGGTGTCCAGGACGAACGCCTCGACCGTGCGGGTGCGCCCGGAAAAGGTCGGGTTAGTGCCGACGGACACCGCCGCCTGGTAGCGCTCACCGGGGACGACGGTGCCGGTGGCCGGTCCGTGGCCGAGCACGGTGAACCACGCGGCGTAAACGCCGTCGGCCGGGATGGCCGAATACATCGGCGGCGCCACGTTGGCGGTCGGGTAACCCAGCTCGATGCCGCGCCCGTGGCCGCGCACCACCACACCTTCGACGCGGTGCGGGCGGCCCAGCGCTTCGGTGGCCGCCACCATGTCGCCGGCGTCCACACAGGACCGGATGTAGGTGGACGAGAAGGTCACAGTCTCGTTGCTGTGATGCTCTGACAGCAGCGACATCGACTCCACGGCGAACCCGAAGCGTTCCCCCGCGCGCCGCAGGGTCTCGACGTTGCCCGCCGCTTTCTTGCCGAAGGTGAAGTTCTCCCCCACCACGACCTCCACGACGTGCAGGTTCTCCACCAGTAACTCGTGCACGTAACGCTCCGGGGTGAGCTTCATGAAATCGGTCGTGAACGGCATCACCAGGAAGACGTCGACGCCAAGCTCTTCGACCAGTTCGGCGCGCCGGGTCAGCGTCGTCAATTGCGCGGGATGGCTGCCGGGGTAGACCACTTCCATGGGATGTGGGTCAAACGTCATCAATACCGTCGGGACGTTGCGGGCCCGCGCCGCCTTCACGGCATGCGCGATCAGCTCGGCGTGGCCCCGATGCACGCCATCGAACACACCGATCGTGAGCACACACCTGCCCCAGTCCGTGGGTATCTCGTCTTGGCCGCGCCACCGCTGCACGCCGCAAGCCTACGGCGCCGAGTGATCCGCCGGGAGATCCAGAGGGCCTGAGCCCCGCCATGATGTCGGGGAGCGGCCGGATCAGGCGTGGGTTGCCTAAACTTCTGGTTGTGAGGCCTGACGAAGAGCGTGGCGGTATCACCGCGGTCGGCCAGGACTATCTCAAGGTCATCTGGAATGCCCAAGAGTGGTCACGGGAGAAGGTCAGCACCAAGATGCTGGCCGAGAAGATCGGGGTGTCGGCCAGCACCGCCTCGGAGTCCATCCGCAAGCTCGCCGAGCAGGGCCTCGTCGACCACGAGAAGTACGGCGCGGTGACGCTGACCGAGGCGGGGCGGCGGGCGGCCCTGGAGATGGTGCGCAGGCACCGACTACTGGAGACCTTCTTGGTCAACGAGCTCGGCTACGCCTGGGACGAGGTGCACGACGAGGCCGAGGTGCTCGAGCACGCAGTGTCCGATCGCTTGGTGGCCCGCATCGACGCGAAACTGGGCTTCCCGCAGCGCGACCCCCATGGCGACCCGATCCCGGCCTCCGACGGCCAGGTGCCCACCCCGCCGGCCCGCCAGCTGTGGGCGTGCGACGACGGTGACACCGGCACGGTCGCCCGCATCTCCGACGCCGACCCCGAGATGTTGCGCTATTTCACCGATGTCGGCATCAACCTCGATTCCCGCCTGCGGGTCCTGACCCGTCGCGAATTCGCCGGCATGATTTCGGTCGCGATCGACTCCGGCGACGGCGCCGAGACGACGGTCGACCTGGGCAGCCCGGCCGCCCGGGCCATCTGGGTGACGGCCTAGCGGCGCCGATCTTCCATCTCGCGCCCAGCGTGAACTCATGGCGAGTTTTCGCGACATTTTTCGCCCTGACGTCACGCTCGGCGAACAGACGCTCAGTCGGCCAGCAGCCCCTTGGCGATGTGGGTGACCTGAACCTCGTTGCTGCCCGCGTAGATCATCAGCGACTTGGCGTCGCGGGCCAGCTGTTCCACCCGGTACTCGGCCATGTACCCGTTGCCGCCGAACAGTTGTACGGCCTCCATCGCCACCTCGGTGGCCGCCTCCGACGAGTACAGCTTGATCGCCGAGGCCTCGGCCAGTGTCAGCGGCTTGCCGGCCTGTTGGCGCTCGATGGTGTGAAAGACCATGTTCTGCACGTTCATCCGGGCAATCTCCATCTTGGCCAGCTTGAGCTGGATCAGTTGGAATTGCCCAATGTTCTTGCCCCACAATGTCCGGTTCTTGGCGTAGTCCACGCACAAGCGGTGGCATTCGTCGATGATGCCCAACGCCATCATCGCGATCCCGATCCGCTCGGCGGCGAAGTTGGCCCTAGCGCTGTCGCGGCCGTCGCCGTCGGCGTGCTGTTCGCACTCGCCGAGCAGCCGGTCCGGGCTCAGCCGCACGTTGTCGAAGAACAGCTCGCCGGTCGGCGAGGACATCATGCCCATCTTTTTGAACGGCTTGCCCTGCGTGAGGCCCGGCGTGCCGGCATCGAGCACGAAGACCAGCACCGGCCGGTTGCGCTTGTCGACACCGGGGTCACCCTCGTCGAGTTTGGCGTAGACGACGAGAACGTCGGCGCATGGTCCGTTGGTGATGAAGGTCTTCTGCCCGTTGAGGATGTAGTCCTCGCCGTCGCGCTTGACGTAGGTTTTCATGCCGCCGAAGGCGTCCGAGCCCGAGTCCGGCTCGGTGATAGCCCACGCCGCAATCTTTTCCAGCGTCATCAGCTCCGGCAGCCAGCGTTCCTTCTGCGCCAGCGTCCCGCGGCTCATGATGGTCGCCGCGCCAAGGCCGAGGCTCACCGACGCAGTGCTGAGCAACCCGATGCTGACCCGGGCGATTTCGGACACCAACACCGCGATCATCGACCCCTGCGCGCCGCCACCGAAACCGCCTGCTTCATCCGGCATTTCGTCGCGTTCATCGTCGACCTGTTCGCCGTTCTGCTTGGCGCGCTCGCGGTCCAGCATCTTCTTGACCGACTCGGCGGCCATGGTGTCGAGGCCAAACTGGCTGAACAGCTTGCGCACGATCGGATACGGCGACATTTCGCCGGTTTCCAATTCGTCCAGATGCGGGCGGATCTCTTTGTCGACAAACTGGCGGACGGCATTCTGGACCATCAGGTCGGTGTCGGACCACTCGATCATGGCGCCCTTAACGCTCGGCGCGCTGATAGGCGGTGACGACAGCGGCGCCGCCCAGCCCGATGTTGTGTTGCAGTGCGGCGCTGACGTTGTCGACCTGGCGCTTGTCCGCTGTCCCGCGTAGCTGCCAAGTGAGCTCGGCGCACTGCGCCAGCCCGGTCGCGCCAAGCGGGTGCCCCTTGGAGATCAGGCCGCCGGACGGGTTGACCACCCAACGACCGCCGTAGGTGGTGTCGTTGTTATCGATCAGCTTGGGCGCCTCGCCCGGACCGCACAGGCCGAGGGCCTCATAGAGCAGCAGTTCGTTGGCCGAGAAGCAGTCATGCAGCTCGATTACCTGAAAGTCCTGCGGCCCGAGCCCGGACTGGTCGTAGACCTGTTGTGCGGCTTGAACATTCATGTCGTAGCCGATGAGGTTTTTCGCGCTGCCGTCGAACGTCGACGCGAAGTCGGTGGTCATGGCCTGGCCGATGATCTCCACTGCCTGGCCGGCCAGACCGTGGCTTTCAACGAAGCTTTCCGAGGCCAGGATCGCCGCGCCCGAACCGTCCGAGGTCGGCGAGCACTGCAGCTTGGTCAGCGGGTCGGAGATCATCCGCGCCGCCAGGATGTCGTCGAGCGTGTAGGACTCCTGGAACTGGGCGAACGGGTTGTTGACCGAGTGCTTGTGGTTCTTGTAACCGATCTTGGCGAAATGCTCTGCGGTGCTGCCGTATTGCTTCATGTGCTCGCGCCCGGCAGCGCCGAACATCCACGGGGCGACGGGCATGGCGAACTCGTCGATGTCGGCCATCGCCTTGACGTGCTTGGCCATCGGCGATTCGCGGTCCTGGGCGCCCCCGCCTAGGGAGCCAGGCTGCATCTTCTCGAAGCCGAGTGCGATCGCGCAGTCGACGGTTGCGCCGCGAATGGCCTGCGCGGCCAAGAAGAGCGCCGTCGAACCGGTGGAGCAGTTGTTGTTGACGTTGATGACCGGGATGCCGGTCATGCCCAGCTCGTAGAGCGCCCGCTGTCCGGACGTCGAATCACCGGCGACGTAGCCGACGTAGCCCTGCTGAACCTCGCGGTAATCGATGCCAGCGTCCTTCAGGGCATTGGTTCCCGATTCCCTGGCCATGTCGGGATAATCCCAGCCCTCACGGCGCCCCGGCTTTTCGAACTTCGTCATGCCAACGCCGACGACGTAGACCTTGTTGGACGTTTTGGTGGACATTTCAGCCCCTTCCGTAGGCCGCCTAGATACCTCAGTGTGCAACGTAGCCCAACCAACCGTTGGGCCGGGGGCCGTTAGATCGTCGCCGGACGCAACCCAAAGGCCCGACTCCTCCTCAGGACGTCCCGTCCCGCATCGTCGCCGGGCGGATGACCACCACCGACTTCGTGCGCGCGCCCTCGTCGCGCAGCAGCGCCATCACCCGGCCGCCGGGGTCACAGGCGGCGTAGACACCGTTGAACCCGGCCGGAGCCAGGGGCCGACCGTTGGCGGTCGCCTCGGCCTGCTCGGCGGACAGGTCGCGGCGCGGGAAGATCGCCAGGCAAGCCTCGTCCAGGCTGTAAGTGAGTCGCGGGCGCTCCGCCAATTCGTCGAGCGGGTACGCCTGATCGAGCACGAAGCGCCCGACGCGGGTGCGCCGCAACGCCGTCAGATGCCCGCCCACCCCCAGCGCGGCGCCGACATCGCGGGCCAGGGCGCGAATGTAGGTTCCCGATGAGCAGTCGACCTCGACGTCCAGGTCGACCACGTCCTGGCCGGCGGGCCCGGGCCGGATGTCGCACACCTCGAACCGGTCGATGCGCACCGGCCGGGCCTTGAGCTCGACGGCCTGGCCCTCGCGGGCCAACCGGTAGGCGCGCTTGCCGTCGATCTTGACAGCGCTGACCGTCGACGGCACCTGTTCGATGTCACCGCGCAGGCCGCCCACGGCGGATTCGATCGCCTCGCTCGTCAGGTGCCGCGCCGAGACACAGTGCAGCAGTTCGCCCTCGGCATCGTCGGTGGATGTGCTCTGCCCCAGCCGGATGGTGGCGGTGTAGGACTTTTCGGTCGCGGTCAACAGGCCGAGGATCTTGGTGGCGCGCTCGACGCCGATCACCAGCACGCCGGTGGCCATGGGGTCCAAAGTCCCCGCGTGCCCCACCCTGCGCGTGGAAAAGATCCGGCGGCAGCGGCCGACCACGTCATGACTGGTCATCCCGGGCGGCTTGTCGATGACGACTATTCCGGGCCCGCTGGGGCTTTCGCTCATAGCACGATCGCGGTGAGCACCAGCCCGCGCTCGACCGACCATCGACCCCTGAGCGCGGTCAGCGGCGGACCCGACCGCGCCTCCGGATCGATCAGGATTTTGGAGACGAACACTCCGGTCGTTCCCCCATCGGGCGGGTCGAGGTCGAACACGACATGAGCATCTTCGAAACCCAGCCATCGCTTGGTCAGCGGAAACCAGGCCTTATAGGTCGCTTCCTTGGCGCAAAACAAGATTCGGTCCCAATGCAGCCCGGCGGGCAAGGCGGAGATCTCGTGTCGCTCCTCTTCGAGCGTGATCGCGTCCAGCACACCGTCGGGCAGCACGTCGTGCGGTTCGGCGTCGATGCCCACCGAGCGCACCGCGTCGGTGCGGCCCACGACCGCACCCCGATAACCCGCGGTGTGGGTGAGGCTGCCCACCACGCCCTCGGGCCAGCAGGGTTCTCCCTTCTCGCCCTTGAGGATCGGCACCGGTGGCAGGCCGAGCTCGCCCAGCGCGACTCGGGCGCAGTGCCGGACGGTAATGAACTCGTTGCGGCGCTTGGCTACCGACCTGGCGATCAGCGGCTCTTCTTCGGGCAGCGGCGCGAGACCGGGCGGATCGGAATACACCTCGGAGTAGGCGAGACCGTCCGTCACCGGCAGTACCGCGGAAACCAGCGTGTCTTCCGTCATCGTGATTGCCGCTGCCGCAACCGTTCCCGGAACTGCGCGGCCTGTCGCCGCATCTCGGGAGTGATCTCGAAGTGGCCGCCGAAGTCGTTGAGGTCCCCGGGCGCATACTGCGGATCCGGCAGCACCTGCCGCAGCCAGCTTGGCGGCCTGCGGCGCCGCCATTCCCGCGGATAGCCCACCGACACCTCCTCGAAGCGCACGTCGTCATACCAGGTGGTCCGCGGGATGTGCAGGTGGCCGTAGACCGAGCAGACAGCGTTGTAGCGGGTGTGCCAGTCGGCGGTTTTGGTGGTTCCGCACCACAGGGAGAACTCCGGGTAGAACAGAGCGTCGCAGGGGTCGCGGACCAGCGGGAAGTGGTTCACCAGGACGGTCGGTGTCATCCAGTCCAGTTCTTCCAGGCGGGCACGGGTGATCTCGAGACGCTGGCGGCACCACGCTTCACGGGTGGCGTACGGCTCCGGGGAGAGCAGGAACTCGTCGGTGGCCACCACGTTGCGCTCACGCGCGATGGTCAGGCCTTCGGCTTTGCTCGTGGCCCCCTCCGGCAAGAAGCTGTAGTCATAGAGCAGGAACATCGGCACGATCGTGGCCGGGCCGCCGCGCTCCGTCCAGACGGGGAACGGGTGCTCTGGCGTGACCACACCCATCTCGTCGCACATGTTGACCAGGTACTCGTAGCGCGCCTTGCCGAAGACCTGCACCGGGTCGCGGGTGGTGGTCCACAACTCGTGGTTGCCCGGCACCCAGATCACCTTCGCGAAGCGCCGTCGCAGCAGGTCAAGCGCCCAACGGATCTCGTCGGTGCGCTCGGCGACATCCCCGGCGACGATCAGCCAGTCGTCCGGATGGGACGGATGCAGCGACTCGGTGATCGGCTTGTTGCCAAGGTGACCGGTGTGCAGGTCGGACACCGCCCACAGTGTCGGTTGCCCACCGTTGGTCGGTTCCCGTCCCGATGTATGCCCAGCCACGATTAACCACCCTAACGACCCCAACGGAGCAAGCCCGTGTCGTGGGCGTCATCTCGACCGGCCAGCGGGCGAGTTAGAACAAGTTCAGGTTTGCCTGTGACGTCCCGCGCGGGACTTGTACACTCCCCCGAAAGGGCCGCTGGGGCGTCAGGGGGTGTCGTGTTCGCCAATGTTCGTCTGATGGGCGCGCTGGGTGCGCTGCTCACAGCGGCCATCGGGGGCACGATGGGTCTGTTGACCGCCCCGGCAGGGTCGGGCGTCGGCGATCGGCCCGTCGAACTGAGGTCGACCGCCCAGCCGATGGAAACGACCATGAAGAGCCCGATCGTGGCGACCACCGATCCGCGCCCCTTCGACGCGTGCGAAGACATTCCGTTCGATGTCATCCAGCGGCTCGGGCTGGGATTCACGCCGCCCGAGCACGAAGACGGGCTGCGCTGCCACTTCGACGCAGGGAATTATCAGGTGGCCGTCGAGCCGATCATCTGGCGCACCTACGAGCAGTCATTGCCCGCCGACGCCGTCGAGACGACGATCGCGGGTCACCGCGCCGCGCAGTACTGGGTGCTCAAACCGACCTACCACAACAGCTACTGGTACTACTCGTGCATGGTCGTCTTCAGGACCAGCTACGGGGTGCTGCAGCAGGCGCTTTACTACTCGACCGTCTATTCCAATCCCGAGGTCGATTGCATGCAGACCAATCTGCAACGCGCCAACGACCTCGCCCCGTATTACAAGTTCTGATCCGGTCGCGTACCCCCGGCGGAGTTGTCACCCAACCGCGGCGCGGACCCGGGCGGCGACCGCGGCTAGCGCCACGTCGTCGTGCACCGGCGCCGCCGACGGCGCCCGCACCGGTAGCTGCACCCAGCTCTTGCAGCCGCCGTATTCCGGAGTCCTGATGATGCGCACCGGATCGAGCAGCGGTCTCACCGACACCACCAGCACGGCCAGTTTGTGCTTGGGACGAAAGTCGAGCCGGTCGGCTCGTACCGAGTCGGCGGTCCAGATGTGCAGATCTTCGATGGCCGAAAGGCCGTCCGGGCGCTCAACCGGCACCGCCGCAACAACTTTCGCGGCGGCCCGGATCACCAACTCGTCGTCGGTGCTGTCGGCGGCGGCGGGTGCCAGCAGGTCCTGGTGCTCGGCGCGCACCCGCTCGGCATGGCTGTGCGCGACCGTCGGGAACAGAAGGAATTCGCGCGCGGCCAGTTCGAATCGCTTCTCGCCGATGCCGCCCTTGCGCAGCAACACTCGCTGGCGGCCATCCAGCAGGGCATGCACCGCAGCGCTCCACTCCTTGAGCGCGGGAATTGTGGGAGATTCGGTGGCGACGTTCATTTCGCGGCCGCCATCCGCGCTACCACCTCGGCACGGCGCAGCGGCGGAACCGTCTTGGGCGGCTGGCGCCGCGCAGGCAGCTGCCCCAGCAACCGCGTCGTCGTCTCGGTGACCTCGGCGACCGCCACCTCGAACGCATCGGCATTAGCGGCCGAGGGGTGGGTGATGCCGCTGACCTTGCGCACGTATTGTCGGGCCGCCGCCGCGATTTCCTCGGCGGTGGCCGCTGGCTGCAGACCGCGCAGTTCGGTGATATTCCGGCACATCTTTTCCACGATAAGCGCTGCTCGGCGCCACCGCTTCCCGACGGTTCCGCCGGCGGCGAGGCGGCGCCCGGTTGATCCGGGCGCCTGGCTACGGTGATGTGATGACCGACGAGATCCTGCTGATCGACACCGACGAACGAGTGCGCACCCTGACCCTCAATCGGCCCCAGTCGCGCAACGCCCTGTCTTCGGCATTGCGGGACCGCTTCTTCGGCGCATTGGCCGACGCCGAAACCGACGAGGAGGTCGACGTCGTCATCGTCACCGGCGCCGACCCGGTGTTCTGCGCGGGACTGGATCTCAAAGAACTGGGCGGCTCCTCGGCGCTTCCTGACATCTCGCCGCGGTGGCCGGCGCTGACCAAGCCGGTGATCGGTGCGATCAACGGCGCCGCGGTGACCGGCGGGTTGGAGTTGGCGTTGTACTGCGACATCCTGATCGCCTCGGAGAACGCCCGCTTCGCTGACACGCACGCACGGGTGGGCCTGCTGCCCACCTGGGGTTTGAGCGTGCGGTTGCCGCAGAAGGTGGGAGTCGGGCTGGCCCGGCGGATGAGCATGACCGGTGACTATCTGTCGGCCGGTGACGCGCTGCGTGCCGGGCTGGTGACCGAGGTGGTGCCCCACGACCAGCTGCTGCCCACCGCGCGGGCGGTGGCGGCGTCGATCGTCGGAAACAACCAGGATGCGGTGCGAGCGTTGCTGGCGTCCTATCACCGCATCGACGACGCGCAGATCAGCGCGGGGCTGTGGCAAGAGGCCACGGCGGCCCGGCAGTTCCGGACCAGCGGGGACGATATCGCCGCCAACCGGGAGGCCGTGCTGCAACGCGGGCGCTCGCAGGTGCGTTGACGTCGCGATCTGCGCCAGTCCGCCCCCGCCGATCGGGCCCACCCCATACGATCAGCTGATGAATACGGTCGTCGGAATCGCCGCGCGGATGCTGTGCGGCCTGACGCTGGCGGCCGCGTCGGCGATCGCGGTGTTCGCGCCGCACGCGGGCGCGCTGCCGCCACCGGGATTTCCCAACCTCGACACCTTCACCGCCGTACCGGCCGACGGCTACCTGGTCGCCGGCGCGCCGGGGAGCCCGCCACGGGTCAGTTTCTCGGCGGGCCCGGCCCTGGTCTGTGACTTCTACGGCGGACCGCCGCCCGTACCCCAGCCGTCGCAGGACATCAAGTGCAAGGGCGACATGGTGGGGATGGACGACGTACCCGTCCCCGGCGGCCGTCCACGACCCGGCGATTGTCTCGTGGGTTCGGTGGACTTCAAGGGCCCCGGATACCAGTTGAGCCGCATGTCCTACGGCGGATGTGACGGCAACCCGGCCCAGTTACCGGCCGGGGGCAAGGCGCTGGCGGTGGGCCAGAAGTTGACCTACCTCAACGTCACCTGTGCGGTGGGAGCCGACGACCTCGTCGCCTGCCTGGACACCACCAGCGGCGACCACGGATTCGTCGTCCAGCGCTCGGGAAGCTGGGCGTTTTAATTAGATGGTGGTGACCCGCTGCGCCCGGCTTCGCCGCGCTTGCGATCACCACGAACTCACATGGTGGTGACCCGCTGCGCCCGGCTCCGCCGCGCTTGCGATCACCACGAACCAGATGCTGCTAGTCGAGGGCGGTGCGCAGCGACGCCACCGCGGCCTCGATCGAGCCGCTGGTCGAGTAGCCGGCCGCCAGCCGGTGCCCCCCGCCGCCGAACCCGGACGCGACCGACGCCAAATCCACCGCGGCTTTGGCCCGCATCGACACCGACCACTGCTGCGGCGCGACCTCTTTGAATACCGCGGCCACCTCCGCCTGCTGCGTGGTCCGCACGATGTCGACGACGCTTTCGACTTCCTCTGGCCGTGAACCGACCCAATCCTGGTGGTCGACAACGGCATACACCAGCCCGCGGCCGCCCGCGGCCTCCGGCAACAGCTGGGCGGAGGCCAGCACCCGCGATAGCAACGGCAGCCATCCGAACGGGTGGCTGTCCAGCAGGGTGCGGCTGATCGCGGCGTTGTCGACGCCGCCGTCGACCAGCCGAGCGGCCAGCCGCAGGGCTCGCCCGCTGGCCCAGCGGAACGAGCCGGTGTCGGTGGTCAGTCCGGCATAGATGCAGTGCGCGACATCGGGATCGATGGGCTTGCCCCAGGCGTCGAGAATGTCGGCGATCATCATCGTCGTCGAATCGGCAGACACGTCAATGAAATTGGCGGTGCCGAAGACATCATTGGAGGCGTGGTGGTCGATGACCAACACCTCGTCGGCCGCCACCGCCAAGTCGCTCAGCGCGCCCAGCCGCTTGACGCTCGGAACATCAACGGTGACAACCAAATCGGCGTCGCGACGCATCGCATCGGGACTGACCAGCAGCCGGCAGCCGGGCAACGACGCCAACGACTCGGGCAGTCCCGCCGGCTCGGCGAAACTCACCTCGACGTGCTTGCCGCACTTGTCCAGCACCAGCCCCAGCGCCAGCCCAGCGCCGATGGTGTCGGCATCGGGATGCACGTGTGCGATCACCGCGACCGTGTCGGCGTGCGACAGCAATTCGACCGCGCCTGCGGCGTCGACGCGCGCCCCCACCCTGGGGCCGCCGCCCAGCTCAGTATTCGTGTTCGTTGTCGTCACCGATACTCCCGTCGAAGCCGGGCTCCCCACCCGATCCGCTCTCCCGGTATGGATCGGCCTCCCCAGCCGGCTTGGCCCCCGAACGGACCCGCGCCAGATCAGCATCCGCCGCGCGCGCCCGCGCGAGCAACTCGTCCATTCGCTGCACGTTGTCCAACGTGGTATCGCGGGTGAACGTCAGTGTGGGCGTGAAGCGCACGCCGGTGCCGGCCCCGACCATCGTGCGCAGCGCGCCCTTGGCCCGTTCCAGCGCGGCCGCAGCAGCCCCGTAATCCGGCTCGTCGTCCAGCGTGCGTCCCATCACCGTGTAGAAAACCGTGGCATCGTGCAGATCGGCGGTCACCTTCGCGTCGACGATGGTGACCCCCTCCAGCCCGGGATCCTTGATCTCGAACTCGATCGCCGAGGCGACGATCGTGTTGATCCGCTTGGCCAAACGGCGCGCCCGGGCCGGGTCGGCCATCAGGTGCGCTCCTTCTGGACCAACTCGTAGGACTCGATGATGTCGCCTTCCTTGAGGTCGGAGTACCCCAGCGTCATACCGCACTCGAAGCCCTCGCGGACCTCGGTCACGTCGTCCTTCTCCCGTCGCAGCGAGGTGATCGTGAGGTTGTCGGTGACCACGATGTTGTCCCGCAGCAACCGCGCCTTGGCGTTGCGGCGCACGATGCCGCTGCTGATCATGCAACCGGCAATGATGCCGACCTTGGAGGACCGGAAGATCGCCCGAATCTCGGCGCGACCCAGCTGGTTCTCCTCGTAGATCGGCTTGAGCATGCCGCGCAGGGCCTTCTCGATCTCGTCGATCGCCTGGTAGATCACCGAGTAGTAGCGGATCTCCACACCCTCGCGGTTAGCGAGCTCGGTGGCCTTGCCTTCGGCACGCACGTTGAAGCCGATGATCACCGCGTCCGAGGCCGACGCCAGGTTGACGTTGGTCTCGGTGATGCCGCCGACGCCGCGGTCGATGACGCGCAGCGCCACCTCGTCGTCGACCTGGATGCCCATCAGGGCCTCTTCCAGCGCCTCGACCGTACCGGCGTTGTCGCCCTTGAGGATCAGGTTCAGCTGGCTGGTTTCCTTCAGCGCCGAGTCCAGGTCCTCCAGGCTGATCCGCTTGCGGGAACGCGCGGCGAGCGCGTTGCGCTTGCGGGCGCTGCGCTTGTCGGCGATCTGGCGGGCGATGCGATCCTCGTCGACGACGAGCAGGTTGTCACCCGCCCCGGGCACCGACGTGAAACCGATGACCTGCACCGGCCTCGACGGCAGCGCCTCTTCGACGTCCTCGCCATGCTCGTCGACCATGCGACGAACCCGGCCGTACGCGTCGCCGGCGACCACCGAGTCGCCGACCCGCAGCGTGCCGCGCTGCACCAGCACCGTGGCGACCGGACCGCGACCGCGGTCCAGGTGCGCCTCGATCGCCACACCCTGGGCCTCCATGTCGGGGTTGGCCCGCAGGTCCAGGGCCGCGTCGGCAGTCAGCAGCACCGCCTCGAGCAGCTGCTCGATGTTGGTGCCCTGCTTGGCGGAGATATCGACGAACATCGTATCGCCACCGAAATCCTCTGCCACCAAACCATATTCGGTGAGCTGCCCGCGGATCTTGGCCGGGTCGGCACCCTCAACGTCAATCTTGTTGACCGCCACTACAATCGGCACGTCGGCCGCCTGGGCGTGGTTGATGGCCTCCACCGTCTGCGGCATGACGCCGTCGTCGGCGGCGACCACCAGGATGGCGATGTCGGTGGCCTTCGCACCGCGGGCACGCATGGCGGTGAACGCCTCGTGACCCGGGGTGTCGATGAAGGTGATCGGCCGTTCGACCCCGTCGTGTTCGACGGCCACCTGGTAGGCACCGATGTGCTGGGTGATGCCACCCGCCTCGGCTTCCCGCACGCTGGCGTTCCGGATGGTGTCCAGCAGTCGGGTTTTACCGTGGTCGACGTGACCCATCACGGTCACCACCGGCGGCCGGGTCTGCAGGTCTTCCTCGCCGCCCTCGTCCTCGCCGTAGCTCAGATCGAAGGACTCCAGCAGCTCGCGGTCTTCGTCCTCGGGGCTGACGACCTGGACGACGTAGTTCATCTCGCTGCCCAGCAGCTCGAGCGTCTCGTCGCCAACCGATTGCGTGGCGGTGACCATCTCGCCGAGGTTGAACAGCGCCTGCACCAGCGAAGCCGGGTTGGCGTTTATCTTGTCGGCGAAGTCGCTCAGCGACGCGCCGCGAGCCAGGCGGATGGTCTCGCCATTGCCGTGTGGCAACCGCACTCCGCCCACCACCGGCGCCTGCATGTTCTCGTATTCGGCGCGTTTCGCCCGCTTCGACTTGCGGCCCCGTCGCGGCGCACCGCCGGGACGGCCGAAAGCGCCGGCGGCACCGCCGCGCTGGCCGGGACGGCCACCGCCGCCACCACCGGGACGGCCACGGAAACCGCCGCCGCCTCCGGGCGGGGCACCGACTCCACCGCCACCGCCGCCGCGGTAGTTGCCGCCTCCTCCGTCACGACCGCCGGGACCACCGGGACGGCCACCGCCGGGACGCGGCGCGCCGGGCCGAGCCGGGCGGCCCGGCCCACCGGCACCGGCGGGTCGAGGCGGCATGTTGCCCGGGGAAGCGCCGCCCGGCCGCGGCGCGCCGGGGCGGGGTGCTCCCGGACGGGGCGCCTGCGGACGCGGGATGGACCGGTCGACGGGCTGCGCCGACGAGAACGGGTTATTGCCGACGCGCGGGGCGCGGGGCTTGGGCATCGGGCCCGGGCGCGGGCCCGGCGTCATACCGGGGCGCGGCGCCTGCCCAGGCGCGGGCGGTTTCGGCTGCCCCGGGGACGGCGCGGACGGATGTGTGGGAGCGGGGCCCGGGCGCGCCGGGGCCTCGGCGGAGGCCTGGGGACCGGCGGGCTTGGCGGGCGTCGCCGTCGCTTCGCCGTTGCCACCCGCGCTGCCGATGGCGCTGTCGAGGGCCTTGTCGAGCGATTTGTCGGGGGCCTTGGCGGCCTTGGCCGCGGCTTTCGCGGGGGCCTTCTCGGCGGCCTTGCCGCCGCCGAAGGACTCGCGCAGCCGACGAGCCACCGGGGCTTCTACCGTCGACGATGCGGATTTGACGAATTCGCCCTGATCATTCAGCCGGGCGAGAACTTCCTTGCTGGTGACACCGAGTTCCTTAGCCAACTCGTGTACGCGGGCCTTACCTGCCACTACATCTCCTGTCTATGAGGCGACAGTTGTGGGGCCGCGCCTCGGGGATTAGCTGTAACGCATAGGAATGCGAGTCATCGGGACTTCACGGTGTGCTCATGTTCTTTGCTACCTGTTCTGTTGCCGGGCGGCCGGACGCACAGAGAAACTCTATGTGCTCGACCACCGCGGATGTATCCGGTGAACCGGTGATGCGCAGCGCTTTTGTGAAAGCCCGCCGCCGGATTGCCTGTTGTGCGCACTGCGGTCCGGGATGCAGCCACGCACCCCGCCCCGGCAGGCTGTTACCTGTGTCAACGATCACGGCGAAGCCACCGTTCCCGTTCGGCACAGCCACCACTCGAAGCAGCTCGACGGCCAGCTCTCGCTTCCGGCACCCGACACACATCCGTACGGGTCCACCCGCATGACGGTGCGCCAAGGTCGAAGGCTCACGCTGGATCACGGCTCAGTCTAGCGTCACCGAATCGATGGTCAGAACCACCCGAGGGTGGGCAGCTGCAGGCCCGCCCGGGCGCTAGCGGTCGTGCGCCATTCCGTGGGTGGCACCGTGTTCGGACTGGCTCTCCGAATGCCCCCCGGGACCGCCGGGCGAGTCCCCGCGGATGTCGATGCGCCAGCCGGTGAGCCGGGCCGCCAGGCGCGCGTTCTGGCCCTCCTTGCCGATGGCCAGCGACAACTGGAAGTCGGGTACCACCACGCGAGCGGCGCGAGCCGCCTGGTCGATGATCGAGACCGACACCACCTTCGCCGGCGACAGCGCGTTGGCGACGAAGCGCGCGGGATCCTCGTCGTAGTCGATGATGTCGATTTTCTCGCCGGACAGCTCGCTCATCACGTTGCGGACCCGCTGCCCCATGGGACCGATGCAGGCGCCTTTGGCGTTCAGGCCGGGAAGGTTGGACTTCACCGCGATCTTGGAACGATGGCCGGCTTCCCGGGCCACGGCGACGATCTCCACCGATTCGTCGGCAATCTCGGGAACTTCCAGCGAGAACAACTTTCGAACCAGGTTCGGGTGGGTCCTCGACAGGGTGATCAACGGCTCCCGAGCCCCGCGGGTCACCCCGATCACGTAGCACCGAACGCGGTTGCCGTGCTCGTAGCTTTCGCCCGGAACCTGCTCGGCCGCCGGAATCACACCCTCGGACGCCTTCGTCTCGGTGCCCATCCGGACCACGACCAGGCCGCGCGCATTGGCCCGGCTGTCACGCTGGATGACGCCCGCGACGATCTCCCCCTCGCGGGTGGAGAACTCGCCATAGGTCCGCTCGTTTTCCGCGTCGCGGAAGCGCTGCAGCATGACCTGGCGGGCGGTGGTGGCGGCGATTCGCCCGAAACCCTCGGGGGTGTCGTCCCACTCGCTGATGACGTTGCCGTCTTCGTCGGTCTCCCGGGCGATCACCCGGACGACTCCCGTCTTGCGGTCGATTTCGATCCGCGCGTCGTTCTGGTGACCTTCGGTATGCCGGTAGGCGGTGAGCAGCGCCGACTTGATCGTCTCGAGCAGCTCGTTGACAGAGATGCCCCGATCCACCTCGATCGCGTGCAGTGCGGCCATGTCGATGTTCATGCTCCGGTCTCCGTCCTCCGGGCCTGACCCATACTCGCCAGTTCCAGCTCCGCTTGGTTAGGAGGCGAAAACTCCACCTGGACAACAGCTTTCGCAATGTCACCGAGTGGGATCTCGCGCACCGCCCAGTCCCGCCCGGCGCGGACCACCAGCGAGATCGCCCCGTCGGTCGTTGCACCGACCCGGCCGGTCAGCTTCGATCCGTCGGACAGGACGACGTCGACCTTGCGGCCGCGGGCCCGGCGGAAGTGCTTCGCGCTGGTCAGCGGGCGGTCTACGCCCGGCGAGGAGACCTCGAGCACGTAGTGGTCGGAGATGGTGTCCACGCCGTCGAGCAACGCCGATGCCGAGCGGGACAGCGCGGCTGCAGTGTCCAGATCGAGGCCGTCGTCGCCGTCGGCGATCACCATGATTCGCGGGGGGCGGGTCCGGGCGTTGATGACCACGTCTTCGATCTCGAAGCCGGCGCGCGCAAACTCTGCACCGAGTAGCTCGATCACCTGCGTCTGCGACGGTAGCCCGGTGGTCACGGCGAGCTCCTCATCTTGAGTTGTCCGGTCATCTGGCGGATGTCGGCGCCCCGTTGGCTTCGCAGATGACTTCCGGTGTCCGGCGGTTCCGACCGTTGCTGTCAGTGGCTGCCCTCTGCGCGAACCAGCTATCAACGATACGCCAGGATTCGCGGTTGACGGCGTGATCGCGTCCTGGCGTCTCGCCCGTCTTCGCCCCGATGGCAGGATGTCCTTGTGCCTAGCGCAGTTCCGTTCATCAGCAGGCGAGACATCCTCGCCGGTGGTGTGGCTTTGGCTGCGCTCGGGGCCGTGCCGACCGCCTGTGGCAAGCCCGCGCCCAAGCCCCCGCCAGTCGAGCAACTGCTGGGGCCGCTCGATCAGGCCCGCCACGACAGTGCGCTGGCGGGCGCCGCCGCCGCGGCCGTCGGGAACCCGCCGCAGGTCGCCGCCGCGCTGGCGGTCGTGGCCAACCAGCGCGCCGCGCATGCCCGCGCGCTGTCCGCGGAGATCGCGCGCGCGACCGGCAAGCTCGCCACGTCGTCCTCGAGCGAAACGCCCACCCCCAGCCAGGCCCAACCGGCCGGGCCGCCACCGCCCCCGCCGCCGGTGTCAGACGTGATCGACGCGTTGCGCGCCTCCGCCGACAGCGCGAGTCGATTGGTGGGCACCGAATCGGGCTACCGGGCCGGGCTGCTCGCCTCGATCGTCGCATCCTGCACGGCGTCTTACACGGTTGCGCTAGTGCCCGGGGGGCCGTCGATATGACCTCCGGTAAGGACGCCGACAACACGGCTCTGTGCGACGCGCTGGCCATCGAGCATTCGACGATCTACGGCTACGGCATCGTCTCCGCGCTGTCGCCGCCCAGCGTGAACGACATGGTGGTGGAGGCGCTCACGCAGCACCGCCAGCGCCGCGACGACGTCATCGCGATGCTGAACGCCCGCAAGGTGACCGCCCCGATCGCCGCGCCCGGCTACCAGCTGCCCATGGTGGTGGGCGGTCCGGCCGATGCCGCGCGGCTGGCCGCACGGATGGAGAACGACGGCGCGGGGGCGTGGCGCGTGGTCGCCGAGCACGCGGAGACCGGCGCCGACCGTGCGTTCGCGTCGACGGCCTTGGTACAGAGCGCGGTCATGGCCGCCCGGTGGAACCGCGTGCTGGGCGCCTGGCCCATCACGACCAGCTTCCCCGGCGGCAACGACTAGTGGAGATCGCGAGCGCGGCGAAGCCGGGCGAAGCGGGTCGCCACCATCGGGACTAGTGGAGATCGCGAGCGCGGCAAAGCCGGGCGAAGCGGGTCGCCACCATCGGGACTAGTGGAGATCGCGAGCGCGGCAAAGCCGGGCGAAGCGGGTCGCCACCATCGGGACTAGCCGCCCAGTGCCGCCGCGATGTCGGCGGCCAGCGACGGTCCGGTCGCCAGTTCGCGGGTTTGGCCGCCGAAGCGATTGCGCAGCTCCACCACGCCGTCCGCCCAGCCCCGCCCCACCACGACGATCCACGGCACGCCGAGCAGTTCCGCGTCCTTGAACTTCACGCCGGGTGAGGCTTGGCGATCATCGAGCAGCACTTCGATGCCCAACCCGTCCAACTCGGCGGCGAGATTACCGGCACCCGTACGGGCTTCCGCGTCTTTGTTGGCGATCACCAGATGAACGTCGAACGGTGCGACGGCCGACGGCCAGCGCAAACCCAGTTCGTCGTGGTGCTGCTCGGCGATGACGGCCACCATCCGCGACACCCCCAGGCCATAGGAGCCCATGGTCAGGCGGACCGGCTTGCCGTCCTCACCGAGCACATCGACGGTGAAGGCGTCGGTGTATTTACGGCCGAGCTGAAAGATGTGGGCGACCTCGATACCGCGCGCCGAGACCAGCGGGCCCGCGCCATCCGGCGACGGGTCACCGTCGCGCACCTCGGCGGCCTCGATGGTGCCGTCGGCGGTGAAGTCCCGGCCAGCCACCAATCCGACGACGTGCCGCCCGGTTTCGTCGGCCCCGGTGATCCAGCTGGTGCCCTCCACCACCCGCGGATCGACCAGGTAGCGAACGCCGTTGCTTTGCAACGCTTTCGGCCCGATGTACCCCTTCACCAGAAAGGGGTACTTGGCGAAGTCGGCATCGTCGAGCAGCGTGTATTCGGCCGGTTCCAGCGCCGCGCTCAGCCGTTTGTCGTCGATCTCACGGTCCCCCGGCACCCCAATGGCCAGCAACTCCCACTCCCCGCCGGGCTGGCGGACCTTGAGCAGGACGTTCTTCAGCGTGTCGGACGCGGTGACGGTGCGCCCCAAGTCCGCCTGGTTGGCCCAGTCCACCAGGGTGGCGATGGTCGGGGTGTCGCCGGTGTTGTGCACAACCGGCTCGGGCAGCCCATCGATGGGCTGAGCTTCCGGGCGGGCGGTGACGACGGCCTCGACGTTGGCCGCATACCCGGACTCCAGGCACCGCACGAACGTGTCTTCACCGACCGCGCTTTCGGCCAGAAACTCCTCCGATGCGCTGCCGCCCATGGCGCCCGACACGGCGGACACGATGACGTAGCGGACCTGCAGGCGCGAGAAGATCCGCTGATAGGCCTCGCGGTGCGCGTGGTAGCTGGCCTTGAGGCCGGCGTCGTCGATGTCGAACGAGTAGGAGTCCTTCATCAGGAACTCACGGACCCGCAGGATGCCGGCCCGCGGCCGCGCTTCGTCACGATATTTGTTCTGGATCTGATACAGCAGGACAGGAAAGTCTTTGTAGGAGCTGTATTCACCCTTGACGGTCAGGGCGAACAGCTCTTCGTGGGTGGGGCCCAGCAGGTAGTCATTGCCGCGACGGTCTTGCAGCCGGAACACAGAGTCGCCATATTCGGTCCACCGGTTCGTCGTCTCATAGGGTGCGCGCGGCAACAGGGCGGGAAACAAAATCTCTTGTCCGCCAATGGCGTCCATCTCCTCGCGGACGATGCGCTCGATCCGGCGCAGCACCCGCAATCCCAGCGGCAGCCAGCTGTACAGCCCCGGCGCGACGGGCCTTATGTAACCTGCCCGGATCAAAAGCTTGTGGCTGGCGACTTCGGCGTCGGCGGGATCGTCGCGCAAGGTGCGCAAAAACAACTGGGACATCCGGGTGATCACAGCGGGCCAGCCTAGCGTGCTGCGAAGAGGGTCCGTGCGGGGTGAGCTAGAGCTCCCCGGCGTCCATCGCGTCCTTGACCTCCTGCGCGTGCGCAACCTGGTCGGGGGTATAGCCGATCAGCAGCGCTGCGCCGCCGACGATTACGGCCACGCCGGCCACCCACAGCAGCCCATAGGTGTAGCCGTGGTCCAGCGCGGACAACTGCGCATCGCTCATGAACTTCACCGGTCCGTTGGTGCCGCCCAGATACAGGGTCCGAGAGGTGATGACGGCCTGGATGACGGCCAGCACCAGCGGGCCGCCCAGGCTCTGCAGCATCAGCGTCACCGCCGATACCGGACCGATCTGATCGAAGCCCACGCCGGCGATGGCCGACAGCGTCAGCGGGACGACGGCCATACCGATGCCGATCCCGCCGACCACGATGGGCAGCACCAGGTTGGGGAAGTACGCGACACCGCGGTGCATGAATGCCCAGCCGTACAGCATCGCCCAGAACAGCAGGATCCCGCCCCCGATGGTCAGCACCCGCGGCGAGAACCGCGACACCAGCTGCGAGGAAACGCCGAGGCCGATTCCCATTGCGATGACGAACGGGATGAAGCCAACGCCGGCGCGCAGCGCGCTGTAACCGAGGATGTCTTGTACGTACAGACCGATGCACACGGTCAGGCTGAACATGAGCCCGCCGGCCAGGAAGATGGCGGTGAAGGTGACCGACCGGTTGCGGTCACGGAACAGGTTGAACGGGACGACGGGGTTTTCGGCCGTGCGCTCGACGATGACGAAGGCGAGGGCGGCACCGAGCGCCACCACGCCAGACCCGATCGTCGTGATCGACACCCAGCCCTTTTCCGGACCCATCGAGAAGGCGAACACGGCCGCGGTGCATGCCAGGGTGGCCAGCACGGCACCGGTGGCGTCGAGCTTCATTCGCTCGCGGTTGGTTTCGCGCAGCGCGGTGCGGGCCAAGTAGATCATCACCAGGCCGATCGGCACATTCACCAGGAACGCCAGCCGCCACGACACTTCGGTGAGGGCGCCGCCGACCACCAGACCCATCACCGACCCGACCGCCGTCATCGCCGCGAACACCGCAGTCGCGAAGTTACGGGCGGGCCCCTTGGGGAAGGTGGTCGCCACCAGCGCCAGACCGGTCGGCGACGCGATGGCCGACCCGATGCCCTGTGACAGCCGCGCGATGACCATGGTCGCCTCGTCCCAGGCGACCGCGCACAGCACAGATGAGATGGTGAAGAGCGCAACACCGACGATGAATGTGCGCTTGCGCCCAATGGTGTCGCCGAGGCGACCGCCCAGCAGCATCAGCCCGCCGAACGTCAGCACGTAGGCGGTAATGACCCAGCTGCGGCCGGCGTCGGAAAGGCTGAGTTCGTTTTGGATCTTGGGCAGCGCGACGATGGCGACGGTGCTGTCCATCGTCGCGAGCAGCTGCATACCGCCGATCGCGATGACCGCCGCGATGAAGCGTCGAGAAGGCAGCCACGCCGGGTAGTACTTGCTGATGCGCTTCAGGGCGGTCTCCGCCGGGGGCTTGGAGGCGGTCTCCGCCGGGAGCGCAGTGCTCGCCGGGGCCGGACGATCGGGGCGCGCCGAGGCCAGTTTCTGCCCTGCGCGCTCTGCATCGTTGAGAGCCGTCATAAAGGGTTACCTTACAGTAATCTTAAGAACCGTTTAAAGCCCGAAGGCCGCCACAGCACCGATCACGATGATCGCGGGAGGTCGGATACCGTCGGCACTCATCTTCTCCGGCGTGTCGACCAGGGTAGCCCGCAAAGTGTGTTGAGCGGCAGTTGTTCCGTGCTGAACCACCAGCACCGGAGTATCCGCAGGTCGTCCGCCTTTGAGCAGGGCGTCGACGAAAAGTTCGATGCGTTCGACCGCCATCAGCAAAACAATCGTGCCTGACATTGCGGCCAGTGCATCCCAATTCACTAACGATTCGGGATGGCCGGGCGGCAGATGGCCGCTGACCACCACGAACTCATGATTTATCGCGCGGTGAGTGACCGGAACGCCCGCCAAAGCGGGCACTCCTATGGCACTTGTCACACCGGGCACCACCGTCACCGAGATTCCGGCCTCGACGCACGCCAGCACTTCTTCATATCCGCGAGCGAACACGAAGGGATCGCCGCCTTTGAGACGCACCACGAAGCTGCCGGCGCGGGCGCGTTCGATCATGACGTCATTAATGGCGTCCTGGGCCATGGCCCGCCCGTATGGGATCTTGGCGGCGTCGATGACTTCGACATGTGGGGGCAGCTCGGCCAGCAGCTCCGGTGGGGCGAGACGGTCGGCGACCACGACGTCGGCCTGGGCCAGCAGCCGCCGGCCGCGCACGGTGATCAGTTCGGGGTCGCCGGGCCCGCCGCCGACGAGCGCGACGCCGCCCTTGACCGCGTCCGAACCCACCGGGCTGTCGGGCGTGATGAGCCCGGTCTGCAACGCCTCGCGGATGGCCGAGCGGATCGCCGCCGACCGGCGGTGGTCGCCGCCGGCCAGTACGCCGACGGACAACCCGGCATAGTCGAAAGACGCTGGGGTCACTGCGGTCCCCTCGACCGCGATATCGGCGCGGACGCAAAAGATGCGGCGGCTTTCGGCCTCGGCGACCACGGCCTCGTTCACTTGTGCGTCGTCGGTGGCCGCGATCGCGTACCAGGCTCCGTCGAGGTCGCCTTCGCGGTATTCGCGTAGTGCCAGGGTGATTCCCGTCATCGCTTCGACCGACCTGGTGGCGCTACGGGAGATGACGTGAACGTCGGCGCCGCTGGCGATGAGCAAGGGCAGCCGCCGCTGGGCAACGGTGCCGCCGCCGACCACGACGACCTTTTTGCCCGCCAGCCGCAGCCCAGCTAGGTAGGCGCTCTCGGTCACCCGGCAAGCCTAGTGGCGATCGCGAGCGCGGCGAAGCCGGGCGCTGCGGGTCGCCACCATCGATCTAGTGGCGCTGGCGTATGCGACGAAGCGCGCCACCGCCTGCGGCGCGGCGGCCGGATGGGTGTGCAGATATGACGCGTGCACTCCGGCGTGCACGACGCCGTCGCGCACCCAACCGCCCGCCCGGTCGCCGTCGTGGACCTGGTACATCCAGGCGGGTTGATAGTCCTCAGTGAATGTGACTGTGGTGCGGTGGAATTCGTGCCCCACCGCACGCTGGCCGGCGGTGTACAACGACGAATCCGCCACGGCGACGGCATCGCGATACGCCAGGGCCAGGTGCGACGTGAATCGCCCCTGCCCCGCCAGCACGCCGCACATCGGATGGCCGTCGAGCTCGGAGACCAGATAGATAAGCCCGGCGCACTCGGCGTGTATCGGCGCACCGGCGGCGGCGAGTTCGTTGATCTGCCGGCGCACGATCTCATTGGCCGACAACTCCGCGGTGAACTGTTCGGGGAAACCGCCGGGCAGCAACACCGCGTCGGTGCCGTCGGGCAACACATCAACGAGCGGATCGAATTCGGTGACCTCGGCGCCCGCGGCCCTCAGCAGCTCCGCGTGTTCGGCGTAGCCGAAACTGAATGCCTTCCCCGACGCCACCGCGACACCGGCACATCCCCCGGGCGTCTCGCCGACCGCCGCCGCGGGATCCCACGGCGGCTGGGCAATTCGGCTGCCGGCGATCGCGGCCAGGGACGGCAAATCGACGTGTCGAGCGACCAAGGCGGTCATCGCATCCACCGCCGATCGCGCGCGCTGGCCGTACTCCACTGCGGTGATCAAGCCCAAATACCTTGTCGGCAGCCCTAATTCGTCCTGTCTCGGGATTGCGCCCAACACCGGAACACCGGCCTGCTCGCAGGCCTGCCGCAGCACCTGCTCATGCCGGGTCGATCCGACCCGGTTCAGGATCACACCGGCGATGCGGGTCGCGGTGTCGTACGTCGAAAAGCCATGCAACAACGCGGCGATGCTCTGGCCTTGGCCGCGCGCATCGACGACCAGGACCACGGGCGCGCCCAGCAGGCCGGCGACGTGGGCCGTCGACCCCGGCGCGGGAGTCGTGGCGGTTTGCCCGATCCGGCCGTCGAACAGTCCCATCACCCCTTCGACCACCGCAATGTCGGCGCCATTTGCACCGTGGGCGTACAGCGGGCCAATCAGGTCCTCGCCCACCAGGATGGGATCGAGGTTGCGGCCGAGCCGGCCGGCGGCCAGACCGTGGTAGCCGGGATCGATGAAGTCCGGGCCGACCTTGAACGGCGCCACGGTGTGGCCCGCGCGCCGCAGAGCTCCCATCAAACCCGTTGCCACCGTAGTCTTTCCGCTACCTGATGCCGGAGCGGCGATGACGACAGCGGGAACACTCACCACTCGATGCCCTTTTGCCCCTTACGCCCGACATCCATCGGATGCTTGACCTTGGCCATCTCGGTCACCAGGTCGGCCGCGTCGATCAGACGCGGCGGCGCGTCGCGTCCCGTGATGACCACGTGCTGATGACCGGGTCGGGAGGTGAGCCGCTGCACCACCTCATCGACGTCCACCCAACCCCACTTGAGCGGATAGGTGAACTCGTCCAGGACGTAGAAGTCGTGTCGCTGATCGGCCAGCCGGCGCGCGATCTCCGTCCATCCATCGGCCGCCGCGGCCGCGTGATCGATGTCGCTGCCCGCCTTGCGCGTCCAGGACCAGCCCGCACCCATCTTGTGCCATTCGACGGGTCCACCGATCTGGTGCTGGTCATGCAACTGGCCCAGCTGGCCGAAAACCGCCTCCTCGCCCACTTTCCACTTAGCGCTTTTGACGAATTGGAACACCGCCACCGACAGCCCGGCATTCCAGGCCCGTAACGCCATTCCGAATGCCGCGGTGGACTTCCCCTTGCCGTCGCCGGTATGGACAGCCAGTACCGGCGTGTGACGGCGCGCCCGCGTAGTCAGGCCGTCATCGGGAACTTGCAGTGGAACGCCCTGTGGCATCAGCGCTTATCCTTTCCGCTCACGCCGCGTCGCGCACCGCGCGCGTCAAGGAATCCGCGTGCAACTGCTCGAGCCGAATGGCCGGCGCGCCGAGTTGGCGGGCCAGTTGCTCGGCCAGGCCCAGCCGCACAAAAGATGTTTCACAGTCGACGACGACGGCGGCGGCACCTTCGGCGACCAACCGTGCCGCCGCGGTACGGCTGCGGCCCAACGGATCCGGGCCGGCCGTGGCGCGGCCGTCGGTCAGCACCACCACTAGCGAGCGCCGGGCTCGGTCACGCGCCTTCTCCCGGACGATGAGTTCACGGGCGGCCAGCAAGCCTTCGGCCAGTGGAGTCTTTCCGCCGGTGTCGAACCGCGCCAGTCGCCGCCCGGCGATGTGCGCCGAGGAGGTCGGCGGCAATAACAGCCGTGCTTGCTGTTCGCGGAAGGTGATCACGGCGACCTTGTCGCGACGCTGATACGCGTCGCGCAGCAGCGACAGCGTGGCGCCGCTTACCGCCGCCATGCGATCGCGCGCGGCCATCGAACCCGATGCGTCAACGACGAAGATCACCAGATTGCCTTCGCGTCCCTCGCGCACGGCGCGCCGCACATCGTCGGGCTGCGGTCGTAGCGGTCCGGCGCCGGCACTTTCGGCGGCCGAGAGCAGGGTGGCGAACAGGTGCAGCCCGTGCCCGGCGCAGCTCGTGTCGTCCGCGTCGGCGGCGGCGATCACGCTGCCGCTCGCGTTTCGGGCCCGTGACCGCCGTCCGGGCGACCCCTCCCCCAGACCCGGAACGCGAAGCGCGCGGGTGCGGAAGGTTCTCGACGGCGGCGCGCTGGGCCGGGTCTTAGGCCGCTGCGCCTTGGCGTTTTCCGGTGAATTGCGTTGCGGAGCATCCTGTTCCGGCTCGGTGCGCTGACCGCCGCCTGGGGGGTCGGGATCGGGGTCCGGATCGGAACCGGCTTGCGCCAGGGCCTCGTCCAGTTGGTCGCGGTCGATGCCCGGGTCGTCGAAGGGATCTCGGCGGCGCCTGTGCGGCAGCGCCAGTTCGGCGGCCACCCGGATGTCCTCTTCCACAACGCTGTCGGCGCCGCGCCAAGCCGCGTGCGCGACGGCGGTGCGAGCGACCACCAGATCGGCGCGCATGCCGTCGACGTCGAACGCCGCACACAACGCCGCGATGCGGCGTAACTCGTTGTCGGGCAAGACCACACGGTCGAGGAGCGCACGTGCCGTAGCGATCCGACGGGCCAGCTCGGCATCGGCGTCGGCATAACGCTCGGCGAAACCGTCCGGGTCGGCCTCGTACGCCATCCGCTGCCGGATGACCTGCACCCGCACCTCGACGTCGCGCGACGCGTGGACGTCGACGGTTAGCCCGAACCGATCCAGCAGCTGCGGACGCAGTTCGCCTTCTTCGGGATTCATGGTGCCGATCAACACGAATCGGGACTCGTGCGAATGCGAGATACCGTCGCGCTCGATGTGCACCCGCCCCATCGCCGCGGCATCGAGCAGCACGTCGACCAGGTGATCGTGCAGCAGGTTGACCTCGTCGACATAGAGTACGCCGCCGTGCGCGCGGGCGAGCAGGCCAGGCGAGAACGCGTGCTCGCCGTCGCGCAGCACCCGCTGCAGGTCCAGCGAGCCGATCACCCGGTCTTCGGTTGCCCCGAGCGGCATTTCGACCAGGCCGGCGTCGCTGCCAGTGGCCTCGGACAGCAACGTCGCCAGGCCACGCACGGCGGTCGACTTGGCGGTGCCCTTCTCGCCGCGGATGAGTGCGCCACCGATCTCCGGGCGCACGGCGCACAGCAGCAGGGCCAGGCGCAGCTGGTCGTGCCCGACGATCGCGCTGAACGGGTAGGGCTTCACGGCGTCTCCGCCATACCCGAACCGGGCCGCAGCATGGGCACGTGCGGAACACCGTCGTCGAGGAAATCGTCTCCGTCGCGGACGAATCCGTGCTGGGCGTACATCTCCGCCAGATAGGTCTGCGCATTGATCCGGCACGGGTAGTCACCCACCTCGGCCAGCGCCGCGCGCAGCAGCCGGGTGGTGTGACCCTGACCGCGCGAATTGCGCTTGGTGCACAACCGCCCGATCCGGAACACCTTTTCTCCCCCGGCATGTTCCTCCATCAGCCGCAGGGTCGAAATCACCTCGCCAGCAGGCGTTTCCAGCCAGAAGTGCCGGGTTTCCGCGAGCAGGTCACGCCCGTCCAGCTCCGGATACGGGATCGCCTGTTCGACAACGAAAACCTCCACCCTGAGCCTGAGTAGCTCGTAGAGTGTCCGGGCGTCAAGGTCTTTGGCCCAAATACGTCGCAGTGCTTCTGTCACTGGCGCCGCTCCTCCTCATCGCTGCGCTCTGCATCGTCGTCAGCGCGTGTCACTGGCGCCGCTCCTCCTCATCGCTGCGCTCTGCATCGTCGTCAGCGCATGTCACTGGCGCCGCTCCTCCTCATCGCTGCGCTCTGCATCGTCGTCAGCGCGTGTCATGGGGCGGCGCCCAACCCCAGCGTCTTCGTTCCCCAGGAGAAAACCTCGTCGTACAGCGCCGGTTCATCCGACAGCGTCGCCCCCAGGGACGGAACCATCTCCTTGAGCGCGGGCAGCCACGAGGCAAAGCGGTTGCCAAAGCAGCGTTCCAGGACGCCGAGCATGATAGGCACCGCCGTCGACGCTCCCGGGGAGCCGCCGAGCAGGCCCGCGATGCTGCCGTCGGCGGCGCCCACCACGGTGGTGTCGAAGTCGAGCACACCGCCCTTGCGCTTGTCCCGCCGGATCACCTGCACGCGCTGGCCGGCCAGCGTCAGCTCCCAATCCGGAGCGACCGCGGTCGGAGCGAATTCGCGCAGCATGCGAAGCCGGCCCGGTTCGGACAGCCGCAGCTGGCCGATCAGGTATCTGAGCAGCGTCAGCTGACTGACGCCGACACCGAGCAGTGAGGCCAGGTTGTCCGGCTTGACCGAGCGCGGGAGATCGGTGAAGTGCCCGTGTTTCAAGAACTTCGGTGACCAGCCGGCGTACGGGCCGAACACCAGCCAAGGCTTGCCGTTGACGTAACGCAGGTCCAGATGCAGCGCCCCTAGCGGGGGGGCACCCGGTGCGGGCACGCCATACACTTTGGCCCGGTGTGCGGCGGTGAGCGCCGCGTTGCCGGCGCGCAGGAACCGACCGCCGATCGGGAATCCCGCGAAACCCCTGACCTCGTCGATGCCGGACTTCTGCAGCAGCGGCAGCGCATCACCGCCGGCCCCGACGAAGACGAATTTAGCGTTCAGGCGGTGCTTTTCGCCGGTGCGCCGGTTGCGGATCGATAGCGTCCACGTGCCGTCGGACTGCCTTGACAGGTTGCGGACCTCGTGGCCGAACAGCGCGGTCGCGCCGCTGCGTACACAGAAACCTACGAGTTGTCGTGACAGGGCGCCGAAGTCGACGTCGGTGCCGTTGGGCGCCCAGTTGAGCGCCGTCGGTTCGGAGAAGTCACGTCCGGCCGCCATGAAGGGTAACCGGCGGGCGAACTCGCCCGGGTCGTCGATCAACTCAGTGCCGGCGAACAGCGGGTTGGGCGCCAATGCCTGCTGTCGGCGCCGCAGATAGTCGACCCGCTGCGCGCCACGCACGAAGCTCGCATGCGGGACTGCGGTGACGAAGCGTCGGTCGGTCAAAATCCCGTTCTCGACGGCGTAGGCCCAGAACTGGCGGGTCACCTGGAATTGCTCGTTGATGCGCACCGCTTTGCTGATGTCGATCGAGCCGTCGGCGCGCTGCGGGGTGTAGTTCAGCTCGCACAGCGCCGAGTGCCCGGTGCCCGCGTTGTTCCACGGGCTACTGCTCTCGGCGGCGACGGCGTCCAGACGCTCCACGAAGGTCATCGACCAATCCGGCTGCAACCGGCGCAGCAAGGCTCCCAGCGTCGCGCTCATGATGCCCGCGCCTACCAGCACGACGTCCGCTGACGTGGCTTTGGCTAGCGATGACACCGGCTTGCTGGTCCTTCCCTCGACTGGGCCGATCCCCAGGCTATCCCGAGGCAACGAGCCGCGAACCACGTGCGCCGCCCCGCACCCAGCAAAAGCTCTAAGCTGGCCTCGTGACTGGCAGGGTGACCGCCGAAGTGACCGGCTGGGTGCCCGATGTCCTCCCCGGTTACCAGCAACGCAACATTGCGCTCGGGGCCGACCCGGCGGGTGAGGGCGACATCGTCGCGACGCTGATACGGCGCGGACCCGAACCGCAGCAGGCGAGCGGCGAAATGGCGCCCGCAACGCACGCGGTGCTCGCGGTGCACGGCTACACCGACTACTTCTTCCATACCGAGCTGGCCGATCACTTCGCGGCTCGCGGCTTCGCCTTCTACGCGCTGGACCTCCACAAGTGCGGGCGATCGCATCGCGACGGGCAGACGCCGCACTTCATCACCGACCTCAAGAATTACGAGACCGAACTCGATCAGGCGCTGGCCGGCATCGCGGAACACCGCCAGGTGCTGCTGTACGCGCATTCCGCGGGCGGGCTCATCGTGCCGCTGTGGCTGGACCGGTTGCGCCGGCGAGACCCTACCGCGCACGCCCGCGTGGGCGGCCTGGTGCTCAACAGCCCGTTCTTGGAGCTGCCAGGGCCGCCCATCCTGCGGCATTCCGTGACGGTGGCGCTGATCGCCGGCCTGTCGCGCGTGCGGTCCAAGGGCGTGGCCCGCTCGCCCGGTGAGGGTGGTTACGGCACCACCTTGCATCGCGCCTATGCCGGCGAATTCGACTACAACCTGCAATGGAAACCCGTGGGCGGGTTCCCCATCACCTTCGGCTGGCTGCACGCCATCCGCCGCGGCCAGGCCCGCCTGCATCGCGGTCTCGACGTCGGCGTGCCAAATCTGATCCTGCGATCGGATCACAGCGTGCACGAGAGCTCCGATCCGGCGTCCATGCAGTGCGGCGACGCGGTTCTCGACGTCACCCAGATCGCCCGCTGGGCGGGCTGCATCGGCAACCGCACCTCCGTCGTCCCGGTGACCGACGCCAAGCACGACGTGTTCTTGTCGTTGCCCGGGCCGCGCGAAGTCGCCTATCGGGAACTGGATCTGTGGCTGGACGGCTACCTGTGCACCAAAGATGATGCCTCGGCGTCGCTGCGAAAGGGGTGACGGCTTGGAGACCTACGACCTCGCGATCATCGGAACCGGTTCGGGCAACAGCATTCTCGATGACCGCTTCGACGAAAAACGAGTGGCGATCTGCGAAGAGGGCACCTTCGGTGGCACTTGTTTGAACGTCGGGTGCATCCCGACCAAGATGTTCGTCTACGCCGCCGAGGTCGCCCAGACGATCCGGGACGCGGCGCGCTTTGGCATCGACGCACACATCGACAGGGTGCGCTGGGACGACATCGTCTCGCGCATTTTCGGGCGCATCGATCCGATAGGAGTCGGCGGTGAGGACTATCGCAGCGCCGCGCCGAACGTCGACGTTTACAAGCAACACACCCGGTTCGGTCGGGTCCAATCCGACGGGCGTTACCTGTTGCGCACCGATGCCGGCGACGAGTTCACGGCCGACCAGGTGGTGATCGCCGCTGGGGCGCGGGCCGTGGTGCCCCCGGCGATCCTCGAGTGCGGCGCCCGGTACCACACCAGCGACACGATCATGCGCATCCCAGAACTGCCAGAGCATCTGGTGATCGTCGGAGGCGGTTTCGTGGCGGCCGAATTCGCCCACATCTTCTCCTCCCTGGGCTCGCGCGTCACCCTGGTGGTCCGGGGCGCCACACTGCTGCGGCATCTCGACGACGTCGTCAGCGAACGTTTCACCCGGATCGCGTCGAGCAAATGGGAATTGCACACCCACCGCAACGTCGTGGGCGCCGAAAATCAAGGTTCGGGCGTCGCGGTGCAACTCGACGACGGGCGCACCGTGCACGCCGATGCGCTGCTGGTGGCGACCGGCCGGGTGCCCAACGCGGATCAACTCGACCTCGAGCAGGCCGGCGTCGCCGTCGAGGACGGCCTGGTGGCCGTCGATCAGTACCAGCGAACCACGGCGCGCGGGGTTTTCGCCCTCGGCGACGTCTCGTCGCCGTATCAGCTCAAGCACGTCGCTAATCACGAAGCGCGCGTCGTGCAGCACAACCTGTTGTGTGACTGGGACGACACCGAGTCGATGGCCGTCACCGACCATCGCTACGTGCCCGCGGCGGTGTTCACCGATCCACAGGTCGCCTCCGTCGGATTGACCGAAAACGAAGCCATCGCAAAGGGGTTCAAAGTTTCGGTGAAGATCCAGGACTACGGCGACGTCGCCTACGGTTGGGCGTCGGAGGACACCACCGGGATCGTCAAGCTCGTCGCCGAGCGCGGCACCGGGAGGCTGCTGGGCGCACACATCATGGGCCATCAGGCCTCATCCATCATCCAGCCGTTGATCCAGGCGATGAGCTTCGGCCTCACCACGCCGGAGATGGCTCGCGGACAGTACTGGATCCATCCGGCGCTGCCCGAAGCGCTGGAGAACGCGCTACTGGGTCTGCGCTGACCTCAGCCCCGGCGCGGCCGGCGGTCGGACTTGTCGTCCTGGCATTGCGGACACAGGCCGTGCAGCGTCAGCCCGGCGGCCTCCGAGAGCGCGAACGAGCTGCCCGCCATCGCGTGTTCGAGCGCCGAACTCAGCTGCCGGGCGGGCACCTCGATGATGGTGCCGCAGTTGGTACACACCGCGTGATGATGCGGCACAGTGGCCAACCCGTAGGTAGTCACACCGCCGTCGAGTGTCAATGCGTGCAGCACACCCTGATCGACGAGGGTGGTCACGGTGCGGTAGACGGTCGCCACGTCGGGTGCGTGGGCCCCGGTAGGCAGGCACTCCCGCAGCCGCCGGTAGATCTCGGCGACCGGGAGGTGACCGTTGACGGGTTCGAGCACCGCCAGCACCTGGATGCGGGAGGCCATTCGCCGCAGCCCCCGGGCGCGCAGAAAATCGCCGATCCTCTCGGTGACCGACGCATCCAGTGCCGACGGCTTGGGCGCCACGCGTTTCAGTGTCGCGCCCAAGCGGTCGGATCGCCAGTGTTCGACGCAATCTAGACTCCGCGGTTCCTGCGACTCGCTTGCATCTGGCAAGCCGTGGAACTTACAGTCGTGCCGGTTGTTCTCAGCCGATACCGCAAGGACGCGCCGGAAGGACCCCAGTGGCCAGTACCGAGATCGCCTGGCGGCCGTCAAGGACCACCGGGCCTCTCGGCGCCCTGACGCCCGCGGAATGGGGCCGACTTGCATCGATGCTAGCGGTGATCGTCGCGTTGCACCTGCTCGGCTGGCTCACCCTGGTGGTCTTCGTCGCACCGGCCCAATACAGCCTGGGCGGCAAAGCTTTTGGCGTCGGA
Organism: Mycobacterium sp. NGS56; assembly: GCF_059812425.1. NCBI lineage: Bacteria > Bacillati > Actinomycetota > Actinomycetes > Mycobacteriales > Mycobacteriaceae > Mycobacterium > Mycobacterium sp. NGS56. The sequence continues at coordinate 35,312 of NZ_JCALCQ010000014.1, forward strand.
ATCGGATTGACGGCCTACACCCTGGGCATGCGCCATGCCTTCGACGCCGACCATATCGCCGCCATCGACAACACCACTCGAAAGCTGATGAACGACGGGCAACGACCGCTGGCCGTTGGCTTCTTCTTCTCGCTGGGCCACTCGACGGTGGTCTTCGGGCTGGCGGTGCTGCTGGCGTGCGGGGTGAAGACGGTTGTCGGACCGGTCAGCGACGACTCCTCGACACTGCACCACTACACCGGGCTGATCGGCACCAGTGTCTCGGGTGTGTTTCTGTACGCGATCGCGCTTCTCAACGTCATCGTTCTGGTCGGCATACTGCGCGTCTTGGCGCGGCTACGCCGGGGCGAATACGACCCCGGCACCGACGCGGCCGAATTGGAGCGGCATCTGGACAACCGTGGTCTGATGAACCGACTGCTCGGCCGCTTCACGAAGTCGATCACCAGGTCCTGGCACTGTTACCCCGTCGGCTTGCTGTTCGGGCTCGGGTTCGACACCGCCACCGAGATCGCGCTGCTGGTGCTGGCCGGCACCAGCGCCGCCGCCGGGCTGCCCTGGTATGCCATCGTTTGCCTGCCGGTGCTGTTCACCGCCGGCATGTGCCTGCTGGACACGATCGACGGTTCGTTCATGAATTTCGCCTACGGCTGGGCGTTTTCCAACCCGGTGCGCAAGATCTACTACAACATCACCATCACAGCGCTGTCGGTGGCGGTCGCGTGGGTGATCGGCAGCGTCGAACTGCTCGCCCTGTTGGCCGACCAGTTCGGCTGGCGAGGCTCGTTCTGGAACTGGATCGGCGGGCTGGACCTCAACACCGTCGGCTATTTCGTGGTCGGCATGTTCGTCGCGACGTGGGCGGTCGCTCTACTCGTGTGGCGTTACGGGCGCATCGAAGAAAAGTGGACCGCGTGAGCCGGCCGGCAAAGGGCTGACCACAAACCGCCCTTCGGGTGTAGAACAGTGCTCATGGGCTCGTTGGCCTGCGCCCAGCTCACGGATCGGCGGTGACCGGCAATGCATGAGCTGTCGCTGTGCGAAGCGATCGCCGGTGTCGTCAAGGATCACGCCGACGGTCGGCACGTCGACGTGGTGCGGGTGCGCGTGGGCGCCCTTCGGCAGGTGGTGCCGGAGTCGCTGTCCTTCTGCTGGACGCTGGTCCGCGACGCCGAGGACATGCCGGACGCCGAACTGGAACTCGAGTGCGTCGGCGCCGAAGTCAAGTGCCGGGCATGCGGCGGGCAATCCGACATCACCTCGCCGTGGTCGATCTGGTGTCCCCGGTGTGACAGCTCCGACGTCGAGGTGCTGCGCGGCAACGAATTCTTGGTGACATCATTGGATGTCTCGTGAAAGGCGTTGACGATGGGTAGATTTCATCGACACGACGACGGAACCGTGCACGCCCACGAACACGATCACCTTCCCCACGATCACGAACATGGCGATCACAGCCGCTATCAAACCGGCAGTCAGCGCATCGACGTGCTGGAAGCGATCTTCGCGGAGAACGACGTGCTCGCCGACGCCAACCGGGCGGCCTTCGAGAGCAATGGGGTTCGCACCCTCAACCTGATGAGCTCCCCGGGGTCGGGCAAGACCACCATCTTGCAGGCAACGCTCGACGAACTCGCCGGGGAACTGGCGCTGGGGGTGATCGAAGGTGATATCGCCACCGACCTGGACGCGGCAAAGCTCATCGGGCGCGGCGCCCAGGTCTCACTGCTCAATACCAGCAACGGATTTGGCGGCGAATGCCACCTCGACGCTCCCATGATCAACCGCGCGCTGTCAGGTCTCGACCTCGCCGCGCTGGACCTGGTGGTCATCGAGAACGTCGGAAATCTGGTCTGCCCGGCGGAGTTCGACGTCGGCGAGCACGCCAAGGCGATGGTGTATTCGGTGACCGAGGGCGAAGACAAGCCACTAAAGTATCCGGTGATGTTCCGGTCCGTGGACGTGGTGCTGCTCAACAAGATCGACTTGGTGCCCCACCTCGAGGTGGATGTCGACACGTACATCGCCCATGTCCGCAAAGTGAATGCGACAGCGACGATTTTGCCGGTCAGCGCGCGCACCGGCGATGGCATGAGTGCCTGGTTCGGCTGGCTGCGGCGCTTCGCCACTGACGCGGCCTGAACGGCGCGCGTGGGCTCGGGCCGGTGCGATCGCTCCTGCGAAACATTCGCAAGACTCGCTAATTCGATGCTGCCGAACGCCACTGATCGGCCAGGCACGACACGGCTTTTCGCCGCTGTGCAACCCGCGGACAGTAGCGAGTACCGGCGAACCGTTGACAACGCCCGATAGCGGGAGTAGACCCAAAAAATAGCGCTGCGCAAGTGGGCCGACGGTCGACTCCGGTGGCGCAGGAGCCCCAGCCCGGCTCCGGAAAGCTGCAGCATGCCAACAGAAGCAGCAGTCAAGGCAGAACAAACATTGATCCATGTTCTATGGATTAACGCGGGCCTCAGTTGTGACGGTGATTCGGTGGCATTGACTGCTGCCACCCAGCCCAGCGTCGAGGAGATCGCTTTGGGTGCCCTGCCCGGACTCCCCCAGATCGCCGTGCACTGGCCCCTCATCGACTTCGAATGCGGACCCAACGGAGGGGCGGACGACTTCTTGGAGTGGTTCTTCAAGGCCGACCGCGGCGAGTTGGAACCGTTTGTGCTCGTTGTCGAAGGATCCATCCCGAACGAGAAGATCAAGGACGAGGGCTACTGGTGCGGCTTCGGCAACGACCCGGCCACCGGGCAGCCGATGACCACCAGCGAATGGCTCGACCGGTTGGCGCCCCAGGCCACCGCCATCGTGGCGGTCGGGACCTGCGCCACCTACGGAGGAATTCACGCGATGGCGGGCAACCCGACCGGGGCGATGGGCGTGCCGGACTACCTCGGCTGGGACTGGAAGAGCAAGGCCGGCATTCCGATCGTGTGCGTGCCCGGCTGCCCCATCCAACCGGATAACCTGTCGGAGACGCTCACCTACCTGCTCTACATGGCGACCGCTCAGGCGCCGATGATCCCGCTCGACGACGCGCTGCGCCCGCAATGGCTATTCGGCAACACCGTGCACGAGGGTTGCGATCGAGCCGGCTACTACGAGCAGGGTGACTTCGCCACCGAGTACGGGTCACCGAAATGCATTGTGAAACTTGGCTGCTGGGGTCCAGTCGTCAAATGCAATGTGCCCAAGCGCGGATGGATCAACGGCGTCGGGGGCTGCCCCAACGTTGGTGGAATCTGCATCGGTTGCACGATGCCGGGCTTCCCGGACAAGTTCATGCCGTTCATGGATGAGCCACCCGGCGGCAAGATCTCGAGCACCGCATCGGGTCTGTACGGGGCCGTGATTCGCAGTCTGAGGGGTATCACGGAACGCACCGTCGACAAGGAGCCGCGGTGGCGCCACAACGGCGATCAACTCACCACCGGAGCGCGCCGCACCTGGTAGGTCACCTACCGGTCGGCGCGCTCCTACGCCAAAACTCGTAGCCGAAGAGCCCTCGCCGCATCAGCCAACGCTGACAGCAGCCAAAGCGGGAAGAAGTAGCGCGATGACAACCATCATTCCTGACCCCACCCACGCCAAGCGGGAGCCCGGCCAACTGGTCGACATGGCCTGGGATCCCATCACCAGGATCGTGGGCAGCCTGGGCATCTACACCAAGATCGACTTCGAGAACCGGGAAGTCGTCGAGTGTCACAGCACCTCGTCGATCTTCCGCGGCTACTCGATCTTCATGAAGGGCAAGGACCCCCGGGACGCCCACTTCATCACCAGCCGCATCTGCGGCATCTGCGGCGACAACCACGCCACGTGTTCGTGCTACACGCAGAACATGGCTTACGGGGTCAAGCCGCCGCATCTGGGTGAGTGGATCGTCAACCTCGGCGAGGCAGCGGAATACATGTTCGACCACAACATCTTCCAGGAGAACCTGGTCGGCGTGGACTTCTGCGAAAAGATGGTCTCCGAGACCAACCCGAGTGTCCTATCGCTGGCCGAGAAGACGCCGGCGCCGCACGCGGACGCCCACGGCTACAAGACGATCGCGGACATCATGCGCTCGCTCAACCCGTTCAGCGGCGAGTTCTACCGCGAGGCGCTCGTGGTCAGTCGCTGGACGCGAGAGATGTTCTGCCTCATGGAGGGCCGCCACGTGCACCCGTCCACGCTGTACCCCGGCGGCGTCGGCACCGTGGCGACCATTCAGTTGATGACCGACTACATGACGCGGCTGATGCGCTACGTCGAGTTCATGAAGAAGGTCGTGCCCATGCACGACGACCTGTTCGACTTCTTCTACGAGGCCCTGCCCGGCTACGAGAACGTCGGGCTGCGCCGCACCCTGCTCGGTTGCTGGGGGTCCTTTCAGGACCCGGAGGTGTGCAACTTCGAATACAAGGACATGGAGCGCTGGGGTAACGCGATGTTCGTCACGCCGGGCGTGGTGGTCGACGGCAAGCTGGTCACCCACTCGTTGATGGACATCAACCTCGGCATCCGAATCCTTTTGGGCAGTTCATATTACGACGACTGGACAGACCAGGAGATGTTCGTCAAGACCGACCCGCTGGGCAACCCGGTGGACCGGCGCCATCCGTGGAACCAGCACACCAACCCGCACCCGCAGAAGCGGGATATGGAGGGCGGCAAGTACAGCTGGGTGATGTCACCGCGTTGGTTCGACGGCAAGGACCACCTCGCGCTGGACACCGGCGGCGGACCGCTGGCCCGGCTGTGGTCGACGGCGCTGGCCGGCCTGGTCGACATCGGGTACGTGAAGGCGACCGGCGACAGCGTCAAGATCAACCTGCCCAAGACGGCCCTGAAGGGGCCCGTCGAATTGGAGTGGAAGATCCCCAAGTACGGCAGCAACACGATTGAACGCGACCGGGCGCGCACCTACTTCCAGGCCTACGCGGCGGCGTGCGCCTTGCACTTCGCCGAGAAGGCGCTCGAGGAGATTCGCGCCGGGCGCACCAAGACGTGGGAGAAGTTCGAGGTGCCCGATGAGGCCATCGGATGCGGCTTCACCGAGGCGGTGCGCGGTGTGCTCAGCCACCACATGGTGATCCGGGACGGCAAGATCGCCAACTATCACCCGTACCCACCCACACCGTGGAATGCCAACCCGCGCGACAGTTATGGCACACCGGGTCCGTATGAGGACGCGGTTCAAGGGCAGCCGATCTTCGAGGAGAACGGCCGGGACAACTTCAAGGGCATCGACGTCATGCGCACGGTGCGCAGCTTCGATCCATGCCTGCCGTGTGGCGTGCACATGTACCTGGGGAAGGGCAAATCCCTGGACAGACTGCACACGCCGACCCAGTCACCCGTCGGGGAGTGACACATGGCGGATCGCCCGGACAAGTCCGCGAATGACGCGCAGTGGCGTGAGGCGGGCGATCGGATCCAGACACTGCTCGATTCCTGCGCAGCAGGCGGGACCGCCGCGTATGACCGTGCACAGCAACTGGTTCGCGAAGTAGTCGGGCTTTACGGCGCCGGACTGGAGCGGATCGTGCGGATGGCCGGCGATCCCGTACCGGAAGGGGGGCTGGTCGAGCGGCTGGCCACCGACGACCTGGTGGCCAGCCTGCTCCTTGTGCACGGTCTGCATCCGCATGACGTGCACCGCAGGGTGTCCGACGCGCTGGACCGGGTGCGACCCTACCTGGGTTCGCACGGCGGGGACGTCGACCTGCTCGAGGTCGTTTTGGGCGAACGTCCGGAGGAATTCACCGTGCGGCTGGCCTTCAAGGGCAGCTGCAAGAGCTGCCCGTCGTCAACGGTGACACTGGAGCTGGCCGTGCAGGATGCGGTCCGCGCGGCCGCACCGGAGGTCTCCTCGATCGAGGTGGTGACCGCCGAAGCCGCGACCACGTCCGCGAGTGTCATTCCCGCCGAATCGCTGCTGGCGCGCCTGCATTCCAACGGACATGGGCCGACGGTCTGGCACCCGGCACCCGAACTGGCCGAGCTGACAGCCGGCGAAGTCGCGGGATTCGCGATCGACGGGGTAATGGTGCTGGCTTGCCGTGTCGGCGACCAGACCTTCACCTACCGGGATCACTGCCCGGTGTGTGAGGATTCGCTGGCCGGTTCGCAACTGCACGATCGAATGCTGCGTTGTGCGGGCTGTGGGACGGATTTCGACGTCGTTGGTGCGGGAGCCGCCGCGACCGGTGGCTCGGCGGGCCATCTCGATCCGATTCCACTGCTGAGCCGCGACGGCCTGCTCTCGGTGGCGTTGAAGGCCGACGTGATGGGGGCACCGGCATGAGCACCCCGTTCGAGGTTTTGGCCCGGATCAGGAGCGACCGGCGCGCGCCTGAACCCGCGGGCGAGCGCTGCGAGATGTGCGCGGAGGCGATCGCCGACGAGCACCAGCACGTGGTCAACGTGGCCGGACGCCAATTGATGTGCGTCTGCCGCGCCTGCTATCTGCTGTTCACCGACACCGAAGCCGACCTGCGTTACCGCGCGGTGCCGGACCGGTATCTGTCGTTTCCCGACTTCGCCCTGGATCGCCTGGTGTGGGAGGCACTGCAGATCCCGGTCGGGGTCGCCTTCTTCTTCACCAATTCCGCCCTCGGGCACACCGTCGCCTTCTACCCGGGTCCGGCCGGGGCTACCGAATCCGAGCTGGACATGGAGGTCTGGGACACCATCCGCACCGCCGACCCGCGGGTGGGCCTACTCGCCGACGACGTGGAGGCCCTGCTCGTCCGGGTTGCCGACAGTGCCCAGGATGGCGAATTGTCGCAGCCACAAACATATCTGGTACCCATCGACGCCTGTTACGAATTCGTCGGACGCCTGCGCATGATGTGGCGCGGCTTCGACGGCGGCCAGCAGGCCCGCGAATTCATTGACGGCTTTTTCGACCGGCTCGCCACCCGGGCCACCGAGACACCGCGATGAACGGCCCGCCGATGAACGTGAGCTTCGCGGTCCTGGACGTGACCGCCGAACCCTACAGCGTCAGCCCGATCCTCACCGCCCGCGTCGAGGTCACCGCCAGCGGCGACGATCCCGTGCACGCCATTGCCCTGCGGTGCCAGGTAAGAATCGAACCGCTGCGCCGTTCCTACTCGGACGCCGAAGCGGCCGGGCTGACGGACTTGTTCGGCGGGCGCGAACGCTGGGCCAGCACCCAACGCACCTTCCTTTGGCAGCATTGCGCCACGATGGTGCCGGGGTTCACCGGTCACACGACCGCGACCCTGCCCCTGGAATGCACGTACGACTTCGAGGTGGCCGCCGCCAAATACCTGCATGCGTTGCGCGACGGTGCGCTGCCGCTGCAGTTCCTGTTCAGCGGCACGATTTTCGTCAAGTCCGAGCGGGGATTCTCGGTTCAGCCGGTGCCGTGGGACTGCGAGGACAACTACGCCATGCCGGTCACGGTTTGGCGTGACCTGATTGCGCAGCACTATCCCAACAGCGGCTGGATTCGGTTGAGCCACGAGACCATCGCGCAACTGGCCGATTACAAGTCGTCCCACGGGATGCTCGACTTCGACCACGCGGTCACCTCATTGCTCGAAGTCACCGATCGGGAGGTGACGCGATGACGTCGAGCTGGGACCGGGCCCGCGCCGTCGCCGATGCGGTGCTCTACGAAGGCTACCTGCTCTACCCTTACCGAGGGACGTCCAGCAAGAATCAATCACGCTGGCAATTCGGCGTTTTGGGCCCCCCCGGTGCCGTCGAATCCGGCCTGGGCGAAGACGACACCGTGTCCGCGGATTTCCTTGTCGACGGCGCCCAGGCGCTGACGCTGGTGGTGCGGTTTCTGCAGCTGCAGCACCGACGCGCCGAACGAGCCATCGGTGGGGGCGATTTCAGACCCGTCGATGAACTGCGGACCGCGGCCGGGTCGTGGCTGACCTGGGACGAAGCGGTGGAATGCGAAATCTCCTTCGGTCCCCTTGCGTTCGGCGATCAACCCTGGTCGCTGCCGGTGACGGCTGACGCGGCGACCGACCTCGAGTTCCTCGACGGCGGCCGACTGGTTCGCGAACGACACGAGATACGCGGCGTATTGACCGTCGCCAGCGAACCCGACGGCGACCTACGCCGGGTTTCGGTTCGGGTCGCCAACACCGGTGCGCCCGCACGCGATAAGGGGGACGCGATCGCGCGATCCATGATCGGAACGCACCTTATCGCCGAAGTCGTTGGCGGCCGGTTTATTTCCTTGCTCGAGCCGCCACAGTCCGCGGTCGATGCGGTGGCCCGGTGCGGCCGGCATCGCTCCTTCCCGGTGCTGGCCGGCGCCCCGGGCACCGACAACACGCTGCTGATCTCGCCGATCATCCTCTACGATCATCCCGAGGTCGCCGAACAGAGCGACACCGCCCTGTACGACTGCACGGAGATCGACGAGATCCTCACCCTGCGCGTGATGACCATGACCGATGACGAGAAGGCGCAGGCCCGCGCGACCGATCCGCGGGCCGCGCGAATCATCGACGAATGCGACGCCATGTCGCCGGAGGCCATGGCACGACTGCACGGGGCGCTGCGCGATCCGCACGGGCTCAATGTCTCCGCTGGACTTCTACCCGAGATCCCCGACGGAGTAGAGTGGTGGGATCCATTGGCCGACAATGCCGTTCGCCCTGAGATCGACGCGGTGCTGGTGAACGGGGTCCGGATCGCGCGAGGCAGCAAGGTCCGGTTGCGCCCGCGGCGCAACGCCGACGCCCAGGACATCTTCGTCGCCGGCAAGACCGCCCGCGTCACCTCGGTACACGAGGACGTCGAAGGCAACAAGCACGTCGGCGTCGTCGTCGACGAGGACCCGGCCGCTGACCTGCACGACTGGTACGGACGCTATCTGTACTTCTCCCCCGACGAAGTCGAACCGCTGCAGTCGCAGCACAGCACGAACCCCTGAAAGGAGTTCATTATGGAAGTCCTAGGTTGGATCTTCATCGCCATTGTCGCGCTGGTGGTAGCGATCGGGCTGGCGCTCGGCGCGATGTCGGTGCCGGATGCCCGCCGCTATCTCAAGTTGAGGCGCATGTAACCGATGCGGGTGTCACCATGACGACGCGCATCCTGGTAGCCGGGATCGGCAACATTTTCCTGGGTGACGACGGGTTCGGTTCGGAGGTGGTTCGCAACGCCGAGCTGCCCCAGGATGATCCGACCGTCCAGGTGATCGACTACGGAATCCGGGGCATGCACCTGGCATATGACCTGCTCGAAGAGTGGGACACGCTGGTCCTGGTCGATGCCGTGCCGAGCCGGGGCCATCCCGGCACGTTGCACGTCTTTCAGGCCGACCACGAGTCCTCACCCGCGCCGAACGGCCTGGATGGGCACAGCATGGACCCGGCCGCTGTCTTCGCCAGCCTGCGAGCGCTGGGGGGCCATCCGCCCTACACCGTGGTGGTCGGCTGCGAAGCCGGCAGCGTCTCGGAGGGCATTGGTCTGACCGAACCGGTCGCACGGGCCGTCCCCCGGGCGGCGCGGGCGGTCGAAGAGATCGTCGCGGCGCTGCATGACGCGCCTGCTGCGGCCGAAAAGGGGCACTGAGCCATGTGTTTGGGCATACCGGGGCAGGTCATCGGAATGTTGGACGGTTTCGAGGGACAGCTTGCACTCGTCGAGGTCACCGGCGAACAACGCAAGGTCAATGTCGGCATGTTGCCGGACGAGACGTTCGCGCCCGGCGACTGGGTGATCATCCACATGGGCTTCGTCGTCGAGAAAACCGATCAGGCCGGGGCCGAACAGGCGATGGCCGGCCTGGAGCTGATGGGCCGCGGCAGCACCGGCGAACCATCGCCCCCGGAGGCCGGTTGATATGACCGATACCCCTTTGCTGTCGCGGCCCGGCCCCCCTGATACCCAAGTGCGGCAACGGGTGATGGTGACCGGCGTGGTGCAGGGGGTCGGCTTCCGTCCGTTCGTACACAGGATCGCGACCGAACTGGGCCTCGCCGGATTCGTCGGTAATGACTCGGCTGCGGTCTTTCTCGAGGTGCAGGGCCGGCCCGCCTCCGTGGCGGAGTTCGGGCGGCGACTGCGCGCAGAGGCGCCACCCCTGGCACGGATCACCGACGTGCGCGTCGCCGACGTCGCCGCCAGCCCCGCGTGTCCACCCGAATTCCGCATCGTGCCAAGCCAACTGGCCGCCGGCACCACCACCCCGATCCCGCCCGACATCGCGGTGTGCGACGACTGCATCGCCGAACTGTTCGACCCGCACGACCGCCGCTATCGGCATCCGTTCGTGACGTGCACCAACTGCGGACCTCGGTTCACCATCATCACGCGGCTGCCCTACGACCGCCCGGCGACGACGATGTCGGGCTTCGGCATGTGTGCGCGCTGCGCCACCGAATACCACGATCCGGCGAATCGCCGATTCCACGCTCAGCCGATCGCCTGTCCGGATTGCGGGCCGAGCCTGTGGTTCGCATCGCCGGCCGGCCGGGTGAGCGGCTCGGACTCGGCGCTGGCCGCCACTCAGGTCGCGCTGGCATCCGGCGCCGTGGTGGCCATCAAGGGAATCGGCGGCTACCATCTGGCCTGCACCGTCGACAACTCAGCGGCGGTCGACGCATTACGAGCGCGCAAAGCGCGCGGCGCCAAGCCGTTCGCCATGCTGGTTCGCGATCTCGACGTGGCGCGCCGCTACGCCCACGTCGATGACGCGGAGGCCGCGGTGCTGTCCGGTCCGGCCCGCCCGATCGTGTTACTGCAGCGACGTGCCGGCGCCCCGGTCGCGCCGACCGTCGCGCCCGGCAGCCCGCTGCTGGGTCTGATGCTGCCCTACTCCCCCATCCATCACCTGCTCCTGGCGCCGGTTCCCGACAACCCCGCGCCGGTGCCCGACGCGCTGGTGCTGACCAGTGCCAACCGCTCCGATGAGCCCATCTGCTTCACGGATAGCGATGCTAGACATCGGCTTTCGCCGCTATGCGACGCCGTGCTCGATCACGACCGCCCGATTCACGTGCCGTGCGACGACTCGGTGGTGCGCGTCGTCCACGATGAGGGGGGGCCACACGAGCTGCCGATCCGCCGGTCCCGTGGTTACGCACCGCTGCCGATTGACTTGAAGCTCGACGCCCCAGCCGTGCTGGCGGTGGGCGGCGAACTGAAGAACACCTTCTGCCTTACCGATGGCCACCGGGCCTACCTGTCCGGCCACATCGGCGACATGGCCACCTGGGAGACGCTGCGGGCGTTCGAGCGGGCGGTGAGCCAGCTCAGCGAGATCCGCGGCCGCCCAGTGCGGTTGGCCGCCGACCTGCATCCCGGCTATCACACCCGAAGCTGGGCCGAGCGCCAGGCGGACGAGCGGCCGCTGGATCTGGTCCAGCACCACCACGCCCACGTGGTGTCGCTGCTGGCCGAGCACGGGCGCCTCGGCGAACCCATCGTCGGGGTCTCCTTCGACGGCACCGGTTACGGCTGCGACGAAACGATCTGGGGTGGTGAGATTCTCACCCTGGACACCCGAAGCCACCGTTTCGTTCGGTCCGGACACCTATTGGCGGTGCCGCTGCCCGGTGGCGACGCCGCGGTGCGCAACCCGTGGCGGATGGCGCTGTCCCAGTTGCGGAGGGCCGAGATCGACTGGACCCCCGACCTGGCGCCGGTGGCCGCCGCGACCGCCGACGAACTGCGCCTGGTCCGTTCGCAATTGGAGACCGGCGCGGGTTGCGTGCCGTGCTCGAGCATGGGCCGCCTGTTCGACGCGGTCGCCTCCCTACTCGGGGTGCGACACCGCATCGACTACGAGGGGCAGGCCGCGATCGAGCTCGAGGCGCTGGCGCAGTCGGCGGGTCAAGCAGGAACACAGCCGGCGTTGCCGCTGGCGGTGTGCCCCGATGGGGTGATCGACCCAACCCCGATGGTGCAGACCATGGTTGCGGCGCTCTACGCTGGAACGGCACCGGCGGTGCTCGCCGCGGCGTTTCACCGGGCGGTCGCCGTCGCCGTCACAGAGGTGGTCACCCAGGTGGCGGGCGACATTGCGCTGGTGGGTCTCACCGGCGGGGTTTTCCAGAACGTTCTGTTATTGGACGCCTGCCGTTCGCAACTGCAGCAGAACGGGTTTGAGGTTCTCACCCATCACACCGTGCCGCCGAACGACGGGGGGCTGGCCCTGGGCCAGGCCGCGGTCGCGGCGCTGACCGGGCGGGAGGAGGCGTTGACACGATGATCACCACCGCCATCGATCGCGGGCTGAGTGCCGAACTGGCTGAGGACCTGGCCGCCACCGCTTTGACGCTGGCCAAGCGATTCGCCGCGGGCGCCACGATGTGGTCCATCGCGCCGTCGTGGGAGCCCCACGCGCTGCACATCGCGGTCGAATTCGTCCATCCGGTGATCATGGGCAAGCGGGCCCTGCCTGCCGTGGCCCTGACCGGACCCAATCTGGTGGATCTGGTGCGGGTGTCGGTGCGGCCCGGCGACATCGTGGTCGCGATCTCCGGTGCGGACAATGCGGACGTGCGCTCGGTGATGCGCCGCGGCCCGGCCTGGGGCGCCACCACGATCTGGATCGGCAGCGGCGAGCCACCTGCGGCGGCCGCGGCCGATCACGTGCTGTGGCTCGATGATCCGGACCCGCGCGTGCCCGCCACCGGCGGCTTCGTGCTTTTCTACCACCTGTTGTGGGAGCTGACCCATGTGTGTTTCGAGCATTCAGGGTTGCTCAAACCCCAGAGCGACGACGACGGAGTGTGTGTCACGTGCAGCGACGAAGGCCGACTGGGTGAAGTAGTGAGCGCTTCGGTCGACGGTCAGGCAAGGGTACGCACCGCGCGGGGCATAGAGGATGTGGTCACCACACTTGTCGAGCCCGTCACGCCCGGCGAGCTGGTGCTGGTGCATGCCGGCACGGCGATCAGCCGCATCGACGACGAAGAGCAAGAAGGTGTTTCATGAGCGCCGCTGACGAGCCCACCAACTTCTTGTATCCGTTCATCGACGCCGAAGAGGACGACCCCTCAGCACTGCTCGCCGACCTTGCCGCGTCCGCACAGGCCAAGGCGGCCGAAAGCCTCGCGCTACGGCGCGCCACGCTGGAGGCCAACGCCGGCCTGCTGGCGGTGGCCGCCGCCGAGTCGGCGCGCCGATTCGCCGCCGGCGGAAGGATGTTCACCTTCGGCAACGGCGGCAGTTGCACCGACTGCACCACGCTGGCGCGATTGTTCGCGCGGCCACCGCTCGGCAAGCCGCTTCCGGCGTGGTCGTTGACCGCCGATCAGGCGATTCTGACGGCCCTGGGCAACGACGTCGGTTTCGAGCTGGTGTTCGCCCGCCAGCTCATCGCCCGGGCGAGGGACGGCGACATCGCGATCGCGATGTCGACCAGCGGCAATTCACCCAACTTACTGACCGCGCTGGCCGAAGCCCGCAACCGCGGCCTGTACACCGTCGGCTTCGCCGGCTACGACGGCGGCGCCTTCGTTGACAACCCCAACGTGGATGCCTGCTTCGTCGTTCGTTCGCAAAGCGTGCACCGGATCCAGGAGTCTCAGGCGCTGCTGGGTTATCAGTTGTGGCTGTCAGTTCACGAATGTCTCGGCGACGATCAAGGTTTGGGGGCGGCATGATGAACAAGTCGGCGGGTGACTACCTGTCGTCGGGACCGCGATTCGGCGAAGGCGATGTGATCGAGCGGATCGAGTCGTTCCGCCGGCGTCGCCCCCGACTCCTCGACGACCATGTGACCCTGGCGCACGGCGCGGGCGGCAAGGCGTCGGCGGCGCTGGTGGACGCCGTATTCGTGGAGGCGTTTCGCAATCCATTGCTCGAATCGCTGGGCGACGGCGCCGTCCTGACCCTGCCGAGCGGTGAGCGGGTGGCGATGTCGACGGACTCGTTTGTGGTGCAGCCCCGGCGGTTTCCCGGCGGGTCCATCGGAGAACTCGCCGTCCACGGCACCTGCAACGACCTGGCGGTGGCCGGTGCCGTACCGTCCTGGATCTCGGCGGCGTTTGTGCTCGAAGAGGGTTTCCCCATCGCGGAATTGAGGGAGATCGTCGCCGACATGGCCACCGCGGCCGCCGCCGCCGGCGTGCAAGTGGTCACCGGTGACACCAAGGTGGTACCCAAGGGTGCGGCCGACGGGCTGTTCATCACCACCGCCGGAGCCGGCGTCATCCCCGCGGGCCGCACGCTGTCGGCACAGGCGGTGTGCGCCGGAGACAAGGTGCTGCTGTCGGGGTCGATGGGCGATCACGGCATGGCGGTGATGCTCGCCAGGGGCGATCTGGCCATCGAGGCCGACATCGCCTCCGACACCGCGTCGGTCAGCCCGTTGGTGGAGTTGTTGATGTCGGCCGCCCCGTCCACGCGATGGATGCGGGACGCGACGCGCGGCGGCGTGGGAACGGTATGCAACGAATTGGCGCAAGCCTGCGGCCTCGGGGTGCTGCTCGACGAGGAGCGACTTCCGGTGGCTCCCATGGTCAATGGCGCCTGCGAATTACTCGGCATCGACCCGCTCTACGTCGCCAACGAGGGCAAGTTCGTTGCCGTCGTTGCGCCGCAGGAAGCCCAGGCCGGACTGGAGGCGTTGCGGTCGCATCCGCTGGGCGCCGGTGCGGCCGAGGTCGGGGAAATCGTTGCCGAACCCGCCGAAAGCGTGGTGCTGCGTACCGGGTTCGGCGGCACCCGAATCGTCGACATGCTCGTCGGGGATCCGTTGCCGCGAATCTGCTGACGTGGCGATCGCAAGCGCGGCGAAAGCCGGGCGCAGCGGGTCGCCACAAGAGAAAGGAGCTGGCCATGTGTCTGGGGATTCCGGGCCGGATCGTGGAAATCACCGATCCCGCCAACTGTTTGGCCAAGGTCGACGTCAGTGGCGTGCAGCGGGTGATCAGCGTCCGGCTGCTGGAGGACGACATGCCCGCACCGGACGACTGGGTGCTGGTGCACGTCGGGTTCGCGATGGCCAAGATCGACGAGACCGAGGCGCTGCTGACCCTGGCCGCCATCAAGAAACTCGGCGACACCTACACGACCGAAATGCAGGCCTTCGATTCGTCGGCCATCGTTTGACGAGGAGCGGCAATGAAATTCGTTGACGAATTCCGCGACCCGGCCGCGGCGCGCAAGCTGCTGGCGGCCATCGAGCATCTGGCCGGGACGGGCGGTGAAAACTTCAAGTTCATGGAGGTGTGCGGCGGGCACACGCACACCATCTACCGGCACGGCATCGAACATCTGCTGCCGGACAGCGTCGAACTGGTGCACGGCCCGGGCTGCCCGGTCTGCGTGATCCCGATGGGACGCATCGATGACGCGATGTGGCTGGCCGGCCAACCCGACGTGATCTTCACGTGCTTCGGGGACATGATGCGCGTGCCCGGTTCGCACGGCAGCCTGCTGGACGCCAAGGCCCGCGGGGCCGACGTGCGATTCGTCTACTCGCCGCTGGACGCGTTGAAGATCGCGGTCGACCATCCCGACAAACAAGTGGTTTTCTTCGCCATCGGTTTCGAGACCACCGCGCCGTCGACAGCGGTGACGCTGGTGCGGGCGCGTGAGTTGGGCCTGCGCAATTTCAGCGTCTTCTGCAACCACGTCACGATCGTGCCGCCGATCAGGGCCATCCTGGAGTCGCCGGACCTGCGGCTGTCGGGATTCATCGGCCCCGGGCACGTGTCCACCGTGGTGGGCAACCGGCCGTACCGCTTCGTTCCCGAGGTGTATCGAAAACCGTTGGTGGTGGCGGGTTTCGAGCCGCTGGACATCCTTGCCTCGGTAGCGATGTTGCTGCGTCAGATCCGCGAGGGCCGCTGCGAAGTGGAGAACCAGTACAAGCGGGTGGTCCCCGAGCACGGTAACCCGGCGGCCCTGGCGCTGATGGGCAAGGTATTCGCGCTGCGCCCGCACTTCGAATGGCGTGGGCTGGGATTCATCTCGCAGAGCGCGCTGCGGCTACACGACGATTTCGCCGAGTTCGATGCCGAGCTGCGGTTCGCGATGCCCGGCGTGCGAGTCGCCGACCCCAAAGCCTGCCAGTGCGGTGAGGTGCTCAAGGGTGTGCTCAAGCCTTGGGAATGCAAGGTTTTCGGCACCGCATGCACACCGGAGACCCCGATCGGGACGTGCATGGTGTCCCCGGAGGGCGCCTGTGCGGCGTACTACAACTTCGGCCGCATGCACCGGGACGCCGTCAAGCTGGTGGGGCGCACTTGACCTGTGACAAGGGCGCAGAGATGTTCGCCCGCTACGCATATGCGCCCAATGCGCTCGGCTATTGCGGTCCGCCGTTGGGAGCGACCTTGCGGGACGGCTCGGTCGACGAGGTGCGCCGGGCAGCGACGAGATTCTCCGGCGCGTGGCCGTATCTGCGGGTGCTGTCGAAACTGACCGGCATCGCCGACCCGCTGGACTATCGTCTGGTCGAGTCGTATTGGCTCGGCGGCGGCGTCGCCGCAGGCCTGGACCCGCAGGAATTCTTTGACGCGCTGCTCGCGATCATCGGCCCGCAGGCGGGCCACTACTGGTCGCATCTCACCACGGAGCTGGCGTGCGAGGCCGCCGGCAATCACTGCTTCCACGTGTTCGGGGTGTACCCGTGGACGCGGTTCTTAGGCGGCGGAGGCCGCAAAATTGATGTCGAGCAGCCGCTGAACGTGCTCGATAACTGCCGAATCACTTCCGGGACAGTGGTTTCCCGCGACGGCGATCGCGTCGAGGTGTTGTGCCAAAGGCTGGCGTGGGATGGTCAGGCCCTCACGCTGTCCAAGCCGTCGGCGCGCGTGCTCGAAGTGTGGACTGACGGGTACAGCGGGGTGCCCGACGTGGCTGCCGGCGACGTGGTCGCGATGCACTGGGGCCGGTTGTGCGGCCGGCTGTCGCCGGCGCAGCTTCGTGCGCTGACCGATAGCACCAGTCGGCAGCTGCTGGTGACCGGCCAGCGACTGGCGCGCGTCTGACTTCGCCGCCAGACTGGCCCGGTGCCCGGTTCTCTCTGCGACGTGCTGCCCGCGGCGGCCGCCCTGCTCGAAATCGAAGGTGCCGTCGACAAGCTGGCGGTGGCGGACTGGGTTGGCGCCGACCGCATCGACCGCGTGCTGGTCGTGCTGGTGGATGGGCTGGGCTGGCACCTGCTTCCGCAGCTGGCCGGTAGCGCGCCGCTGCTGGAAGCCGTGCTGAGGGGCAGCACCGGGCGGCTGACGCGGCTGGACTGCACCTTCCCGTCGACCACGCCGACCAGCCTGGTGTCGCTGGGTACCGGCGCGCTGCCGGGCGAGCACGGCATCCTGGGCTTCACCGTCAGGGTGCCCGGCACCGACCGGGTGCTCAGCCACGTCCACTGGCGTGCCGACCCGTCCCCCGCCGTGTGGCAGCCGGTGCCGACGTGGTTCGAACGGCTCAAAAACGCCGGCGTCAGCGCGCGCGCCGTGCTACCCGCCCTGTTCATCGGCAGCGGGCTGACCGAGGCGGCGTACCGCGGCGCCGAATTCCACCCGGCCGGCCCCACCGACAACTACGCGCGGCTGCTGGCCGACGAGCTGCGCGCGGCGCCCGGGCTGGTCTACGGCTACACCGCGGAGCTCGACACCGCCGCCCACGTCTTCGGTATCGGCTCCGAGCAGTGGCACGCCGCGGCGACCAATGTCGACACACTGCTGTCCCGCCTGCTCGACACGCTGCCCGCGAACACGGCGGTGCTGGTGACCGCCGATCACGGCGGCCTCAACGTCCCACCCGAGGCCCGCATCGACCTCGACACCGACCCCAGGCTGGCCGAGGGCATCCGGGTGGTGGCCGGCGAGCCGCGGGTGCGGTATCTGCACACCGAGGCGGGCGCCGCACGCGACGTGCAGGCCGCGTGGGGCGAGCTGCTGGACGGCCGCGCCACCGTATACAGCCGCGAGCAGGCGACGGCGACCGGCATGTTCGGGCGGGTCACCGTGCGACACAGCCAGCGCCTCGGCGACGTGGTCGTCGTCTGTTCGGGCGACACCGCGGTGCTGGCCAGCGCGCATGAGCCGCCGGAAGCCGCTCTCCTGGTCGGCTTTCACGGTGGTGGCACGGCGGCGGAGATGGCGATTCCGCTCATCGTTTTCCGGCCATAGCTGCGCAAACACACACCGGACTCGGATCGAGTTCACAGGTTGCTACGACCCTTTACCGAATTTTCCCGCGGTACATTCGGTGCACTGTGGTTTTCGGGGGTGTTGGCGAAACTCGGCGATGGCAGCGGGCCATCGCGGTTGCCGCAGCTCTCGGGGTATTCATCGCCCTGATCACGGGCTCAGCGCTGCGGCCCGGCTTCGCGGCGGCGGCGCCACCGGAGCCGGCGGCTTGGTCGGAGGCAACGAGCGGCCCGCACCCCGGACAGATGCTCGATCTCCCCGGCTCCCTCAGCCGGCCCGCCCTGACCGTTTCGCAGCCTTTGGGACCGGCGAACCAGACCAACAAGAAGCCCTTCCGCAGCGCGTGGACGACGAAAGAACGCCCCATGACGTGGAACCGCTTGTCAGCACAATCGGTGCTGCCGCCCGCGCCATCGTCGTTCACGCCGATAGGGTTTGCCACCGGCGGCGTTCCAGCCCGCGCGCCCGCGGCCATCGCGTCCGACCGAGATATCTTGACCGAGATCTGCGTCGCCCGCCGCTGATCGTGCGCCCGGGCTGCGCGTGTCCTGTCGATGCATGGTGGGTTTCCGCGACACGTAGCCGCCCCAAGGCTGGTAACCATCGTGTCAATCTTGTGAAAGAAGACCTTCATGTTGTCGGGCACCACTGACACCGTCGCAGGCAGCCGGAGGCTGTAATGGATTTCGCGACGCGACCTCCGGAGATCAACTCCGGGCGGATGTATGCCGGTCCCGGCACGGGATCGATGATGTGGGCCGCTGCCGCGTGGAAAACGTTGGCAGCGCGGCTCTTCACCGCGGCCGCCGACTACCGGGCGATGACCGCGCAGCTGGCGGCCAGCGGCGTGGGCTCGGCCCTGACGGAAGCCGCGACGCGGTATGTGGACTGGCTCGACACCGTCGCGGCCCGTAGTGAGCACGCGGCCACCCAGCTCGAGGCGGCAGCCTGCGCGCATCAGTCGGCCTTCACGGCCATGGTGGCGCCAGCGACGATCGCCGGCAACCGCACGCAACGGATGTTGTTGGTGTCGAGGAACTGTCTGGCCCAGAAGAGCGCGGCGATCGCGAACGTCGATGCCGAGTATGACGCGATGTGGGCGCAAAACGCCGCAGCCATGCACGCCTACGCCGAATCCGCCGCCGGTGCGGTCGCATTGGCTCCCTTCCCCGCTCCGGCTGGCGATTTTGATGTGACAAAACGCAATTGGACCCTCCAGTCTGCGCCGGACGTCATAACGGCCGGCTGCGAAGTGATGTCGGTGATACCAGAGGCCCTCAGACGCCTCGCGTCGTCGCTGACAACGTTGGAAGCGTCCCTATCGACGGTCACCCCGGCGCTGTCCAAGCTGAACTCGGTGACCGCGCCGTCGGACTACGCGATCGGCCACCTCAATTCGATGAACAAAAGGGCGGCCCTGCAATTACTGTTCCCCAAGCCGGCCGCCACCCACCGCGTGTGCGCGGGCCTGGGTCGCGCGGCGCCCGTCGGTGGGCTGTCGGTACCGCGCACCTGGGCGGCCGCCGCCCCCACGATGGACCGGCTGCGCGGGGACCGGCTCGGCGAGCCAACCCACCTGGTCGCGGTCAGCGAGCCGCCCGGCTCACATGCGGCCGACAAGTACGGCGGTTAAAGCGGGGTGACATAGGCCGCGCTGATGCCGCCGTCGACCATGAACGTAGCAGCGGTGATGAATGACGCGTCATCGCTCGCCAAAAATGCCACCGCCGAGGCGATTTCGCTGGGGTCGGCGAAGCGGCCGACCGGGACGTGCACCAGCCGGCGAGCCGCCCGCTGGGGGTCCTTGGCGAAAAGCTCCTGCAGCAGCGGGGTGTTGACCGGACCGGGGCACAACGCGTTCACGCGGATGCCCTGCCGGGCGAACTGCACACCCAACTCACGCGACATCGCGAGTACGCCGCCCTTTGAGGCGGTGTATGAGATCTGCGACGTCGCCGACCCCAGTACGGCCACGAACGACGCCGTGTTGATGATCGAGCCTTTCCGCGCGGAAACCATGTGCCGCAACGCCGCCCGGCAGCACAGATATACCGACTTCAGGTTGACGTCTTGGACGCGTTGCCACGCCGGCAGTTCGGTGTTCTCGATGAGGTCGTCGTCGGGTGGTGAGATGCCGGCGTTGTTGAACGCGATGTCGATGCGACCGTAAGTCCGCGCCGCGGTGTCGAACAGCGCGTTGACCGCGGCCTCGTCGGACACATCGGTGGGCACGAACAAGCCGGACAGCTCGTCGGCCGCGGCGACACCCGCCTCGCCGTCGATGTCGCCGACCACGATCGCGGCACCCTCGGCATGCATCCGCCGTGCCGCGGCCAGCCCGATACCGCCGCCGGCGCCGGTGATGACGGCCACGCGGCCCGCCAATCGTTGCGTGAGATCGACCGCCACCACCTACTCCTCTGCTATCGCGATGAACACGTTCTTGGTCTCGGTGAAGTGCAGCGGCGCGTCCGGGCCCAATTCGCGGCCCAGCCCCGACTGCTTGAACCCGCCGAACGGCGTGTTGTACCGAACGGACGAGTGCGAATTCACCGACAGGTTCCCGGATTCGATCGCCCGGGAGACGCGCAGCGCACGGGACAGGTCATCGGTCCAGATCGATCCGGACAGTCCGTAGCTGGTGTCGTTGGCCAAGCTGACGGCGTCGTGTTCGTCGTCGAAGGCCAACACCGTGACCACCGGGCCGAATATCTCGTCGGTGACGCTCCGGTCGGTGCGCTGCGGCGTCAGAACGGTTGGCGGGAACCAGAATCCGCGGCCGGCTGGCGCGGTGCCACGGAACGCGATGGGGGCGTCGTCAGGCACATACGACGCCACCTTGTCGCGATGCGCGGCCGACACCAGCGGACCCATCTCGGTGTCGCGGGATGCCGGGTCACCGACGACGACGCTGGTGACGGCCCGCTCGAGCAGCTCCATGAACCGATCATAGACACTGCGCTGCACCAGGATTCGGCTGCGAGCGCAGCAGTCCTGCCCCGCATTGTCGAACACCCCGGCCGGTGCGGTCGCGGCAGCGCGCTCGAGGTCGCAGTCGGCGAAAACGATGTTCGCGCTCTTGCCACCCAATTCCAGGGTCACCCGCTTCACCTGAGCGGCCGCACCGGCCATCACCTTCTTGCCCACGTCGGTGGACCCGGTGAACACGATCTTGGGGACGTCGGGATGGGTGACGAACCGCTCCCCGACCACCGCGCCCCGCCCCGGCAGCACCTGCAGCAGATCCGCGTCGAGTCCGGCTTGCGCCGCCAGCTCACCGAGCCGGATCGTGGTCAGCGGCGTGGCCTCCGCGGGTTTGATCAGCACGGCGTTGCCCGCGGCCATAGCGGGTGCGAAACCCCACGATGCGATGGGCATCGGAAAGTTCCACGGGGTGATGACACCGACCACGCCCATCGGTTCGTTGAACGTAACGTCCAGGCCACCGGCCACGGGAATCTGCTTGCCGGACAGGCGTTCCGGACTTCCCGCGTAAAAGTTCAGCACGTCGCGGACGTGACCGGCTTCCCATTCGGCCGCCGCGATGGGATGCCCCGAGTTGGCGACTTCGAGTGCCGCCAGCTCGCCGAGGTGGGCGTCGACGGCGGCGGCGAAGGCCCGCAAGCCGGCGGCTCGCTCGGCGGGCGACAATCGCGCCCACCGCCGCTGCGCCGCCAGCGCCCGCCCGAC
Organism: Mycobacterium sp. NGS56; assembly: GCF_059812425.1. Lineage (NCBI taxonomy): Bacteria > Bacillati > Actinomycetota > Actinomycetes > Mycobacteriales > Mycobacteriaceae > Mycobacterium > Mycobacterium sp. NGS56. The sequence goes on from NZ_JCALCQ010000014.1 coordinate 57,112, forward strand.
CGCGTCGTCGACCGCGGCAGTGTCGGCCTGCTCGACCGAGCCCAACACCTCCTCTGTCGCCGGGTTGATCAGCTGCACTGCGCTCAACTCAGCTCACGCGTCCCGCATACGACCGGGCAGCGTCCACGATCGCGGCAAACAACCGCAGGTCTTCCAGCGACTGTTCCGGATGCCATTGCACCGCAAGGACGAAACGCTCGCCGGGCAGCTCCAGTGCCTCGACGACACCGTCGGCGTCCCGCGCGCTGACCATCAGGCCCTCCCCCACGCTGTCGACGGCCTGATGGTGATAGCTCGGCGCATCGACGGATTCTCCGATCAACGCGGCCAGCCGGGTGCCCGCCACGGTGCGCACCGGCAGCCTGGTGAACACCCCATTGCCCGCGCGATGCCCACTGTGCCCGAGCACGTCGGGCAGGTGCTGGTGCAGGGTGCCGCCGAGCGCGACATTGAGCACCTGTGCGCCGCGGCAGACGCCCAGCACCGGCAGGCCACGCCGCAGCGCACCCCGCAACAGCGCGAACTCCCACGCGTCGCGGTCGGTGCGGGGCGGGTCGGTGGTGGGGTGCGGTTGCTGGCCGTAGCTGGCGGGGTCCAGGTCATACCCTCCGGTGATCACCAGCGCATGCAGGCCGTCCAGTACCGATTCGATGATCTCGGCGACCACCGGCTGCGGCGGCAGCAACACCGCAATCCCGCCGGCCCGGATGACGCCTTCGAAGTAGTCGGCCGGCAGGAATCCGGCGCGAATATCCCAGATTCCGGTCTGCACCTGCTCCAGATACGTCGTCAGGCCGACCACCGGGCGCGGCGATCTAGAGGCGTTCAAACCCACGCATCCTCTCCCAATCGGTAACCGCCGCGTTGAACGCCGCCAACTCCACTCGGGCGTTGTTGAGGTAGTGGGCGACAACGTCGTCGCCGAACACGTCTCGAGCCAGCGTCGAGTGCTCGAACACCGAGGCCGCCTCGGCGAGCGTGGCGGGCAGCCGCTCGACGCCCGGGGTTTGGTAGGCGTTTCCCGCGCAGGGATCCGGCAGCTCCAGACCCCGTTCGATACCGTACAGCCCGCCGGCGACGATCGCCGCCACTGCCAGATACGGGTTGACGTCGCCGCCCGGCACCCGGCACTCGAGCCTGGTGTTGGGCCCGTGACCGACCACCCGCAGCGCGCAGGTGCGATTGTCCAGTCCCCACGCCAGCGCGGTGGGCGCGAAGCTGCCCTCGGCGAATCGCTTGTAGGAGTTGATGTTCGGCGCGTAGAACAGGGTTAGGTCGCTCAAGGTGGCCAGCAGGCCGGCCAGAAACCCACAGAACGCCGATGACATGCCGTGCGGCCGGCTGGGACCGGCGAACACCGCGCCGCCCTGCGGATCGCGCAGCGATAGATGAATGTGACAGCTGTTCCCCTCTCGCTCATCGTATTTGGCCATGAACGTCAGGCTCTTGCCGTGCTGGTCGGCGATCTCCTTGGCACCGTTCTTATAGATGACGTGGTTGTCACAGGTGACCAAAGCGTCGGCGTACCGGAAACCGATTTCCTGCTGCCCCTTATTGCATTCGCCCTTGACGGCCTCGAATTGCAGACCGGCGCCGATCATTCCCTGGCGGATGGCGCGCAAGAGCGGCTCCATGCGCGACGAGGCCGAGATCGCGTAGTCGATGTTGTAGTCGCTGGCCGGGGTCAACCCCCGGTATCCGTTGGCCCATGCTTGCCGGTAGGGCTCGTCGAACACGATGAATTCGAGCTCGGTGGCGACGTCGGCGGCCAGGCCGCGTTCGGCCAGCCGGCCAAGCTGGCGTCGCAAAATCGCCCGCGGCGACACGGTCACGGGGCTGCCGTCGGGCCAGCCCACGTCGGCGATCACCAACGCCGTCCCTGGCAGCCATGGGATGCGCCGCAGGGTGGACAGGTCGGGCGTCATCACCGTATCGCCGTAACCGGTGTCCCAACTCGAGATCGCATAACCGCCGACGGTGTTCATGTCGACGTCGACGGCGAGCAGGTAGCCGCAACACTCGGCGCCGTGTGCGGCCACGTCGTCGACGAACCGCCGCGCGTCGATCCGCTTCCCGACCAGCCGGCCTTGCATGTCGGCGAACGCCACGATGACCGTGTCCACCTCGCCGGTGCCGGCCAGTCGTTCGAGCGCGGTCAATGACAACATCGCGGCATTCGGTTCGGTCACAGCACTTTCTTCACTGGCCATGACCGTCAGTCAACCAGGCGCTACCAGGTACTGGCGCGCAAAATGATCTCAGCGGCCAGTTGCGCCGTCGACTCCTGCACGCTGCGCCGACCCAGCTGCACCACGCGGTATTCGGCGTAGACGTAGCGCTGGCTGGCCTGTGCCACGGCCCGCGCGGCCGGCGAGCTGACCAACACCGTCGTGCCGACCTCGACGGGCGGGCAATGTCCGTCGGTGAAGGCGCCTTCGTAAGCGGTGGCCTGGGGATGGCCGCGATCGATCACCACCAGTCCGACGAAACGGCCCAGCCGGGTTGCCGTCAGTTCCCACGCCAGTTCTCCTCCGGCGCGGTCCCCCATCACCACGGCCCACCCGATGCCCAGCGCGTCGAGGATGCCGATCACCGACTTGGGAGTCAGGCGGTGATCGAAGCCGATCACGACCGTCCGAAGCGACGCGGTGTGCAAGCGTTCGCAAACGGCGTCGTACGCCGCCGGGATACGGTCCTCGTCGCCCAATATGACGACGACGACGCCGGTCTCCGGGCCGGCTATAACCACCGGCACGGGGAAACCGTCCAAGGTGGTCATCATCGAGGACACCCCAGCACGCTACAGCCAAACGGCATACGAACGCGATGATTCTGGGCATTTTGATGCGCGGACCCAGCTTTTTGACCGCGCCGTAAACCGCGGCATTTGCGCCGCCTTGATGGCGAATGACCTACGGCCGCAACCCACTTACGAGATGCGGCCGTTGTGGCGGCGGACCGTCAAGCAAGCTGAGAATACCGTCGATGTCGAGATGGGACTCCAGCAGATCGGCGGCGAGGTCGAGCTGGGCGTCGCGGCGCGCGGCGACGTTGACATCGGCGACCTCGAAGCCGGCGCGGCCGGCGGCGTCGGCGACCCGATCGAGCCACACGCGCCGGAAATCATCGTTGTCGAGCAAGCCGTGCCAATGGGTCCCAAAGACCGCGCCGCGCACCACCCCCTGCGGGTGCGGATCCGCTTCGGATGCGAACCAACCCTGTTCCCCGCAGCGGGCGACCCGCCCGTGATGGATCTCGTAGCCGGTGAGCGGTTGCTGCCAGCGACGCAAGGTCTTGTCGGGATCGAAGGTGATGTCGACGTCCAGCAGCCCAAGCCCGGGTACGCCCACGATCCCGGATTCCACCGGATCGTCTAAACGGTCGCACAGCATCTGAAATCCACCACAGATTCCCAGCACTGGCTTGCCGGCACGAGCATGCGTGGTGATCGCGTCGGCCAGCCCGTGATCGCGCAGCCAAGACAGGTCGGTGACGGTGGCTTTGCTGCCGGGGATGACGATCAGGTCGGTGTCGGTGAGGTCGGCGGGGTCGGTGACCCAGCGAACCAGCACCCCCGGTTCGCAGGCCAGCGCCTCGACGTCAGTGGAGTTGGAAATCCGGGGCAGCCGAATGGCGGCCACCCGCAGCCACTGATCACCGCGCGGGGGCGTCGGCGTGCCGATCACGCGGTGCGCGACTGCCGACAGCGAGTCCTCGGCGTCCAGCCACAACTCGTCGACGTACGGCAGCACCCCGTAGGTGGGGCGGCCCGTCATGTCGTGCAGCTGGCGCAACCCGGGTTCGAGCAGCGCGGGGTCACCGCGAAACTTGTTGATGATGAAGCCGGCGATCAGTGCCTGGTCGTCGCGCTCGAGCACCGCGACCGTCCCGAACAGGTGCGCCAGCAGGCCGCCCCGGTCGATGTCCCCGACCAGGAGCACCGGTAAATTCGCGGCGCGGGCCAGCCCCATGTTGGCCAAATCGGTGGCGCGCAGATTTATCTCGGCCGGCGAACCGGCGCCCTCGCAGATCACCGCGTCAAATTCCGCGCGCAGACAACTCACTTCCTCAAATACGATGGATGCCAGCCGGTCACGTTGCTGCACATAGCTTTCCGCGCTGACCGAGTCGGCGGCCCGACCCTTGATCACCAACTGCGAGGTGCGGTCACTGCCCGGCTTGAGCAGGATCGGGTTGAATCGCACACTGGGTTCCAGGCCCGCCGCGCGCGCCTGGATCGCCTGGGCGCGCCCGATTTCACCGCCTTCAACCGTCACCACCGAGTTGTTGGACATGTTCTGTGCCTTGAACGGGGCGACGCGGACCCCGCGGCGGGCCAACAACCTGCACAGGCCCGCCACCACCACCGATTTCCCGGCGTCGGAGCTGGTGCCCGCGACCAGCAACGCTCCGGTCATCCGGCAAACGTCATGGCAAGGTGAGGATTTCGGCGCCGGTGTCGGTGACCAGCAGCGTGTGTTCGAACTGCGCGGTCCACTTGCGGTCCCTGGTGACCACCGTCCAGCCGTCGTCCCAGATCTCGTAGTCCAGACCGCCGAGGTTGATCATCGGTTCGATGGTGAACGTCATCCCCGGTTGGATGATGGTGGACACCGACGGCTGGTCGTAGTGCAGGACGACCAAGCCATTGTGGAATGTGGTACCGATGCCATGCCCGGTGAAGTCACGAACAACGTTGTAGCCAAACCGGTTTGCATACGACTCGATCACGCGGCCGACGACCGAGAGCGCACGACCGGGCTTGACGGCGTTGATGGCGCGCATCGTCGCCTCGCGGGTGCGCTCCACCAGCAGCCGGTGTTCCTCGGAGACGTCGCCGGCCAAAAAGGTCGCGTTGGTGTCGCCGTGCACCCCGTCGATGTAGGCCGTGACATCGATGTTCACGATGTCGCCGTCTTCGATCACGGTCGAGTCGGGGATCCCGTGGCAGATGACCTCGTTGAGCGACGTGCAGCACGACTTCGGGTAGCCCTTGTAACCCAGCGTCGACGGGTAAGCGTCGTGGTCGACCATGTACTCGTGGGCGATGCGGTCCAGCTCGTCGGTGGTCACCCCGGGCGCGACGGCTTTGCCCGCCTCCACCAGCGCGCCGGCCGCGATCCGGCCGGCGACGCGCATCTTCTCGATCACCTCGGGGGTCTGCACCCACGGCTCGCTGCCCTCTTGGGCCGTGGACTTGCCGACGTATTCCGGGCGCGGGATGCGGCTGGGCACCGGCAGAGTCGGGGACAACTCTCCGGGAGCGAGTGCGGTGCGAGCGGGCATGGCGCCAGCTTAATCGCAGGCCGCGCGACCCGACCGTGCGTCGAGTGCGCATCGACGGCGTTCAGTGTGTCGTCACGGCGGGAATTCTCGGGTTTCCCCGCCCTCAACGCACACTCGACGAGGGCGGGCCGGCGATTAGAGCCGCTGGCGGCGCAGCAGCGAGCGGCGCGGTCCCCGGATGATCACCGAGCCGCACACCACCCGCCCGGTCAGCACCACGTGCGGCCGGCCCTCACCGGGCGGGTCTTTGCGCCGGTCGCTGGCGCTGCCGACGTACACCTCGACGTCATCGATGGACGCGCTCGCCCCGTCCGGCAATCGAACCTCCACCGAGCCGAATCTCATGTCGAGTTCGATGACCACCACCGGCCCCGCGAACCGGGCCTTGGTGAGGTCGAGTGCCACCGAGCCCAGCCGGCGGACCAGGGCCAGTCGGGTGGGCACCGTCCATTCACCGTGGCGCTTCAGCGAACCGGCCCAGCCGCGCAGTTCCACCCGGTCGGCCGCGGAGGTGACGATGGCGCCCGGTCCGGGCAGATCACCGACCAAGCCGTCCAGTTCGCCGCGTGTGCGCGCGTAAGACACCTGCGACGAGCGCTGCTCGAACTCGTCGATATCGATCAGCCCCAGCGCGACCGCGTTGTGCAGTCGCCGCATCGTGCCGTTGCGGTCGGCGTCGGAGACGCGCAACGCCACCATGTCGCCACCGGTATCGGTCATGTTCGCAATTTACCGCTGAAGCGGCACGGGGACCGCTAGGCCAAGAAGTTCGGCGGCAGCGCTTCGAACATGAACTTGGTCATCCGAACCGCCCACTCGGAGCTGCCGCCCCCCACGATCAGCGAGGCGAAGGCCAGATCGCCGCGGTAGCCGGCGAACCAGGAATGCGATCCGCCCGGGAACTCGGCCTCACCGGTTTTTCCATAGATCTCGCCGCAGCCGGCGATCTCCTTGGCGGTGCCGTTGGTCACCACCAGACGCATCATCGGGCGGAGCGCATCGATCATCTTCGGGCTGATAGGCGTGGTGTCGCCCTGAACGGCCGTCTGGCGGCCCACGATCAGCTGCGGGACGGGCGTCTTGCCGGCGGCGACCGTCGCCGCCACCAGGGCCATACCGAACGGGCTGGCCAGGACCTTGCCCTGGCCGAAACCGTCCTCCGTGCGTTCGGCCAGGTCCACCGTCGGTGGCACCGACCCGGTCACCGTCGTGATGCCGTCGACCTGATAGTCCAGTCCAATGCCGTAGCGGGTGGCCGCCTGCGACAGGCCGCGCGGCGGCATCTTGCTGCTGAGCTCGGCGAAGGTGGTGTTGCACGAACTCGCGAACGCGCGCGACATCGGCACCACACCGAGATCGAAACCGCCGTAGTTGGGGATGGTGCGGTGCCCGATGTCGAGGCGGCCCGGGCAGCCCAGCATGGTGTTGGGGGTGGCCATGTCGCGGTCGACGGCCGCGCCCGCGGTGATCATCTTGAACGTCGACCCCGGCGGAAACAGGCCGTTGGCGGCGGGCAAACCGTCCGCGTCAGCGCCGCCATTCTGTGCGATCGCGAGGATCTCTCCGGTCGACGGCTTGATCACGACGATCATCGCCTTGCCGCCCTTGTTGTCGACGGCGCGCTGGGCGGCGTTCTGTACCACCCGGTCCAGGGTGATCGACACCGACGGCGCCGGCGACCCTTGGACCTCGTGCAGCACCTCGACCTCGACACCGTTCTGATTGACGCTCACCACCCGCCAGCCCGCCTCGCCGTCGAGTTGGTCGACCACCGCCTTCTTCACCGCGGCGATGACCGCCGGCGCGAAATGGGGGTCGGTGGGCAGCATTTCGGGCTGGGGAGTGACCACAACGCCGGGCAGGTGCCCGAGAAGGGGGAACACCTTGTCGTTGTCGTCGGGCTGCAGCGTCACTTCCAGGTCCACCGGGTGGGGCGTCGAGCTGGCTTGCTCGGCGAGCAGCTGCGGATCGTTGAGGGTCCCGTTGAAAGGGTGCAGCACGTCGACGATCGCGTGTGCGGTGCCGGAAAGGGCCGGTCCGGCCTGGGCGGCGTCCAGCGTGTAGTGGTACAGGTAGCCCGGCACCAGCACGTCGCTGCCACCGAGCTCATTCACCGACGCGCGGTGCGGCCGGTCGGCGCGCAACGCGAACGTCTGGTGCTCGCCCAGCTTTTCGTGCAGCGCGGCGCTGGTCCACCGGACCGCCCAGTGCCCCTCGTCGCGCGCCATCTTCAGCTGGCCGTCGTAGGTCCAGGTCCGGTTCTTGGGCAGGTGCCACGTGAAGCGGTAGCCGACGGTGCCGCTGTCCTCGGCGTACTTGGCGTTGAGGACCTGAGCGTCGAGATGGGATGCCTGCAGGCCGGACCAGGCCGCGTTGAGCGCCTCGCGGGCGTCGTTGGGGCTGTCGCTGAGCTGCGCGGCGGTCGCGGTGTCGCCGATGGCCAGGGCGCGGAAGAATTTCTCCGCCGCCGGGCCCGGGCCGTCGGGCCGGGGAGTGCAACCGGACAGAACGATCACTGCGACCAGCAGCAAACCTGATACGGATGAGGCTATTGTTGTTCTAGTTGCCATCGGTGCAAATGTTAAGAACTGCGGCCAGAACAGCACCGCCGACACACCGAGACCGGACCGTTATGCGTGAATCGAGAGCGTGCTACTTGGCGAATGTGCGGCCACCCGCACATTCGGTGCCGAGCGTGCGGCCACCCGCACACTCGCTCGGAAGTGGTGATCCGAAGGCGGAGACTAGTCGAGCAGCACCGTCGCGAAGGTGCCTATCTCGGTGAAACCCACACGGGCGTACGCGGCACGCGCCACCGTGTTGAAGTCGTTGACGTACAGGCTGGCGGTCCGTCCGGTGCCGACGATCACCGCGGCGACCGTCGCGGTGCCGGCGGTGCCCAGGCCGATCCCGCGCCACTCCGGGTGCACCCACACCCCCTGGATCTGGCCCACGCCCGGAGACTGCGAGCCGACCTCGGCCTTGAACACGACCTGGCCGTGCTCGAACCGCGCCCAGGCGCGTCCGGCCGTGATCAGGCTGGCCACCCGCCGTCGGTAGCCGCGGCCGCCGTCGCCGAGCCGCGGATCGACGCCCACTTCTCCGATGAACATGTCGACGGCGGCCACCAGGTAGGCGTCCAGCTCTTCGGGCCGGACCTGTCGCACGCCGGGGTCGAGATCGCAGCCGGGGTGAGTGGACAACGCCAGCAGCGGCTGGTGGTCGCGCACGTCACGGGCCGGGCCCCAGGCCGCCTCGAGCCGCTCCCACATGGGCATCACCAGCTCGGCCCTGCCGACCAGCGACGAGCAGCGTCGCGTCCCGCGCATGGCCTCGTCGGCGAAGGCGCTCAGATCGGCCGGCGCGCCGCGCAGCGGGATCAGATTGGCCCCGGCGAAGCACAGCGATTCGTTGGCACCGCGCAGCGTCCACAATTCGCCGCCGATCGAATTTGGGTCGATGCCGTGGTCGGCCACTCGGGCCGCGACCATGCATGACGCGACGGGATCGTCGTCGAGCACCCGCCAGACGGCGGCCGCGTCGCGCACCACGGACACCCGTCGCTCACCGACAAGGCGGAACAGGGGCGGAGCCGACATATGGCGAACTCTCTTGTGGTGCGAACTCTTCGACCGGGCGCTGGCGTTATCAGCTTACGGTGACAACAGGCGAACCGCTCGATGTTGCTTCCGGTCCGCGGTCGATGTCCGCCTCGGTATCCATTTCGGCGGCGATCCGCATTGCCTCCTCGATCAGGGTCTCGACGATCTGGGATTCAGGCACGGTCTTGATCACTTCGCCGCGCACGAAAATCTGACCCTTGCCATTTCCCGACGCGACGCCAAGGTCGGCCTCGCGGGCCTCCCCTGGACCGTTGACGACGCACCCCATCACGGCGACGCGTAGCGGCACGTCCAGACCGTCCAGGCCGGCACTGACCGCGTTGGCCAGGGTGTAGACATCGACCTGCGCGCGTCCACACGAGGGGCACGACACGATCTCGAGCCCGCGCGGCCGCAGGTTCAGCGACTCGAGGATCTGGATGCCGACCTTGACTTCCTCGACCGGCGGCGCCGACAGCGATACCCGGATGGTGTCGCCGATGCCGCGCGACAGCAGTGCGCCGAAAGCGACCGCGGACTTGATGGTGCCCTGGAAGGCGGGGCCGGCCTCGGTGACCCCGAGGTGCAGCGGGTAGTCGCATTGTTCTGCCAGCTGCTCGTATGCGGCGACCATCACCACCGGGTCGTTGTGCTTGACGCTGATCTTGATGTTGCCGAAGCCGTGCTCCTCGAACAGCGAGGCCTCCCACAGCGCCGACTCGACCAGCGCCTCAGGGGTGGCCTTGCCGTACTTCTCCATGAACCGCTTGTCCAGCGAGCCCGCGTTGACGCCGATGCGGATCGGGATGCCGGCCGCACCGGCAGCCTTGGCGACCTCGCCCACGCGGCCGTCGAATTCCTTGATGTTGCCCGGGTTTACCCGCACCGCGGCGCACCCCGCGTCGATGGCGGCGAAGATGTACTTGGGCTGGAAGTGGATGTCGGCGATGACCGGGATCTGGCTGTGCCGGGCGATCTCGGCCAGCGCGTCGGCATCCTCCTGACGCGGGCAGGCCACCCGGACTATGTCGCAGCCGGCCGCGGTCAGTTCGGCGATCTGCTGCAGCGTCGTGTTGACGTCATGCGTCTTGGTGGTGCACATCGACTGCACCGAGATCGGATAGTCGCTGCCGACCCCGACGTCGCGGACCATCAATTGGCGCGTGGTACGCCGGGGAGCGAGCGTGGGCGCCGGCGTCTGCGGCATGCCCAGGCCAATGGTCACTGTTGATTCCTTCGGTCTCGTTATTGGAAGAGCCTGATCGGATTGACCAGATCGGCGGTCACAGTCAGCAGCATGTAGCCGACCACGAACACCAGCACGACGTACGTCGCGGGCATGAGTTTGAGGTAGTTCACCGGCGCGGCTGCGACCATGCCACGTGCCGACCGAATCAGGTTGCGGATCTTCTCGAATACCGCGATGGCGATGTGGCCGCCGTCAAACGGCAGCAGCGGCACCAGGTTGATCGCGCCCAAAATGAGGTTCAGCTGGGCCAGGAAGAACCAGAACGCCACCCACAACCCGTGGTCGACGGTGTCGCCGCCGACGATGCTGGCCCCGACGACGCTCATAGGCGTCTCCGGGTCGCGCTGACCGCCGCCGATGGCGTGCACCAGCGCACCGACCTTCGTAGGGATCGCGACGAGCGCCTTGCCGACCTCGCCGGTGAGGTCACCGGTGAAGCCGATGGTGGCCGGGATCGCCGTGAGTGGTCCATAGTGCGTGGGCCCGACCTTGACCGCGCCGACGCCGATGGCGCCGACTGTCGAGGGTTGCTGCTGACCGCCCTGCGCGTTGGACCCGGATGCCAGGTAGCGCTGGGTGGGTGCGACATCGACGTAAGTGGTGATCGTGGTGCCGTTGCGCTCGGCGACGATCGGGATGTTGCCGCGCACCTTGCGGATGGCGGCAGCCATGTCCTCGAATGTCGACACCGGGGTGTCGCCGACCTTGACGATGACGTCGCCGGGCCGAATTCCCGCGAGCGCCGCCGGACCGGGTCCGGTGCAGTCCCCGATCTTGCCCGGCGCAACTTCCGGTGCCACGCAGGCGGTTTCGCCGACGACCGCCCGAGTCGGCGGATGCAGGTTCGGCAGGCCCCAGATCAGTGCGATGCCGTAGAGCAGCACGAGGCAGATGATGAAGTTCGCGGCGGGACCGGCGAACAGCACCGCCACCCGCTTCCACGCCGCCTGCTTGAACATGGCGCGGTCGGCCTCGTCGGGAGCCAACTCCTCCACCGAGGTCATGCCGGCGATGTCGCAGAAGCCGCCCAGCGGAACCGCTTTGATGCCGTACTCGGTTTCACCGCGCCGCGTCGACCACAGGGTGGGGCCGAAGCCGACGAAGTAGCGCCGCACCTTCATGCCGGTCGCGCGTGCGACCCACATGTGCCCGCACTCGTGCAGGGCCACCGAGATCAGGATGGCCAGTGCGAACAGCACAATGCCGATAACAAACATCATCTCCGCTGCGAGGACCTTTCTCACACCACTTCGGGGGCTTTTGCCGACACGGCGGCGGGCTGGGATTGTGCGACGGCGCGTCGCGCCCGCTCACGTGCCCAGCGCTGCGCGTCGAGTACCTCATCCACGTTAGCGGGTGAAACGGCCCATTGGTCCGCGGCGTGCAGCACGTCGGCGATGGTTTTGACAATCGCGGGAAACCCGACCCGACCCGCGAGGAAGGCCTCCGCCGCCTCCTCGTTGGCCGCGTTGTAGACGGCGGTCATGCAGCCACCGGTCTGCCCAGCATGCCGGGCCAGCTCCACGGCGGGGAAAACGTCGTCGTCCAGCGGCTCGAAGTCCCAGCTAGACGCCGTGCTGAAGTCACAGCTGGCGGCCGCGCCGGGGACCCGCTGCGGCCAGCCAAGGGCCAGCGAGATCGGCAGCTTCATGTCCGGGGGGCTGGCCTGGGCAAGGGTCGAACCGTCGACGAAGGTGACCATCGAATGAACAATCGACTGGGGGTGCACGACCACCTCGATGCGGTCGTAGGGAACACCGAACAGCAGGTGGGTCTCGATGAGCTCCAGCCCCTTGTTGACCAGCGAGGCCGAGTTCAGCGTATTCATCGGGCCCATCGACCACGTCGGATGGGCGCCGGCCTGTTCCGGGGTGACGTCCTCGAGTTGGGCGGTCGTCCAGCCGCGGAACGGGCCGCCGGAGGCGGTCAGCACCAGCTTGGCGACTTCCTCGGCGGATCCGCCGCGCAGGCATTGCGCCAGGGCGGAATGCTCGGAGTCGACCGGCACGATCTGTCCCGGCCTGGCGGCCTGGAGCACCAGCGGACCGCCGGCGATCAGCGATTCCTTGTTGGCCAGCGCCAGCCGGGCGCCCGACTCCAGCGCGGCAAGTGTGGGCCGCAGACCCAACGCGCCTACCAGCGCATTGAGGACGACGTCGGCGTCGGTCTCCTGGACCAGCCGGGTTGCGGCTTCGGGCCCGGAGAAGGGGACGTCGCCGGCCCGCTGGGCCGCTTTCTCGTCAGCGATCGCGATGTTGGTCACACCGGTATCGGCGCGCTGCCGCAGCAACGTGTCCAGGTTGGCGCCTCCGGCGGCAAGGCCGACCACTTCGAAGCGGTCCGGGTTGGCGGCGATGACGTCCAGCGCCTGGGTGCCGATGGAGCCCGTACTGCCCAGCACCAGCACGCGGAGCCGGTCCCGCGTTTGCCAGTCGGTCGTCGGGTTGGTCACCCATTCATTGTGCCGCCCGGCACCGGCCGGGGCCATCTCCTTCGGCCATGCCCCGCAAGCCCGCCGGGGGGTGTGCCAGAATTCTCAGGACAAGCCGATCCGATCCGAAGGGGATTCGCCGTGGCCAGTACCGAGGTGGAGCACTTCACCGGCGTCGACGCCGTCGAGGTGCCGTCGGCAGCGTGGGGTTGGAGCAGGATCAACCACCGCACCTGGCACATCACCGGCCTGTTCGTGTTCGGCTTCCTGCTGGCGATGCTGCGCGGCAACCACGTCGGCAACATCGAGAACTGGTTCCTGATCGGGTTTGCGACGTTGACCCTCGTGGTGCTGATCCGCGACCTGTGGGGCCGCCGCCGCGGCTGGATCAGGTAGCCACCGCGCGTCTGCCCTAGCGGTGCGCTCGGCGCCGCCATGCGCCGCCGATCGCGACGATCGCCAACGCGAGCACGGCGATCACCCACGGCCATATCCCGTGCTGCTGTACCCAGCCGGCCACCGCGCCCTGCAGCCGTCCGGCCGCAATGATCACCGCGTCCTGCGGGTTGCCGTTCGCACCGAACAGGCGCACCTCGTAGCTACCGTAGTAGGCCACGTACAGCCCGACCAGCACCAGCAGCGCGCCGGCGATCCGGTTGACGAACGGCAGCATTCGCCGCAGCCGCTCCACCACCGCCGAACTCGCCGTCGCGGCAGCGGCCGCGAGCACCCCGACCACCAGGGTCAGCCCCGCGCTGTAGGCGAGGTAGATCATCAACCCGGTGAGGACCGATCCGCCGCGCAGGCCGGCGGCGGTAACGGCCAGAAATGGCCCGATGGTGCACGACAGTGAGGCGATCGCATAGCTGATGCCGTACCCGTACATGGAACCCAGCCGGGCGGTGGGGGCCCACCGCGGACCCAGCGACCGCGGGGTCAGGGCCGACAGTGCTCGGCCCGACAGCAGCCACGCCCCCAGCCCGATCAGCACCACCCCGACGACCACGGTGGCGTACGGCAGGTACTGCTGCACCGTCGTGGCCGCCGAGACGGTCAGCGCGCCGAACACGCCGAACACCGTCAGGAAGCCCAGCGCCATCCCGATGGTCGCCACCAGCGCACGACCGGCGACAGCAACGCCGGACGATGCCTGCGAACGCTGACCGCGCACCACCAGCAACAGGTAGGCGGGCAGCATGGCGAACCCGCACGGGTTCAGCGCGGCTACCAGTCCCGCTGCGAAGGCCAGGCCGACCAGACCGTGGTCTACCAACTCAGGACCTCAGCGCGGCGACCCGATCGGAGAGCTCCTGCTGCGACATCGCCGAGGTCGGGTTGTTGACGAACGTGGAGCTGCCGTCCGCGCGGTAGAACACATAGGCGGGCTGCCACGGGACGTTGTACCGGGCCCAGATGGATCCGTCGGCGTCGTTGAGGTTTGTGAAGTTCAGGCCGTACTTGGAGACGAAGTTCTGCTCCGCGCCGACGTCCGAGCGCCCGGCCACGCCGACGAAGGTGACACCGGGGTTGGCGGCCGCCACCTGGCTGACGCCCGGCGCTTCGGCATTGCAGAACGGGCAGAACGGCGCCCAGAACCACAACACCGCGGGCTTGCCCTGCAAACTGGCGCCGTTGAAAGGCGCACCGCTCAGCGTCGTCCCGGTGAATTGCAGCCGGTCATCGGCGGCCAGCGCGCGTGGGGCGTTGCCGACGCCGGCCAGCACCGTGGCAGCAATCAGTACGGCGGCAAACGCTGTGTTCAGGGCTGACAAGCGAATACTCATGACACACCTCATTTGTTTCAGTTATGCCTTGTCGACGGGGCAGCGCCTCGTCCGGTTCATCCACCTTCGGCGGCCAGCTGTCCACAGGCCCGGCTGAATCGCCTGCGCTCCAGCTACCCACCTTCGGCGGCCAGCTGTCCACAGGCGGCGCTGATTTCGCCTGCGCTCCAGCTACCCGCCTTCGGCGGCCAGCTGTCCACAGGCGGCGCTGATTTCGCGGCCGCGAGTGTCGCGCACGGTGCAAGAAACCCCTTTGCCGCGCACCCGCCGGACGAATTCCCGCTCCACGGCCTTGGGGCTGGCGTCCCACTCACTCCCCGGGGTGGGGTTGAGCGGAATCAGGTTCACGTGCACCAGCGGTCCGAGCGCGCGATGCAGCCGCTGCCCCAAAAGGTCTGCGCGCCAGGGCTGGTCGTTGACGTCGCGGATCAACGCATACTCCACCGACACCCGCCGCCCGGTGACGTCGGCGTAATACCTTGCGGCGTCGAGGGCTTCGCTGATTTTCCATCGGTTGTTGACCGGCACCAGGGTGTCGCGCAGTTCGTCGTCGGGTGCGTGCAGCGACAGCGCCAGCGTGACGCCGAGGCGTTCGTCGGCGAGCTTACGAATGGCGGGAGCCAGGCCCACCGTGGACACCGTCACCGACCGGGCCGAGATACCGAATCCCTGCGGCGGCGCAGCGATGATGCGCCGCACGGCGGCGACCACGCGGGCGTAGTTGGCCAGCGGCTCCCCCATGCCCATGAACACGACGTTGGACAACCGGTCCCCGAAGTCGTCACGCAGGGCCGCGGCGCCGGCGCGCACCTGCTCGAGGATTTCGGCTGTCGAGAGGTTGCGGGTCAACCCGCCCTGGCCCGTCGCGCAGAACGGACAGGCCATGCCGCAGCCGGCCTGCGACGAAATGCAGACGGTGTTGCGGTGTGGATAGCGCATCAGCACCGACTCGACGGTGACTCCATCGGGGGCCCGCCACAATGTCTTTCGCGTCTGGCCGGCATCGCAGGTCACGTCGGCCGCGGCGGTGAGCAGGATGGGGAACATCGTCTCGGCGATGGCGTCGCGTAATCCCGCCGGAAGGTCGGTCATCTGCCGCGGATCGGCGATCAGCCGGCCGTAGTACTGATGCGCCAACTGTTTGGCGCGAAACGCCGGCAGGCCCAGCTCCGCGACGGCGGCCGCGCGACCGTCCTCGTCGAGGTCGGCCAGGTGCCGCGGGGGCCTGCGGGGGCGCGGCTCGGAGAAAACCAATTGTTGAACCATGACCTAACCAGTATCGGTCACGTTCGGGCCGACCTAGGGAACGAGTGTCAGCACCGTCCAGGCTGCGACCGCTGACGGCAGGACGCCGTCGAGCCGATCCATCAGACCACCGTGGCCGGGCAACAACCGGCCCATGTCTTTGATACCGAGATCGCGCTTGACCTGTGATTCCACCAGATCGCCGAGCGTGCTGGTCAACACCAGGACAACGCCCAGCAAAGCGCCGGTCCAAGGCGGTTTGCCCGCCAGGAACGTCGCCGTCAGCGTCGCCGCGGTGATTCCGAACACCAAGGACCCGGCTAATCCCTCCCAGGATTTCTTGGGGCTGATCGCCGGGACCATCGGGTGCTTACCGAAGAGCGCCCCCACGGCATATCCGCCGGTGTCGGAGGCGACGACAGTGATCATCAGGCAGAACACCCGCCCGGCCCCGTCATGCGGATAGACCAGCAGGACGCCGAACGACGCGAACAGTGGCACCCACGCGGCCAGGAACACGGTTGCCGAGGCGTCCCTGAGGTAGTTAGCCGACGGCGAGCCGTCGAAAGGCTCGGGCCGTTTGCTGTTGTCCTGCATCAACAAGCGCCACACGTTGCAGACCACCACGGTGACGCCGAAGCCGGCCAGTGCGCCCGCCGCGTGGCACGGCCAGGTCAGCCAGACGGTGAGCTGCCCTCCGGCCAACAACGGGATGATCGGGATGACGTAGCCGGCTTCGCGCAGTCGCCGAACCACTTCGTGGGTGGCCACGACGATGGCCAGGGCGACAATCAGAACCCAGAAGCGCGGGGCGAACACCAGCGTCACGATCAGGACGCCGCCGATACCGGCGCCCACCGCGATGGCGGCGCGCAGGTCGCGCCCGGCCCGGGATGTCTTCTTGGCCGACTGCTGGATCGTTTCCTTGTTGGCGGACTCCCGATCGCCGGGCGGGTCGCCTGAGCCGGGTTCTGGGGTAGCCACTGGCGTGGATGTACTTCGCTGCTGAGCGGTCGCTAGACCTCCAGCAGTTCGCCTTCTTTGTGCTTGACCAGCTCTTCGATCTGGTTGACGTATTGGTGGGTGGTCTTGTCCAGATCCTTTTCGGCCCGGCCGACCTCGTCCTCGCCGGCCTCACCGTCCTTACGGATGCGGTGCAGCTCCTCCATCGCCTTGCGGCGGATGTTGCGCACCGAGACCTTGGCGTCCTCCCCCTTGCCCTTGGCCTGCTTGACCAGCTCTCGGCGGCGTTCCTCGGTGAGCTGTGGCACGGCCACCCGGATCAGGGTGCCGTCGTTGGTGGGGTTGACGCCGAGGTCGGAGTTGCGGATCGCCGTCTCGATCGCGCCCACCTGGCTGGCTTCGTAGGGCTTGATGACGACCAGGCGCGCCTCGGGCACGTTGATGCTGGCCAGCTGCGTGATGGGCGTGGCCGCGCCGTAGTAGTCGATCACGATCCGCGAGAACATGCCCGGGTTGGCGCGCCCGGTCCGGATGGTCGACAGGTCGTCGCGGGCAACCGCTACGGCCTTTTCCATTTTCTCTTCCGCGTCGAAGAGAGCCTCGTCGATCATGTGCGTCGCTCCTTCTCATCGCTTCGCTCTGCATCGTCGCCGCCGCGGATCATGTGCGTCGCTCCTTCTCATCGCTTCGCTCTGCATCGTCGCCGCCGCGGATCATGTGCGCCGATCCTCCTCATCGCTGCGCTGCGCATCCTCGCACGCGCCAACCATCGCGTCCTCGGTTCAGGTGGTGACCAGAGTCCCGATTTTCTCACCAGCGACGGCTCGGGCGATATTGCCGTTGGTCAGCAGGTTGAACACCAGGATCGGCATGCCATTGTCCATGCACAGGCTGAACGCGGTCGCATCGGCTACACGCAGCCCGCGGTCGATGACCTCACGATGACTGATCGCGGCGATCAACTCGGCATCGGGATGCTGGCGCGGATCCGCGTCGAACACGCCGTCAACGGCCTTGGCCATCAACACCACCTCGGCGCCGATCTCTAGGGCGCGCTGCGCGGCAGTGGTGTCGGTGGAGAAGTACGGCAACCCCATGCCGGCTCCGAAGATCACCACGCGCCCCTTTTCCAGGTGGCGTACGGCACGCAACGGTAGATAAGGCTCGGCGACCTGGCCCATGGTGATCGCGGTCTGGACCCGGGTGACAATGCCTTCTTTCTCCAAAAAATCTTGCAGCGCAAGGCTATTCATGACAGTGCCCAGCATGCCCATGTAGTCCGAACGGGTGCGTTCCATGCCGCGCTGTTGAAGTTGCGCGCCCCGAAAGAAGTTGCCGCCGCCGATCACGACGGCGACCTGGACACCATCGCGAACGACCTCGGCGATCTGTCG
Organism: Mycobacterium sp. NGS56; assembly: GCF_059812425.1. NCBI lineage: Bacteria > Bacillati > Actinomycetota > Actinomycetes > Mycobacteriales > Mycobacteriaceae > Mycobacterium > Mycobacterium sp. NGS56. The sequence goes on from NZ_JCALCQ010000014.1 coordinate 75,066, forward strand.
TGCCACCCGCGCCACGACATCGGGATCCAGGCCGACCTGGCCGCCGCCGAACATCTCACCGCCGAGCTTGAGCAACACCCGCGAATACCTGGGTCGGCTCGGCGGCCGACCTGAAGCCAGTCCATTTTCGGGTGCAGATGTCGATGCGCCGTTGCCGGCGCTTTCGGGCTCCGAACTCGGAGCCGCCGAGCGGGCGACTTGGGGCTCCCTGGACTCCGTCATCAGACTCCTCGCATGAGAGTGCCATCCCGGGTGATCTCCATCCGGAACGGCATTTCACATCCTGCCCCATCGCAGCACAATGCGGCGTCCGCGGGGTGCATTATGCGCGTAGTTGGCGTGCCGGCCCAATTTTCGAGGCTTCCGGTACTGGGATCTGTGTCACCGCTCTTCGGGCTCGCGTTTGAGTCGCGGTTGGCATGGGAATCCGGATCAACGCGGCAGACGTATGCGGTCTCAAGCAATGAGGACCGGCCTCGCCGTATGACCGGGTCGATCGCTCGCGATCGCCGCTGAGCGTTGGATCGCTCAGAGTACGCCAACGAGGAGGAAGCATTTCCATGGCCGAAGAAAACAAGTCGGGACCTGCCGAAGCTGTGAAAGGCGTCGTCGAGGACGTCAAGGGAAAGGCCAAAGAGGCCGTAGGCGCCGTAGCGGGTCGTGATGACCTCACGCGCGAGGGCCAGGCGCAGCAAGACAAGGCCGAAGCGCAGCGTGACGCGGCGAAGAAGGAAGCCGAAGCGGAAGCCGCGCGCGGCGGCGCCAAGGCGGCCGAGGAGCGCCAGAAAGACAACCAGTAGCACGTTATAGCCGATGGGCCTGGTCCGTGGAAACGGGCCGGGCCCATCGCTTTCTGAGCCGCATCGGTCGTTCGAAGTTTGCATAGCTTTGCATAGTTTCCGACTCGGCGGGTATTCACGCCTAGCGCTGTACGACATCTCCGCAGAGGTGCCTACGGACCGGGGGGAAGCCGGGACGTCGAGAGGTTTGGAGATGCCGTTGGACGTGATGGTGCTCAGCGATGAGGATGACTTCGAATCGGCTCTACCGTGCTTGGCGACGTTCGCGCAGTCGATGCACCGCACTACCCTGACGGCCGGGACCGACGGGCAGCACGCCATGGCCGACATCGCAATCATCGATGCGCGCAATGACATGGCGATGGCTCAGGTCGTCGGCCATCGGCTGTCCAGCGACAACCCCGGTACCGCGGTGGTGGCGTTGGTGGCGCCGAGCGACTGTGCCACCGTCGACGCCGACTGCAATTTCGATGACGTGATGCTGCCCGGCACCGGCGCCGAAGAGTTGCAGGCCCGGTTGCGCCTTGCGATCAGCCGCAGGCGCAGCGCGGTCAACGGCACGCTGAAGTTCGGCGATCTGTTGTTGCGTCCGGCCAGTTTCACTGCCTCGCTGCAAGGCAGCGACCTAGGTTTGACGCTCACCGAGTTCAAGTTGCTGAATTTCCTTGTGCAGCACGCCGGTCAGGCGTTCACCCGAACCCGGCTGATGCAAGAGGCGTGGGGACCCGAAAGCACCGGCAAGGTGCGAACCGTCGACGTGCATATTCGGCGGCTACGCGCCAAACTGGGCAGCCGGCATCAATTCTTGATCGACACCGTGCGCGGAGTCGGCTACCGGGCGGCAACGCCACCGCAGCCGGAATGGGTAGTCACGGACTCGAGGCTGACGCCGATCTGGACGTCTACTACGGCGCCCGCACCCAGCGTGAGGGAAGCGTCGGAGCTGTAACCGGGCGATCTCGCTTCAGTTCGCGATCAACCGAACAACGGAAATGCACGCTTGCGCGCCAGCGCATTCATTCCTTCCTGGATGGCGTCCTGCACCTCGTGGTATTTGCGGTCGACGTATTGCTCGTCGTCCGCCCGCGCGGGATCGTTGTCGAGTTCCACGGCCGGCATGAACCGGGTTCTGATCTTGGCCGGCAAGGGCAGCTGCGGAAGCGCCGCCGGTGCGATCCCCCACGGCAACGAGACGGCCATCGGGAACACCTTGAGCCGCAAAATTCGGTCCAAGCGCAGCGCTTTCGACAACCGGTCGCCACGGATCAGCACAGGCATCGCGTCGGCGCCGCCAACGGTCGCGATCGGCACGATTGGAACGCCGGCACGGATCGCCATCTTGACGAAGCCGGTCCTTCCCGCCAGGTTGGCCCGATCGCGCTCGGTCCACGGGCGCAGTGAGTCCACTTCCCCACCGGGCCACAGCGCAACGTCGCGCCCTTCCGCTAATGCGGTGGCAATCGCGTCGGGCGCGGCCGGCAGCACTCCCATCGACCGGAAATAGCGCCCGAATAAAGGAATTGCCATCAGCGCATCGTGAGCGGTGCCGTGCAGGGCGCGCTCCTGCCCGAACCGGCGCCACCATTGCAGGCCGACGGTCCATGCATCCCAGACGAATGGTGCACCGGAATGGATCCCCACCAGAAGTGCCGGTGGTTTCTCGGGAATGTTCTCCCAGCCGTCGATCTCCATCCGAAACCAATAGTCCACCAGTACATTCCATAGATACTTCTGGCGCTGCAGTGTGGTCTCGTCCTGGCCGGACAGGTCCCATCGCGACGCACGCTCGGCCACCCAGCCACTCAGCCCCCCGCCTTGGCTGTCGCGTCGTTGTTCCATTGCTGCGCGGGCTTCTTTGGCTTGCCGCTGCGCTTGGGCACGCACCCGCGCCGGTCTGTGGTCGGGGTTACTCATGCTTGGTCGGGTACCCGATTCGAGCGCACACGATTCCCCAAATGCGGATCTCCCCGCGCCACTCGCATGGCGCGGGGAGATTTCACAACGGGTTTAGGTGTGCTGCGCCGGCGCGGGCGGGGCACCCGGTGCCGGGCTGTTCGGCGCGCCAGGAGCCTCGCCAGGAGCCGAGCCACCCTGCACGTTTGACGTCCACATCAGGATGTCCTGCATCCCGTCGTTGTAGACGACGCCGTTCGGCGGCGCGCCCGTCACGTCGAAATACAGCGTGCCCGTCGACTCACTGCCCTGGGCAATCGGTGCCGGGTTGAGCCCATTGGGAACCCCCACCTTGTCGATCACCCGGTAGTTCTGTCCGTTGGGGCCGCGGGCGACGAAGTCGTTGACCATCGGGGTCACGAGCCCGCCATCCGACCGGACGCTGACGTCGGCCTGGTACAGCGTGCCCTTAGGCGTGTACCCGGGGATGGAGACGTTGCTGGGCTGCAGGTTGCTCACCGTGTAATTGGTGATCAACGGCCCATCGACGAGCTGCTCGCTGGTGCCGAACCCCTGAATGTTGGGCGCAGCAGAAGCGGGCGTCGCGAAGATCGTTGCCACTGCTATCCCCCCCGCGGCGGCAGCGGTCGCAACGGCAGTCTTGGTGACTCGCATTGTCCATTCCTTTCGTTTCGAACAATTGGCCCCCCGTAAAGGGCATAGAGATATGCAGCAAATAGCCAGCCGGCCGGGGCTTTAAACATCGACACCCATATTGGGTCGATTTACCAGGCAAATACCGTCGCATTCTGACGGAGCATCTTACGCATCAATGATAACAACTGCCTCATTGCTCACAAATGGCCCGCGATTAGGTCGTGTGCTGACGGGTAGTCGCTCGCTGGGCTAGGCGTGTCAGGACAGCCCAATCCCAAACAGCCGCGAAGGGGGGCGATCACGTGCAACGCGGAAACTCCAAGCATGGTTCGCGCGAGGACGACGCGCTCAAGGAAGAACTGGAAGGCACGGTCCGCGGCAATCGGTCCAGTCGCAGCGAGGAATGGCGCGATCCCGAGCCGCCGGCCGACGACGACCCGGATGTTCCGACGGCGGGCCCGGTGCCGCGCGAATCATAAAAAGGAAATGACATGGGCTTTGTGGCGCAACAAACAATCCGTTCCCGGTGTACAGGCGAAGATGGACCCGATTCCTGATTGTGGTGAAAACAGTTACCAGGGATCGGGAAAACTGCTGGGCAAAAAGGCGATCATCACCGGCGGCATACGTGCTGCTGGCCTCAGATGATGCGAGTTACATCTCCGGGGCGCGGGTGGCGGTCACCGGCGGGCGACCGATTCTGTAGCGAAAACCGTTGCAGTGGGCCAGTCATCCAGAACCCTCACCATCCCGATTCTCTTCCCGGCTCACTCTACGGTCAGGCTCTGCCTGGCGTGACGCGATTTCAGCGGCCCCGAACCCGGCGGTTGTGCTTCTTGATCGCGTCGACCAACTCCGACTTGTTCATACTGGACCGACCGGCGATGTCAAGACGGCGGGCCAGGTCGAGCAGGTGCTTCTTGCTGGCGTTGGCATCGACACCCTCGGCCGACTCCCCCGTTGGCCGCAGGCCGCCGCTCTCGGCTCGCGCATCGGATGGGCCCTTTTCGTCCTTGGACTCCCAGTGGTCACCGACCTTTTCGAAACTGTGCTTGACAGCGGCGTACGCCACCCGGTGGGCGCGCTCCTCGCTGCCGTACTGGTCGGCGGCCGCGTCATGGGATTTCGCGAACGTACGTTGGGCTTTGGCGCTGGAACGTTGCAACGTACTGGGCAACTCGCTCTTTTTGGCCGCGCCGCCTTTCGTCGTCTTCGGCATCGAACCTCCTCATGTGCCGCAAGCGCTGCGGGTAACCGGTCGGTTACCCCTTCGGGGCGCCAACAATCACGGTCTGAGCAATGCACGCATCGGCCGGTACAAATATGTCAATATCGTTGACATGAGTCAGGCCGACGACGCTCCGCTGGGATACCTCCTCTACCGGGTTGGGGCGGTGCTGCGACCAGAGGTTGCCACCGCGTTGGGTCCGCTGGGCCTGACCCTGCCCGAATTCGTTTGCCTGCGCATACTTTCACTGTTCCCGGGGACGTCAAGCGCCGAGCTGTCCCGCCACACCAATGTCACCCCGCAGGCGATGAACACGGTCCTGCGCAAGCTGGAAGAGGTCGGCGCCGTGGCGCGGCCGTCGTCGGTGTCCTCGGGGCGCGCGCTGCCGGCTAACCTGACCGGCCAGGGCCGCGCCCTGCTCAAACGCGCCGAAGGAGCGGTCCGCGGCGCCGACACCCGCATCTTGTCCCGGCTCACCGAAACTCAGCAGCGTGAGTTCAAAAGAATGCTCGAGAAGCTCGGCTCCGACTAGGGGCTAGCGCGGCGCGGGCGCGTGAAACCAGGCCGCGCCAGGTCAATCAGCCGGTGGCGTGAATACGCGCCCATGGCTGGGCCTCTTCGAGCTCATAGGCCAATTCGAGCAGCAGCGATTCCTGCCCCATATCCGCCGACAGCATCATGCCCACCGGCATGCCGTGGGCCGACTGCGCCAGCGGCAGCGAGATCGCGGGTTCGCCGGTGACGTTGTGCACGGGGGTAAACGAGACCCAGTCGATCAGCCGGCTGATGACCTGCTGGTAATCGGTGGGCGCCAGGAATCCGATGCGGGGCGTCTCGCCGCCGAGTGTCGGAGTGAGCACCGCGTCGTAGGTACGGAAGAACCGTGCGGTACGTCTGCGCGCCCGGCGCAACCGCACGATGGCCGTCGGGAGGCGGTGAATGTTGCGGCTGGTATGACGAAGAAGACCCAGCGTCAGTTGGTCCAGCTTGCTGGAATCGAATGTTTCGCCAAACAGGTGGCGGCCCCCGCGGACCTGGGCCAGCGCCAGGAATCCCCAATACATGACGAAGTCGTCGGCGAAACTGGCCGCGACTGGGGGCTCTTCGACGTGCTCGACACGGTGGCCCAGCTCCTCGAGCAGACCGGCGGACTTCAAAGTCAGTTCCCGAATGTGCGGACTGCACTCGCGCTGCACCGACCGGGTCAGCACCGCGATGCGCAACCGCTGCCTGCCGGGTGCGGTGACGTCCCCGACGGGCGCCAGGTTGGGGTTACGCCAGATGCGCTCGGCCTCGCGGTAAAAGGCCGCGGTGTCACGGACTGAGCGGGTGACCACGCCGTTGGCGACGACGCCGACCGGTAACCGGCGCAGCGTCGCGTCCAGAGGCAGCCGACCACGCGACGGTTTGAGTCCGACCAACCCGTTGCACGCGGCCGGGATGCGGATCGAACCGCCGCCGTCGTTGGCGTGCGCCATCGGCACCACGCCGGCGGCGACGAACGCGCCGGAACCCGACGACGACGCTCCGGCGGTGTACTCGGTGTCCCACGGGTTGCGGACCGGGCCCAGCCGCGGGTGCTCGGCGGATGCGCTGAACCCGAATTCGGACAACTGCGTCTTGCCCACCGAGGTCAGCCCAGTGCCCAAGAACAGCCGGGTGAAGATGCTGTCTGCGACGGCATTCCGGCTCGTCCACGCGTCGGTGCCGTGCATGGTGGGCTGTCCGGAGACGTCGATGTTGTCCTTGATGAAGGTCGGAATGCCGCCGAAGTACCCGCTGGGAGCGCCCGCCGCGGCCGCCCGCGCTTGGTCAAAAGCCGCGTACGCCAACCCGTTTAGCAGCGGGTCGACGGCTTCGGTGCGCGCGATCGCCGCCTCGACCACCTCGGCCCTGCCGACCTGGCCGGATTTCAGGGCATCGGCCAGGCCGACCGCATCCAAATCACCAAGGGCATCGTCGCCGAACGCGTGCACGTGTCGCATGGCACTGACGCTAGCCTGCGCCCGGCGCCGCCGAGAGGTGACCCGTCTGTCGTCGGCTCGGGCGTGTCAGGCTTGACCCACCTCGAAGCGGATGAACCGCGTCACCGTGACACCGGCGTCGTCGAGCAGCGCCTTGACGGTCTTCTTGCTGTCGGACACCGACGGCTGCTCGAGCAACACGGCGTCCTTGAAGAAGCCGTTCAGCCGGCCCTCGACAATCTTGGGCAGGGCCTGCTCCGGCTTGCCCTCCGTCTTGGCGGTTTCCTCCGCGATGCGGCGCTCGCTGGCGACCACGTCCTCCGGCACATCGTCGCGGGATAGGTAGCGGGCCTTGAGCGCGGCGATCTGCAGCGCTACGGCGTGGGCGGCCTCGGTGTCCGAGCCTTCATACTCGACCAGCACGCCGACCGCGGGCGGCAGGTCGGCCGCCCGCCGGTGCAGGTAGGTCTCGACGGTGCCGTCGAAGTTCGCGACGCGGCGCAACTCCAACTTCTCGCCGATCTTTGCCGACAGCTCCGCGATTGCCTGCTCGACGGTCTTGTCACCGACGGTGGCGGCCTTGAGCTCGTCGACGTCCTTGGCCTTCGACGACGCGGCCGTGGCAACGATCTGGTCGGCCAGCGCCTGGAACTCCGCGTTCTTGGCAACGAAATCGGTCTCGCTGTTCAGCTCGATCAGCGCGCCGCCCTGGGCCGCGACCAGACCTTCGGCGGTCGCACGCTCGGCGCGCTTGCCGACGTCTTTGGCGCCCTTGATGCGGAGCGCCTCGACGGCCTTGTCGAAGTCGCCGTCGTTTTCGGCCAGCGCGTTCTTGCAGTCGAGCATGCCGGCACCGGTGAGTTCCCGAAGCCGCTTGACGTCGGCAGCGGTGAAGTTCGCCAATGGTCAGCCTTCCTATGAGGATTCAGTAGTTGGTTCGGGGGTGCCCGCAGCGGCGTCGGTGGGGGCGGTGGCGGTAGCGGAGGCCAGTAGCTCCTGCTCCCACTCGGCGAGCGGCTCGGCGGCCTCGGCCTCGGGCTTGCCGTCGCCGCGGCCGACTCCGGCGCGGGCCTGCAGCCCCTCGGCGACCGCGGAAGCGATCACCTTGGTCAGCAATGCGGCCGAACGGATCGCGTCGTCGTTGCCCGGGATGGGGTAATCGACCTCGTCGGGGTCGCAGTTGGTGTCCAGGATCGCGATGACCGGGATACCGAGTTTGCGGGCCTCGCCGACGGCGATGTGCTCCTTATTGGTGTCGACGACCCAGATGGCCGACGGCACCTTGGCCATGTCGCGGATACCGCCGAGGCTGCGGTCCAGCTTGTTCTTCTCGCGGGTCAGCATCAAGATCTCTTTCTTGGTGCGACCCTCGAAGCCACCAGTCTGCTCCATCGCCTCGAGCTCCTTGAGGCGCTGCAGCCGCTTGTGCACCGTGGAGAAGTTGGTCAGCATGCCGCCCAGCCAGCGCTGGTTCACATACGGCATGCCGACGCGGGTCGCCTCGGCGGCGACGGACTCCTGCGCCTGCTTCTTGGTGCCGACGAACAGCACGCTTCCGCCGTGCGCGACGGTTTCCTTGACGAACTCGTACGCCTGGTCGATGAAGGTCAGCGTCTGCTGCAGGTCGATGATGTAGATGCCATTGCGGTCGGTGAAGATGAACCGCTTCATTTTGGGATTCCACCGACGGGTCTGGTGCCCGAAGTGGGTGCCGCTGTCCAGCAGCTGCTTCATGGTTACGACGGCCATGGTTGTGCCTTACGTGTGTCGGTTGTCGCCTGGCATCGGGTGAGGCCGGGCCCTGGCGGCTGCTGCGATGCCGGACCCGCCCGGGTAAAACCCGGTCGGGACCGCCCGGCACGCAATGCGAACTCCTAGTGGAACCAGAGACGCGATGCAGACGCGCGAAGTCAGCCCGCGAACGAGCTGCGACCAGCAGTTTACACCGACTCAGCAGGTGCTTTTGCCACGCTTCCCCAACCGGGCCGCTCGTCCACAAAACCGGCGGGGCCGGGTGGCCAGACCGGCGCTGGAGCGCTGAACTGCCCGGATGCGGTGGAGAGCGTTGCTGCTGTGCGCTGGCCTGGTCAACGCGGTGCCTGCGGTCGCCGCCGAGGATCGACTGGACTGGCCGCTGCGCCCGCCTCCGGCCGTCGCCCGGACGTTCAACGCCCCATCGCCCAACTGGAATCCCGGACATCGGGGCGTGGACCTGGCCGGCAACGCTGGTCAGCCCGTGTACGCCGCGGGGCGCGGGACCGTGGTATTCGCCGGGCTGCTGGCCGGGCGGCCAGTGGTGTCGCTGGCCCACCCCGGTGGCTTGCACACCAGTTACGAGCCGGTCCGGGCGGCCGTGCGGGTCGGCCAGCCGGTGACGGCCGCAACCGTGATCGGCGAACTGATGGCTGGGCATGCCGGGTGCCCGGTAGCAGCGTGTTTGCACTGGGGCGCGATGTGGGGCCCGGCGTCGGGCGCGGACTACGTCGATCCGCTGGGTCTGCTGAAGTCCACGCCGATCCGGCTCAAACCGCTGAACCGCTGAGTCTTCCGCTTGAGTGTGCGCTTCTGGCAGCGGGTGTGCTTCTGCGCCGCCCTGGCGGCACGCTCGCCGCCGTCAGCTCACGCTCACGCCCGGGGGTGGGCCTGATCGTGCACCGCGCGCAACCGGGACACCGCGACGTGGGTGTACAGCTGGGTGGTCGCCAGGCTCGAATGGCCGAGCAACTCCTGAACAACGCGCAGGTCAGCCCCACCTTCAAGCAGGTGCGTGGCCGCGCTGTGCCGCAGGCCGTGCGGTCCCATGTCCGGTGCCCCGTCTACCGCGGCGATGGTTTGATGCACCACCGTGCGCGCCTGGCGGACGTCGAGCCGGCGGCCCCGCGCGCCCAGCAGCAGCGCCGGGCCCGACTCCGCTGTCGCGAGCTCCGGACGGCCGTCGGCCAGCCACGCGTCGAGCGCCTGGCCCGCCGGTCTGCCGAACGGCGCGCTGCGCTGCTTGTTGCCCTTGCCGAGCACGCGCAGCAGCCGATGCCGGGTGTCGACGTCGTCGATGTCCAGGCCGCACAGTTCGCTGACCCGGATCCCGGTGGCATACAACAGCTCCACGATCAGCTGGTCACGCAGCGCCAGCGGATCTCCTTGCTGCGCACCGGATTTGGCGGCGGCCATGGCCTCTGCGGCCTGGTCCTGGCGCAGCACCGAGGGCAGGGTGCGGTGTGCCTTGGGGACCTGCAGCCGGCCGGCCGGGTCTGCGGTCAGCAGCCCACGCCGCACGGCCCACGCGGTGAAGGCCTTGACCGCCGAGGTGCGCCGGGCCAGTGTCGTGCGGGCGACACCGGCCGCGGCCGCGGCCGACAGCCAGGAGCGCAGCAGGGGCAGGCTCAGCCCGTCCAGACCTGTCCCGCGGTCTCCGATGAAGGCGAGCAGCGAGCGCAGGTCGCCGAGGTAGGCGCGGCGGGTGTGGGCTGAACGGCCGCATTGCAAGTCCAGGTATTCGTCGAACTCCTCGAGGATCGCCTGCACTCGCCCACGGTCGCAGGCCCGGGCCGGGGCGCTCTAGTCGACGCGCCGAAGTGTGTCCGGGGTGAGATCTTTGAGCGCGGGATAGCCGTCGACGGCCATGATGAGGTCCGCTTCGGCCAGGATCGATCGCAACACGTGCACGATGCCGTCGGCGCCCCCGAGCGCCAGGCCGTAGGCGTACGGCCGGCCGATCCCCACGGCCGTGGCCCCCAGCGCGAGCGCCTTGACGACGTCGGCGCCGCTGCGGATCCCCGAATCGAACAAGACCGGCAACCCGTCGGCCGCCTCTACGACTCCCGGCAGGCACGCGAGGGCGGGCAGGCCGCCGTTGGCCTGGCGACCGCCGTGCGTCGAGCAGTAGATCCCGTCGACGCCGCCGTCCTTGGCGCGCCGCGCGTCGTCGGGGTGACATATGCCCTTGATGATCAGTGGCAGGTCGGTCAGCGACCGCAACCAGTCAAGGTCGTCCCAGGTCAAAGGATTCCCGAACGTCGTCACCCACTGCAGCACGGTGCCCTGCGGGTCCTCCTCCGGCGGACGCTGCAAGCTGGCGCGGAAAACCGGATCGCTGGTGTAGTTGCTCAGGCACAGCCCCCGCAGCTGGGGAAAGTTGGCCGTCGTGAGGTCGCGCGGCCGCCACCCGGGAATCCAAGTGTCGAGGGTGACGATGATGCCCTTGTAACCGGCGGCTTCGGCCCGGTGCACGAGGCTGGCGGCCAAGTCTCGATCCTTGGGCGTGTACAGCTGGAAGAAGCCGGGCGTGTCACCGAACTGCGCGGCGACGTCTTCCATCGGGTCGGCGGTCAGGGTGGACACCACCATCGGGACGCCGGTGGTCGCCGCGGCGCGCGCGGTGGACAGGTCGCCGTGGCCGTCTTGGGCACAGATGCCGATGACGCCGATCGGCGCCATGAACACCGGCGACGGCAAGGTCAAGCCGAACATCTGCACCGACAGGTCGCGAGCCGCGGCACCGACGAACATGCGCGGTATCAGGCCCCAGTGATCAAACGCCTCCCGGTTGGCCCGCTGCGTGCGTTCGTCGCCGGCGCCGCCGGTGACATACGACCAGACCGACGGCGACATGGCCCGCTCGGCCCGCGCCTCCAGCTCCGCGAAGACCATCGGCAGCGCGGGCGCCACCCCGCCCAGGCCCTTGAAGTAGATCTCGTTCTGGTAGTCGCCAAATGCCATGCGGTAGACAATGCCAGGCGGTCGTCAGGCTGACGAGTTGGCCGACTCTGCCTGCGCCAGTTCCTTCTTCCATTGCCGGAAGGTCTCTTCGGTGCGACCGCGGCGCCAGTACCCCGAGATCGACGACGCCCATTTCGCATCCACACCGCGTTCCTTGCGGATATAGGGGCGCAGATTGTGCATGACGGCCTGGGCCTCGCCGTGGATGAAGACGTGCACCTGCCCAGGCAGCCAGGAGGCGCTGGTGACGGCCTCGATCAGTGGCGCGTGGTCGCCGGCACGGTCCTCGGGAACCAGGTCGGCACGGCCGCCGCGATAGACCCAGCGCACCTCCATACCTTCGGGTGCGGTCAGTGGGATCTCGTCCTCTTGGCCCGCAACCTCGATGAACGCCTTGCCGACCGCGCTGGGCGGCAGCGCTTCCAGCGCCGCGGCGATGGCCGGCAGCGCCGATTCGTCGCCCGCCAGCAGGTGCCAGTCGGCGGCCGGGTCCGGTGTGTACGCGCCGCCGGGGCCCATCAGGTAGATCGGCTGACCGGGTTGGGCCGTGGACGCCCACTGGCCCGCTACGCCGTGCTCTCCGTGCACAACGATGTCGAGCGTGATGCGGCGTGTCTCGACGTCGACGTGGCGGACGGTAAGCGTGCGCACCGAAGGCTTTTTCTCCGGCGGCAGGTCCGCGAAGCTGTCGAGGGTCAGCGGCGCGGGCAGTGTAGCCACGTCGACGTCGTCGGCGACAAACGCCAGCTTGACGTAGGAGTCGGTGAACTTGCTCGGCACAAAAGCACCAAAATCCTTGCTTGCGAGCACTATCCGCACCATGTGAGGTGTGAGTTGTTCGGTACCGACAACCTCGAAGCGTTGCAGTGGTCGACCCGCCACTTGTCCTCCTGTCCAAACCCCAACCCCTGGTCGACTATACGAGTCGCGTCGTCGACGCGGCCTGACCTGCGGTGACCCGAACAATGCGCCACCGCCCGTCCTGGCGCTGCACCAGCCCAGCCAGCTCGAGCATCGCCAGCGGCCCCAGCGCCTGCTCAGGAACCATTCCCGAGGCGGCCGCGATCTCGTCCACCGTGGCGGCGCCGCGGCCCGGCAGCCCCTCGTAAACCCGGCGTTCGGCGTCGCTGAGGCCGTCCAGCGGCGTCGTCGGATGCGGCTCGTCGCGGGCCAGTTCTCCGATGTGGCCGACGAGTTCGACGACGTGGTCGGCGCGGGTGACCAGCTCGGCGCCGTTGCGCAGCAGGGCATGGCAGCCTGCCGACGCCGACGACGTGACAGGCCCGGGTACCGCCGCGACGACCCGCCCCAACGCCCGCGCCCAGGACGCGGTGTTGGCCGCGCCGCTACGCAGACCCGCTTCGACCACTACGGCGGCCCCTACCACGGCGGCAACCAGCCGATTGCGCGTCAGGAACCGGTGGCGGGCCGGGCGAATCCCGGGCGCGTATTCCGTGAACAACAGGCCCTGCTGGCCGATCCGGTGCAGCAGTGCGCTGTGACCGCTCGGGTAGGGAACGTCGAGCCCGGCGGCCAGGACGGCCACCGTGACGCCCTCGCAGTCCAGCGCGGCGCGGTGGGCCGCGCCATCGATGCCGTAGGCGCCGCCCGAGACCACGGCGACGTCGCGCTGCGCCAACCCGGCCGCCAGTTCGCCGGCGATGTGCTCACCGTAAGTGGTCGAAGCGCGCGTTCCGACCACGGCCGCCGCCCGGTGCGCGGCCTCGTCGAGCCGCACGGGCCCCAATGCCCACAACACCATCGGCGGAACCATCGGCGCACCGCCGCCGGGTCGAAGTGCGCCGCGGAATGCGGCGAACGCCAGCAGCGGCCACTCGTCGTCGTCCGGGGTGATCAACCGTCCGCCGCGCCGGGCAAGCATCTCGAGATCACTTGCACTGCAGTCAATTTCGCGCCGAGCTTCGGTACGGCGGGCAACGTTGTCGTCGACCATTCCACGCCGGATCCGCTCGGCGGCCTCGACGGGGCCGGCGCGCTGCACTACGGCGGCAAGTTCGGCGCAGGGCGGCTCGGCCACCCGCGACAGATAGGCCCATGCGCGCAGCGTGGGATCGTCGAGCGCCGGCGTCATCGCCGGCCTCCATCGGGTTGCGCGCGATGCAATCGCGAGGTGAAAAAGGCCGCGGCATGGCGCGATTCGTCCGAGCGCTCGCGATACCGGTGACCGTGACAATGGCGCTGCGTGGGGGGCACACTGACCGGCCGACGACGGCGCGCTGCTAACGCGCCGGGCCGACGGGTCGAGGGGCTCATCGCTGCGCCCCGGGTTGGCGGAAGCTGAGTGCGGCAGCGACTTCGTCGGTTCCGGGAGACGTGCGGCCGCCCAGGTCGGCCAGGCTCCACGCGACGCGCAACGTGCGGTCAAGTCCACGGATGCTGAGCAGTCCGCGGTCCAGCGCCCGTTGTAGGGGCTCCATTGCCGCGTTGCTGAGGCGGAAGTTTCGGCGCAGCAGCGTCCCACTGACTTCGGCGTTGGTGCGGAATCCGTGCGGCAGCCAGCGCTGGGCGGCGGCCGCGCGCGCCAGCTCCACACGATGGCGGACCTGCCCCGTCGATTCACCGCTTCCGCCGGCGAACGCCCCCGCCTTCACCTGATGCATCTGCACGCGTAGGTCTACCCGATCCAGCAGCGGCCCCGAAAGCTTGCCCAGGTAGCGCCGTTTGGCCGCCGCCGCGCAGATGCAGTCCTGCGGGTCGGCCGGGGCGCACGGGCACAGGTTGGCTGCCAGGACCAGCTGGAACCGGGCGGGATAACACGCCACCCCATCGCGGCGCGCCAGGCGAATCTCGCCGTCCTCCAACGGTGTTCGCAGAGCTTCCAGCGCGCTGACGCGGATCTCGGCGCACTCGTCGAGAAAGAGCACCCCGCGATGCGCCCGGCTGACGGCGCCCGGGCGGGCCATCCCGGACCCTCCGCCTACCAGCGCGGCGACGCTGGAACTGTGGTGTGGCGCCACAAAAGGCGGCCTGGTGATCAACGGCGTTTCTCCCGACAGCAAGCCTGCCACCGAGTGAATCGCGGTGACCTCCAGGGACTCGGCCTCCGTCAGCGGTGGCAGCAACCCCGGAAGGCGTTGGGCGAGCATGGTTTTGCCTACTCCGGGCGGCCCGGTGAGCATGAGGTGGTGCGCTCCGGCGGCGGCCACCTCCACCGCGAACCGCGCCTGCGTCTGCCCTACCACGTCGACCAGATCCGCCTCGGGCTCACCGTCGGTGGGCTTCACATCGATCCTGCCGAGCAGGGCGCCGCCGCCGCTGAGCCACTTCTGCAGCTGCCGCAACGTGCGCACGCCCCATACGTCGATCCCGTCGACCAGGCTGGCCTCGGCTAGGTTGTCCAACGGAACCACCACGGCCGGCCAGCCGTCGCGTTTGGCGGCCAGCACGGCGGGCAGCACCCCGCGCACCGGCCGGACTCGCCCGTCCAGCGACAGCTCCCCGAGCAGCACCGTTTTCTCCAGTCGGTCCCACGGGTTCTTGCGCTGCGCCGACAACACCGCGGCGGCCAGGGCGATGTCGTAGACCGACCCCATTTTGGGCAGCGTCGCCGGCGACAGCGCCAACGTCAGCCGCGCCATGGGCCAGGTGTTACCGCAGTTGGTGACGGCCGCCCGGACACGGTCGCGGGACTCCTGCAGGGCGGCGTCGGGCAAGCCCACCAGGTGCACGCCGGGCAGCCCGGAGGTGATGTCGGCTTCGATCTCGACGATCTGTCCATCCACGCCGCGCACCGCGACGGAGAACGCGCGGCCCAGCGCCATCAGGCGATCCCTTGCAGGTGGGTGATCTCGGGAGTGCGGCGCCGCCCGACCCGCACGCCGATCACGTCGATGCGGATTCCCGCGCAGCGCTGGTCCTGGCCGGCCAGCCACAGCCCGGCCAGCCTGCGCAACCGGAGAACTTTGCGCGGGGTGACAGCATGCGCCAGTCCTCCGTATCCGTCCCCGGTACGGGTCTTCACCTCGATGAACACCACCGTCGAAGTCGCGTCGTCGCGAGCGATGATGTCGAGCTCGCCGTAGCGGCAACGCCAGTTGCGCTGCAGGATCCGCAATCCCATCCGCGTCAGATGATCCACGGCGAGCGCCTCACCCATTGCCCCCAGCTGGATCCGGGTCATCGTCGTTTCGGTTGTCATGTGGATGAAGGTGCCCCGCGCCCCCGACGAGACGTGATGTCATCGCACCCCGCGACGGCCCGCGCCGGCGAGTTACCCCCAGTGCCAAGTCCATCCACAGCCGCCGGCGACACCCGGATGCGGAGAACTGACCGGGTCGCTCGCCCCGTGCGCCCTCACGCCCCCGCGGCCAGCGCTTCCAGCGTCTCGGCCGAAGAGTGCAGCGGACGCCAGCCCAGTTGGGTCTTGGCCTTGGTGGTGTCCATCACCATCGACGTCCGCGCCGTGTGCAGCCATTCCAGCATGGACGGCACCCCCGGCACCCGCGCGATCGCGGCCGATGCCGCCGTGGCCGCCACGGCGGGGACCCGCACCGGGCGCCCGCCCAACGCCCTGGCCACGTCGGCCACCGTCACCACTCCGTCACCGGCGATGTTGTACACCCCCGGGGGAGCCGGGGCCGTGGCCGCCAGCGCGACGGCCGTCGCGACGTCGTCGTGGTGCACCAGTTGCAACGGGTAGCCCGGATCGGGCACCACCGGCTTCAGGATGGGGACGGCTTTGACCACAGCACGCATCGGGCCCGGCAATTGGTTCCACGGCATGGCGTCGGCCAGCGCGGTGGCGTTGGGCCCGGCGACCACGCAGGGCCGCAGCACGAACACCTCGAGGGCGGAATCCTTGGTGATGTCGGCGAGCAGCTCCTCGCAGGCCGCCTTCTGCTCGGAATAGTAGTGCTCCGCCGATCCCCGGGTGGGCACGTCCTCGGTCAGCGGGACGGGGTTGTCGGAGTGGTAGCCGTACGCCGCCACCGACGAGGTGTACACCAGGCGCCGGGGCCGCTCGGCGGCCACCGTCGCCTCGAATACGTTGCGGGTTCCTTCGAGATTCACGCGGGCGCTTTCGTCGCGCGAGCCCATGATGATGAAGGCCAGGTGGATCACCACATCGGCCTGCACGACCAAGGCGTCGACGGCGTCGCGGTCCAGGATGTCGCCCTGCTGATAGCTGGTCTTCTGCCAGCCGCGCGACGACGGGTCGAACGGCCGGCGGGCCATGCCGATGATCGCGTCGACGGCCGGTTCGCGCTCCAGCGCCGTCACCGCGGAGATACCGATCTCCCCGGTTGGTCCGGTCACCGCGACGGTCACTCCCATTCAGAACGTCCTTCCCTCCCGCGGCCAGCCGAAACCCCGCGACCGAACATCACCAAGACCCAGCGCGCGCCTTCGGCGTGGTAGCACCATTTTTCCAGCGTCTCGCGATCCCCGAGCGGTTGGGCGTGCGGACACTTCGCACAATCAGCGAAGGCTTGGCGATCAACGGCGAGCGGCAAGATGCCCAGATCGGCCGCAACCCGACGGAACAGCATGCAAGGCTGTCGTGGGCGACCCATAATTTACGGCGATCGAAAGCGGATCACACCGCCGACACCGAATCGAGGCAGCAGCATGGCGGACGAATCGAATACCGACGCGGATGCACCCGCGACTGCCGGGGAGGAGGCTGACCCCGCGACGGTTTTCGCCGCCCTTGCCGAGATCATCTACCAGGGCTCGGATGTCCACCAGATATATGCCGCCATCTGCGTGGCCGCCACCCTGATCGTCCGTGGCTGTGACCACGCCAGCCTGTTGGTGCGCGAGAACGACAGATACATCACCGTCGGTGCCAGCGACCGTCTGGCGCAGACCATCGACGACCTGGAACGCCGGGCCGGCGACGGCCCATGCATCGACGCCATCGAGGAAGAGACACCGCAGATCGACACGGACTTGACCACGCCGTCGCTGTGGCCAAAGCTCGCCGAGGTCTTGGTCGCAGAGACCCCGGTGCGCGGCGCGATGGGATTTCGGCTTCTGGTCGACAAGCGCAAAGCGGCGGCGCTCAACTTATTCAGCGACACCCCGAACATGTTCGACGCCGAGTCCGCGGGGCGGGCGGCGGTGTTGGCGGCGTTCGCCAGCGTCGCCATCAACGCGGTCGCCAAGGGCGAGGACTCGGCAAGCCTGCGACGCGGCCTGCTCAGCAACCGCGAGATCGGCAAGGCCGTCGGCATGCTGATGATGCTGCACCAAATGAGCGAGGACCAGGCGTTCGACCTGCTGAGGCGCCACTCTCAGGCGCTGAACGTGAAGCTGGCCGACGTTGCCCGCGAGGTCATCGAGAAGCGCGGCCAGCTGCCCATCCCCGGCGAAAACCAGCTGCCGCCGAATACCTAGCCCCCGCTACTCGGGAAGCCGCAGCTCGGGCTTTTCGACCTCTTCGATGTTGACGTCCTTGAAGGTGACCACCCGCACCTGCTTGACGAACCGCGCGGGCCGGTACATGTCCCACACCCAGGCGTCGGACAGTCGCAGCTCGAAGTACACCTCACCGTCGGCGTTGCGCGGCGTCATCTCCACGCTGTTGGCCAGGTAGAACCGCCGTTCGGTCTCCACGACGTAGCTGAACTGGCCGACGATGTCCTTGTATTCGCGGTACAGCGAGAGCTCCATCTCGGTTTCATACTTTTCGAGATCTTCTGCACTCATCTGCTCAGACGTCCTTCTCCCAGACAGCTCTCCCCGGGCATCCCGGCGCTAGCTGCCGTTCGCCGGGGCGGCAATCCGGAACCCATCTTTCCTCACCGATATCCGTCGCGCTGCAGCGGTGGGTCCGGTTGGCAGTCGGCCACCACCCGGCCGCCGGACCCGTCGGCCACGCGCCGCACGTTGATGAAGGAATAACGATGCTCCGCGCACGGACCCAGCTGGGCGAGCGCCGCGCTGTGCGCCGGCGTGCTGTAGCCCTTGTGGTCGGCGAAGCCGTAGCCGGGATGGTCGGTCTCCATGGCGACCATCAAACGGTCCCGGCTGACCTTGGCCAGCACGCTGGCCGCCGCGATACACGCCGCGACCGCATCGCCACCGATGACCGGCAGCGACGGGACGGCCAGCCCGGGCACCCGGAACCCGTCGCTCAGCACGTAGCCGGGCCGCACGGACAACCCGGCGACGGCGCGGCGCATCCCCTCGATGTTGGCGACGTGCACACCGCGCCGGTCCACCTCTCCCGGCGGGATGAACACCACGTGATAGGCCAGCGCATAACGGCGGATCACCGGGAACAGCTTCTCCCGGGCAGCCTCGGTCAGCTTTTTGGAATCATCAAGCGCGGCAAGGCTTTCCAGTCGTCCCGGTCCGAGCACACAGGCTGCCACCACCAAGGGCCCGGCGCAGGCACCGCGGCCGACCTCGTCGACGCCGGCCACCGGTCCCAAACCGCTGCGGTACAGCGCGGATTCCAGGGTGCGTAACCCCGACGATTTGCGGATCACCGTCCGCGGCGGCCACGTCGTGACCACGGCTACCGATTCTGTTGCGGGTTCACCGATCCCACACCACCCCACCGGGACGGCGGCCACACGATGAACCTTGCTTTTCCGATCACGTTGGACACTGGCACGGTTCCCGAGGTCGGGTCGCCGGTGCACAAGACACCCTTGAGGGCTTCGGTCGGGACGCTAGTGCAGTGGGCCCGAGAATCCGCCGAATGCGTCCGAT
Organism: Mycobacterium sp. NGS56; assembly: GCF_059812425.1. Classification (NCBI taxonomy): domain Bacteria; kingdom Bacillati; phylum Actinomycetota; class Actinomycetes; order Mycobacteriales; family Mycobacteriaceae; genus Mycobacterium; species Mycobacterium sp. NGS56. The sequence goes on from NZ_JCALCQ010000014.1 coordinate 94,007, forward strand.
TGTCACCCATCACCCACAGCCGCCCAGCCGGGACGGCGACGGGCCCGAACTCGCTGCCCAGGCATGGGTACACCGATGGGTCGGCGGCCATGGTGTTGCGATCCAGGTACGGCTCCTTCAACGGCTTGCCGTCAACCGTCAACCCGGTGTCGGCACGGCACTGCACCGTCTGGCCGCCGACCGCGATCACCCGCTTCACCAGGTCGTTTTCGTCGGGCGGCACGAAGCCGACGAAGGACAGCGCGTTTTGCACAAAGCGCAGCACGGTGTTGTTGGACCGGATCGACTTGTAGCCGAGATTCCACGGGGGCGGGCCCTTGAAGACGATGACGTCACCGGGGTGGGGGGCGCTGAATCGGTAGCTGACCTTATCGACCATGATCCGATCGCCGACGCAGCCGGTACACCCGTGCAGCGTGGGCTCCATGGATTCCGACGGGATCAGGTAGGGCCGCGCCACGAAGGTCAACATGACGTAGTAGAGGATGACGGCGATCACCGCCAGCAGCGCGAATTCGCGCAACGTCGAATGCTTGGCGTCCGCCGGTTCGCCCTCGTCGGGCGCCTCCGCCACCGGCGGCCGTTCGGGCACCAATCCGCCCGAAGTCCCGGCGTCGTCCGGGGGCGTCTCCGGGGCGCGGGTAAAGACCTTCGGATCTGATTCGCCGGCGTGGGACTCGGGCTTCGATGAATCCGCGGTATCGGTCACGAGATCAGCGTAGCCAGCGCGCGTGGTGGCCCGGCCAACCGGCGCACCGGAGAAAGGATGGGACGAATCACCAGCGCCGCCAAGGCGTCCCGCTCAGCGCTTCTCTTTGATCTTGGCCTTCTTGCCGCGCAGCTCACGCAGGTAGTACAGCTTCGCGCGGCGGACGTCACCGCGGGTCACAACTTCGATGTGGTCGATGTTGGGTGAATGCACCGGGAAGGTCCGCTCGACGCCGACGCCATAGCTTTCCTTGCGCACGGTGAAGGTCTCCCGGATGCCCCCGCCCTGACGACGGATCACCACGCCCTTGAACACCTGGATTCGCTCCTTGGCGCCCTCGATGACCTTGACGTGCACGTTGACCGTGTCGCCCGGGCCGAAAACCGGAATATCGTCGCGCAGCGACGCTTGATCGACGAAGTCCAGCCGGTTCATGCGAGACACTTCCTTGAGGTCGCGGCCGACGGCAGCTACCCACACGCAGGTGTGAGGCGGTCGCCAAGCCGATGGTTTCGGGCTTTCTGGCGTATCTCGCAGCAGGCGGGAAACCGCTCAACCGGCCTGCAACCGCTGGAGACAACTGGTCAATTGTGCCAGACGGGGCGCGTGCCGCGAAAATCACAGCGAGTCGGCGGTTCGTAGCGCGCCAAACACGCTGGTAAATGGTACATATGACTGGGGTCAGAATGCGCTTCCGCGCAGGAGCGTGATGGCCGGTACAGGTAGCGCGATGGTCCCGCTGTTGCACTGTGTCGAAGTCACGCCGGAGGAGACGGATGCGGGTACGTCCACTGACGCTGGTCACCGCCACCGCGGCGGTGACGTTGGTGGTTGCCGCCGGTTCTGAGGCGCTGGTCCAGGCCAAGGTATACAGCCTGCCGGTCAGCGCGCCCGTTCGGATCATCGCCGCGCCACCCACCTCCGCTGCCCCGCAGTCGGCCGCGCTAAGGCTCGAGGCGGCCGCTCCCCCGCAACAGGCCCTACCGGGTCCGGGATTCGGTCAGCTGCAGGCCCGCGTCCAGCTTGCCGCCGACGAGGCCGCTGCCAGTGGCGCCGCCCTGTCGGTGGCCATCCTCGATCGCACCACCCATCAGCTGATCGCCAACGGAAACAGCCAGATCATCGGCACCGCGTCAGTGGCCAAGTTGTTCATCGCCGACGATCTGTTGCTGCACGAGAGCGAGGGCAAGGCGCCGCTGAGCGCCGATGATCGCCAGGCCTTGGACGTGATGCTGCAGTCATCCGACGACGGGGCGGCCGAGAGGTTCTGGGGTCAGGGTGGCGGAGCCGCCATCATCACGGAGGTGGCCGCCCGCTACGGCCTGTCCTCCACCACCCCGCCCAGCGACGGGCGGTGGTGGAACACCATGAGCTCGGTGACCGACCTGATTCGCTACTACGAGATGCTGCTGGACGGATCCGGTGGTCTGCCGGCAGATGAGGCCAAGATCATCGTCAACGACCTGTCGCAGTCCACCCCCAACGGGCTCGACGGCTACCCGCAGCGATTCGGCATCCCCGACGGCCTGTATGCCGAGCCGGTCGCCGTCAAGCAGGGCTGGATGTGCTGCATCGGGAGTGACTGGATGCATCTTTCGACCGGGGTGATCGGGGCCGACCGCCGCTACATCATGGTGGTCCAGTCCCTGCAGCCCGCCGATGACGCCACCGCACGCGACACCATCACCCGCGCGGTCAAGACGATCTTTCCCGAGGGCCGAATCGACGTGCCCCGACATGGGCTCTAGCGGACCGCATCGTCGCCGGGCTCAGCCCGATGGCCCAACTCCTGCTCGGTCCGCTTTAGCGGACCGCATCGTCGCCGGGCTCAAGCCCGATGGCCCAACTCCTCCTCGGTCCGCTCTAGCGGACCGCATCGTCGCCGGGCTCAAGCAACTCGGGGCGGCGCTCGCGAGTCCGCTGTAGCGAGATCTCCCGGCGCCACGCCGCGATTCGCGCGTGGTCACCGGACAGGAGCACCTCGGGGACGTCGAGCCCACGCCAGCTCGGCGGCCTGGTGTAGGAGGGTCCCTCCAGGCGCCGGTCCAACGCCGGCGAGTGCGAATCGTCTCGGTGCGACGCGGGATTGCCAAGGACTCCGTCGAGCAGGCGCAGCACCGCCTCGATCATCACCACGGCCGCCGACTCGCCACCGGGCAGCACGTAGTCGCCGATCGAAACCTCCTCGACCCGCATCCGCCCCGCGGCATCCTCAATGACCCGCTGGTCGATGCCCTCATAACGACCGCAGGCGAACACCAGGTGGGTCTCGACGCTCCAGAGCGCGGCCGTCGCCTGCGTGAACAACCGCCCCGCGGGGGTGGGAACAATCAAAAGTGTTTCGGCAGAGGTGATTTCGTCGAGCGCCTCCCCCCACACCGGCGCCTTCATCACCATCCCCGGGCCACCGCCGTACGGCGAATCGTCGACGGAGCGGTGCACGTCATGCGTCCAGCGCCGCAGGTCGTGCACGTGCAGATCGACCAGGCCGGACTGGATCGCCTTGCCCGGCAACGATTGCCGCAGCGGATCCAGATAAGCCGGAAAGATGGTAACGACGTCGATTCTCATCTCGAAGATCCCCGTTACAGGTCCAGCAAGCCTTCGGGCGGGTCGATCTCAACCGTTCCGCCGTCCAGCGACACCGCCGTGACGATCGCAGTCACGAACGGCACCAACACTTCCCGCTTCTCGTCGCCGGCATCACGTCGCACCGCCAACAGTTCACCCGCCGCAGTGTGCAACACCTCGGCCACGACACCGATCTGCTGGCCCGCGGCGGTGCGCACGCGCAGGCCTTCGAGCTGATGGTCGTAGTAGGTGTCCGCCTCGTCGATCTCGGGCAAATCCTCGGAATTGACGACGAACAGGGTCCCGCGCAGCGCGTCGGCGGCGTCACGGTCGGTGACGCCGGCCAGTCGGACCAGCAGCCGCCCGCCGTGCTCGCGCACACTCTCGATGACACAGTTGCGTTCCGCACCGCCTCGAGACGGCTTGGCGCGCAACGTGTTACCCGGCGAGAATCGGGCATCGGGATCGTCGGTGCGGATCTCCACCACCAGCTCGCCGCTGATGCCGTGGGCTTTCACCACGCGCCCGACGGTCAACTCCAAGGGAGTTCCATGAGCAGCGCCCCGCTACTGGTCGGTGTCCACCACGTCGACGCGGATGCCGCGACCACCGATACCGGCGACCAGCGTGCGCAGTGCGGTTGCGGTGCGACCTCCGCGACCGATCACCTTGCCCAAGTCGTCGGGATGGACGTGGACCTCGACCGTCCGCCCCCGGCGGCTGGTCACCATGTCCACCCGGACGTCGTCGGGATTGTCGACAATCCCGCGAACCAGGTGCTCAACAGCGTCAACGACAACCGTACTCATCGCCGCGATCAGCTTTCGGTGGTCGGCTCGGCCTGCTCGCCGGTCTCGGCGGGCGCCTCGGCTTCAGCGGCGGCGGTCTCCGCGGGGGCCTCGGCCGCGGCCTCGGGTTCGGCTGACTCGTCCGCGGCCTTCGCGGCCTTCGCGGCCTTCTTGGCCGGGGCCTTCTTCTTCGGCTTTGCGGCCTCGGTCGTCGGTCCGCCCTCGGCCTCGGCCAGCGCGGCGTTGAACAGCTCCAGCTTGCTGGGCTTGGCGGGGGCGACCTTCAGGCGGCCCTCCGCACCGGGCAGACCCTTGAACTTCTGCCAGTCGCCGGTGATCTTCAACAGCTTGAGGACGGGCTCGGTGGGCTGGGCACCCACGGACAACCAGTACTGGGCGCGCTCGGAATTGATCTCAATGAGGCTCGGGTCTTCCTTCGGGTGGTAGCGGCCGATGACCTCGATAGAGCGTCCGTCGCGCCGGGTCCGTGCGTCGGCGACGGCGATGCGGTACTGGGGATTGCGGATCTTGCCAAGCCGAGTGAGCTTGATCTTCACAGCCATGGTTAAGCGATTTCTCCTGTGTGTGTCACGCTGCAATTCAGCGATCGGGGCGGGATGCCCCGATCCGGTTTTGCCTCGCGTGTATGACCGGTCGGCGATGCGTAATCGCTCGGCGGACAGCCGCCTATTGTGCCAGAACAGGGGCGGTGATCAGAAATTCACCGGCCGGTCGCGTTACCGAGATTGCCGTCGTGGTCGTGATCTGGAGGCCAGGTACAGCCCTGACGGCAATCTGGGCGAACGCGGCGAACGCGGCGAACGCGGCGAACGCGGCGAACGCGGCGAACGCGGCCACTCACATCACCTTCTGAAAGACCTTGGTCTCCGCCCGGCGCGTCATGCGCCAACCGTCGGGTGTGCGCACGAACTCGTCGTCGTACCAAAGGCCGCAGAACAGTACCTGGTCCTTGTCACCGCCCAGCACCATCGGGTTGAAGCAGATCACGCGCGACGAGGCCTTGTACCCGTCGATTTGGACAGAGAAGTTGCCCAGCATGTGTGCATACACCGGGAAGTTGGGCAGCACCTCGGCCAGCCATTTCTTCACCTCGGGATAGTGGCCCTTGATGCCGCCCAGCGCCGTGTAGTCGATGTAGGCGTCGGGTGTGAACACCTTGTCCAGGTCGTCGAATCGCCGGTTGTCGATGGCGGTGGAATAGTCCACCAACAGCTGCTGGATCTCCAGGCGGTCCGAGATGTCCTCCAAGCTCAACATTTCGTTGATTGAACACGATCCGAGCGGGCTCCACGGCGATAGCTGCTGGGACCGCAGCCGAACCACCGTCGACACGACCGGCTGAGCACGCTCTGCTCGGCGTAGCCGAGTTCTCGGGTGAGGTGCGACAAGCTCATGTCGGTGTTGCGCAGGTAGTGTTCGGCGGTTTCGCGGCGCACGCCATCAATGAGTTCGCCGAAGGTCGTTTTCTCCGCGGCGAGTCGGCGGTGCAACGCCCTGGGATGCAGATCGAACTGGGCGGCGATCAACTCGAGGCTAGCGGTGCCGGTCGGTAGTAGTTGGCGAACCATTCTGCGGACTGACTCAGTCATGCCGGGTTGATGTGTGGTGACCCCGGTTAAGTACTGCACCACCGCTTGATGGGCGAGCGCGTCCTGTTTGAGGGGACGCGCGAGATCGGCGGTGCGGAGGGTGAAGCCCGCTGTCGGTTGTGTGAAATGCGGTCGGCAGCCGAAGTAGGTTAGATAGTCGGCCGTCGCCGTCAGCGGCTGATGCGGAAGGTGCACCGCCAAGGGTGCGTACTGTGCGCCGAGCAGAAACCGCATCACCCCAAGCGAAACCCCAAGGGACAGTTCGATGGTCTGCGGGTGCGGCGGCGGCCGCTCGATCAAGATCTCGAATGCGTAGAACAATTGTTCGGGGTTGGCGCCAGGGGTGATTCGCCCGGAGATGGCTGGGCTGTAGGCCGCTATGAACGTTTCGAGAATCATGAACGCGTCGCCGACGGTGGCCGCCGTGCGCGCAGCCACCCCGACCGGTCCAAGGATTTCGATGCCCTGCCGCAGTGCAAACCGCCGCCCGAAATCCCGAGTTGAGGTGGCTGCCGCAGCGGTCTCAACAGCCACGATGAGGCTGCGGTAAGGCAAAAAAACTTCATGGTCGCCGACATCTTGGGGCCGAATGCCGGCGGCGCGAAGCAGCTCGATTGGATCGCCACCCAGTTCGGCGACCAGTCGGGGGTAGCCCGACAGCGACGTTCCCCGCACCACCGACATGTCAGAAAATGTCAAATAATCGTCCACAATTGTCAAGACTCCGGCGTTGCCGCGCCCGCATCCTGTGAGAGAACGACCAGGAAAGGAAATCTCATGGGCTTCGACACGGTAGTCCGCAACGGCCGCTGGTTCGATGGCACCGGCGCGCCATCGGCGATCCGCAATATCGGGATCCGCGACGGCCGTGTCGCCGCGATCAGCCCGCGGGCGCTCGACGAGACGGGCTGCGAGCAGGTGATTGACGCCGCAGGCAAGTGGGTCCTGCCGGGCATGGTCGACATCCACACCCACTATGACGTCGAGGTGCTGGCCGCTCCGTCGCTGTCGGAGTCACTGCGGCACGGCGTGACGACGGTGATGGTGGGGTCGTGTTCGTTGTCGACCGTTCACGTCGACGGCGAAGTTGCCGGTGATTTGTTCGCGCGCGTCGAGGCCATCCCGCGTGAGCACGTCATCGGCACGGTCAACCGGCACAAGACCTGGAGCACCGCCGAGGAGTACATCGCCGCCCTTGAGGCGCGGCCCTTGGGACCGAATGTGGCTGCCTTCATTGGGCATTCGGACATGCGGGCCGCGACAATGGGTCTGGACCGCGCCACCCGCAAGGACGTGCGGCCGAACAAGGCCGAGCAGACACGGATGGAGCAGATGCTCGTCGCAGCCCTACAGGCCGGGTTCGTCGGAATGTCTTCGCAGCAACTGCTTTTCGACAAGCTTGACGGCGAGGCCTGCCGCTCCCGTACCCTGCCGTCCACGTATGCAAAGCCGCGAGAGCTGCGCAGGCTGAAATCCCTGCTGCGGCGCAGCGGGCGAGTCTTGCAGGCGGGTCCCGACATTCAGAACCCGCTCAACATCGCATCACAGGCAGTGCAGTCGCTGGGCATCGGCCGCAGGCAGCTGAAGACCACTCTGCTCTCCGCCGCCGACATCAAAGCCAACCCCTGGTTGATCGCGGTGATGGGCCCGGCGGCCCGCCTTATCAACAAGCTGGGCGGGGACTTTCGCTGGCAGCACCTGCCGGTGCCGTTCGAGGTGTATGCCGACGGCATCGATCTGGTGATCTTCGAAGAGTTCGGTTCCGGCGCGGCGGCCATGCATCTGAAAGAACAAGTGGCCGCGCGCAATGAGCTCCTGTGCGACGAGGACTACCGTCGATGGTTCCGCAAGGACTACGACAGCAAGTTTGGGCTGCGGGTCTGGCACCGCGACTTCTTCGATGCCGAAATCGTGGCGTGCCCCGACCCGTCGGTGATCGGTAAGTCGTTCGGGCAGGTAGGTATTGACCGCGGCGGCCTGCACCCCGTCGACGCGTTCCTCGACCTGGTCGTCGAGCACGGCGGCGCGCTGCGGTGGCGCACCACCATCTCCAACCACCGTCCCGAGCTGCTCAAGAAGCTGGCCCGTGAATCAGGCGTCCAAATGGGCTTCTCGGACGCGGGAGCGCACTTGCGCAACATGGCGTTCTATAACTTCGGGCTGCGGCTGCTGCGCCACGTCCACGACGCCGAAAAGGCCGGCAAGCCGTTCATGACTATCGAGCACGCTGTGCACCGGATGACCGGCGAACTCGCCGACTGGTATCGGATCGACGCCGGCCATCTGCGGCTGGGCGATCGCGGCGACCTGGTGATTGTCGACCCCGCGCACCTGGACGATTCGCTCGACGACTACGCCGAAGAGAAGATCGACCAGTACGGCGGACTGTCGCGGATGGTCAACCACAACGACGACACCGTCAGCGCCGTGCTCGTCGCCGGGCAAGCGGTGTTTCTTGACGGGCGGCCCACCGAGGTGCTTGGCACGGAGCGCACCGGCAGCTTTCTGCGCGCTGACGCGGCGACCACCTGGGCCGCGGCCGAGCCGGCGACTACTGCCGGCTAGCCGACGTGTGGGAACCGTCCCGCTACGAACAGGGGCGAAGTTAGACTTTGCGGCCATGCGGAAGCTCACGGCCAAAGCCGCTACCCTGCTCGCGCTCGGTACCTGCACCGCCACCGTCGCCATGTCCACCGCCTGGGCCGACAACACGCAGCCGGTCGGCTCGATCCCCATTCCCGACGGCCCCGCGCAGACCTGGATCATCGCCGATCTCGACAGCGGTCAGGTGCTGGCCGGCCGGGACCAGAATGTGGCGCACCCGCCGGCGAGCACCATCAAGACGCTGTTGGCCCAGGTCGTCCTGGACTCGGTGAGCCTCGACTCGACCGTCGTCGCCGACGTCGCCGACACCCAGGTGGAGTGCAACTGCGTCGGCATCAAACCGGGCCGGACCTACACCGCACGCCAACTCCTCGATGGCCTGCTGCTGGTCTCGGGTAACGACGCCGCCAACACGTTGGCACACATGCTGGGCGGGCCGGAGGTCGCCGTCGCCAAGATGAACGCCAAGGCCGCCTCGCTGGGCGCCACCAACACCCACGCGGCGACGCCGTCCGGCCTGGACGGCCCCGGGGGCTCGGGCTCCTCGACGGCGCACGACCTGGCGGTCATCTTTCGCGCGGCGATGGCCAACCCGGTGTTCGCGCAGATCACCGCCGAGCCGTCGGCGATGTTCCCCGGCGACAACGGCGATCACCCGATCACCAACCAGGACGAACTACTGCAGCGTTATCCCGGCGCGATCGGTGGCAAGACCGGCTTCACCAACGCCGCCCGCAAGACCTTCGTCGGGGCCGCGGCGCGCGGTGGCCGCCGGCTGGTGATCGCCATGATGTACGGGCTGATCAAAGAGGGCGGACCGACGTACTGGGATCAGGCGGCGACATTGTTCGACTGGGGATTCGCGCAGAGCCCGCAGTCCAGCATCGGCTCGCTGTAGCTATTCGTCAGGAGTCCGCGTCCGGCAGCGCCGCGGTCAGCAGTGCCATCAGCACCGGAATCCGCTGCGCCGCGATCTCCGGCTGCGGCAAGACCCCCTCGATCACCGCGGCTCCGTCGAACACGTTGCGCATCAGCGCCACCAAAACCAGGAGGGTGTCCTCGGGGAAGGCCTCGACGCCGGGCAGCGCCCGCGCCACGTCGTCGATCTTCGCGGCGTATTGTCCCAGCTCGTGTTGCAAGGTGTCCCTGAGCTTTTCGTCGGTACGCGCGGCAATCGTCAACTCGTAGATCACAGTGTTGGTGGGGCCGCCGGTGATGTCTCGCAGGATCTCCAGCACCGCTTGCAGCGCCGGTCGGTCGGCCGGTATTTCGGCGACTCCCTTGGTGAACGACTCCAGCTGTCGTCGTAGCACCTCCGAGGCCGTCGCGGCCATGAAATCGCCCATGGTGTCGAAGTGCCGGAACAGCGCACCCACCGACATCCCGGCCCGTTTGGCAATCACCGCGGCCGACGCCCGGGCGTAGCCGACCTCGATGATGGTGGCGATGCACGCATCGATGAGCCGCCCGACGGTCTCCTCGCGGCGCTGCTGCTGGGTCCTGGCCATGTCAGGCGGTGACGCCCACCGCGCTGCGCTCCCGGCGGTCGTGCTCCCCCGCCCGCAGGTAACGGCCCGACCGCACGGATTGTCCGTAGCCGTCCCGAAATTCGCCTTTCGAGTGACTTCCGCCGAAGACGACCACGCCGCCGACACCGGTGGCGACTACTGCGTCGTCGTTGCGGTTGACCATGCGTCGCAGGCCACCGTAGAACGGCACGGCTTCCTCGTGGTAGGCATCGACGGCATCGTTGAGGCCGACGGGATCGATCACCACAAAGTCCGCACGATCGCCCTGCCGTAGCGTGCCGGCGTCGACGCCGAACCATTCCGCCAGTTCACCGGTGAGCCGATAGACCGCGTGCTCGATCGACATGAAGGGCGCGCCGGCCCGGTAGGCATCGCGGGCGCGCTTGAGCATACGCAATCCGAAGTTGTAGAAGGCCATGTTGCGCAGGTGCGCTCCGGCATCCGAAAAACCCATGTGCACGCTGCCTTCGTTGGCGAGCGCGTTCAGTAGCTTGGGCCGATGGTTGGCGACGACGGTCGTCCACCGGACGTTGCGTTCACCGTTTTCGACGAGCACGTCCAGGAATGCGTCGAGCGGGTGCAGCTTGCGCTCGTTGGCGATCGCGCCAAAGCTCTTCCCGATCAACGAGCGGTCCGGGCATTCGACGATGACCGCGTCGTGGAAGTCGCGGTGCCACAGCGACGGCCCGAGCTTGATGCGGTCGAACTCGCGCCGGAACTTGCGGCGGTATTCCTTGTTCGCCAGTAATGCGTTGCGCTCCAACTGGTCTCGCAAGTGCAGGGCGGCCGTTCCGGCGCCGAACTCCTCGAAGACCGGCAGGTCGATTCCATCGGAGTACAACTCGAATGGCACCGGCAGGTGCTGAAACCGCACGCTGGCGCCCAGTAGCTTGTTCAGCAGACGAGTCCCCGGGCCGAACACGTAAACCGACAGCGGCATCGACTTGGCGTCGGCGGATACCAGCATGCTCATCCGAACGCCCTTGCCCCAGTTGAGTAGCCGGCTGCTGGCCAGGAAGAAGAGCATTCCGGTCGACGGCCTTGCCACGTTGGGGGCGCTTTGCAGAATTCGGCCGCGCTTGCGCAGGACCTTGATCAGCTTGCGCCGCTCCCGCCACGTCGCGAAAGTGGACGGCAGGGCGCGGGAGCGGAACCGTTCGCCGTCTAGTTTGTCTATGGGGGCGTCCATTCCGGACATGCCGAGGACACCGGCGTCCAGGGCCTCGTCCAGCAGTTCGGCCATCTTCTCCAGCTCGGCCTCGGTGGGCCGCACCGCGGCGTCGGTGGCCCGATCAAGTCCCAGCACCGCGGTCCGCAGGTCCGAATGACCAAGCAGTGAACCGATATTGGGACCCAGCGGCAGGGCGTCGATCGCCTTGATGTACTCCGCGGCCGTCGACCACGTTCGGTTGGAATCCAGTGCGCCGAAGACGTATTCGTGCGGCACCGCCTCCACGCGGCTGAACAGGTCGGCGGCGTCTTGGGAATCAGCGTAGACCGTCGACAACGAGCAGTTGCCCAGCAGCACCGTGGTGACGCCGTGGCGCACCGACTCGCGTAGCCCGGGATCCAGCAGCACCTCGGCGTCGTAGTGGGTGTGTACGTCGAGGAAGCCGGGCACCACCCACTTGCCGGCCGCGTCGATCACCTCGGGGCACCCGGTCTCATCCAGCGACTGGGTGGACACGGTGGCCACGACGCCGTCGCGAATGCCGAGCGTGCGCGTCAGGGGCGGGCAGCCCGTCCCGTCGAACCACAATCCGTCGCGGATGATCACGTCGTAGGCCATGGTTTCCTCCATGTCGTTGATGGCGGAACGCTAACATAGATAGCAAGCACTCGCAATCTTTTTGGCGCGGAACGTTGAGAAATATTCGGCGTTGGTGGTTAGTGTGCGGCATTGCGCCGCGCCGCGGCCGCAATCGCGCTGACCTCGGCGCGGCGGGGCAGCACTGCGACGTCCCGCAAGTGCGCGGCTAGGCCGGTGACCGGAAGATGTTGCCGCGCAGCATGATCAGGTCGGGACTGTTCAATATGGCGGCGCCCGAACGCGGGTCGGTCGAGTAGCACAGCAAGTCCGCCGAGGCGCCGTGATCCAGCCCTGGCCGGCCGAGCCAGCGGCGCGCGTCCCAGCACGCCGCGCCCAGCGCTTCGGTCGGGCTCATCCCGATGCTCTTGAGCGCTTCGACCTCGTCGGCGATGCGCCCGGGCGCGACCATGGTGCCGGCATCGCTGCCGGCGTAGATCGGCACGCCCGCCTCGCGGGCCGCCGCGATCCGGGACAGCCCACGCGCATGCAGATCACGCATGTGCGCGGCATACGCGGGATACTTCGAGGCGGCGTCGGCGATCCCGGGAAAGTTCTCCACGATGTTGACCAGCGTCGGGACCAGGACGGTCCCATGCTCGACCATCAGCTCAATGGTGTCGTCGTCCACGCCGGTCCCGTGCTCGATGCAGTCGATGCCGGCGCTGATCAGCCCGGGCAACGCGTCCTCACTGAAGACGTGCGCGGTGACCCGGGCGCCGTGGACATGCGCGGTTTCGATCGCGGCCTTGAGCACGTCGTCGGACCACAGTGGGGCCAGATCGCCGACGCTGCGGTCGATCCAGTCGCCGACCAGCTTGATCCAGCCGTCGCCCCGCTTGGCCTCCTCGGCCACCGCCTGCGGCAGTTGCCATTCGTCTTCGAGCTCACGCGAGAAGCCCGCGGCATACCGCTTGGGTCTGGCCAGATGCTTTCCGGCCCGAATGATTCGGGGCAGATCGTCGCGGTCGTCGAGGCTGCGGGTGTCGGTCGGGGACCCGCAGTCCCGCAACAGCAGCGCGCCGACATCGCGTTCGATCTCGGCCTGGGCGATTGCGTCGTCCAGCGGGATCTCGCCGTGATCACCCAGGCCGACGTGGCAGTGGGCATCGACCAGCCCGGGCACGATCCAGCCGCCGTCGAAGACCGTCTCGGCGCCCGCGACGGGTTCGGCGCTGATGCGGCCGTCGACTATCCACAGTTCGATCTTGGTTTCGTCGGGCAGCCCCACGCCCCGCACGTGCATGCGCACCGGGCGGCTACCTGCTTCCGGCCCAATGGTGACGACCCGCTTCGCCCGGCTCCGCCGCGCTCGCGATCGCGCCCCAATGGTGACGACCCGCTTCGCCCGGCTCCGCCGCGCTCGCGATCGTCACGACTTGCCCGGGAACTTCAGCTTGGACAGATCGAAGTCGGCCAGCCCCGGCGGCAGCTCGTTGAGCCCTTCGGGCATCTGCGACAGGTCGGGGAACCCGACCGGCATGCCCGGCACCCCGGCTCCCAGGGGGTTGCGCGCCTTCGGCGGTGTCGGCCCGCGTCCGCCCTTCTTGCCCTTTTTGCCGGCCTTGCCCTTCGCCCCCTTGGACTTTCGCGTCGCGGACTTGCGACCGATGCCCGGGATGCCCATGCCACCGAGCATCGACGACATCATCTTGCGGGCCTCGAAGAAGCGGTCCACCAGCTGGTTGACCTCGGACACGGTGACGCCCGACCCGTTGGCGATGCGCAGCCGCCGCGACGCGTTGATGATCTTCGGATCGGCACGCTCTGCAGGCGTCATGCCGCGAATGATGGCCTGCAGGCGGTCGAGCTGGCGGTCGTCGACCTGGGCCAGCGCGTCCTTCATCTGCCCGGCGCCCGGCAACATGCCCAGCAGGTTGCCGATCGGGCCCATCTTGCGGATGGCCAGCATCTGTTCCAGGAAGTCCTCGAGCGTGAGCTCGCCGGTGCCGATCTTCACGGCGGCGGCCTCGGCCTGTTCGGCGTCGAAGACCTGTTCGGCCTGCTCGATTAGGCTCAGCACGTCGCCCATGCCCAGGATGCGGCTGGACATCCGGTCCGGGTGGAAGACGTCGAAGTCCTCCAGCTTCTCGCCGGTGGACGCGAAAAGGATTGGGACACCGGTCACCTCGCGGACCGAGAGCGCCGCGCCACCGCGGGCGTCACCGTCGAGCTTGGTCAGCACCGCCCCGGTGAAGCCGACGCCCTCGCGAAACGCCTCCGCGGTGGTGACGGCGTCCTGACCGATCATCGCGTCGAGCACGAACAGGACTTCGTCGGGATTTATCGCCTCGCGGATGGCCGCGGCCTGCGCCATCAACTCGTCGTCGATACCCAGCCGGCCCGCGGTGTCGACGATGACGACGTCGAAATGCTTGGCCTGCGCCTCGGCGAGGCCGGCCGCCGCGACGGCGACCGGGTCCCCGACGGAACCGGCATCCGGGCCGGAAGGGGGGGTGCCGGGATGCGGCGCGAAGACCGGTACCCCGGCGCGCTGCCCGACGACCTGCAGCTGGTTCACCGCGGCGGGGCGTTGCAGGTCGCAGGCCACCAGCAGCGGGGTGTGTCCCTGTCCGCGCAGCCAGGCGGCCAGCTTCCCGGCCAGCGACGTCTTACCGGAACCCTGCAGTCCGGCGAGCATCACCACGGTCGGCGGCGTCTTCGCGAACGCCAGCTGGCGGGTTTCGCCGCCCAGGATGCCGATCAGTTCCTCGTTGACGATCTTGACGACCTGTTGGGCCGGGTTGAGAGCGCTGGACACCTCGGCGCCCTTGGCGCGGTCCTTGATCCGGGTGACGAAAGCGCGCACCACCGGTAGCGACACGTCGGCTTCCAGCAGGGCCAACCGGATTTCGCGGGTGGTGGCCTCGATATCAGCGTCGGTCAAACGACCCTTGCCGCGTAGCCCTGCGAGGGCACCGGTCAAGCGGTCGGACAGCGATTCAAACACCCCGCCAGCCTAGTGGTGGGCTCAGGCTGCTCGCCCGGCGCAGGTTCGGCGACGCATAAATGACGCAGAAGACACGCCGGAGGACGTCCTCGTGGCTTATGTTTCGGCAAGTCGACGGCGGAAGGTCAGGCTCATGCTCGAGGTGATCGACAGGGGGTCGTGCACCGAAGCGCATCCGGTGCCTCTGCTCTTCGTGCACGGCGGCTGGCACGGCGCATGGTGCTGGGAACACTTTCTGGACTTCTTCGCCGATGCCGGCTACCGCGCGGTCGCGATGAGCCTGCGCGGACACGGCGCGAGCCCCACGTCCAAACCGCTGCCGAAGGTGTCCATCGCCGACTACATCGACGACGTCCGTTCCGTGGCGGACGACCTGGGCGGTGGGCCGGTGCTGATCGGCCATTCCCTGGGCGGTTTCGTGATCCAGCGCTACCTCGAGGATCGAAGCGCTCCGGCGGCGGTGCTGGTGGGCTCCGTGCCGCCGCAGGGCGTGCTCACCCTGGCGTTGCGGGTCTGGCGGCGGCGACCGTCGATGACGATGGAATCGTGGAGCGATCCCACGCTGCTGAAGTTTCTCGCCACCCCGGCGCTGGCCCGCGAGTACCTGTTCTGCGCCGACACTCCCGAGGCCGTCGTCGAATCCTGTCGGCAACGCGCCGGGGCCGAGAGCGTTCGCGCGGCCATGACCGACCCGATCGTCCGCCGCGTCAGAACCAAGCGGGTGACCACACCGATCTTGGTCCTGGGCGCCGAGTACGACGGCTTCGTCAGTGTCCGTGAGGTGTGCAACACCGCGCGCGCCTACCGCACCGAGCCGGAATTCTTCTCCATGGGCCACAACATGATGCTCGAACCGGGCTGGGCCGACGTTGCCGGGCGCATCCACGAATGGCTCCAGACCCGCGAAACGGTGAGCCCGAAACGATAGCCAGTCGAGTCGTTGGTGCGCCGAAAAGCGTTGGCGTGCTAGATTTCACAGCCGCGACTCAATCGAGTCAGCCGCGTCGACGAGCAACGAACGGGGGGCCTGTGTCGATGCCGCTCAGCGACATCCAGGCGCGGGCCGACAGCGATCCCAGCGACACCGGCGTGCTGCGCGGCTGGCAGCGCAGGGCGCTGGTGCGCTACCTCGCCGGTCAGCCGCGCGATTTCCTGGCGGTGGCCACGCCGGGCTCGGGGAAAACGACCTTCGCCTTGCGGGTGGCGGTCGAACTGCTGGGCCAACGGGCCGTCGAGCACGTCACCGTCGTCGTGCCCACCGAACACCTGAAGGTGCAGTGGGCGCAGGCCGCGCAGCGTTACGGCCTGGCCCTGGACCCGAGGTTCTCCAATGGCAACCCGCGGATCGCGCCGGAGTATCACGGGGTGATGGTCACCTACGCGCAGATCGCAGCGCACCCGACGTTGCACCGGGTGCGCACCGAGCAACGCAAAACGCTGGTCATCTTCGACGAGATACACCACGGCGGTGACGCCAAAACGTGGGGCGATGCCATCCGCGAAGCCTTCGCGGACGCCACCCGCCGACTCGCCCTGACGG
Organism: Mycobacterium sp. NGS56; assembly: GCF_059812425.1. Classification (NCBI taxonomy): domain Bacteria; kingdom Bacillati; phylum Actinomycetota; class Actinomycetes; order Mycobacteriales; family Mycobacteriaceae; genus Mycobacterium; species Mycobacterium sp. NGS56. The sequence continues at coordinate 110,115 of NZ_JCALCQ010000014.1, forward strand.
GAACGCCCTTTCGTAGCGACGACAGCCCCATCCCGTTCGTGACCTACGAGGCCGGTCCCGACGGGATACGGCGTTCGCGAGCCGACCACACCTACGGCTACACCGACGCGCTCGCCGACGGCGTGGTCCGTCCCGTGGTGTTCCTCGCCTATTCCGGGGAGGCGCGGTGGCGCGACAGCGCCGGGGAGGAGCACTCGGCGCGCCTCGGCGAGCCGCTGTCGGCCGAGCAGACGGCGCGCGCGTGGCGCACGGCGCTGGATCCGGCCGGCGAATGGATGCCCGCGGTGATCAGGGCCGCGGATCTGCGGCTGCGCCAACTGCGCACGCACATACCCGATGCCGGCGCAATGATCATCGCTTCGGATCAGACGGCGGCGCGCGCCTATGCCGCCCTCCTGACGAAGCTGACCGGCGAGACGCCGACGCTGGTGCTCTCCGACGATCCCGGATCGTCGGCGCGGATCAGCGAATTCGCCGCGAGCACCAGCCGCTGGCTGGTCGCGGTGCGCATGGTCTCCGAAGGCGTCGACGTGCCGCGGCTGTCGGTCGGGATCTACGCCACCAGCGCCTCGACGCCGCTGTTCTTCGCGCAGGCCGTCGGCCGGTTCGTGCGGTCGCGTCGTCCGGGGGAAATCGCAAGCATCTTCGTGCCGTCGGTGCCCAACCTGCTGCAGCTGGCCAGTGAGCTGGAGGCCCAGCGCAACCACGTGCTCGGCGAGCCGCACCGCGTCTTAGAGGGTGACCCGCTCGAGAGCGATCCCGCCACCAAGGCGCAGGACGAGAAGAGCGACCTCGACAAGGGGTTCACCTCGTTGGGTGCCGACGCGGAACTCGATCAGCTCATCTTCGACGGATCATCGTTTGGCACCGCCGCTCCGGCCGGCAGCGACGAGGAAGCGGACTACCTCGAGATCCCGGGGCTGCTCGATGCCGATCAGATGCGCACCCTGCTGCACCAGCGCCAGGACGAACAGCTGCAGAAGCGGGCCCAGTTGCAAAAGGCAGGCGGCTTGTTGTCGGGCGTCGGCACACCTCCGGCGACCGTGCAGGGCCAGCTCCGGGAGTTGCGCCGCGAGCTGAACACCCTCGTCTCGATCGCCCATCACCGCACCGGAAAGCCGCACGGCTGGATCCACAGCGAACTGCGCCGCCGCTGCGGCGGCCCCCCGATCGCCGCGGCGAGCCGCGAGCAGCTGCGCGCGCGCATCGACGCCGTGCGCCGGCTCAATGCCGAGCATTCTTGAGCCAGCGCGGCGCGCCGGGTCGGCGCGCTGAGCCCTAGTCGCCGACCGGTTCCTCGAGCACCTCGACCGCCGGCCCGCCCAACACGGCCAGCAGGCTCTGCTCGACCCCGTCGCGCGCCCGGTGCCCGGCGTCGGCGTCGGCCGGCACCGTCACACAGAAGACATCCGCCGCCGTCGACCCGAAGGTGTTGACCTTCGCCCAGACGATGTCGGTGCCCGCGCGCTCCAGCGCGCGGGTCAGCAGCGCGAGCAGCCCCAGGCGGTCCGTGGCGCGGACTTCGACGATCAACTGGTCGGGTGAGGCCGAGTCGACCCACAGGATGCGCGGCGGTGCGCTCGACCGCGTGACGGGCACCCCGACCTGTACCTCGCCGGCGCGGCTGGTTGGGACGCTGACGGCGTCGCCGTCGCGCTTCTCCAAGGTGCCCAGCACGTCGACGTCGCCGGCGAGCGCGCCGTTGAACTGCTGGCGCAGCAGGCCGGCCTCCGGCGGTGAACCGAATAACGGCGACACCACGAACTCGACGATCGCGAATCCCTCGTGAGTGCTGGCCGAGGCCGAATGGATGCGCAGCGAGTTCAGCGCCAGCACCGCGGCGGCTTTGGACACCAGCCCCCGCTGATCCGGTGCGGCCATCACCACATCCACGCGTTCGCCACCGCCGGGCTTGATGTCCACATGCACGCCGCGATCGGTGGCGAGCGAGAGATATTGCGGCGCAGCGGGTTCGGCCTCGGGCAGGGGCTCGCCGGCCATCACCAGCCGGCATCTGCGGACCAGGTCGTCGATCAACGACGCCTTCCACTCGCTCCACACTCCGGGGCCGGTGGCCTTCGAGTCCGCCTCGGTCAGCGCGTGCAGGACTTCCAGCAGTAGCGCGTCCCCGCTCAGCGATTTCACCACGCGCTCAATGGTATTGGGATCGTTGAGGTCGCTGCGGGTGGCCACCATCGGCAACAGCAGATGGTGGCGGACCAGTTGGGCGAGCAACTCGGCCTCGGCCGGCGGCATGCCCAGCCTCGGCCCGATCTCGAGCGCCAGGCCCGCACCGAGCACGCTGTGGTCGACGCCGCGGCCTTTGCCGATGTCGTGCAGCAGAGCGCCGAGCGCGAGCAGGTCGGGCCGCGCCACCCGGGTGGACAGCGGCGCGGCGTTGACGGTCGTCTCGATCACGTGGCGGTCCACCGTCCATTTGTGCGCGACGTCGCGGGGCGGCAGGTCGCGGATGGCGTCCCATTCGGGTAGCAGTCGGCCCCACAGCCCGGTGCGGTCGAGCGCCTCGATCGTCGCCACTGTCGTCGGCCCAGCGGACAGCACAACGAGCAAGTCGTCCAACGACTCTCGCGGCCACGGCACCGGCATCTCCGGCGCGCTGGCAGCCAGCCGGCTCAGCGTGGCGGCGCCGATCGGCAACCCCGTATCGGCCGACGCGGCGGCCACCCGCAACACCAAGCCGACGTCGGTATCAGGGCGTGCGTCGCGAGCGAGCACGATCTCTCCGGCATATTCGACGACACCCTCGTCCAGCGGGCGGCGCTTGGGCCGCCGCACCAGGGCCGTCACCCCGCGCCGCGGCAGCGCGTTCTCGGCGGTCCGAATGCCGGTCTCGGCATGGTAGGCGATGGTGCGCCCGGCACCGGAAAGCTTGCGCGCCAAGTCAAATCGATCTCCGATGTGCAGGGCGGCACTGATCTCGTCGGCGTATTGAGCCTGCAGCTGATCGCGTCCGCGTCCCGACACACGGTGCAGCTCGGTGCGCACGTCGAGCAGCGTCAGGTGAGCATCGTCGAGGGAACCCCCGGGTGACTCGGGACGGGCCATGCCGTGGCGGTCGATCAGCTGGGCCACGCCCAGCGCGTCTAGCAGTTGCACATCGCGAAGTCCGCCGCGACCCGACTTCAAATCCGGCTCCGCCCGCTGCGCGATGCGGCCACAACGTTCCCAGCGGGCCTGCGTAATTTCGACGAGCTCGTTCATCCGGGAGCGGATTGCGCTGCGCCACTGCTGTCGTGCGCCGGCGATCAATTCGTCGGACAGTCGCGCATCGCCGGCGATATGGCGGGCGTCGAGCATGCCCAGCGCCGCGATCATGTCGGCATTGGCCACACCGAGGGCTCCGGAGACGGTCCGCACGCTGTGGTCGAGCCGAACGTTGGCGTCCCACAGCGGATACCACAACTTGTCGGCCACTTCGCCGATCACGTCGTCAGACTTGTTGTCGTGCAACAGCATCAGATCGAGATCGGAATACGGCAACAGCTCGTGTCGGCCCAATCCGCCGATCCCGACGACCGCAAAACCACCGTCGTCGGCGATCCCGATCTCGGCCGCCTTGGCCATCAACCATGATTCGTGCAGATCCAGCCAGGCGTGCCGAAGTTCGGCGGCGTGCAGCTTGCTGCCCTCAGACAGCAGTTGGCGCCGCGAGGCAGCCAGATCGACTGCCCCGCAGGCGCTTTCTGCCCCCGCTAGATGCCCGGACGAGTCGGGGTCGTTCGGGGTCATCCCCTCCCGGCCCGCCCGGGTCGAATCAGCAATTGACAGCGGATGTCATAGCGCATCAGTTCCGCGCTCACCGGTGCGCACCCGCACAATGGTTTCCACGGGGCTCACCCACACCTTGCCGTCACCGATCTTGCCGGTGCGCGCCGCCCGGACGATGCTGTCCACGACCTTGTCGACGATGGAGTCGTCGACCACGACTTCGATGCGCACCTTGGGCACGAAGTCGACCGAGTATTCGGCGCCTCGGTAGACCTCGGTGTGACCCTTCTGCCGTCCGTAGCCCTGGATTTCGCTGACCGTCATCCCCAGGACACCCGCGTCCTCCAGACTGGTCTTCACGTCATCGAGCGTGAACGGCTTTACGATCGCGGTGATCAGCTTCATGACTGCTCTGCCTCCACTTTGTCGCCCACTCGCTCCTCCTCCAGACCGTTGCGGGTATCCGCCACAGCGACCCGGGGCGGCAGAACCGAACCGGTCGCCACGGCGAAATCGTAACCACTCTCGGCATGCTCGGCCTCGTCGATACCCGAGGCTTCCGCCTCTGGGTTGAGACGAAGCCCGATGGTGTACTTCAGGATCAGCGCCAGGATCAGCGTAACCACCCCAGAGTAGATCAGGACACTGAACGCGCCGACTGCCTGCCGCTCGAGCTGTGCCCAGCCGCCGCCGTAGAACAATCCCTTGGACACCCCCGCTACGCCGTTGATGGCCGGGGTCTCCGGTGCGGCGAGCAGCCCCACCAGCAGGGTGCCGGCCAAGCCGCCGACCAGGTGCACCCCGACCACGTCGAGCGAGTCGTCGAAGCCCAGCTTGAATTTCAGGCCGACCGCCAGCGCGCACACCACGCCGGCCACCAGGCCCACCACCAACGCGCCAAGCACGTTGACCGACGAGCAGGACGGCGTGATGGCGACCAGGCCCGCGACGATGCCGGACGCCGCGCCCAGCGTGGTCGCCTTGCCGTCGCGGATGCGCTCGGTGAGCATCCAGCCCAGCATCGCGGTGGCCGTCGCGACAGTGGTGGTCATGAATGTCGACCCGGCGACACCGTTGGAGGTGGTGGCCGATCCCGCGTTGAACCCGTACCAACCGAACCACAGCAACCCGGCGCCGAGCATTACGAACGGCAGGTTGTGCGGCCGGAACAACGTGGTAGGCCAACCGCGCCGCTTACCCAGCACGATCGCCAACATCAGGCCCGCCACACCGGAATTGATGTGGACCGCGGTCCCCCCGGCGAAGTCGATCGCGTGCAGCTTGTTTGCGATCCAGCCGCCCTTCTCGGAAGCGAAGCCGTCGAACGCGAAAACCCAGTGGGCGACCGGGAAATAGACGAACGTCGCCCACAGGCCGGCGAACACCAGCCAGGCGCCGAACTTCAGCCGGTCGGACACCGCGCCCGAGATCAGGGCGACGGTGATGATCGCAAACATCAGCTGGAACGCCACGAACACCGTGGCCGGCAGGGTGCCCGCCAACGGGATATCGGTTGCCGCAACGCCTTTGCTCGGATCAGCGGCTACCGCGTTGACGCCGATGAGGCCCTTCAGGCCCCAGAACGAGGTCGGCTTTCCCACGACGCCGTTGCCAGCGTCGTCGCCGAAGGCCAGCGAATAGCCGTAGAGCACCCACAACACGGTGACCACGCCCATAGCGCTGATGCTCATCATGAGCATGTTCAGCACGCTTCGGGCGCGCACCATACCTCCGTAGAAAAACGCCAGACCCGGCGTCATCAACAGCACCAGCGCGGAACTGGCCAACATCCAGGCGGTATCGCCGGTATTGGGCTGGCCCAGTATTGGGTATGTCACTCGCAATCTCCTCCGGTCGGCCCACAATTGGCCGTCAGACGCGCATCTGATGACCTGTTCCAGAACATTGCGAGATGGTTGTTTCGGCGATGGGGCCGCCATGTTTCAGCGGGATTAACGTCCCGCTCACCGTGTAAGAGGTTTCAGCCGAGCAGTGCGTCGACGAAAGCGGCCGGTTCGAACGGCGCGAGGTCGTCGGGTCCTTCCCCGAGCCCGACCAGTTTGACCGGCACGCCGAGTTCCTGCTGGACCCGAAAAACGATGCCGCCCTTGGCCGTTCCGTCCAGCTTGGTCAGCACCGCACCCGTGATCTCGACCACCTCGGCGAACACCCGGGCCTGGGCCAGCCCGTTCTGTCCGATGGTGGCGTCGAGCACCAGCAAGACCTCGTCGACCGCCGCGCGCCGTGTTACAACACGCTTTACTTTGTCGAGCTCGTCCATCAGCCCGACCTTGGTGTGCAGCCGCCCGGCGGTGTCGATGAGCACGACGTCGGCGCCCGCGGCGATGCCTTTGTCGACGGAGTCGAACGCCACCGACGCCGGGTCGGCCCCTTCGGCTCCGCGCACCACCTCCGCGCCCACCCGCGACGCCCACGTCTGCAGCTGATCGGCCGCCGCGGCACGAAACGTGTCGGCGGCGCCCAGGACGACGCGGCGCCCGTCGGCGACCAGGACCCGGGCCAGTTTGCCGACGGTGGTGGTTTTTCCGGTGCCGTTCACGCCAACGATCAGCAGCACCGAGGGGTGGTCGTCATGCGGCAGGGCCCGGATCGACCGGTCCATGTCGGGCTGCAACTCCTTGATCAGCACGTCGCGCAGCACGGCCTTGGCGTCGGCCTCGGTGCGCACATCGCTGCTGGCCAGCCGGCTGCGCAACTGGGAGATCACCGATTCGGCGACCACCGGGCCCAGGTCGGCGACCAGCAGTGTGTCCTCGACATTCTGCCAAGCGTCCTCGTCCAGGTCGCCGCCGCCGATCAGGCCCAGCACGCTGCGCCCGAGCGCGTTCTGCGACCTGGCCAGCCTGCCGCGCAGCCGCTCCAGTCGGCCCTCGGTCGGCGCGATCTCCTCGAGCTCGGGTGCGATCGTTTCGGCAGCGGCCGGGGCCTCCGGCGCCGGGGTTTCGGGCGGGGGGCCCGGGGGCGCCGGGGCTGAGGTTGCCGGCGCCGCGACTGGGGCCTCCGGCGCCGGTGCCTCGGGCACCGGTTCGGGAAGCTCGACCTCGGAAATGGTGCGCCGCGGCGCGTCGCGGGGAATGGCCGCGTCGTCACCTACTGCGGGCAGCCCGGTGGTGTCGAGCCGGTCGGCCGTCTGGGTCTGGCTGAAAGTGATGCCCGAGGACGCGGTGTAGCCACCGGAACGGTCTATCGCCCCGGGTTCGGGCCGGGTTGAGAAGCTGATGCGGCGCCGCCGATACCGCAGCAGGCCCAGGACCAGCGCGGTGATGACGACCAGGGCAGCGATGACCGCGATCGCGATCCAAAGACCTTGGGACACGCTGACATTGTTTCAAGCTCTACGGTGCCGGGTGGTCACCGGGCCTCGGTCGATGGCGCCGACCCGCTTCACCCGGCACCGCCGCGCTCGCGATCGCCGCGGGCCAATGGCGCCGACCCGCTTCACCCGGCACCGCCGCGCTCGCGATCGCCGCGGGTCGATGGCGCCGACCCGCTTCACCCGGCACCGCCGCGCTCGCGATCGCCTCGGTCGATGGCGCCGACCCGCTTCACCCGGCACCGCCGCGCTCGCGATCGCCGCGGGTCAATGGCGCCGACCCGCTGATCAAGTGGTGACCAGCTGCTCCACCTGCTGGCCACGCATCCGCTGGGAGATAACGGCGGTGATGCCGTCGCCCTGCATGGTGACGCCGTACAAAGCGTCCGCGACCTCCATCGTCGGCTTCTGGTGCGTGATGATGATGAGCTGAGAGCGCGCACGCAGCAGCTCGAACAGCGAGATCAGCCGCCGCAGGTTGGTGTCGTCGAGGGCGGCCTCCACCTCGTCCATGATGTAGAACGGCGACGGGCGAGCCCGGAAGATCGCCACCAGCATCGCGACCGCCGTCAGCGCCTTCTCGCCACCGGACAGCAGCGAGAGGCGGGTGATCTTCTTGCCCGGCGGGCGGGCCTCGACCTCGATGCCGGTGGTGAGCATGTCGTCGGGATTGGTCAGCCGCAGCCGGCCCTCACCGCCGGGGAACAGCACGGTGAAGACGTCGGAGAACTCGCGTTCGACGTCGGTGTAGGCCTCGCTGAACACCTGCAGGATGCGGGCGTCGACTTCGTCGACCACACCGAGCAGGTCCTTGCGGGCGGCCTTGACGTCCTCGAGTTGGGTGGACAGGAAGTTGTAGCGCTCTTCGAGCGCGGCGAACTCCTCCAGCGCCAGCGGGTTGACCCTGCCCAGTTCGGCCAGCTCACGCTCGGCCCGCTTGGCCCGGCGCTCCTGGGTGGGCCGGTCGTAGGGAATCGGGGCGGGCGCGAAAACCTGTTCGCCGCGCTCCTTGGCCTGCTCGTATTCGGCCATCTCCAGCTCGGAGGGCGGCAGTTGGTTCTCCGGGCCATACTCGGCGATCAGGTCGGCGGGCGCCATGCCGAACTGCTCGAGCACCATCTGCTCGAGCTGCTCGATTCGCATCGCCGCCTGGGCGTTGGCCACTTCGTCGCGATGCAGCGAGTCGGTCAGGGCGGCCACCCGGGCGCTCAACGCGTTAACCTCGTCGCGCACGGCTGCCATCGCGGTCGCACGCTGCTGGCGTTCGGCGGCCAGGGCGTCGCGGATCTTCGAGGCGGCGTTGACGACTTCGTTCAGCCGCTGCGCCAAATGCCGGCCTGAGTCGGCTACCGCCGCCGCCACCGCGGCGGCGCGCAGTCGTGCCTCCCGCGCCTGCTGCGCCCGCAGCCGGGCTTCGCGTTCGGCCGCGGCCGCTCGGCGCAACGAATCCGCCCGCCCGCGGACCGCATTCGCACGCTCTTCGGCGGTCCGCACGGCCAGCCGCGCCTCGATTTCGACGCTGCGAGCGGCCTCGGTGGCCGCGGCGATCTGCTGACGGTCCACGGGTTCTTCCGCCGGTGCGTGCTGGGTCTCCCGCGCGTTGCGCAGCCGGGTCTCCAGCTCGGTGACTTCGGCGACGGTCTGGGTCCGGCCCGCTTCGAGCTCCTCGCGTTGCCGCAGCAGCCTGCTCCACTCGTCTTCGGACGTCCTGGCGTCCTGACCGAGCCGGCCCAGCTGCTCGTACATCCCCGAGATCTCGCTGTCGGACTCGTTCAGCGCGGCCAGTGCCTGCTCGGCCGAGTCCTGACGCGCCATCTGCTCGGTCAGCGCGCCGGACAGCGCCGCGCTCAGCTCGGCCACCCGGGCCTCCGCGGCGGTGAGCTGGGCACCGGCCTTGTCGATTTCCGAGGTCACCTCGAGCGTGGACGGCTTGCGGTCCGACCCGCCGCTCACCCAGCCGGCGCCCACCAGGTCACCATCGAGCGTCACCGCGCGCAGGTGCGAGTGCGCCGCCACCAGGGCCAGGGCCTGGTCCAGGCCGTCGACGACCGCGACGCCGGAGAGCATGGCGGTGATCGCGCCGCGCAGCCGGGCGGGCGCCTCGATCAGGTCGAGTGCCCACAGTGCGGCTGCCGGGGCGGCCTGCGGCGCCGGCGGTTCGGCGGGCCAGTCCCCGAGCACCAGCGCAGCCCGACCGCCATCCGCCTCCTTGAGCGCGGCGACGGCCGAACGCGCCGCGCCGAGGCTCTCGGCAGCCAATGCGTCGGCCGCCGATCCCAGCACCGCAGCCAACGCCGCCTCGTAGCCGGGCCGAACCTTGACCAATTTGGCAATGGGCCCTAAAAGCCCTGTGTCGCCGTGGTTTTCGCTGAGCCACGCCGCGCCGTCCTTACGCTCGAGCCCGATCGCGAGGGCGTCGATGCGGGCTCGCAACGAGGCCACCTGGCGTTCGGCGTCTCGCTCGGCCGACTGCAGCTCGGCCACCCGTTCGTCGGCGAGCCGCAACGCGGCGACGGTGCGCTCGTGGTGTTCGTCGAGGCCCACCTCGCCCTGGTCGAGTTCACCGACGCGGCCCTGGACGGTCTCGAATTCCACCTTGGCCTGCTGCGCGCGGGCGGCGGCCTGTTCAATGCGTTCGGACAGGCGCGCCACGCTGTCATCGATCGATTCCACCCGCGCGCGCATCGTCTCCACCTGACCTGCCAAGCGCGCCAAACCTTCTCGACGATCCGCCTCCGCGCGCACCGCCGCCATGTGCGCCCGATCGGCGTCGGCGGCCTCACGCTCCCGCTCGGCCAGTTCGGCGCGCGCAGCGTCGAGGCGGGTGCGCGCGCCGGCCAGTTCGGCGAGCAGCTGCCGCTCGGCGACCTCGACCTGTTCGGCCTCGGCTTCCAGCGCGTCGGGGTCGGTGTCGCTGGTGGCAACCGGCTCCAGATCGAGATGCTGGGCCCGCTCGCTGGCGATCCGCACGGTCGCGGCGACCCGTTCGGCCAACGCGGACAGCGCGAACCAGGTGTGCTGAACCGAGTCGGCCCGGCCGGAGAGTTCGCTAACCGCCGTTTCATGCGTGGTCAGCTCCGCGGACGCCTCGGCCAGCCGCGAGGAGGCCTGGTCGTGGTCCCGGCGTATGGCTGCCTCGGCCTCGAAGATGGCCTCGCGCTCGCCCTGGCGGTTGACCAGGTCGTCGGCGGCCAGCCGCAGCCGGGCGTCGCGCAGGTCGGCCTGGATCGTCTGGGCGCGACGGGCCACCTCGGCCTGGCGGCCGAGCGGTTTGAGCTGGCGGCGCAACTCGGTGGTCAGGTCGGTGAGCCGGGCCAGGTTCGCCGACATCGCGTCAAGTTTGCGGAGGGCTTTTTCCTTGCGCTTGCGGTGCTTGAGCACCCCGGCGGCTTCTTCGATGAACGCGCGACGGTCCTCGGGTCGCGATTGCAGGATCTCGTCGAGCTTGCCCTGCCCGACGATGACGTGCATTTCCCGGCCGATCCCGGAGTCGCTCAGTAGTTCTTGAACATCCATCAAACGGCAACTGGTGCCGTTGATTTCGTATTCACTGGCGCCGTCGCGGAACATCCGCCGTGTGATGGACACCTCGGAGTATTCGATGGGCAGCGCGTTGTCGGAGTTGTCGATGGTGACGGTGACCTCGGCGCGGCCCAGCGGAGCCCGCGACGAGGTCCCGGCGAAGATGACGTCTTCCATCTTCCCGCCGCGCAGCGTCTTTGCCCCCTGCTCCCCCATGACCCAGGCCAGCGCGTCGACGACGTTGGATTTGCCGGACCCGTTGGGCCCGACGACGGCGGTGATGCCCGGTTCGAAACGCAGAGTCGTCGGCGAGGCGAAGGACTTGAAGCCCTTCAGCGTCAGACTCTTGAGGTACACGGCGAGCCAGACTACCGCTCAAACCGCCGAGGACAGCTGCACCGAGGGGTGTCGGCTCGCCCGAAACAATAGCGGTGCTTTGCGTGGTCGGCGCACTGGTCACATGGGTCACACCAGCCACGGAAACCTGGCAATCAAGGCATTTCGAGACCCGCTAGCGCGTTCCGAAAACGACCATCAAAGCCTGAGCCGGAACTTGACTGCTGTGCCCCGCAGCCCGCGACGTGCCTCAGCGCTCTTCGAAACCCTCGAACCGCTCCTGCGGCGGCGACCAATCGGCCACGACCTTGTCGACATGCCCGGGTCGCGACGGCCACGCCGTGCCACCTTCGAGCTGGTGTAGCAGCTTTTCGGCGGCCGGCCGCGCCCCTTGGGCGACCACCAGGACGCGGCCGTCGGCCTGATTGGCCGCATAACCGGTAAGGCCCAGCTCCAGTGCCCGGCAGCGCGTCCACCAACGGAAACCGACGCCCTGAACCTGACCGTGTACCCAGGCGGTCAGACGGGTGTCAGGCTCCGACATCGTTAACCTCGAAGTCGACGGCGGTACCCGACTTGAGCGTGCGCCCGACGGTGCAGACCTGGTCGATGGCCCGATTGACCACCACCAGCAGGCGCTCCTTCTCGTCGTCGGCCAGTCCCGACAGGTCCAGGTCCAGGGTCTCTTCCAGCAGCGGATAGCGTTCCTGCTCGCGGTCGGCAGCTCCGGAGACCTTGATGACCGCCTTGTAGTCGTCGCCCAGCCGGCGGGCCAGCGGTAGGTCGCTGGACATCCCGCTGCAAGCCGCGAGCGCGATCTTGAGCAGCTCGCCGGGCGTGAACACCCCGTCGACGTCCTCGGAACCGATCAGCACCTGCGCTCCGCGTGAGCTGTACCCCGCGTAGCGGCGAGTTCCGGTGCGTTCCACCCATAGTTCGACCATGGCTTATTTCTACCGGGCGCCCGGACATTGACGCACGGGCATACTGCTTTACATGGCAACCGTGGTCGCATTCCACGCCCATCCCGACGACGAGGTCCTGCTCACCGGCGGCACCCTGGCACGGGCAGCCGCGGCCGGGCACCGGGTGGTCGTGGTCACGGCAACAGACGGGCGCGTCCACAATGAAGACGGAAACCACCGAATCGATGAATTGCACACGAGCGCAGGGATTCTCGGTGTACACCGCGTGGAGTGCCTCGGGTATGCCGACAGTGGCTACGGTCCGCTGTTCTACCCGGATCCCGCAGGGCGCATCCGATTCGGGCGTGCGGATTCCGACGAGGCGGCTACGCGGCTGGCGAGCATCCTGCGCGACGAACACGCCGACCTGCTGCTCAACTACCAACCGAACGGTGGCTACGGCCATCGTGACCACGTCCAGGTACACCACGTCGGCAAGCGTGCCGCCGAACTCGCCGCCACCCCGCGGGTGCTCGAGGTGACCATACCGCGCGAAATGCTGTGCCGCGTCAGCGATATCGCGCACCTACTGCGGCTTCCCGGCCCATACGAGCGCGACGTCGTCCGGGACGCATACGCTCCGCGCGCGACAATCACCCATCGGGTCAACGTCTTTCGCTTTGCGCGCCAGAAGCGAGATGCTCTGGCCGCGCACCGCTCTCAGATCGGCGCGTCCGGTCTGGGCGCGCGGCTGTTCGGGCTACTACTCCGGTTGCCGCCGCAGGTGTTCGGTGTGCTTTTTCGCCACGAATGGTTCGTGGACCCGGCGTTGCCCACCGGGACGCTGCGCCGCGACATCTTCGATTGAGCCAGCCGCACTCGAAAAGCTCAAGCCCGTGGCCGCGGTTGACATTTCGGGCAGTAGAACGAGGAGCGGTTCATGAACTTCTCCCGGCGCATCACCGCTCCACAGCGGTGGCAGGCTTCACCTTCACGCCCGTACGCGTCGAGCGACCGGTCGAAGTAACCCGATTCGCCGTTCACGTTGACGTAGAGCGAATCGAACGAGGTCCCGCCTTTGGCCAACGCATCGCGCATCACCTCGGCGGCCGCGTCCAGCACGGCGGTCAACTGCTTGCGGCTCAGCGTGTCGGCGATCCGCGCCCCGTTCACCTTGGCCCGCCACAGCGCCTCGTCGGCGTAGATGTTGCCGATGCCGGACACAACCTGCTGATCCAGAAGCTGCCGCTTGATTTCGGAATGCTTGCGCTGCAACACTTTTACCACCGCCCCGGCATCGAATCGGGGGTCCAGCGGGTCACGCGCCAGATGCGCGACCGGCTCCGGTACCACGCTGCCGTCCACCTTCACCAGGTCGGCGAGCATCCACCCGCCGAAGGTGCGCTGGTCGGCGAAACTCAGCACGGTGCCGTCGTCGAGCAGCGCGGAGATCCGGACGTGGTCCGCGCGCGGCACCTCACCCAGCAGCATCTGCCCGCTCATGCCGAGATGGATTACCAACGCCGTATCCGATTCCTGCCCAGGGGGTTCCGTGTCGAGCAGCAGCCACAGGTACTTGCCGCGCCGATCGGTGCCGGTGATCCGCGCATTCAGCAACCGGGCGGTGAGGTCCGCGGGCCCGGCTTCGTGCCGACGCACCGCGCGCGGGTGATGCACCCGGGCGGCGGTGATCGTCTTGCCGACGACATGGGCGTGCAAGCCGCGGCGCACCACCTCGACTTCGGGCAGTTCGGGCATCTAGACGGACGTTTTTCCCGCGGGGTCCAGCACGTCGAGCGTCTTCCAGGTGGCCGCAGCGGCCTTCTGCTCGGCTTCCTTCTTGGAGCGGCCGACACCCGTGCCGTATTCGGTTTCCGCCACTACGACCACCGCGGTGAATTCCTTATCGTGATCCGGCCCGGTCGAGGTGACGACGTAGGACGGCGCGCCCATGCCGCGGGCCGCGGTCAGTTCCTGCAGGCTGGTCTTCCAGTCCAGCCCGGCCCCCAGCGTCGGCGCGGCATCCAGTAGCGGGCCGAACAACCGCAGGATCACCTCGCGCGCAACGTCAATCCCGTGATGGAGGTAGATCGCGCCCAACAGCGACTCCATGCCGTCGGCAAGGATGCTCGATTTGTCGGCACCGCCGGTGTTGGCTTCGCCGCGCCCCAGCAGCAGATGGACGCCGAGGCCGCCCTCGCACAGCTTGCGCGCGACGTCGGCCAGCGCCTGGGTGTTGACCACGCTGGCGCGCAGTTTGGCCAGGTCACCCTCGGTGCGGTCGGGATGACGGTGATACAACTCATCGGTGATGGAGAGGCCCAACACGGCGTCGCCCAGGAATTCCAGCCGTTCGTTGGTCGGCAGGCCCCCGTGTTCGTAGGCATAGCTGCGATGCGTCAACGCCAGGGATAGCAGTTCGTCGGACAGCTCAACCCCGAGGGCATCGAGCAGCTGTTGCCGTGAACTCACCGTTTACCCCGCGACTCGTCCGACTCCGCGCTGAACATGCCGGCCAGCTTGGCCCACCGTGGATCGATGCGATCGTGCTGATGGCCCGGCTCGGCGGCCAGCGAAACACCGCACTCAGGACACAGGCCCGGGCAGTCCGGGGTGCATACGGGGGAGAACGGGAGTTCCAGCCCCACGGCGTCGACGATCGACTGCTGAAGGTCGATGGTGTTGTCGAGGATGTGACCCACCTCGTCTTCCTCGGTGGTGGCCTCGGTGGTGCTGTCGGGGTAGGCGAACAGCTCGGTGAGCCGCACTTGGACCCGTCCGTCGAGCTTGGTCAGACAACGGGAGCATTCGCCGACCGTGGGCGCGGTGACCGTCCCGGTCACCAGCACGCCCTCGGACACCGATTGAATCTGTAAGTCCAGCTCGAGCGGGGCTTCCGCCTCTATGGCGATCATGTCCAGTCCGATGCGCGACGGACTGGGCACGGTTTTCTGCCACGTCACCATCGCCCCGGGGCGACGCCCGAGCCGCGTGATGTCGAACGCCATCGGCGCGGCCAGCCGTGACCCCGCGCCGCGGCCCGATCCTGTGCTGTGCTGCCGCGCCATATCGGAAATCCTACGGCGCTGACCGCATAATTCCAGGGCGCGCGTGCCCGGCAAACGGCCCGCGCAGCGACTACCGCACGGCGTAGTCGTGGGTTCCGGCCGCCGTCCGCAGTTGGTGACGACCGCGCCCCACCGACCGCAGGGTGCCGTTGAGGAATTCCTCGAACTCGGCAAGCTTGTTGTCGACGTAGATGTCGCACTCGCCGCGCAGCCGGTCGGCCTCGGCGTGCGCCGAGTCGATGAGCCGGGTGGCCTCGGCGTTAGCCGCCTCCACCACGCTGTTCTGCGAGACCAGTCGCTGCTGCTCCTTGATGCCCTCTTGCACGGCCTTCTCGTAGGAGATGTTGCCGTTTTCCAGCAACCGGTCGGCTTCGGCCTGCGCGCGGCCGACGCTGGCCTCGTACTCGCGCTTGGCCGCCGTGGCGATGCGCATCGCTTCTTCGCGGGCCTCGCCGACCATCCGCTCGCTGTGCTGGCGCGCTTCGCTCACCATGCGGTCGGCTTGCGCCTTGGCGTCGGACAGCAGCCGGTCGGCCTCTGAGCGGGCGTGGTTGAGCATCGACTCCGACTCGGTGGTCGCCGAGGACACCATGGACTCGGAGTGCGCCTTGGCGTCCTGCAGCATGGAGTCGCGCGCGTCGAGGACATCCTGGGCGTCGTCCAGTTCGCCCGGGATTGCGTCCTTGATGTCGTCGATCAGCTCCAGCACGTCGCCGCGGGGCACCACGCAGCCGGCCGTCATCGGAACGCCACGGGCTTCTTCCACAATGGCGCTGAGTTCGTCCAGCGCCTCAAAGACTCGATACACGGCCACACCCTCCTGGCGTCTGCAAAGCTCTTGTTGTTACCAGTGTGCCTGGTGTTGTCTCTGTGACAGCGGTGGCGACACCGGTGTGTCGGGTATTTGCCCGTTCGGGCCCCCTCAAACGCGCCGGTGAGGCGTTTTGAGCTGGGCGGTTGACAGTCAGTGTCATCAGGAAGCGCCCGTTCACGCAGTTCCGCGGCCGCCACGGCCGCGCGAGGTGGTTCATCCATATTCGTTGCCGGATCCCCGTCGATGCAGGAAGGGCGCAGGCCCGGCGTTTGCGTCGACGCGCCGGGGACCGGCTATTTGCCAGCGATTCTAGGTCGCGGGCGGCCGAACGCACCATCGGACCGTCAGTCGGACGCCGGCCGGGTCGGCACAGTCCCTTCGGTGCGCGCTGCATTCGCGGTGGTTTATACCCCCGTGGGGTATGCTTGCCAATTAACACGCACCCGCTTCGAGCGAGTGGGTTACCGCAGGAGGACACAAGTGACGGTGCTATCAGCGGTCGGGCATGCTTTGACGGTCGCGGGGTCGATGACGTGGGAAATCCTGTGGGCGCTGATCTTGGGCTTCGCCCTCTCGGCGGTGGTGCAGGCCGTCGTGCGGCGCTCGACGATCGTGGCGCTCATGGGTGACGATAGGCCGCGCACCCTCGCGGTCGCCGCCGGGCTGGGCGCGGCATCGTCTTCCTGCTCGTATGCCGCGGTGGCGCTGGCGCGGTCGCTGTTTCGCAAGGGCGCCAACTTCACCGCGGCGATGACGTTTGAAATCGGCTCCACCAACCTGGTGGTGGAGCTGGGCATCCTCCTGGCGCTGCTGATGGGCTGGCAATTCACCGCCGCCGAATTCGTCGGCGGCCCCATGATGATCATGGTGCTGGCCGTTTTGTTCCGGCTGTTCGTGCGATCGCGACTCATCGACGCCGCCCGTGAGCAGGCCGAGCGGGGA
The DNA here is from genome assembly GCF_059812425.1 of Mycobacterium sp. NGS56. Classification (NCBI taxonomy): domain Bacteria; kingdom Bacillati; phylum Actinomycetota; class Actinomycetes; order Mycobacteriales; family Mycobacteriaceae; genus Mycobacterium; species Mycobacterium sp. NGS56. The sequence goes on from NZ_JCALCQ010000014.1 coordinate 126,765, forward strand.
ATCGCCGGCTCGATGGAAGGCCATGCCGCCATGGACATGTCCGTCCAAGGGGACGGCTCGTTTTGGCGACGGCTGTTCTCCCCGGCCGGCCTCACCTCGGTTTCGCACGTGTTCGTCATGGAGTGGCTCGCGATCTTGCGCGACCTCGTCCTGGGCCTGCTGATCGCGGGTGCCGTCGCGGCCTGGGTTCCCGAAAGACTCTGGCAGAACTTCTTTTTGGTCGATCACCCGGGCCTCTCGCCGATATGGGGACCGATCGTGGGGCCCATCGTGGCGATCGTGTCCTTCGTGTGCTCGATCGGCAACGTCCCGCTGGCGGCGGTGTTGTGGAACGGGGGCATCAGCTTTGGCGGCGTAATCGCGTTCATCTATGCCGACCTGTTGATCCTTCCGATCCTGAATATCTACCGCAAGTACTACGGCACCCGGATGATGCTGACGTTGTTGGGCACCTTCTATGTCGCGATGGTCGCCGCCGGGTATTTGGTCGAATTCATCTTCGGCACAACTCATCTCATTCCGACACAGCGCAACGCGATGGTGCTCGAAGCGTCGATCTCATGGAACTACACGACCTGGCTCAACATCGCGTTCCTGGTGCTCGCGGTCATCCTGGTCGTCCGGTTCATCGCCTCCGATGGTCTGCCCATGGTGCGCATGATGGGCGGTTCCCCCGAGGCCGGCCAGTCCGGGCATCGGCACTGACCGGCCGCGGGGTTGCGGTAACTGCACGTCGAGCACCGCGCGGCGCCCTCGGTCGCCCCCGGCGCATCAGGACTGGTCCGAAAGCCTCACCCGCAAGCGACGATTGACCGCTTCGGGCAGCAGTTCCGACACGTCACCGCCGAGCATCGCCACCTCTTTGGCCAGCGATGACGACACGAACGAATAGCGCGGGGCGGTCGCGACGAAGAAGGTGTCCACGCCTGCGACGTGTTTGTTCATCTGCGCCATCTGCAGCTCGTATTCGAAGTCGGTGCCGGTGCGCAGCCCCTTCACGATGGCCGTCATGCCGCGCGACCGGACGAAGTCGACGACTAGACCTTGGCCGGCTTCCGCCCGCAGGTTGGGCAGGTGCGTCGTCGATTCGTTGATCATTGCGATCCGCTCGTCGAGGTCGAACATGCCCTTCTTGGCGGGGTTGGTCAGGATCGCCACCACCACCTCGTCGAACTGAGCCGACGCGCGCTCGAAGACGTCGATGTGGCCCAACGTCACCGGGTCGAACGATCCCGGGCACACTGCGCCGCTCATGCGGGCGCCCCAGCGCAACGGGGTGGTCTACGCACACCGGGCGCCATGACGCGCGCCGCGACGATGCAGAGCGAAGCGATGCTGAG